>NZ_CACRUY010000049.1 GCF_902652685.1 Mycobacterium sp. Marseille-P9652
GGGTACGGCGATCCGACGAGCTCCGCCAAGAGTTCGGCCGATGGGGCGGTTCCGGTGGACCTTTCCCGGTTCGACGTCACCAAGACCGTCGGCATCATGCGGGGCGCGCCCCAGACCCCCCATATCAAGCCGTCCGACGTCACGAGCACGTACTTGATCATCGAACCGGCGACGGACCCGACCGCGCCGGGATCGCTGTCGCTGTCGGTGTACGTCTCCAGCGATTACGGCGGCGGCTCCCTCCCCCTCCCCGGTGGCGGCCCCCCCAAACGCAACAACCCCCCCCCCCTCTACCCCCCGTCCACCGCGGCCGGCGGCGCCCGCAGCGCCCCCCGGGTTGCCCCTCGGCGGGATGGGATTCGTTTGCTCGGGCAGCGCGGACCAGGCCAGGGTGGGCGGTCCCGAGTCGTGCCGCAGCCGGGTCTGGCGCGGGCGGCTGGTCTGTCCCTGCTGGGGGCCGATCGCAAAGGTCAGGCAGGGGCCCTGCGGGTTACCGACATGGATGCTCTGGCCGTCGTGAATGTCGACGACGGGCATCCGGTAGCCGTTGAGGTAGGTACCGTTCAGCGAACCGTTGTCTATTGCCAGCCAGCGGCCCTGGTCGAACCGGACGATCAGGTGCGCCCGCGAGATCCGCGGGTCCGCGATGCGCACGTCGGCCTGCGCGTCGCGCCCGATGATCACCTCGTAGCCGGGTGCGAACGAACGCTGCGACCCGTCGTACCGGACTGTCAGGACAGGCGGGGCGGGTCGATTCACCACTCAAGTATCGGTCCGCGCCGCGAGTGCTTCCCATGGGACCCGCCTGTGATTTGGCTTTATTTCGATTGGGCCACTTCATAGCTACCTCATAGCTTGCAACGGCCAATCGCCCACCGGAGTCGGGCATCATTCGAAAGGGCGCCCGCTGACGTCCGCGTCAACGCACGCGTCCAGCGGGCAGGCGAACGGAGACGATTACCGACAGGCGCGGGGAACGAGGGGGTGAGATGGACGAGCACAAGGGCACGACGCGACGCCTGGACGGACGGCGGCTGCTGAGCAACCCCCGGCAGGCCCGCGAGGCGTTGCGGGCGGGCTTCCAGTCGCTGCCCTCGGCGACGGTCGCGCACTTCTTCCGCCGCGTGCCCCCGGTCAGCTCGACCCCGAACGTGGAGCCGGAGGCGGCGCCGCCGCGCGGTGACGTCAGCGGGTCGCGGCTCGCGGTGGCCAACGGCTCGCCGTTCGCCGGGTACACGATCCTGCGGCAGCTGGGCGCCGGCGGGATGGCCGAGGTGTACCTGGCCCTGCATCCCCGGTTGCCGCGGCGCGACGTCATCAAGGTGTTGGCCGAAGCCGTGACCGCGGACCCCGAGTTCCGCGAAAGGTTCAACCGCGAGGCCGATCTCGCCGCCACGCTGTGGCACCCACACATCGTCGGCGTCCACGACCGCGGAGAGTTCAACGGTCAGCTGTGGATCTCGATGGACTACGTCGAGGGCACCGACGCGGCTCGACTGGTGAAGGAGCGCTACTCCGACGGGATGCCGATCGACGAGGTGTCCGCGATCGTGCAGGCCGTCGCCGGCGCACTCGACTACGCCCACGACCGCGGGCTGTTGCACCGCGACGTCAAACCCGCCAACATCCTGCTCACCCATCCCGAGGACGGGGAACGCCGAATCGTGCTGGCGGACTTCGGTGTTGCGCGGCACCTCGGGGACATCAGCGGGATCACCGAGACCAACGTCGCCGTGGGGACGGTCGCCTACGCGGCGCCCGAGCAGCTGACCGGCGGCAACATCGACGGGCGCGCCGACCAATACGCCCTGGCCGCAACGGCTTTCCATCTGCTCACCGGTACTCCGCCGTTCCAGCACTCCAATCCGATCGCGGTGATCAGCCAGCACCTGCACGAGGATCCGCCGCTGCTCAGCGACTACCGCCCGGAGCTGGCGGCCCTCGACGACGTGTTCAGCACGGCGTTGGCCAAGCGCCCCGCGGACAGGTTCGAGCGGTGCCGCGCCTTCGCCGCCGCCCTGAGCGAGCGGGTCGACGCCATGCACGACGACGCGGACGGGGCCGACCCTGGCGCGGCCCCGGTCGCTCCGCACCGGCGGCGTGGGGTCGGTATTGCGCTGCGCCAACGGTTCTCGTCGCGCGCCCGGTGGGCGACGGCGCTGGTGTGCGCGGTGCTCATCGCCGTGGCGGCGACGTGGTCGGTCCTCTACTCGGTCCAGCCGGACGGTTCGCCGGGCAATCCGTCGCTGGCGTTGAGGCCGTCGGTTCCGGCGCCCAGCGCCGCGCCGGTGCGGTCCGGGGGCCCGGCGCTCAGCGGCATCTATCAGCTGACGTACGACCGCAGCAAGCAGATCGCCAACGGCATCCCGATCCATCACGACGGCGCCAAGACCAACTGGTGGGCCTTCAAGTCGGTGTGCACGACGAAGGGGTGCGCGGCGACCGCCGTCAAGCTCGACGACGCCGATCATCGGAAGGCGAGCACGGACGACGGCGGCCGAACGGACACTTTGCGTTTCGTCGGGGGATATTGGCAGGGCTCGCCCCAGCAAGAGCGGGTGAGTTGCGCCGAGCCCGGCGGCCCGGCCGGCGCGACGCAGCAGGAGACCATCGCGTGGTCGCTCGCGCCCCAGGCCGACGGCACGCTGCGCGGCACGGTCACCGAGACGGTGCTCAGCAACGACTGCGGTGCGCAGGGCGCCGTCGTGCGCGTTCCCGTGGTGGCCAACCGGACCGGAGACGTCCCGGCCGGCCTATCCATGGCCGACCCGGCGCAGGCGGTCAACACGACCAACCCGCCGTCGACCCCGGGCTCGCCGCCCGTCCTCGGCGGATTGTGCAGCGACATCGACAAGCTGGCGTACGACCCGACCAACAACGAGCAGATCGTCTGCGAGGGCAGCAGCTGGGCAAGGGCTCCCATCACCACCGGGGTGCACGCCTCCGGCAGCTCATGCGACCGGCCCGGGCTCGCGGTGTTCGCCATGACCACCTCGAACGACGGGCACCTGCTCGAGTGCGACCCCGTCACCCGCACGTGGGCGCGCCCCGCCGGCTGACGGGCTTCCTCGCACGCTCGCGGAACACGAGTTGTCGGTGGCGCGTTCTAACCTGTTGCTATGGCTTTCGCGACTGAACATCCGGTGCTCGCGCACTCGGAGTATCGCGCCGTCGACGAGGTCGTCCGCACGGGCGGTCGCTTCGAGGTGGTCAGCCCGCACGAGCCGGCGGGCGACCAGCCCGCCGCGATCGACGAGCTCGAACGGCGGATCAGGGCGGGGGAGCGCGACGTCGTCCTGCTGGGCGCCACCGGCACCGGAAAGTCGGCGACCACCGCCTGGCTGATCGAGCGGGTGCAACGCCCCACGCTGGTGATGGCCCCGAACAAGACCCTGGCCGCCCAGTTGGCCAACGAGCTGCGGGAGATGTTGCCGCACAACGCCGTCGAGTACTTCGTCTCGTACTACGACTACTACCAGCCCGAGGCGTACATCGCGCAGACCGACACCTACATCGAGAAGGACAGCTCGATCAACGACGACGTCGAGCGGCTGCGGCATTCGGCGACGTCGAGCCTGCTGTCGCGGCGCGACGTCGTGGTGGTCGCCTCGGTCTCGTGCATCTACGGCCTGGGCACCCCGCAGTCCTACCTGGACCGCTCGGTCGAGCTGCAGGTCGGCATGGAGGTGCCGCGCGACGGCCTGCTGCGCCTGCTGGTCGACGTCCAGTACACCCGCAACGACCTGTCGTTCACCCGCGGCTCGTTCCGGGTGCGCGGCGACACCGTCGAGATCATCCCGTCGTACGAGGAGCTGGCTGTCCGCATCGAGTTCTTCGGCGACGAGATCGAGGCGCTGTACTACCTGCACCCGCTGACCGGCGAGGTGATCCGGCAGGTCGACGCGCTGCGCATCTTCCCGGCCACCCACTACGTGGCCGGTCCCGAGCGGATGGCGCAGGCGATCTCGACCATCGAGGCCGAGCTCGAAGAGCGGCTCGCCGAGTTCGAACGCCAGGGCAAGCTGCTCGAGGCCCAGCGGCTGCGGATGCGGACCAACTACGACATCGAGATGATGCGCCAGGTCGGTTTCTGCTCGGGCATCGAGAACTACTCCCGGCACATCGACGGCCGCGGGCCCGGCTCGCCGCCCGCGACGCTGCTGGACTACTTCCCCGAGGACTTCCTGCTCGTCATCGACGAGTCGCACGTCACCGTGCCGCAGATCGGCGGCATGTACGAGGGCGACATGTCCCGCAAGCGCAACCTGGTCGAATACGGGTTCCGGCTGCCGTCCGCATGCGACAACCGGCCGCTGACCTGGGAGGAGTTCGCCGACCGGATCGGGCAGACCGTGTACCTGTCGGCGACGCCGGGCCCCTACGAGCTCAGCCAGTCCGGGGGCGAGTTCGTCGAGCAGGTCATCCGCCCGACCGGCCTGGTCGACCCCAAGGTGGTCGTCAAGCCGACCAAGGGGCAGATCGACGACCTGATCGGCGAGATCCGCAAACGCACGGCCGCCGACGAGCGGGTTCTGGTGACCACCCTGACCAAGAAGATGGCCGAGGACCTCACCGACTATCTGCTCGAGATGGGCATCCGGGTGCGGTACCTGCACTCCGAGGTCGACACGCTGCGCCGGGTGGAGTTGCTGCGCCAGCTGCGGCTGGGCGAGTACGACGTGCTGGTCGGCATCAACCTGCTGCGCGAGGGCCTGGACCTGCCCGAGGTGTCGCTGGTGGCGATCCTCGACGCGGACAAGGAGGGCTTCCTGCGCTCGACGCGCAGCCTGATCCAGACCATCGGCCGCGCCGCCCGCAACGTCTCGGGCGAAGTGCACATGTACGCCGACTCGATCACCGACTCGATGAAAGAGGCCATCGACGAGACCGAGCGACGCCGCGCCAAGCAGATCGCCTACAACGAGGCCCACGGCATCGACCCCCAGCCGCTGCGCAAGAAGATCGCCGACATCCTCGACCAGGTCTACCGCGAGGCGGACGACACCGACGTCGGGATCGGCGGCTCGGGGCGCAACGCCTCCCGCGGCCGCCGCGCCCCCGGAGAGCCGGGCCGCGTGGTGAGCGCGGGGGTGTTCGAGGGCCGCGACACCGCGGGCATGCCGCGCGCCGAGCTGGCCGACCTCATCAAGGACCTCACCGCGCAGATGATGGCCGCGGCCCGCGATCTGCAATTCGAGCTGGCCGCCCGGTTCCGCGACGAGATCGCCGACCTCAAGAAGGAACTGCGGGGGATGGACGCCGCCGGGCTCAAGTGACCGGCACCGGCGACGCCGACGGCAGCTGGCGGGAGCTGCTGGGTCCCCGATACCTGGGCGCGTCGGTCGTCCTGGCCGGCGGTGTCGCGCTCTACGCCACCAACGAGTTCCTGACCAGCAGCCTGCTGCCCAATACCGTCGCCGAGATCGGCGGCAGCCGTCTGTACGCCTGGGTGACGACGCTCTACCTGGTCGGATCGGTGGTGGCGGCGACGCTGGTCAACCCCATTCTGCTGCGCATCGGTGCGCGCTCGTCATACCTGGCCGGGCTGACCCTCTTCGGCGTTTCCAGCCTCTTGTGTGGGGCGGCGCCCACGATGGAGGTCCTCATCGCCGGGCGCACCCTGCAGGGTGTGGCCGGGGGACTGCTGGCCGGGCTCGGCTACGCGGTCATCAACGCCGCGCTGCCCCGCTCGCTGTGGACCCGCGGTTCGGCGCTCGTGTCGGCGATGTGGGGCGTGGCAACCGTGGTCGGGCCAGCGACGGGCGGGCTATTCGCGCAGTTCGGTCTGTGGCGTTGGGCCTTCGTCGCGATGGCCGCGCTGGCGGCGACGATGGGCGTCCTGGTGCCGATCGCCCTGCCGACGCGCGGGGAAGGCCCCGCGACGCCAACGGTGGCGATGCGGGTGCCGGTCCGGTCGCTGGTGCTCGTCGGCGCCGCGGCGCTGGCCGTCAGCGTCGCGCAGATCCCCCGCGCCGCCGGCGCCACCGCCGGGCTGCTGCTCGGCGGCGTGGCGCTCATCGGTGCCTTCGTCGCCGCCGACCGGCGCGCACGCGCGTCGGTGCTGCCCCCCAGCGTCTTCGGCCGGGGACCGCTGAAGTGGATCTACCTGACCATGGGCGTGTTGATGGCCGGCGCGATGGTCGACATCTACGTGCCGCTATTCGGTCAGGAGCTGGCGCACCTGACGCCGGTCGCCGCCGGTTTCCTCGGCGCGGCGGTGGCGGTCGGGTGGACGGTCAGCGAGATCGTCAGCGCCTCGCTGCGTAATCCGCGAACCGTCGGGTGGGTGATCACCGCCGCCCCGCCGGTGGTGGCGTGCGGGCTTGCGTTGGGCGCGCTGACCCAGCGCGGCGACGCGTCGGCCGGCGTGGTCGCCCTGTGGGCGCTGGCCCTGCTGCTCGACGGCGTCGGCATCGGGATGGCGTGGCCGCACCTGTCGGCGCGCGCGATGGACTCGGTGGACGACCCCGCGGAGGGCGGCGCGGCCGCCGCGGCGATCAACACCGTGCAGCTCATCTCCGCGGCGTTCGGCGCCGGCCTGGCCGGCGTGGTCGTCAACGCGGCCCACGGCGGCGACGTCGCGGCGGCCCGCTGGCTGTTCACGGTGTTCACCGCGTTGAGCGCCGCCGGCGCCGTCTGCAGCTACCGCGCGACACGTCCCCAGCTCCGCGGGGTCCCCAGCGCCGGGGTGAAGACCCTGCGCTGAGGTCAGTCCGACTCTTCGTCGCCGCGGATGACGGCGACCACCCCGTCGACCTCGCCGAACGCGTCCGTCGCCTGGGCGATCCTGGACCCGGACAGTGTCATCGTCACGGCCACCTCGCCGTTGTCGATGTCGTGCGGGTCGGCGTCGAGTTCGGTGAGTTGCCAGTCCCACTGCCCGCAGACCCGCAGCAACTCGCGCAGCACGCCGCGGCCGTTGGCATAGACGACGTGCAGCCTGGTGGTTCCGCGCAGCCGCGCCGCGAGCTGCCGCTCCACCGCGCTGAAGGCCAGGGCGCTCACGAAGTGCAGGGCCACGACGGCGATCGCCAGCAGCAACAGGCCGGCGCCCACCGCCATGCCGACCGCGGCCGATTCCCAGACCGCCGCCGCCGTGGTGAGCCCGTGCACGGCGCCGCGGCGGGTGATGATGATGCCGGCGCCCAAAAAGCCCACGCCGGAGACGATTTGGGCCGCCACCCGCGACGGGTCGAGCAAGACGGTGCCCTCGTGAACGATGTCGAAGAAGCCGAACTTGCTGACCAGCATGATCAACGCCGACGACGTGCCGACGATCGTCTGGGTCCGCAGACCGGCGCTCTTGCCCTGGATGGTGCGCTCCAGGCCGATGAGCGCTGTCAGCCCGAACGCCGCGAACAACTCGACGACGTGGCGGACGCCTTGCACCTCTCCGCCCAGCAACGGCGCGGCCAACCAGGTGTGCATGCCCGTCATCTACCCGGAAATCGCCATTTCACGCGGCATTTACCGGACGGATTTCACCACCTGCGAGTAATGAAACTGCCAGCGCTCGACAATGTGAAAACCGAGGTAACTGGGGAACCGGTATGCCGGCGATCGCCCGAATACCCCGGGCGGCAACGACGGTCCCGATTGGTGGTCGGGCAGCGACCGGTCTTTGTCGGTGATGGTCCACAGGGTCGGGCATTTGTTGATCTTGGCCGTCGTCAACCACACGGCGACGTGGCCGTCCCACAGCGTTCCGACCTTGGGCCCGTAGGCGCCGCGCTCGACGTCGATCAGCGACCGGAACGACGCCGGCCGGGTGGCCAGCAGGGCGCGAACCGGTCCCGGTCGCCACGGCACGGTGTTGTCCACCAGCAGGCAGTCGCCGGGGGCGGCGTGTGAGCCGATGAGGTCGGCGACCTGGCTGTAGTCCCAGCCTTCCTTGGCGTACGGCCAGCGCTGCGTGAACAGGTAATTGGGCAGCGCGGCAACGGCGAACAGCAGCACGACAGCGGCCACCGGCCACGGCTTGCGGGCGATGGTCACGATGCAGACGGCGAGCATGACGGCCGCCGCGGGTGCCGTGAAGATCAGGTAACGCGGGTAGTAGATCGGTTCGCTGACGGCCGAGTAGATGACGACGAGCGCGGTCGGAAGCAGGATCCACACCGCGCACACGATCAGCAGGCGCCGCATGTCGCTGGCCGGCGCCGGCGCGCCGGCCAGCCGGTCGGCGACGTCCACCACGACGACGGCCGCGGACAGCACGGCGAACGGGATGCTGTGATCGAAGTACTGCCGCTGGACGATGTCGAAGGCGTAATGCCAGCTGACCGGGTAGATCCAGTTGACCTGCCACACCTGGCCGTGCGCGAACAGGATGAACGGCGTCATGATCCCGATGGCGACCGCCGACGCGACGGCCCACCGGATGACGGTCGGGCCGCGAAAGTCCTTGCGGGACAACAGCCATACGAGCACGCCGTACACCGGTAGCAACAGCACCAGGTTGACGTTGAGCAAAATGGAGAGCGCGAAAGCCAGCCCGTAGCAGGCCCACAATCGCGGCCGGTTGTCCCGCACGGCCGCCAGAAGCAACACCGTCAGCCAGATCGCCGCGGCCACGGCGAAGGCATACGATCGCGCTTCCATGCCGGCCCAGGTGGTGCGCGGCAGCACCGCGAACAGCACGCCCGCGCAAACCGCCGTGGGCCGCCCGGCGGGGTATGGCGCGAATCGTCGGGTGAACACCGTCACCCCGGCGGCCGCCGCTCCGACCGCCAGCGCGCTGGGCAGGCGCGACCAGAACTCGGTCGGCGGGAAGATCGCGAACCAGCCGTGCATCAGCAGGTAGTACAACCCGTGCACCGCGTCGATGTGACCGAGCAAATTCCACAGTTCGGGCAGCGTCCGGCTGGCCGAGGCGGAGATGGTGGCGCCCTCGTCGAACCACAGCGACGGCCGGCACGCCCAGGCGGCGCTGACGGCGGTGGCGAAAATCGCGACCGCCCACGGGTCGAGCCGACCGCCCCGCGGACGCACGGCCGCCGGGTCGCCGGCCAGGCCGGGGGCGCGTTCGTCGACGGTGGTTGCCATGATGGTTGTCACTGTAGGGCCGGATTGCCGAATCGCGTCACTTCGGCCTTTTTGCGCATCCCGTCCGATATTTGGCCTCGTCCATTTGCACCCGCAGGCGCGCAATTTGCCAAATGACCCGTTATCCAAGGCTTTACGCACCCTGCGGGGGATTGCGATTTTTGCGTCACCGCCGATATTGTCCGTTGCCGCAGCGCTCGGCCGCAAATGCTGGCGACCCCGCGCCACGCTGTGTCGTTCATCTACTCCTCAGTTTCGGGCAAACGCGATACTGTCTTTGGTTGGCTGACCAACCGAAACTGGGAGGGTAAATGGGCGCCTATCGGACCGTGGTGGTAGGAACCGACGGCTCGGACTCGTCGATGCGTGCGGTGGACCGAGCGGCGCAGATCGCCGGGGCGGACGCCAAGTTGATCGTCGCGTCGGCGTACCTACCGCAGCACGAGGACACGCGGGCCGCCGATGCGCTGGGCTCCGAGAGCTACAAGGTCTCGGGTACCGCGCCCATCTACTCGATCCTGCAAGACGCGAAGGAACGGGCGCATGCGGCCGGTGCCAAGAACGTCGACGAGCGGCCGATCGTGGGGGCCCCGGTCGACGCACTGGTGAAGCTGGCCGAGGACGAGAAGGCCGACCTGCTGGTCGTGGGCAACGTCGGCCTGAGCACGATCGCGGGCCGGCTGCTGGGTTCCGTGCCGGCCAACGTCTCGCGGCGCGCGAAGGTCGACGTGCTGATCGTGCACACCACGAGCTGAGCCGGGCCTACCAGCCCCGCTCCCGCCATTCCGCCAGGTGCGGGCGCTCCGCGCCCAACGTGGTGTCGTCGCCGTGGCCGGGGTAGATGACGGTGTCGTCGGAGTAGACATCGAAAACGCGCGTCGTGACGTCGTCGAGCAGTTGCTCGAAGTCCCCCGGCTGCCAGGTCTTGCCGACGCCGCCCGGGAACAGGCAGTCGCCGGTGAACAGCTGGGTGACCCCGCCCGTCGCGGGGCCGTCGAGCGCCAGCGCGATGGACCCCGGGGTGTGGCCGCGCAGGTGGATGACGTCGAAGGTCAGCTCCCCGATGCGGACCGTGTCACCACCCGACAGCAAACGCTGGGGCCGCACCGGCAGCGGCTCGGCGTCGATCTCGCTGGCGGCGGTCGGGGCACCGGTCGCCTCCGCCACGGCCTGCAGCGCCTGCCAATGGTCGAAGTGCTGATGGCTGGTGACGATCAGCGACACTTTGGGCGCGTGCTCCCGGATCAGCCCGAGTAGGACGTCCGCATCGTTGGCGGCGTCGATCAGCAGGGTCTCGCCCGTCGCGGAACACGTCACCAAATACGCGTTGTTGTCCATGGGGCCCACCGACGCCTTTAGGATCGTGGCGCCGGGTAGGGTCCGGCGGGCCGCGGTACCAGGGTCGACGTGTCCGGTGTAGTGGTCGATCACGGCAGTCATAGCGGCCACGTTACTGGTCAAACGATGCTTGTCGGTATGGGCACATAGCATGGGATGCGCCGTGCGCATGGACCACGACGGCACGTCTCCAGCAGCCGATGATTCACCGAAAGAGGGCAGCGTGGCTGATCGCCTCATCGTCAAAGGCGCCCGCGAGCACAACCTGCGGGGCGTCGATCTCGACCTGCCGCGTGACTCGCTGATCGTGTTCACTGGGCTCTCGGGGTCGGGCAAGTCGTCGCTCGCCTTCGACACGATCTTCGCTGAGGGCCAGCGCCGTTACGTCGAGTCGCTGTCGGCCTACGCCCGTCAATTCCTCGGCCAGATGGACAAGCCCGACGTCGACTTCATCGAGGGCCTCTCGCCGGCGGTGTCGATCGACCAGAAGTCGACCAACCGCAACCCGCGCTCGACCGTCGGGACCATCACCGAGGTTTACGACTATCTGCGCCTGCTGTACGCGCGCGCCGGCACGCCGCACTGCCCGGTCTGCGGCGAGCGGATCGCCCGCCAGACGCCGCAGCAAATCGTCGACCAGGTGCTGGCGATGCCCGAGGGCACCCGGTTCCTGGTGCTCGCCCCGGTCGTGCGCACCCGCAAGGGCGAGTTCGCCGACCTCTTCGAGAAGCTCAACGCCCAGGGCTACAGCCGGGTGCGGGTCGACGGCGTGGTGCACCCGCTGACCGACCCGCCCAAGCTGAAGAAACAGGAGAAGCACGACATCGAGGTGGTGGTGGACCGCCTCACCGTCAAGGCCAGCGCCAAGCAGCGGCTCACCGATTCGGTGGAGACCGCGCTGAACCTGGCCGACGGCATCGTCGTGCTGGAGTTTGTCGACCACGAGCACGACGCCCACAACCGCGAGCAGCGGTTCTCCGAGAAGCTGGCCTGCCCCAACGGGCACGCGCTGGCCGTCGACGACCTGGAGCCGCGGTCGTTCTCGTTCAACTCGCCGTACGGCGCCTGCCCGGAGTGCAGCGGCCTCGGCATCCGCAAGGAGGTCGACCCCGACCTGGTGGTGCCGGACCCCGACTGCACGCTCGCCGACGGCGCGGTGGCGCCGTGGTCGACCGGCCACACCGCGGAGTACTTCATCCGCATGATGGCCGGCCTCGGCGAGGAGATGGGCTTCGACGTCAACACGCCCTGGCGCAAGCTACCGGCCAAAGCGCGCAAGGCGATTCTCGAAGGCTCCGACCATCAGGTGCACGTGCGGTACCGCAACCGGTACGGCCGCACCCGCTCCTACTACGCCGACTTCGAAGGCGTGCTGGCGTTCCTGCAGCGCAAGATGGCCCAGACCGAGTCCGAGCAGATGAAGGAGCGGTACGAGGGCTTCATGCGCGACGTGCCCTGCCCGGTGTGCGAGGGCACCCGGCTCAAGCCGGAAATCCTGGCGGTCACCCTGGCCGGGGGATCCAAGGGCCAGCGCGGCAACATGTCGATCGCCGAGGTGTGCGAGCTGTCCATCTCCGACTGCGCCGACTTCCTCAACGCGCTCACGCTGGGCCCGCGCGAGCAGGCGATCGCCGGACAGGTGCTCAAGGAGATCCAGTCGCGGTTGGGCTTTTTGCTCGACGTCGGGCTCGAGTACCTGTCGCTGTCGCGCGCCGCGGCCACGCTGTCGGGTGGTGAGGCCCAACGCATCCGGCTGGCCACGCAGATCGGCTCGGGCCTGGTGGGCGTGCTGTACGTGCTCGACGAGCCGTCGATCGGGCTGCACCAGCGCGACAACCGCCGCCTGATTGAAACCCTCACGCGCCTAAGGGATCTCGGGAACACCCTGATCGTCGTCGAGCACGACGAGGACACCATCGCCCACGCCGACTGGATCGTCGACATCGGCCCGCGGGCCGGCGAGCACGGCGGCCACATCGTGCACAGTGGAACCTACGCCGACCTGCTGGCCAACCCGGACTCGATCACCGGGGCCTACCTGTCCGGCCGGGAAAGCATCGAACTCCCCGCGATCCGGCGTCCGGTCGACCGCAAGCGTCAGCTGACCGTCGTCGGTGCGCGCGAGCACAACCTGCGCGACATCGACGTCTCATTCCCCCTCGGGGTGCTGACGGCGGTGACGGGCGTGTCCGGATCGGGCAAGTCGACGCTGGTCAACGACATCCTGGCCGCGGTGCTGGCCAACCGTCTCAACGGCGCCCGGCAGGTGCCGGGCCGCCACACCCGAGTCACCGGCCTGGACCATCTGGACAAACTGGTCCGGGTCGACCAGTCGCCGATCGGGCGCACGCCCCGGTCGAACCCGGCCACGTACACCGGGGTGTTCGACAAGATCCGCACGCTGTTCGCGGCCACCACCGAGGCGAAGGTCCGCGGCTACCAACCCGGCCGCTTCTCGTTCAACGTCAAGGGCGGCCGCTGCGAGGCGTGCACCGGTGACGGCACCATCAAGATCGAGATGAACTTCCTGCCCGACGTCTACGTCCCGTGCGAGGTGTGCCACGGCGCGCGCTACAACCGGGAGACCCTCGAGGTGCACTACAAGGGCAAGACCATCTCCGAGGTGCTGGACATGTCGATCGAGGAGGCGGCGGAGTTCTTCGAGCCGATCAGCGGGATCCATCGCTATCTGCGCACCCTGGTCGACGTGGGGCTCGGTTACGTCCGGCTCGGGCAGCCGGCCCCGACGCTCTCCGGCGGCGAGGCGCAGCGCGTCAAGCTGGCCGCGGAACTGCAGAAGCGCTCGACCGGGCGGACCATCTACATCCTCGACGAGCCGACCACCGGGCTGCATTTCGACGACATCCGCAAGCTGCTCAAGGTGATCAACGGCCTTGTCGACAAGGGCAACACGGTGATCGTCATCGAGCACAACCTCGACGTCATCAAGACGTCGGACTGGATCGTCGACATGGGCCCGGAGGGCGGCGCCGAGGGCGGAACCGTTGTCGCGCAAGGGACGCCGGAGGACATCGCGGCGGTGCCCGAGAGCTACACCGGCAAGTTCCTGGCCGAGGTCGTCGGCCGGGCCGAGCCGCCGCGGCGGACGCCCAGGCGCCGCAAGGTCACTGCCTGATCGGGTCATGCCGTCGAGCGTGCGTTCAGCGCGCCGAGCCTGCGCTGACGGCGCCGAGCCTGCGCTCAGCGCTTGATTTACGTGAATTTCCCGACGTGGGCGCAGTCTCGATCGGCGGGGCGCCTAGCCCAGCCCTGACGCCGGAGCCTCACTCAGCGCGTCGAGCCTGAATTCACGGCGCCGAGCCTGCGCTCAGCGCGTGATTTTCCTGAATTTCCCGACGTGGGCGCAGTCTCGATTGGCGTGGCGCCTAGCCCGAATGCACGCCGCAGTTTCGCTCAGAGGCCCGCGGCGGCGCCGGCCTTCGACAGCGGTGACGGGAACCGGGGACTGACGCGCACGCCGTCCAGCCACGCGGTCAACTCCTCGGCCCGTCGTTCCAGCGTCCGCCTCCCGTATGCCCCCGGGTCGTTGAGGAGTTGCAGCCGAACGCGGGCGTCGTCGTCCTGGTACCAGCCGCCGACCACGCGCCCGTTCCACCAGGCGGTCGGCCCGGCGTTGCCATTCCGGTCGAAGACCTGCGCGCGGTGCTCGCCGAGATACCAGTCGCGCTCGAACCAGCCCATAGTGGTGGGGTCGAGCCCGGGTAGCAGCGCACCCCAGGGCGGCGGTTCGGGTTCGGTCTCCAGATCGTCCGCCAGCGCCCAGCCAGGGCCGCCGTGCAGGTCGACCTCGACGGCGCCGATCTCGGCGAGCGCCTTGCGCGCGGCCGTCAGCGTGGTGCCGAACCACCACTTGATGTCGGCGACGGTGGCGGGGCCGAAGGCGGTTAGCCAGCGGCGAGTCAGTTCGGCCTGGGCGGCGCCGGCGGGCACCGGCTCGCCGTTGGACGTCAGCCAGGACGAGGCGGTGGCCCAGCGTGGCCGGGAGGTGGTCCAGGCGCCGTCATTGGGGCCGCGGACGATGTCGCCGCGGGCCGACATCACGGTCAGCACGCGCGGCGCCAGCGGAACCTCGCCGCCCCAGGGCTTTCCGGGCGCGGGGTTGTAGGTCCCGGCCAGCTCGGGCAGCGCGGAACGCATCTCGGTGCTCGTAGCCGGTCCGTGCTCGGCGAGGTGTCGTAGCACCGCGGCGCAGGCCCGCACCACCCACGCCTCGCCGTCGTCGGCCACGCCCGCCTTGCGCACGTCGCTCACCAGGCGGCGGTGTTCGTTGGCCGCGACGCGGTCGGCGGCCGCCGACCGGACCGTCGGCAGGTCGTCGGCGCCCACCACCCACAGCGTCCGGCGCATCGCGAGAAGCCTTACCGCGCAGCGCCTCTCGTACAATTCGGCGTCGAGGTCGGCGGTGACGAATCCCGGCGATCGGGCCCACAGCGACAAGTAGGGCGTCGCCGGGTCACTCGCGTGGAGTCCGACGAGACCGGTGGTCACCGCCGCGATCGGCGGGTCGCTCGCTGCCGAAAGAAAATGCCTGCGCGCCAGCCTGTTCCGTCGTTCGGCGACGGTGAATCTGCGCAGGCTCACCGCTGGTCGCGCATGGACTCGCGGATCTGGGCGAGCCGCTCGGCCGCCGCCCGCTGGCGTTCCTCGTACTCCTCCTCGACGGACCGGCCCTCGGGTGACTCGGCGTCGAGTTCGGCCGCGCCCTGCGCGGTGGCGTAGCGGTTCTCGATCTTCTCGCGCACGGAGTCGAAGGTCGGCACGCCGGCGCTGTCGTACCCGGGATCGCGTTCGGTGGGTTCGTCGGGCATAGCCGACACGCTACTGCGCCGCGCGTTCGAAGTAGCGCACCATCTGTTGCCAATACACCAGGGTCAGTGCCATCTGCACGGCGACCGCGATCGCGGCCGTCCGCAGTCGGCGACGGCGGGCGGCGACCAGCGCCGCCACCGCGGCGGCCGACGTCACGGCGCTGACCGCCACGGCGGCATCGCGGGGCCGCCGGCTGATCCACAGTTCCTCGCCGAGCATCGCGCGGGTGGCCCATGCCCGCTGGTGCGGCGGCTTGCCGAAGACGAACGGATTGATGGCCAGCCACAGGGCGACCAGCGCGGCCTCGCGCCACCGTCGCGTCCAGACGGGGACCAGGATCAGCGGCGCGCTCGCCCATCGGGTCCAGGCGCTCCACGGGTGGCAGTGGCGGGCGAAGATGGCTCGGCGGACCCGCGCGACGAGGGGCACGCTATCGCTTGGCGGGGCCGGAGCGCTGCGCCGCCACGACGACCGGGCCGCCGGCAGGTGGCGAGGGCGGGGACGCGGCGGGCAGCGGAATCCGGGGAACGCCCGGGGTGCCAAGCCGGCCGGCCAGCCACGGCAGGGCGGCCGCGAAGGCGCGGTCGGCGAACGGCCAGTCGTGCCTGCCCGGTTGCGGCACGACGGCGCAATCGATCCCGTTGGCGAGACCGAGCCCGCACAACGAATAGGCGGCCGCGGTCTGGTTGCCCGGATTGGCGGCGGCCTCCCGGCCGGCGAGGCGGGCGGCGCCGATGTCGCCCATGGCGAAGTCGCGGCGCGGCGGGGGCGGCCCGTCCGACGAGATCGCGAACCAGCCGGCCACGTCGCTGTACCGGCCGTGCCGTTGCATCACCGTCGTCGGGTCGAAGTCCGCCCAGGCGGCGGCGTTTCCGCCGAACAGCCGCGCGATGGTCTGCGCCTTGGTGCCGGCGTTGGGGTAGAAGTCCCCGGCCACGTCGACGAAGGCGCTGAACAGCTCGGGGTGCATGACGGTGAGATCCACGGCGCAGGTCCCGCCCATAGACCAGCCGGCGACGCCCCAGTGCGAGCGGTCGGGGCTGACGCCGAAAGCCGAGACCATATAGGGGACAACGTCTTTGGTCAGGTGGTCGGCGGCGTTGCCCCGCACGCCGTTGACGCATTCGGTGTCGTTGTTGAAGGCGCCCCCGGAGTCGACGAACACCAGCACCGGCGCCTTGCCGTCGTGTGTGGCCGCGAAGTCGTCGATCGTCTTGACCGCGTTGCCGGCCCGGGTCCAGTCGGCGGGCGTGTTGAACTGCCCGCCGATCATCATCACCGTCGGCAGCCGCGGCGGCGGATTACTGACGAACCATTCCGGCGGCAGGTACACCAGCTCACCGCGATGCTTGAAATGCGATGCGTCCGAGGGGATCACCACCGGCACCACGCTGCCGTGCGGGGGCCGCGCCCCTCTCGCGGCCATCGCGGTGACGGTCGCCCGGTCGGTCTGATCGGGGAGCGGTCCGGAGGTCAGCTGGCTCCAGGCCGCCTGCACGGTGGGGAAGTAACCCACCCACAGGTTGAGCACCAGCGCCGCGCTCAGCAGGCACAGCGGCACCGAGAGCAGCGCGGCGCCGCGCCGCCAGGGGCGTGCCGTGCGCCACCCGACGATCAGCATCGCGGTGGCCATGCCCGCCAACGCGATCCACGCCCACAGCGCGGACGGTGCCGGTTCCTCGGCGAGGCCGCGATCGACGATGTACCAGTGCGTCCCGTAGGCCACGCAACCCCCGACCACGGCGGCCGCGGGCAGCCAGACCGTCCGCCAGCGCCGCGACCGCCAGCCGACGGCGGCGGCGAGCACCACGCCCGCCGTCAGCTGGACAACGGCGGGCACCCAGCCGTGCATCAACGAGGTGTGACCGCTTGCGAGCAACTGCGCCGCGGCGAGGGGCGGGGACGCTGTCACGTCACTCATTGTGAGGCATTGTTAACACGACTGGAACATATTCACTTCAGTGTTCGCCGGCGGGTCGCGCGGCCGAGGGAGTTCCGCTAATGCGGCTTGGCCAGCGGGAACGGCAGGGTCTCGCGAATGCTGCGGCCGGTTATGAGCATGACGAGCCGATCTACGCCCATCCCGAGGCCGCCCGTCGGCGGCATGGCGTATTCCATGGCCTGCAGGAAGTCCTCGTCGAGTTCCATCGCCTCCGGGTCGCCGCCCGCGGCCAGCAGGGACTGTTGCTGCAAGCGCCGGCGCTGCTCCACCGGATCGGTGAGCTCGCTGTAGGCGGTGCCCAGCTCGACGCCCCACGCGACCAGGTCCCAGCGTTCGGCGACGCCGCGCACGCTGCGGTGCGGCCGGGTCAGCGGCGAGACGGAAGTGGGGAAGTCGATGTAGAACGTCGGCTTCTCGGTCCGGTCCTCGACCAGGTGCTCGTAGAGCTCGAGCACCACGGCGCCGGCGTCCCAGTGCGCACGGTACGGGATCCGGGCGGCGTCGGACAGCTTGCGCAGGGTGGCCAGGGGAGTGTCGGGGTCGACGTGCTCACCGAGCGCTTCGGAGATGGCTTCGTGCACCGTCTTCACCGGCCACACGCCGGAGATGTCGACCCGCTCGAGGCGGTCATCGCCATCGGAGCGGGGGCGCAGGACGGTCTGCTCGCCGTGGGCGGCCTGCGCGGCGTTCTGGATGATTTCGCGGGCGCCGTCGATCCACACCGTGTAGTCGGCGTGCGCCTGGTAGGCCTCGAGCAGGGTGAACTCCGGGTTATGGCTGAAGTCGACGCCCTCGTTGCGGAACGCCCGGCCCAGTTCGAACACCCGCTCCACGCCACCCACGCACAGTCTCTTCAGGTAGAGCTCGGGGGCGATGCGCAGGAACAGGTCCATGTCGTAGGCATTGATGTGCGTGACGAACGGCCGTGCCGTGGCCCCGCCGTGGACCTGCTGCAGCATGGGGGTCTCGACCTCGATGAACCCTTTGGCGAACAGCGTTTCCCGCACCGAACGCAACACGCCGCTGCGGGCCTTGAGCAGGTCGCGTGACTCGGGGTTGACCGCCAGGTCGACGTATCGGGTTCGCACCCGGGCCTCGGGGTCGGTGAGCCCTTTCCACTTGTTCGGCAAGGGCCGCAGGCACTTTCCGATCATCCGCCAGTCGCACACGATCAACGAGCGGGTGCCGTTCTTGCTGAAGCCCATGTGCCCGCTCATCTCGACCAGGTCGCCGAGATCGATCGCCGCGGTGAAGTCCGCGATGCGACTCTGCGTCAGGCACGAATTGTCGAGCAGCACCTGCATTTCCCCGGACCAGTCGCGCAGCTCCGCGAAAAGCACACCGCCGTAGTCGCGGATCCTCAAGATCCGGCCCGACACGGACACGTTGTCCTGGTCGTCGGCATCGAGCGCCTGGGCGACGGTGTGGCTGGGCGGGGACCCGACGGGATAGGCGTCAACTCCCTTGTTCTGCAGCGTCTTCAGCTTGGTCAGGCGCACCCGCACCTGTTCCGGCAACCGGGCCCGGGATTCGCTGGCCTCGGCGGCGTCGCGGCGGCGCTGCAGCTCGCTCACGTCGGGCGCCGACCCGTCGTGGTGCAACAAGCCCGATTCGGCCAGCCGGGCCGGCACCGCGGGGTGATGTCCGGTGTGCGTCTTGCGCCGGCTGAAGGGAAAGGCGAGGAATCCCTCGGCGAGGGCCGAGGCGACGCCCACGCGCGGCACCAGCCGGGCGTCCTCGTAGCAGGCGTACCGCGGTACCCAGTCGGGTTGGTACTTCATGTTGGAGCGGTACAGCGTCTCGAGCTGCCACCACCGCGAGAAGAACAGCAGGAAGCCGCGCCACAGCCGGGCGACCGGGCCGGCGCCCAGCTGGGCGCCCTGCTCGAACGCCGACCGGAACATCGCGAAGTTCAGCGAGATGCGGGTGATCCCGAGGGTCTCGGCGCCCAGCGCCAACTCGCTGACCATCAATTCGATGGTGCCGTTGGGGGATTGGGGCGAACGGCGCATCAGGTCGAGCGACACTCCCGTACTGCCCCACGGCACCAGCGACAGCATCGCCACCACCTCGCCCTCGCGCCCGATGGCCTCGACGAGCAGGCAGTCCCCGTCGGCCGGGTCGCCGAGGCGGCCGAGCGCCATGGAGAACCCGCGCTCGGTCTGGGTGTCGCGCCACGCGTCTGCGCGCGAGATGGTGGCCGCCATCTCGTCGGGCGAGATGTCGCGGTGGCGCCGGATGCGCACGGTGAGGCCGGCCCGCCGGGCCCGGGTGACGGCCTGACGCACGCCGCGCATGTCCGGCCCGGACAGCTTGAAGTCGGCGGTGCGCAGGATCGCCTCGTCACCCAACTCCAGGGCGTTGAGGCCCGCTTCGCGGTACGCCTGCGCCCCCTGCGAACTGGCGCCCATGACGCCCGGCGCCCAGCCGTACGTCTGGCACAGCGACAGCCACGCGTCGACGGCCTGTGGCCAGGCCCGCGGGTCGCCGACGGGGTCGCCGCTGGCGAGGCACACCCCGATTTCGACGCGGTAGGTGATGGCCGCCCGGCCGCTGTGGGCGAACACCACCGACTTGTCGCGGCGGGTGGCGAAGTAGCCCAGCGAGTCGTTTTTGCCGTAGAGCTCCAGCAGTCCGCGGATCGCGGACTCGTCCTCACCCGTCAGGGCGTTGTCGGCGCGCTGCGACTGGAACAACACAATCGCCGCCGCGATCAGCGCCAGCGCGCCGAACAGTCCGAAAATCGCGTTGAGGAAAACGTGCGGCCTGCCGGTGAACGCGTCGGGATCGACGATGGAGAACCCCACCACCCGGTTCACCACGTACCAGAACCGGGAATCGGGGGCGAGCGTCCCCGGGGACATCTCGACCAGGCCCCACGACGCCAGGATGCCGATGACGTCGCCGATCACCAGCACCGCCGCCGCTTTGAACAGGGCACCCTTGCGAACCTTCGCCCAGAACTCGCGGTAGGCCAGCACCAGCAGGACGCCCGCCACGATGTGCACCGCGAATCCGAGGTTCTCGCCGAAGTTCTCGGCGGCGGTGTTGCCGCCGGCGGCGATGTCGGCGGCGTTCAGCACGGCGGCCAGCACCATGTTGCCGAGCAGCAGCACCCAGGCGATCCGCTTGCGCGCCGTCAGCGCCGCGGCCAGCAGGGCCAGCACGAACGACCACGCGATGCTGGTGTCCGGGAAGTTGAACAGGTAGTCGTTGATGAACTCCCGCGGAACCTTGATCAGCCAGCGGATCAGCGGTGACACGCTCGCCAGCAGGGACAGGGTGGCGATGACGCCGACGGTCCATCCCGCGGCCGCCGGAACCCAGCGGAACCGGGATCGGGACCGGCTTCCCGGGCGAGTAGAAGCGAGTGTCACAGACCGCGAGGATATGCCTTTAATCCGTGAAATTCCTGACGATGCCGCGAGAGTCGCCCAGTGCGATTTGTCATGTTTGCCCGTGCGCACGGCTCGGCTCGGGTTTGCCCGGCCCCCGTGGAAGTGCGCGGAAGTACAGGAAGGCGGCTCACGGCTGCTAAACTTGCCTCCGCGACCATCCCGGCGAAGGCCAGGAACAGTTAAGTGGAGTCCCACTCCCACCGTTAGCCACAGGCGAAACGGTCCGGTCACAGGCGTCGCGCATGCCTGTTCCGCGAGCAACGCGGGCGTCCCGAACCGTCTGTTCGGGCCGCGATCGGTCGGCATTGGGCCCTGCTGGTGCAGGGCTTTCTTGCTGATGGCGTGGTGTTTTCACTCGGACTGCGATCGGACGGGCCCGGGCTCTGGTGGCGATCGATCCAGAAGCCCAACAAGGGAGGCCCCATCAGCACTGAGACCCGCGTCAACGAGCGCATCCGCGTACCTGAAGTCCGATTGATAGGCCCAGGGGGGGAGCAGGTAGGCATCGTGCGCATCGAAGACGCGCTGCGCGTTGCCGCGGACGCCGACCTCGATCTCGTCGAAGTCGCCCCGAATGCCAGACCGCCAGTCTGCAAGATCATGGACTACGGCAAGTTCAAATACGAGACGGCCCAGAAGGCGCGCGAATCCCGCCGGAACCAGCAGCAGACCGTCGTCAAGGAACAGAAGCTGCGACCGAAGATCGACGACCACGACTACGAAACGAAAAAGGGTCACGTCATCCGCTTCCTGGAGGCCGGATCGAAGGTGAAGGTGACCATCATGTTTCGCGGGCGTGAGCAGTCCCGGCCCGAGTTGGGCTACCGGTTGCTGCAGCGGCTCGGCGCCGACGTCGCCGACTACGGATTCGTCGAGACGTCCGCCAAGCAGGACGGTCGCAACATGACGATGGTGCTGGCACCGCACCGCGGCGCGAAGACACGCGCCAGGGCGCGGCACCCCGAAGGGGCGGGACCGGCGCCCGACGCGGACGCGGCAGGCGACACCGCCGCGTCACCGAACTGACCACCACACGACCAGAACTCGAGGACACATGCCCAAGGCCAAGACCCACAGCGGCGCATCGAAGCGGTTCCGGCGCACCGGCACCGGAAAGATCATGCGCGAGAAAGCCAATCGCCGGCACCTGTTCGAGCACAAGCCGACCACCCGGACCCGGCGGCTCGCCGGCCGCACGACGGTGTCGGCCAACGACGCCAGCCGGGTCAACAAGCTGCTGAACGGCTGACCATCGCGCCGGCGGGCCACCCGGTCCCGGCGCCAGACAATCCCGAACCATTCACTGCCTGAACGAGAGTAGGAACATCCATGGCACGCGTAAAGCGGGCGGTCAACGCCCACAAGAAGAGGCGCAGCATCCTCAAGGCCTCGAAGGGCTATCGCGGCCAGCGGTCCCGGCTCTATCGGAAAGCCAAAGAGCAGCAACTGCATTCGCTGAACTACGCCTTCCGCGACCGCCGGGCGCGCAAGGGTGAGTTCCGTAAGTTGTGGATCTCGCGGATCAACGCGGCCGCCCGCGCCAACGACATCACCTACAACCGCCTGATCCAGGGCCTCAAGGCCGCGGGCGTCGAGGTCGACCGCAAGAACCTGGCCGACATCGCGATCACCGACCCGGCGGCGTTCACCGCGCTTGTCGAGGTCGCCCGGGCCGCGCTGCCCGAGGACGTCAACTCCCCGTCGGACTCCGGAGAGGCTGCTTAACCCGAGCGTGCTCACCGAACGCTCGGCCAGGGTGGCGGCGGCGGTCAAGCTGCATCGCCTCGTCTCCCGACGGCGGGCGGGACGGTTCCTGGCCGAGGGGCCCAATCTGGTCGAGGCCGCGGCGGCCCGCGGGCTGGTCCTCGAGGTCTTCGCCACCGAGGCCGCCGCCCAGCGGCATGCTGCGTTGCTGAGGGGGCTGAGCTGCCCGGTCCACGCGGTCACCGAGCGGGCCGCCAAGGCCCTCTCGGACACCGTCACCCCCGCGGGGCTGGTGGCCGTGTGCACGACGCGGGAGACGCCGCTGGACGACGCCCTCGCCGGCCCTCCCCGGCTCGTAGCGGTGGCCGTCGAGATCGGCGAGCCGGGCAACGCCGGCACGCTGATTCGCCTCGCCGACGCCATGGGAGCGGGGGCGGTCATCCTGGCCGGGCACGGCGTCGACCCCTACAACGGCAAATGCCTGCGGGCATCGGCCGGCAGCATCTTCTCCGTCCCGGTCGTTGCGGTGCCCGACGCGATGGCTGCCGTCGCCGCGTTGCGGGCCGCGGGGCTGCAGGTGCTGGCCACCACCGTCGACGGGGAGACCCGGCTGGACGAGGCGGCCCTTGACACCCCGACGGCCTGGCTGTTCGGCCCGGAGGCCCACGGCCTGGCGGAGGAGGTGGCGGGCGCGGCGGATCGGCGCGTGCGCATCCCGATGGCGGGCGGCGCCGAAAGCCTCAACGTGGCCGCCGCCGCGGCGATCTGTCTTTACCAGAGCGCGCAGGCCCTGGGCGTCCTGCGTTGAGCCTGCGCTGACGGCCCCGAGCCTGCGTCTGGCGCCCACCGCAAAGCCCGAAACCCCGCGCCCTGCGCAGGCTCGGCGAAACAGCGTCAGGCGGCTCTGGTCGCGCGGCCCCGCGCGGGCCGTAGCCCGGCCAGCGAGAGCGTCGTGTGCATCAGCGAGCCGGCGCGCTCGATCAGCGCCTTCGCAGGCCGGGGCGGGGGCGGGAAGTAGTGCATCGGCAGGCCGCGGCGGTCGCGCGGCGGCGCCACGAACGGCGGCGCCTCGGTCAGCGGGGCGTCGACCGGGATGCGGCCTTCGGCGCGGCGATAGGCGGCCAGCGCCCGCGGGTGCAGCCGTATCTCGTCGGGGACGGCCAGGAACGCCAGCTCGACCAGCTTTCCGAACAGCCGCAGCAGGATCTCGTCACCGGGCGTCCAGCGCATGCCCGCCTTCTCGCGGACGGCGGGCTCGAACAGGCCCGCGGCGATCCAGCGCTGACCGGCGACCATCGGCCGGAACAACTGGTCCCACACCGGGGTCGGCATGAGGATGAACTTCGGCTTCGGGATCCGGATTTGGAAGATGTCTTGCGTCGCCCGGTTGACCTCCAGTTCCTCGCGGCAGACGCGGTCCCAGTACCGCTGGAAGTCCTCCCACGACTCGGGCACCGGCCGCATGCTCATGCCGTACATCCGGTACCACTGCACGTGTTCGTCGAACAACTGGCGCTTCTCGGCCTCGGTGAGGCCCCCGCAGAAGTACTCGGCCACCTTGATGATCAGCATGAAGAAGGTGGCGTGCGCCCAGTAGAAGGTGTCGGGATTCAGCGCGTGGTAGCGCCGCCCGGTCGCGTCGACGCCCTTGATGGTGTGGTGGTAGCCCGTGATCTGCCGGCCGGTCTGGGCCGCCCGCTCGCCGTCGTAGACCACGCCCATGATGGGGTACACCGAACGCGCAACGCGCTGAAGAGGCTCGCGCAGCAGGATCGAATGCTGCTCTACGCCGGCGCCCAGTTCGGGATACATGTTCTGGATCGCGCCGATCCACACGCCCATCATTCCGGTGCGCAGGTCACCGAAATACTTCCAGGTGAGCGAGTCGGGCCCCAGCGGGTCAGCGGGTGTGGTGGACGAAGCGGTCATGGCGGCCTCCCTACTGCCGATGGCGCTGACGATAACTTTGACAACGTTCGTTGTCTACAACATCCGCGCCCCGGGGGGACGGTGTTACCGGTTATCCACACCCATGCCGCAACCGCGTGATCAATTCCATTAACCTGCGCGTCAGAGCAATATTTTGGTGGCCTACTACACACACATCGGACGCGGAGTTACGCTGATCCTCGGCCGCTCTTCATGCCTTCCATAGGAGGGTCCGATATGTCTCTTGTGAGCGTGGTTCCGGAAGCGGTGGCGTCGGCCGCCGGACAGCTGGAGACAATCGGGTCAGCACTCACCGCCGCCCAAGGCCGCGCGGCGATTCCCACCACGGGGATTGCGGCGATGGCGGCCGATGACGTCTCGGCGGCTATCCAGTCGCTGTTCGCCGAGTACGCGCAGGGGTATCAGGCCGTCGGCGCCCAGGCGGCGGCGTTCCACTCGACGTTCGTGAGCTTGTTGAGCGGCGGTGCGAGCCAGTATGTGAGCACGGAGCTGGCCAACGTCCAGCAAGCTCTGGCGAGCGCAGTGAATCCGCCGGCGGCGGCCCTTACCGCGGCCGCTACGCAAGCCAACGGCGGGGGCGGCGGCGCCGGGAAGATTCCCATTCTCGATATCCCCACTCCGTTAGGCCCGATCACGGCGACTGTGACGGCTACGGTAGACGGGTCGGTCATGCCCGTGGGTACCTTAACGGTTCCACCGGCTATCGCATACGGCTTGGACGCGTTAGGGGCGCCCCTCAGTGCGGCGACAGCGTTCGGGAACAGTGTCACGGCGATCGGGAATGCCGTACAGACCGGGAACCCCATAGGGGCCCTGATCGGGCTCCTCAACACGCCGGGAAACGTGGTCAGGGGTTTCTTCTATGGCGGAGGAACGTTCACGCAGTCGCTCACCCTGCCTTCGGGGCTGCTGTATTCCTCGGCAGCAATCAGCATCCCGTACGGCGGTCTCCTCGCGCCTCTTCAGCCGGCCACGGCCACGTTCACCTCACCCACCGGCTCGTCTACCGTCGTCACCTTCGACGGCACGCAGTTCGGCGGCTTGGTTCCTGCCGTCCAGGACGGCTTACTGCTGCCCGCCGTGCGGGGCCTGCTGCTGCCCGCGGTGTAGCGCGCAACGGCCGGGCGCGCGCTGCCTGCGCCCGTCCACACCGCTTACCCTGGCGACGTGGACGTTGGACATCGCGATTCGGGCGCTGGTGAATCCGACG
Organism: Mycobacterium sp. Marseille-P9652; assembly: GCF_902652685.1. Classification (GTDB taxonomy): domain Bacteria; phylum Actinomycetota; class Actinomycetes; order Mycobacteriales; family Mycobacteriaceae; genus Mycobacterium. The sequence goes on from NZ_CACRUY010000049.1 coordinate 25,418, forward strand.
AGACCGGCACCGCGCTCGCCGCACCCGCCGAGCAGCGCTTGTCGCCGGGCCGGTGGCTGCGCTCCACGAACCACAGCCCGGGGGCGGTGGCGTTCATCCGTCGCGCGCGCCGCCTGCTGCCCGGCGACCCCGAGTTCGGTGACCCGCTGTCAACGGCGGGCGACGGTGGCCCCCGCGCGGCGGCACGGGCGGCCGACCGGCTGCTCGGCGACCGCGACGCGGTCTCGCGCGAGGTCAGCCTCGGTGTGTTGCAACTGTGGCAGGCGTTGACGGAGTCGGTTGCACGACGGCCGGTCAATCCGGAGGTGACGCTGGTCTTCACCGACCTGGTGGGCTTCTCCACCTGGTCGTTGCAGGCGGGCGACGATGCGGCGCTCAGCCTGCTGCGTCAGGTGGCGCGGGCGGTGGAGCCACCGCTGCTCGACGCGGGCGGGCACATCGTCAAACGCATGGGCGACGGCCTCATGGCGGTGTTTCGCGACCCCGTCGTCGCGGTCGGGGCGGTGCTGGCCGCCAAGGAGGCGCTCAAATCGGTCGAGGTGGACGGGTACACCCCCCGCATGCGGGTGGGAATCCACACGGGCCGCCCGCAACGGCTGGCCGCCGATTGGCTCGGCGTCGACGTCAACATCGCCGCGCGCGTCATGGAGCGGGCCACCAAAGGCGGAATCATGGTGTCGAGTTCGACGTTGGATCTCATACCGCAAAGCGAACTGGACCGGTTGGGCGTATCCGCCAAACGCGCACGTAGACCGCTGTTCGCCCATAAGCCCGCCGGCATCCCGGCGGACCTGGCGATCTATCGCCTCAAGACTCTTAAGGAGTTGACAGCCTCCGATGACACTGGCGAAACAAATCCCCAGCCATAATGGATGGCAATGATTGGGGGCATCCTGTCCCGGCTTGCCCGGGTCCAGTTCACCTTGGGGTACGCGGCTGTTCTGCTAGCGATCAGCTGCGCCATTCTCGTGCTCGGACCGCACGCGCATGACGTCATCGTCGAGCGCGCCAGCACCAACCTGCACAACCTGGCCCACGGGCATCTCGGCACGCTGCTGGGCAGCGCGCTGGTGGTCGACGCCGGCCCGCTCTACTTCTGGCTGCCCTTCCTGACGTGCCTGTTGGCCCTCGCCGAACTGCATCTGAGCACGATTCGCTTGATGGTCGCGTTCGTCGTCGGCCACATCGGCGCGACGCTGCTGGTGGCGGCGGCCCTGGCCGCGGCCGTCGAGTTCGGCTGGATGCCGGTGTCCATCACGCGGGCCAGCGACGTCGGCATGAGCTATGGGGCCCTCGCGGTGCTAGGGGCGATGACCGCAGTCATTCCCCGGCGCTGGCGGGCGGCCTGGGTCGGCTGGTGGGTCGCGGCGGGAATCGCCGCGGCGGTCATCGGCAGCGATTTCACCGACGCGGGCCACACGGTCGCCGTCGTGCTGGGCGTGCTGGTGTCTTCCCGGTTCCGTCAACCGATTCACTGGACGCCGGTCCGTTGCCTCATGCTGGCGGCGTCTTCCGGCTTCGGGTTCCTGATGCTGGCCCACCACTGGGGCACGATGGCCGCCGCACCGGCCTTCGGGCTGCTGGGCGCGTTCGTGGCCCACAGGATCGCGCGGTTCGTCGCCGCGCGGCGGTTGCCCGTCGTGGCGCCGTCGTCGGAGGTTGACGCGCTGACCAGCCCGCAGGCGGCCGTCGCTAGCTGACGGCCCCGCGAAGCGCGCGATTCGCGACACGCGCGGGTCACTATGATCGGCACGTCAGCCAGTCCGAACAGCCCGTCCTCAAGGAGAGTGCCCCCGCGTGGGTGATCAACCCGTCGATCTGACGCCGGACGCCCTGGACCGCGCGGTCAAGGAGGCCCAGGAGGCCATCGCCCTCGCCGACGACCTCGACGCGCTGGCGCGCGTCAAGACCGAGCACCTGGGCGACCGCTCGCCGCTCGCCCTGGCACGCCAGGCGCTGGGCGCCCTGCCCAAGGACCAACGGGCCGACGCCGGCAAGCGCGTCAACGTCGCGCGGTCCGAGGCGCAACGCAGCTACGACGAACGGCTGGCCACCCTGCGCGCCGAGCGCGACGCGGCGGTACTGATCGCCGAGGGGATCGACGTCACGCTGCCGTCGACCCGGCAGCCGACCGGGGCGCGGCACCCGATCACGATCCTGGCCGAGCACATCGCCGACACATTCATCGCGATGGGCTGGGAGCTGGCCGAGGGACCGGAGGTCGAAACCGAGCAGTTCAACTTCGACGCGCTCAACTTCCCCGCCGACCACCCCGCGCGCAGCGAACAGGACACCTTCTACGTCGCGCCGGAGGACTCGCGTCAGCTGCTGCGCACCCACACGTCGCCGGTTCAGGTGCGGACCCTGCTGGCGCACGAGCTGCCCGTGTACATCATCTCGATCGGCCGGACCTTCCGCACCGACGAGCTCGACGCCACACACACCCCGGTCTTCCACCAGGTCGAGGGCCTGGCGGTGGACCGCGGCCTGTCGATGGCGCACCTGCGCGGAACGCTCGACGCGTTCGCGCGCGCCGAGTTCGGTCCCTCGGCGCGCACGCGGATCCGGCCGCACTTCTTCCCGTTCACCGAACCCTCCGCCGAGGTCGACGTCTGGTTCGCCAACAAGAAGGGCGGTGCCGACTGGGTCGAGTGGGGCGGCTGCGGGATGGTGCACCCAAACGTGTTGCGCGCGGCCGGGATTGACCCCGAGGTGTATTCCGGCTTCGCCTTCGGGATGGGTCTGGAGCGCACCCTGCAGTTCCGCAACGGCATCCCGGACATGCGCGACATGGTCGAGGGCGACGTTCGCTTCTCTCTGCCGTTCGGGGTGGGCGCCTGATGCGCGTCCCCTACAGCTGGCTGCGTGACGTGGTTTCGGCCGGTGCTCCGGGATGGGACGTCTCGCCCGGGGAACTCGAGCAGACGCTCGTCCGGATCGGGCACGAGGTCGAGGAGGTCTGTACCCTCGGCCCGGTGGACGGCCCGCTGACGGTCGGGCGCGTGACCGACATCGAGGAGCTCAGCGGGTTCAAGAAGCCTATCCGCGCCTGCCTGGTGGACGTCGGCGCCGATCGGCAACGCGAGATTGTCTGCGGAGCAACCAATTTCGTTGTCGGCGACCTGGTTGTGGTGGCGCTGCCGGGGACCACGCTGCCCGGCGGCTTCGCGATCACCGCACGCAAGACCTACGGACGTGACTCCGAGGGAATGATCTGCTCGGCCGCCGAACTCGGGCTGGGCGCCGACCATTCCGGGATCCTGGTGCTGCCGCCCGGAACCGCCGAACCCGGCGCCGACGCCGCCGCCGTGCTCGGCCTCGATGACGTCGTCTTCCACCTCGCCATCACCCCCGACCGCGGCTATTGCATGTCGGTCCGCGGGCTGGCCCGCGAGATCGCCTGCGCCTACGACCTGAACTTCGTCGACCCCGCCGACGTCAAGCCGCTGCCCGCAACGGGCGAGGCATGGCCGCTGACCGTCCGGCCCGACACGGGCGTGCGCCGGTTCGCGTTGCGCCCGGTCACCGGGATCGATCCCGACGCCGTGTCGCCGTGGTGGCTGCAACGTCGTTTGCTGCTGTGCGGCATCCGCGCGACATCGCCGGCTGTGGACGTCACCAACTACGTGATGCTCGAACTGGGGCACCCGATGCACGCCCACGACTGCGACCGGATCACTGGAGGCTTCGAGGTGCGCCGCGCGCGGCCGGGGGAGACGGTCGTCACCCTCGATGGCGTCGAGCGCCGGCTCGATCCGGCAGACATCCTCATCGTCGACGACGCGGCGACCGCGGCGATCGGCGGCGTGATGGGCGCGGCGAGCACGGAGGTGCGCCCGGACTCGACGGACGTGTTGCTCGAGGCGGCGGTCTGGGATCCGGCGGCGGTGTCGCGCACCCAGCGCAGGCTGCACCTGCCGAGCGAGGCCGCGCGCCGGTACGAGCGGGGGGTGGACCCCGCCGTGTCCGTGGCCGCCCTGGACAGGTGTGCCGGGCTGCTCGTCGACATCGCCGGGGGAGCGGTGTCGGAAAAGCTGACCGACTGGCGTGGTGACCCCCCGGTCGCGGACTGGTCCGGGCCACCGATCCGGATCGCCGTCGACCTGCCGGACCGCGTCGCCGGCGTGACCTACCCCGCGGGCACGACGGCCCGGCGGCTGACCCAGATCGGTGCCCGGGTCACCGACGAGGGGGACGGCACGCTCACGGTGACGCCCCCCAGCTGGCGCCCGGATCTCCAGCAGGCCGCCGACCTCGTCGAGGAGGTGCTGCGGCTCGAAGGTCTGGAGACGATCCCGTCGGTGCTTCCGGCGGCCCCTGCGGGCCGGGGGCTCACCGCGGTGCAGAAGCGCCGCCGCGCCATCGGAAAGTCGCTGGCGCAGTCGGGATTCGTCGAGATCCTGCCGACGCCGTTCCTGCCGGCCGGCGTGTTCGACCTGTGGGGCTTGCCGGCCGACGCCCCCCGCCGCTTCACGACGCGTGTGCTCAACCCGCTGGAAGCCGACCGGCCGCACCTGGCCACGACGCTGCTGCCGGCCTTGCTGGAAGCGTTGAGCCGCAACGTGTCTCGTGGACTCGTGGACGTCGCGCTGTACGCGCTCGCACAGGTGGTCCAGCCGACGGAGGAGACCCGCGGCGTCGAGCTCATCCCCGTGCACCGCCGCCCGACCGATGGCGAGATCGCCCTGCTCGACGCGTCCTTGCCGCGGCAGCCGCAGCACGTCGCGGCGGTGATGGCGGGGCTGCGCGAGCGGCGCGGCCCGTGGGGGCCCGGCCGTCGATTCGACGCAACCGACGCGTTCGAGGCGGTGCGCATCGTCGCCCGGGCCAGCGGAGTCGCCGTTCGCCTGCGAGCGTCGCAGCGTCTGCCCTGGCATCCCGGCCGATGCGCCGAGGTGCTCGTCGGCGACACCACCGTCGGCTACGCCGGGCAGCTGCATCCGGCGGTCATCGAACGCGCGGGCCTGCCGGCGGGCGCCTGCGCGATGGAGCTCAACCTCGACGCGATCCCCCTCACCGAGACGCTGCCCGCGCCCAGCGTGTCGCCGTTTCCCGCCGTCTTCCAGGACGTCAGCCTCGTCGTGCCCGCGCACGTGCCCGCCCAGGCGGTCGCCGACGCCGTGCGCGAAGGGGCCGGCGAGCTGCTGGAGGACATCCAATTGTTCGACGTCTTCACCGGTCCGCAGGTTGGCGAGGACCGCAAGTCGTTGACGTTCGCGCTGCGGTTCCGAGCGCCGGATCGCACGCTCACCGAAGACGACGCGAGCGCGGCCCGCGACGCCGCGGTGCGACGCGCCGCCGAGGTGGTCGGCGCCCAGTTGCGGGCTTAGCCCACCGCAAGACTCGATCTACGACCCCCCGGCGGGGGTTTCTACGCGCTTCGACCGATGGTCTTCGCCGGCCGCGGCCCCAGGATCTTACTTGCAAGTAAGAAGTGGTCACCGGGGGCAAAGTCGAGGAGTCGCAGATGTCGTTCGTGAACGTGACGCCGGAGCTGATCGAGGAAGCTTCCCAGAATCTGGCGGGCATCCGGTCGTCGCTGGCCGAGGCCGCCGATGCGGCGATGGGTCCCACCACTGGGGTAGCGGCCGCGGCAGGGGACGAGGTGTCGGCGGCGATCGCCGCCCTCTTCGGCAACGTCGGACAGCAGTTTCAGGCCCTGAGCGCGCAAGCGCAGGCCTTCCACGGCACATTCGTCGCCATGCTGAACGCGGGAGCCGGCGCCTACCTCAGCACCGAGGCTGCGAACGCCGCACAAACCACGCCCGCGGCCGTACTCGATGGCGTCAGCGGGTTCGGGGCGACCGTTGCCGCGCCGTATCAAGCGCTGGTCTCGAACACCGTCAACAACCTGCAGTCACTCGGCAACGCGATCGCGGCCAATCCTGCGCCAGTGCTGCGCCAGTTCGCCCTCAACCAGCAGGGGTATGGGCAGGCCATCGTGACGGGCGTGCAGAGCGTCATCCAGAACCCCGCCCAGCTGGCCGGTCTCCCGGCGGCGCTGCAAACCGGAGCTCACGGCGCCCTACCCGCCGTCCAGAACTTCCTCAACACCGAACTGGCGTACGGCCCACTGATCACGACCTCGTTACAGAACGCCCAGATCGACTTCATGGCCGGAGTGAATGCCTTCCCGGCGAACCTGCAAGCCGGCTTGCAGACCATCATGTCCGGCGATGTCACCGGCGGGTTGAGCCAGGTCGGCGGTGCGTTCCTGGGCCCGTTCATCACCAGCCTCAATGCCGTTTTCGACCCGACCACAGGACTGATCGACATCGTGCCGAGCGGTGCGCTGGGCGATGTGTTGCCGCTCGCCGCGCTTCCCGCCCAGACGGCGCAGAACATCACCAATCTGATCCCCGCCGGGACCGTGCCCGGAATGGTCGCGCAGAACGCGACTAACGTCTTTGCGACTTTGACGGACACGTCTCAGACGCTCGACCTGAACACCGGCAACCTGCACATCGGGCTGCCGTTGGTGCTCGCGCTCGACGCGCTGGGGCCGCCGGTCACCACGGTGCAGGCGATCGGCTCGAGCGCGAACGCGCTCGTCGGCGCGGTCCAAACCGGCGACGGACTGGGCGCGCTTGCCGCGGTCCTCGACGCTCCCGCCGTCGCCGCGAACGGCTTCCTCAATGGCCAGGCGACGCTGCAACTGCCGGCAATGCTTGGCGGCCCCGACGGCATCTTGACGCTGACCGACATCCCGCTCGGCGGCCTCCTCACGCCACTCAACCCCGCGGCGCTCGAAATTCCCATCTTCGGCCCGGGTTCGATAACGCTGCACGAGACCACCTTTGGTGGCATCGTGCCCGGCCTGCTCGTCTACCTGCCCGAACAGCTCGCGCGTGCAATAGGCGCGCCGCCCCTGATGTAGTTCATCGCCCAAAGGGCCGGAGCCTCCCACGTATTCGCGGGAAGCCCCGGCCCTTCGCGCGTCCAGGCCTGCCTGCCTCCCGCTCTTTCACGACAGTTCCTGTGAAAACGCTTGTTGTCTTTCCGTTCTGAGCAAGCCGCTTATTAGGCTCGTGTCAGTCATGGTTACCGCGAAGTAAGTTTCTGGCCGGTAACCGGCAGCAGAGAGCTCATGGGCCCACGCACGCTTGTGCCCGGCCTTATTGCGCTCACGCCCAAAAAAGGGTGACCACCGGTCACCGCACGAATTGCTCGAGGAGAGGGTGGACATGTCGTATGTGATCGCGACGCCGGATCTGGTCGAGAGCGCGGCCAACAATCTTGCGGGTATCCGTTCGTCGCTGGCCGAGGCCGCGGCGACCGCGGCGGGTCCCACGACCGGGATCGCGACCGCGGCTCAGGACGAGATATCGATCGCGATCGCGTCGCTGTTCGGCAACGTCGGACAGGAGTTCCAGGCGCTGAGCGCCCAAGCGCAGGGTTTTCACCAGCAGTTCGTGGAGTTGATGAACGCCGGCGCGGGTGCCTACGCGAGCGCTGAGGCCGCCAACGCCGGGCAGGCCTTGCTGGGTGGTGCCGTTGGCGGCGAGATTCAGGTTGGCGCGCAAGCGATTTCGAACGCCATTGCCGACGCCCCGATTACGCTCGGGACGCTGTCAACCGGCGGGGTGTCCGCGTTGGCCGGCGGTGTCAGCTCCTTCGGCAGCGCGGTTGCCGCGCCGTATCAAGCGCTCGTGGTCAATACGGCCACCAACCTGCAGGCCATCAATGCGACGTTCTCGGCCAACCCGTTCCCGTTCCTGCACCAGCTCGCCGCAAACCAGGCGGTCTACGCGCACACGATCGCCTCGTCGATCGCCACCGGGATTCAGAACCTCCCCGTCGAGTTGGCGAACCTGCCGGCCACAGTCCAGACCGGCGTTCAGGCTCTGTCGACCCTCGACCCGGGCGCTCTGTTGCAGCAGTTCGTCAGCACTCAGACCGGCTACGCCCAGACCGTCGTCACCTCGCTGCAAGCGGCGGGCCAGGACTTGATCACGGGAGTTCAGACGCTGCCGACGGGCTTCCAGACCGCCTTCGGCGACCTCCTCGTGGGCGACAACGGCGGCGCCTACGCCGCCGTGAACACCGCGCTCGTCAACGCGTTCCTGCCCGGCTTCCAGCCGGTCACGGTGGAGCTTGGTGGGACGACGCCGGTTCCGGTGGTCCCGCTCGGCCCGCTCGGAGACCTCGCGCCGGTTCTCACCATCCCAGGGCAGATGGCGCAGAACTTCACCAATCTGCTGCCCGCCGGCTCGATCCCCGCCCAGATCGCACAGAACTTCACCAACGTCGTCAACACGCTCACGAATTTCGGGACGACGGTGACCGGCTCTTTGGTGCTTTCCTTCGGGCTGCCTCTGCAGCTGGTCTTCGATTCGGTGGGAATGCCGATCAACACGCTGGCCGCGCTGAATTCGAGTTCGGTGGCGTTCGTGAGTGCCGTGCAAGCGGGAAACGCATCGGCGGCAGCCGCCGCGCTCTTGGACGCCCCGGCCTACGCCGCCAACGCCTTCCTGAACGGCCAGACGTATATCGCGCTGCCCGAGCTCACCTCCAACATCACCATTGGAGGCTTCCCGCTGGGCCAGCTCGTCGCGTCGGCCGAATTGCCCGTCGGCGGGCTGCTCACGCCGCTGAACCCCGTCGTCCTCAACCCAGGTGGCCCGATATTCGGGACGCCGATCGGCGGCTTCATTCCCGGATTGCTGAGCTTCGGCTCGCAACTCGCGGCGGCAATCACACCGGTGACTTAGGAGCTGACGGCGGAAGCTCGGATTGCTTCGATTTCCCCGCCACGCCGAGACGGCACAAACCGCGAAATTACTGCGCAAAGAACGCGGTGTTATTAGGCTGCAGAATGCCTCGATGACCATCGGGCAACCGTCGTAATGGAGCGATGGGGCTGAGATGTCGTTTCTCTTCGCTGTGCCCGAAGAAGTGCAGGCGGCTGCGCAGAATTTGGCGGGGATTCGCGACTCCATGGCCGAGGCCTCTGCGGCGGCCGCCACGCCGACGGCCAGTGTGGCCGCGGCGGCCGAAGACCAGGTGTCGACGGGAGTTGCGGCCTTTTTTGGCGCCTTCGGTCAGGAATATCAGGTCATCAGCGCCCAGGTGCAATCTTTCCACGAGCAGTTCGTGAATATGTTGAGTGCGGGGGGCGCGGCATATCTCAGCACCGAGGTGGCCAACGCCGAGCAGAATTTGTTGAATGGGGCACCAGCCCAGGGTTTGCTCAATTCGGTCGGCGGAGCTGTTTCGGAAATGGGCGAGGGCGTCAGCGGACTTGCCTCCGGCACGACCGCGGCCGCCGGCATCCCGCTGCTCGGCGGTGGGGGACTGCTGAGCCCGATCCTCAGCGGCGGCAGCGGCACGGTTCTCGGCGGCGGGGCGACATTCGGGTCGCTACTCGGGGGACTGAGCAGCGGCTCCGTCACGCAGGGCGTCACCGGCATCGTTGCCGCCCTGCAGAACGGCACGGCGGCATCGCTCTTCTCCGGCCAGCTCGGGCCGAGCCTGCAGGGCCTGTCGGCGCAGATCGCCGCTCTGCCAACGATGTTGCAGTCGTATGCGGGCGGCCTTGGCCCCAGCCTGCTTCACGCCGGCGCCAGCACCGGCAACGCCGCGGGACCGTATCAGACGCTGTTAGACCACACGCTCGCCAATCTGCAGCTACTGCGCGGTTCGCTCGCCGCCAATCCGGCGCCGTTCCTGCACCAGTTCATTGCGAACGCGACGGGATACGCGAACACCATCGCCGCGGATCTTCAATACGTCATCCAGAACTTCCCCGCTCTATTGGCCGGGTTGCCGGCGAACATCCAAGCCGCGATCCAGGCCTTACTCGCGTTCAACCCGGGGCCGTACGTCCAGCAGTTCATCCAGAACCAGATGATGTACGCCCACATCATCGCGACGTCGCTGCAGAGCGCGGGTAGTGACTTCCTCAGCGGTCTGCAAGGACTGCCGGCGGCCTTCCAGGCGGCCTACCAAGCGCTGCTGACGGGAGACATCGGCGGCGCGTTCTCCGACATCAGCCAAGGCTTGCTCAATCTCTTCATAACCGGCGTCGATGTGACCAGTACGGGCAGCATCAGTCCTATCTTCGGTGGCACGATCCTCGCCTCGGTGACGCCGACCGGCACCATCGGCGACCTGCTGCCGATCCTCACCATTCCGGGCATGCGGGCGCAGAATTTCACCAACCTGCTGCCCACGGGTTCCATCCCCGCGCATATCTCCCAGAACTTCACCAACGTGATCAACACGCTCACGGACACGTCCCTGACCGCAACCATCAAAGCCGGGTCATTCCTCAGCAACCTTTCCCTCACTGCCACCGCCGGGTTGCCGGTGGCTCTGACGATTGAAGCGCTGGGGGCACCGTTCAACGCGGTGAACGCTTTTGCCGGCAGTGCCTCGCAATTCGTGGGCCAGCTGCAGACCGGAGATTTCGGCGGCGCGATCACCACGCTGGTCGACGCTCCGGCTTTGGTCACCGACGCTTTCCTGAACGGGCAATCGACGCTGCCGATCACGTTCGACGTTGGCGGATTGCCCGCCACGTTGAACCTTCCGATGAATGGCCTGCTGGCGCCGGTGACCCCCTACACCGCGGCTGTGAATATCGGTGGTGGCGCGATCACGCTTCCCGTCGGGGGAACGCCCATCAGTGGACTGGCGACCGGGCTATCGGTTTACGCGCCCGCGCAGTTGGCGTCCGCAATTGCGCCGTAACAGTCGCGCACCGTCATCGCGTCGAAAGCACGGGTTTGGGCCAGTCAATTGTTGCGTTGCATTAATGAATCAATTGCATGCGACGCGAAACAACGATGAGACGGATTTCCCACACCCTTTGCGAGGTATCGCTTACCCTCGGCTGACCTCGATGCCTTATCGGGTGCCATAAATGAGCCGATGGGAGACGAAGAATGGATTTCGTCGTCGCAGTACCGGAGTTGGTCACGTCGGCCGCACAGGATTTGGCCGGACTACATTCGACGCTGATCGAGTCGACCGCAGCCGCTGCCGGACCGACCACCGCTGTGGTGGCAGCGGCCCAGGACGAGGTGTCAGCGGGAATAGCGGCCCTTTTCGGCGCCCTTGGTCAGGAATACCAAGCGATCAGCGCGCAAGCGGCGACCTTCCATCAACAATTCGTCAACTTGTTGAACGCCGGCGCCGCCGCCTATGTGGGCACCGAGGCCGCCAACGCGGAGCAGGCCCTCCTCGGCGCGCTGACCGCGCCCGCGGCGACGGCCCCCGCCGGGGCGGCTGCTGTCACCGACCCGATCGGCGGGGCTTTCGGCGCGTACTCAAGTCTCTTTTCCAACACCTCCACGAACATGCAAATCCTCGGAAGAAGTTGGGCGACAGGCACATTGCCAGCGATGTTCCAAGCGTTCGGCAGCCAGTTCAATATGCCGCTGGCATTCTTCACGGCGCTGCAGACGGGGAACGTGCTGCCCGTCGTGTCCCAGACGCAAAGTCTGGCGCTGGGCTCCGCGAACCTCCTGCAGGAACTGACCGTTCCGGCCTGGGGGTCGCTCCCGTCCGTGACACCTACGGGAACCACTGTCGCGTTCGGTGTCGGTGTGCCGGAACTGTTGGCGTTCGAGGTGTTGGGTGCTCAAATCAACGCGACGACGGCGGCGGCGGGAAGCGCCGGAGCCTTCTTCGACGCGATCGCAAGCGGAAATCCGGTTGGAGCGGCGGTGGCCCTCTTCGCCGCGCCCGCCAATATCGCCAACGGGTTCCTCAACGGCGAACAAACCGTGGCGTTCAACCTGCCGCTGCCGGGACTGTCAGTGACCGCCCAGGTTCCCTTCTCGGGTCTGCTCGTACCTCTGCAGCCGTTCACCGCCACGGCGACGGTGCCGGGATCACCTCTGATGCAAACCGTCACTGTGACGGGACCGCCGGTTGGTGGCCTGATCCCAACCCTGGTCAACTATGTGCCGGAGTTGTTCGCGTCCGCGTTCACGACCTGACCCCATGCACCGCGTGCTGACCGGCGAGCCTCGGCGACGAATCGCCCCGTAGCGGCCGACGGCCGCAGACGAAGTTTCGCGGCTCATCGGGCGCCGAAGGCGGGTCTGCGGCCGGTTTTGACCCGATGCGGATGACGCGGCCCGGCGTGGCTACCGCACTTTCAGACGCCCGTCCTAAAATATTCCGCGAATTGCTTCCCAAAGGGGCAGCGGACCGCTATTTTCACTGTGAAGGATTTACGCGCTCCGTCCCCGCGAGGGCGCAAAGGCTCACCCACCACGAGCCAAAACCCTTCGCCCCCATAGCGACATAGCGACACCCCCTGCCGAAAACAATTGTTCTCGGTTAAATTCCCCACCCCGCCAATACGCTGAATTTGCGCCTGGACTCGGTGGGGGCTCAGTCGTTCATTTGTCGCGGGGAGATGAACATGTCTTTCGTTTTTGCTGTGCCCGACGCAATCGGGGGGGCAGCGCAGAATCTTGCGGGCATCCAGTCGTCGCTCGAGGACGTCACTCGAGCGATAGTGGCGCCGACCACCGGGTTGGTGCCGGCGGCCCAGGACGAGGTGTCTACCGCGATCGCCGAACTGTTCGGCACCTTCGGCAAGGAATACCAGGCTCTCAGTGCCCAGGCGGCCGCGTTCCACAACGCGTTCGTTGACACATTGACCGCTGGGGTCGGCGCGTACACAGCCGCCGAGGCCACCAGCGCTGCGGTGCTCGGTGGCGGTGGTTCTCTGACGGCGGACATCGGTGCTGCCCTGGCCGGATTCGGTGCTTCGCTCAATGCATCGCTGTCGGCTGGGATCAACTCCAGCTTGGGGGCCGCGTTGGGCGGCACGCTTGAGACGCTGTTCGGCGCGGGCCTCGAGGGGGCAGCTCTGCAGACTGGCGGTCTCGTGCTGTCCGGCCTCGGTAATGGGTTGGTTCAGACGGGCAATGCGATTGTCCAAGCGGGCCTTGCCCTCGAAAACGCCGGCGCGACCATGTCGGTGCTTGGCGCCCAGCTGAGCGTCCAGGCGAACGCTGCGCTCAACGCGCTCTTGAACGCCACGTTCGGCGTCGACATCAGCGCCTTGGTGAATGGCAATCTGGCCTTGCCGCCGTTGCCCGCGTTGCCGCCGTTCCCGGCGTTGCCGCCGTTCACCCCGCCGGGGTTGCCGACGTTCACGCTGCCGCCGTTCCCGGCGTTGCCGCCGTTCCCGGCGTTGCCGCCGTTCACTTTGCCGCCGTTGCCGGCGTTGCCGAACTTGGGTGCGGATATCACCGCGGCGATCAACGCGGTGGTTAATGCGGGGCTGCCGCCGTTTGCGTTGCCGCCGTTCACGTTGCCGGGGTTGCCGACGTTCACGCTGCCACCGTTCCCGGCGTTGCCGCCGTTCACCCTGCCGCCGTTGCCGGCGCTGCCCAACTTGGGTGCGGATATCACCGCGGCGATCAACGCGGTGGTTAATGCCGGCCTGCCGCCGTTCACGCTGCCGCCGTTCACGTTGCCGGGGTTGCCGACGTTCACGCTGCCGCCGTTCCCCGCGTTGCCGCCGTTCCCGGCGTTGCCGCCGTTCACCTTGCCGGCGTTGCCCAATTTGGGTGCGGATATCACCGCGGCGATTAACGCGGTGGTGAATGCGGGGCTGCCGCCGTTCCCGGCGTTGCCGCCGTTCACCTTGCCGGGGTTGCCGACGTTCACGCTGCCGCCGTTCCCGGCCCTGCCTCCGTTCCCGGCGTTGCCGCCGTTCACTTTGCCGCCGTTGCCGGCACTGCCCAACCTGGGTGCGGATATCACCGCGGCGATCAATGCGATGGTTAACGCGGGCCTGCCGCCGTTCCCGGCGTTGCCGCCATTTGCGTTGCCGCCGTTTGCATTGCCGCCGTTCACCCCGCCGGGGTTGCCGACGTTCACGCTGCCGCCGTTCCCGGCATTGCCGCCGTTCACCTTGCCGGCGCTGCCCAACTTGGGTGCGGACATTGTGGCCAACATCAACCTGGCGCTGACCGCGGCGTTGCCGGGGTTGCCCACGATCAACTTCACGCTGCCCGGGCTGCCGCCGT
>NZ_CACRUY010000050.1 GCF_902652685.1 Mycobacterium sp. Marseille-P9652
GCCCGGGTGGGGGTGCGTCCGGCGGTTTCGGTCCGCGCGGCGGTTCGGTCGCGGGCGGCGGTGCCTCGGGCGGTTTCGGTGGTTCGATCCGGGGCAGCTTCGGAAGCTCGGGCGGCTTCAACCCCCTGAGCGCGTCGGCGGCACCACGGCCGACCTTCCCAAGCTTCGTCAGCGGGCCGCCGGGCAGGGCCAGCGTGCCGATGTCGAAGACAGACTTGCCGGCCGCCTCGGCCGGGTTCGTCTTCCACTCGTCCCAGTGGACGACGCTCTTGCCTAGTTGTTTCCACGACTCCTCGATGCCGGGCGCGTGTTCGCCACCGAGGCCGACGAGCGGTAGGGCTCCTTTGACCTCGTTGGCCAGGTCCCGGCCGTACCCAAGCGGGTCGAGCATGGCTCGCGGCGCACTGATGTCCCAGATGCCCTCGACGAACCCGCCGGCCTCCGACCACACGCCCTTGGCGTATTGCCCGACTTGGTTGAGGGCCCGTCCCACCTCGGTGCCGTGCAAGAACTGATCCCACTCCCTCGCGGCGTGACGGCCCATGTCGGTGGCGACCTTGACGGCGTCGGCGAGGGTGGCCGCGATCTCAGCCCGCAGGGCGGCCACCTCGGCGCCGAAGTTGTCGACCACCGTGCGGATGTCGTCGGCGATCTTCTTGATCTCGTCCTCGTCCTCGTCGGTCAGGAACTCCCAGACCTCTTTGAGCCCGGTCAGCGGGTCGCAGATGCGGGCCAGCAGGTCGAGGATCGCCGCGTGCACCTTGTCGACCTTGGCCGCGTACTCGCCAAGCTTGGCGGCGATCTTCTGACACTGCTGGGTTAGGCTGGTGGTACTTGTGAAGGCGTCGGTGAACGCCCGGTCGATAGCCGGTCCCTCCGGGATTCGTTGTCCCCGAACGACATTTATCGGTCCGCCGGTGCCCAGCACCTCGGCGAGCGCGAACTGAGTGCCTGCGGCGCCCCACGCGGTGGCCGCGGCGCGCAACTTCCCGGAATCGGCAGTGGGCCAGATCATCCCGACGTAGGGGGCCACCCACCCCCAACCCGCCGGGGCGCCGCCACCGGAGCCGACCGCCGACGGCGGAGAACCCGCCGAGAGCGGCCCGGTCACCGACGGCGCGGGAAGCGGACCCCCGCCGCCACCGACGTTGGACATCGCGTCGGCCAGCGAGTAGTTGTGCGCCGACATCCGCACCCCATCGCCGATGCTGCACAACCCGTTTCGGGTGGCCACCATGGCGTCGACGAGCTTGGCGGCAGCACCGTCGTAGCTGTGCCCCAGCGCGGCTCCGACGGGATCGTCACCGGCCATCCCGCCGCATCCCGAGAGCGTCGCGGTCAGGGTCGAGATGACCGAGCCCAGGCCCTCGCCGGCCGTCACCACCTGGGCGCCCGCGTTGTCGAGAGCCGCCGGGTCGCATGCCAGCGGGGACATCAGCTCACGACCACATGCCCAGGTTCGTTGTCGCGGCGCCGGTGTAGTTGTGGTGCGCGGTGGCGGCCGCCTTCTGCAGACGCGCCAGCGCCTCGCGCATCATCGCCTCACCGCGCACCCAGCGCCGGTGCGCCTCGGCATGGGCCGCCGCGCCCTCACCGGCCCACGATTCGTGCAAACGCGTTGCGCGAGAATCGATTTCGGCGAGCATCTCCTCGGCGTGACGCTTGAAGTCGGTCATCCGCTTCACCGCGTCGGCCAACGCTTCCGGGTCGACGCGAAACGCCTCAGCCACGGTAGACCTCGCGCATCTCCCGGGCGGCCGCCGCCTCGTTGCGCTCGTAGAGGCCACCGGCCTGCTCCGCCCGATGCGCCAGCATCGCCAAGCCGACCCGGACCTCCTGCGCGCCGCGGTGCCACAGCTCCCATGCCGACCCGTACGCGCTGCCCGCCCCCCCGCTCCAGCCCCCCAACGCCTTTCCCACCTGCTCGTCGAGCTCGGTCAACTGGGCGAGCAGCTGCTCCGCCGCACCGCCGACGGAGGCGGCAAACGACTGCATCACGGCGGGATCGACCCGCAACGCCCCCTCACCAGCCACAGCCGCAACCTAACGACCTCCCGCGAGTGCCACAATTCACCCATGAGCCGCGCCCACGTCGAGTTGCTGACCCGCGACGGGTGCGCCATCTGCGACCGCGTGCACGCCCGCCTCGCCGAGCTTTCGGACGAGCTCGGATTCGACCTGTCCGTCACCGACGTTGATGCCGCGGCCGAGGGCGGCAACCCCGCGCTGCGGGCGGAGTTCGGCGACCGGCTGCCGGTGGTCCTGCTCGACGGGCGCGAGCACAGTTACTGGGAGATCGACGAGGCGCGCCTGCGCGCCGACCTCGCCGGCTGACACTCCCGGGCCCCGTCCGCGTAGTGACGTCGGTCAATTATTTGGTAGCCCACCTCATAAACGATTACCGTGGACAGCAGTTAAGTCACTGGAAGAGGCAAGGGAGCTGGCCAGGTGATGCTGCCGTGAGCATCCTGCTCTTCGGGGTTTCGCACCGCAGTGCGCCGGTCTCCGTCCTGGAGCAACTCAGCGTCGACGAGTCCGATCAGGGCAAGATCGTCGACCGGGTGCTGCAGTCGCCGCTGGTCACCGAGGCCATGGTGCTGTCGACATGCAACCGGGTCGAGGTCTACGCGGTGGTGGACGCGTTCCACGGCGGGCTGTCCGTGATCGGCCAGGTGCTGAGTGACCACTCCGGCATGTCGATGGGGGACCTCACCAAGTACGCGTACGTCCGCTACAGCGAGGCGGCCGTCGAGCATCTGTTCGCGGTCACCAGCGGGCTGGACTCCGCCGTGATCGGGGAGCAGCAGGTCCTCGGCCAGGTGCGCCGCGCGTACGCCGCCGCCGAGGCCAACCGCACCGTCGGGCGGGTGCTGCACGAACTCGCGCAGCGGGCGCTGTCGGTGGGCAAGCGGGTGCACTCCGAGACCGCGATCGACGCCGCCGGCGCCTCGGTGGTCTCGGTCGCCCTGAGCATGGCCGAACGCCGCCTGGGCGGACTGCACGGCAAAACCGCCGCGGTGGTCGGCGCCGGCTCCATGGGTGCGCTGGCGGCGGCGCACCTCACCCGCGCCGGCGTTACCCACGTCCACGTCGTGAACCGTTCGCTGTCCCGGGCGCAGCGGCTGGCGCGCAAGATCCGTGAAACGGGCGCGCGCGCCGACGCGATGACCCTCGACCGCCTGCCCGACGCACTGGCCGGCGCCGACGTCGTGGTGAGTTGCACGGGGGCCGTGAGCCCGGTGGTGACGCTCGCCGACGTGCACCACGCGCTGGCCGCCACGCGCCGCTCGACCGTCGACGAGGCCGCCCACCCCCTGGTGATCTGCGACCTGGGCATGCCGCGCGACGTCGACCCGGCCGTCGCGGGCCTGCCCGGTGTCTGGGTGGTCGACGTCGACCGTGTCCAGCACGAGCCGTCGGCCCACGCGGCTGCCGCGGACGTCGACGCCGCCCGCCACATCGTGGCGGCCGAAGTCGCCACCTACCTCGCTGGGCAGCGCATGGCTGAGGTCACCCCGACCGTGACGGCGTTGCGTCAGCGCGCCGCCGACGTGGTGGAGGCCGAGCTGCTGCGCCTGGACCACCGCCTGCCGGGCCTTCAGGGCGCCGAGCGCGAGGAGGTGGCGCGCACCGTGCGACGCGTCGTGGACAAGTTGCTGCACGCGCCGACCGTGCGGATCAAGCAGCTCGCCAGCGCGCCGGGTGGCGACAGCTACGCCGAGGCGTTGCGCGAGCTCTTCGAGCTCGACCAGACGGCTGTCGACGCCGTCGCCGCGGGCGAATTGCCGGTGGTGTCAAACGGATTCGACGCGGGGACGCCCGCAGCAACCACCGAGTAGCCGATTGGCGCACGTGATCCGGATAGGCACGCGGGGCAGTCTCTTGGCTACCACCCAGGCCGGCACCGTCAGGGACGCATTGATCGCCGCGGGGAACCCGGCGGAACTGGTGACCATCAGCACCGCCGGCGACCGGTCGTCGGCCCCGATCCAGACGCTGGGCGTCGGCGCCTTCACCACCGCGCTGCGCGAGGCGATCGAGGACGGGCGCGTCGACGCCGCCGTGCACTCCCACAAGGATTTGCCGACCGCGGACGACCCGCGGTTCACGATCGCGGCGATCCCCCCGCGGAACGACCCGCGCGACGCGCTGGTGGCCCGCGACGGGCTGGTGCTGGGGGAGTTGCCGGCGGGTTCGCTGGTGGGGGCGTCATCCCCGCGGCGGGCCGCGCAGCTTAGAGCATTGGGTCTCGGTTTGGAAATCCGCCCCCTACGAGGCAACCTAGATACCAGGTTGAACAGGGTAAGCAGTGGTGATCTTGACGCGATCGTGGTGGCCCGGGCCGGTCTCGCCCGACTGGGCCGCCTCGACGATGTCACCGAGACGCTCGAGCCGGTGCAGATGTTGCCAGCACCTGCTCAGGGCGCTCTCGCGGTCGAATGCCGCGCCGGTGACGACGAGTTGGCGGCGGTGCTCGCGGAGCTCGACGACGCCGACACGCGCGCGGCGGTCACCGCGGAGCGGGCCCTGCTCGCCGAACTGGAGGCCGGTTGCTCCGCACCGGTGGGCGCGATCGCCGAGGTGGTCGAGTCCATCGATGAGGAGGGCCACGTCTTCGAAGAGTTGTCGCTGCGCGGATGCGTGGCGGCGCTCGACGGGTCCGACGTGATCCGCGCGTCCGGCATCGGCACTCCCGGGCGGGCACGAGAGCTCGGGCTCTCCGTGGCCGCGGAGCTGTTCGAGCTTGGCGCCCGGGACTTGATGCGGGCAGCGCGGCAAGAAGGGCCCGCGCCGGAAACTGAATGAAAACGACTGGGAGCGACAATGACTCGTCAATCACCCATGCGAGGGCGTAAGCCGAGGCCCGGCCGCATCACCTACGTGGGTTCCGGTCCGGGTGACCCGGGGCTGTTGACGACGCGGGCCGCCGCCGTGCTGGCCAACGCCGCCCTGGTGTTCACCGATCCCGACGTGCCCGAGCCGGTGCTCGCGCTGATCGGCAAGGACCTGCCGCCGGTGTCCGGGCCCGCGCCGGCCGATGCGGCGGCGCCGAACGCCGACGGCGCCACCGAGTCTCAGGCCGCCGTGATCACCGGCGGTCCCGACATCCGCCCCGCCCTGGGCGAGCCCGCGGAACTCGCCAAGACGCTCGTCGCGGAGGCCCGCGCCGGCGCCGACGTGGTGCGCGTGGTGGCCGGGGACCCGCTCACGGTCGACGCGGTCATCACCGAGGTCAACGCCGTCTCGCGCAGCCACCTGCACCTCGAGATCGTGCCCGGCCTGGCGGCCACCAACGCGGTCCCGACCTACGCGGGCCTGCCGCTGGGCTCGTCGCACACGGTCGCCGACGTGCGCGGCGAGGTCGACTGGGAGGCGCTGGCCGCGGCCCCCGGCCCGCTAATCCTGCAGGCGACCGCGTCGCACCTGGCCGACGCGGCGCGCACGCTGATCGAGCACGAACTCGCCGAGAGCACGCCGTGCGTCGTCACCGCGCAGGGCACCACGTGCCAGCAGCGGTCGGTCGAGACCACCCTGCAGGGTCTGACCGATCCGGGTGTGCTGGGTGCCGACCCCCGGGGCGTCGGCGAACCCAAGAACGCCCCGCTGGTGGTCACGATCGGCAAGACGGTGGCCAACCGGGCCAAGCTCAACTGGTGGGAGAGCCGCGCGCTGTACGGCTGGACCGTGCTGGTGCCCCGCACCAAGGACCAGGCCGGCGAGATGAGCGAGCGGCTGACGTCCTACGGCGCGCTGCCCATCGAGGTGCCGACCATCGCCGTGGAGCCGCCCCGCAGCCCCGCGCAGATGGAGCGCGCCGTCAAGGGTCTGGTCGACGGGCGATTCCAGTGGGTGGTGTTCACCTCCACCAACGCCGTGCGCGCGGTGTGGGAGAAGTTCGGCGAGTTCGGGCTGGACGCCCGCGCGTTCTCGGGGGTGAAGATCGCCTGCGTCGGCGAACAGACGGCCGACCGGGTCCGCGCCTTCGGGATCAGCCCCGAGCTGGTGCCCGCCGGGGAGCAGTCCTCGCTGGGCCTGCTCGACGACTTCCCGCCCTACGACAGCATTTTCGACCCGGTCAACCGGGTCCTGCTGCCGCGCGCCGACATCGCCACCGAGACGCTGGCCGAGGGTCTGCGCGAGCGCGGCTGGGAGATCGAGGACGTCACGGCCTACCGGACCGTGCGCGCCGCGCCGCCGCCGGCGGCCACCCGCGAGATGATCAAGACCGGCGGGTTCGACGCGGTGTGCTTCACCTCCAGCTCCACGGTGCGCAACCTGGTGGGCATCGCCGGCAAGCCGCACGCGCGGACGATCATCGCCTGTATCGGCCCGAAGACCGCCGAGACCGCCGCGGAGTTCGGGCTGCGGGTCGACGTCCAGCCGGAGACCGCCGCCGTGGGTCCGCTGGTCGACGCCCTGGCCGAGCACGCCGCCCGGCTGCGCGCCGAGGGCGCGCTGCCGCCGCCGCGTAAGAAGAGCCGCAGGCGATGACTCATCTCGCGTTGACTCTGCGTCCAGGGCGCAGAAGCGCGAGTAACCTCCGCCCTCAACGCAGAGTCAACGGACGAGGATGAGGCAGCGTCCGCGCCGGCTGCGCTCCACGCCCGCGATACGCCGGCTGGTGGCCCAGACGTCGCTGGAGCCAAGGCATTTGGTGCTGCCGATGTTCGTCGCCGACGGCATCGACGAACCGCGACCCATCGCGTCCATGCCGGGCGTCGCGCAGCACACCCGGGAGTCGCTGCGCCGCGCCGCCGCGGACGCCGTCGCCGCCGGGGTGGGCGGGCTGATGCTGTTCGGCGTGCCCCGCGACGAGGACAAGGACCCGACCGGCTCGGCCGGCATCGACCCCGACGGCATCCTCAACGTCGCGCTGCGGGACCTGGCCAAGGATCTCGGCGAGGCCACCGTGGTGATGGCCGACACTTGCCTCGACGAATTCACCGACCACGGGCACTGCGGCGTGCTGGACGACCGCGGCCGCGTCGACAACGACGCCACCCTGACCCGGTACGTGAAACTCGCCGTGGCGCAGGCGGAGTCGGGGGCGCACGTGGTAGGGCCGAGCGGGATGATGGACGGTCAGGTGGCCGCCATCCGCGACGGCCTCGACGCGGCGGGCTACACCGACGTGGCGATCCTGGCCTACGCCGCGAAGTTCGCCTCGGCGTTCTACGGCCCGTTCCGCGAGGCCGTCAGCTCCAGCCTGTCCGGCGACCGGCGCACCTACCAGCAGGAGCCGGGCAACGCCCGCGAGGCGCTGCGCGAGATCGAACTCGACCTCGGCGAGGGGGCGGACATCTTGATGGTCAAGCCCGCGATGAGCTACCTCGATGTGGTGGCGGCCGCGGCCGACGTGTCGCCGGTGCCCGTCGCCGCCTACCAGGTGTCGGGGGAGTACGCGATGATCTGCGCCGCCGCGGCGAACGGATGGATCGACGAGCGCGCCGCCGCGCTGGAGTCGTTGACCGGCATTCGGCGCGCCGGAGCCGATATGGTGCTGACCTATTGGGCCGCCGACGCGGCGCGCTGGCTCTCGTGACGGAGCCGGGGGCGGATGACGATCACCGGATGGGGCGTGCGATGACATCAGCGAGGGAGGCCGAGCCGAAGCGGTTGTTCTACGAGCCCGGCGCCAGCTGGTACTGGGTGCTATTGGGCCCGATCTCGGCGGTGTCGATGATCCTGATCGAGATCTGGAGCGGGGCCGGTATCCAACTGCTCACGCCCATCATCTTCTTGGTGATGGTCAGCGCGTTCGTGGCGTTGCAGGTCAAGGCGGCCCGCATCCACGTCTCGGTCGAACTGACGCAGGACGCTTTGCGCCAGGGCACCGAGACGGTCCTGGTCCGCGAGATCGTCAAGGTCTACCCCGAACCGGAGCACCACGAGAAGTCGGGCAAGGAGTTGGCGAAGTGGCAGTCGTCCCGGGCGCTCGGCGAGCTGGTGGGCGTGCCGCGCCGCCGCATCGGCATCGGGCTCAAGCTGAGCGGAGGCCGCACCGCCCAGGCCTGGGCCCGCCGTCACCGCGATCTGCGGGCGGCGCTGACCCCGCTGGTGCAGGAACGGGTGGACCCGGCGTCGTCCGACAGCGACGCCGACGACGATCCCGAGTCGGCGCTATGACCGGCCGGATACGGGCGTTCGTCCAGCTCGCCCTCGCCTGTGCGGCGTTGGCGGGTGCGGCGGTGTGCTGGCTGAACGCCCGGCATACCATCGGTGTCGCGCCGATCGCGGACGGACAGCCGTCGACCACGGCTCTGGTGTACGACCCTCAGCTGTTGCTGTTGACGATGATTCTGGTGACGACCGCCGGCGTGCTGGCGGTCACGGCCGGCGCAAGGCTACGAACGCGCGTTAGGCCGTCTTCTTGATCAGCGGCAGGACCAGCTGACGGCGGTTGTCGATCGCGTCGGCCAGGTCGTGCAGCGCCTCGTGCACCGAGGCGGTCACCGGGAACATGTCGCCGAGCAGCTCCGGCGCAGCGGGGCTGGGCACCAGCGTCCACTCGACGCCGGCCTCGCGGCACGCGTCGTCGAACGCCGAAAGCAGTGAGAAGCCGACGGTTCCGGAGTGGGTGACCTCGCTCATGTCGAGCACCAGCGGGGAGCTGCCGAGGGTGAAGCGGCGAAGGTGCTGCCCGACCGCGTCGACGTTGTCGGCGTCGATCTCGCCCCGGATGGTCACGACGGTCGCCAGGTGACGGCAGTGTGCCCGGATCCGGGCGCCACCGCAGTCGACGGTGGTGATGGCAGTCGTCATGATCGTCCTCCTGCGTGGCGTTGCGTCCAACGCTAAGGCGCAAACCTAAGGGGACCGGTAGCCCGCTCTAACTCTTTGCTAAGAGGTGACGGCGCGACCGCGTGCGCGGTGGAAAGCCCCGGTGGGGCCGCCTCCGACGACGTTAGCGGAGCCGAAACCCGCCTCCGACCCTCACGGCCTTGGCGGCGTCGCGCTGTTAGGCTGCGTGGGCTGCCGGTGCCAATCGGGGGGCTCGAGCGTGGGCGGGAGCGCCCGGTCGGCCGGGACTGGACGGCGAACGGAACAGCAGAGGCGACACGGAAAGAGCAGCGTGCGGACTCCAGAGATCAGGGGAGAGATCAAAGCCCTCACGGGACTCCGCATCGTCGCCGCGTTGTGGGTGGTGCTGTTTCACTTCCGCCCGATGGTGGGCGACGCGTCGCCGGGTTTCCGTGACGCACTGGCCCCGATCCTGGACTGCGGCGCGCAAGGCGTCGACCTTTTCTTCATCCTGAGCGGGTTCGTGCTGACGTGGAACTACCTGGACCGGATGGGCCGGTCCTGGTCGACGCGCGCGACCCTGCACTTCCTCTGGCTGCGGCTCGCCCGGGTGTGGCCGGTGTATCTCGTGACGCTGCACCTGGCCGCGCTGTTCGTGATCTTCACCCTGCACGTCGGTCATGTGCCCCTGCCCGAGGCGGACGACCTCACCGCGACGAGCTACGTGCGCCAGATCCTGTTGGTGCAGCTGTGGTTTCAGCCGTTCTTCGACGGGTCGAGCTGGGACGGCCCGGCCTGGTCGATCAGCGCCGAGTGGTTGGCCTACCTGCTCTTCGGCGGGGTCGTGCTGGTGGTGTTCCGGATGCGGCTGGCCACCCGGGCGCGCAGCCTGATGTGGTTGGCCTTCGCGGCGTCGCTGCCGCCGGTGGTGCTGCTGCTCGCCAGCGGGGAGTTCTACACGCCATGGAGCTGGTTGCCGCGGATCGTGACGCAGTTCGTCGCCGGCGCGCTGGCCTGTGCCGCCGTGCGCAGGCTGCGCCTCACCGATCGTGCCCGCCGCGCAGCCGGCTACCTCTCCCTGCTGCTCTTAGCCGCCATGGTGGGCATCCTGTATCTGCTTGACGCGCACCCGATCAACGGCGTGCAGGACAGCAGCGGTGTGGTCGACGTGCTGTTCGTCCCGCTGGTCATGGCGCTGGCGGTCGGCATGGGCAGCCTGCCGAGGGTGCTCTCGACCCGGGTGATGGTGCTCGGCGGCCAGATTTCGTTCTGCCTGTACATGGTTCACGAGCTGGTGCACACCGCGTGGGGCTGGGCCGCCGAGCAGTTCGAGCTCAACCCGCAGGACTCCCCGTGGAAGTGGAATGTCGTTGGGCTGCTGGCGATTTCGGTGTTTCTGTCGATCCTGCTGTACCACCTGGTCGAGGAGCCGGGGCGCCGGTGGATGCGCCGGATGGTCGACGTGCGGGCCGCCAGGCCGGCCGTCGAGCCGGGAGAGCCGTCGGGAGCGAAGCTGCGCCCGGTAGACGGTGCGCGGGAGGCGGTTTCGGCCCGCGCCGTGTGACGCCGTGTGACAAAGGCCGGGTTTCGTCGGCTCCCGGTTAACCTGGGCTTGCCGATGCGTTTCGAGGGGAGGGAACAGTGAGTCGCGTGGCCGCCTTCGTCGCGGGCCTGGCCCTGGTGGTCGTGCTCGTCGGCTGGCCGGGTCAGGTGCAGGCGGGCAACGACCTCACCATGCTGACCCAGGACTATCGCCTGCTACACGTCGCGATCGTCAGCGATTCCTACACCACCGGGACGAATGAGGGTGGCGAGGGTCCGCGGTCGTGGCCCGCCCGTGCCTCGCAGATCCTGACCCAGGCCGGTGAGCGCATCGTGCCGGATGTGGCGGCCGAGGGCCGAGCCGGTTACGTCGTACGCGGCGACCACGGCAGCGTTTTCGAGGACCTCGTCCCGCGCGCGGTGAAGCCCGACGATGCGCTGGTGGTGTTCTTCGGCTCGCGCAACGACCAGGGTGTCGATCCGGGGCTGCTGGCCGGACGGGTGTCGGCCGCGCTGGATCTCGCGCGCCGCCTGGCGCCGTCGGCCCGGCTGCTGGTGATCGGGCCGCCCTGGCCGACGGCCGACGTCCCGCCCGCCATGTTCGCCATCCGCGACGTGCTCGGCGCCGCGGCGGCGGGAGTGGGAGCGTCGTGGGTCGACCCGATCGCCGATCGCTGGTTCGTCGACCGGCCCGACCTCATCGGCGCGGACGGCGTGCACCCCACGGACGCGGGCCATCAGTACATGGCGGACATGATCGCGCCGCTCATTCACATGCAGTTGCCGCCGACCTAGATCTAGGCGTGCCGGGCGGCTTCCTGCGCGAGCTGCACCCGCGACGAGACACCGAGTTTGGCGTAGACGTGCGTGAGATGGGATTGCACGGTGCGCGGCGAGACGAACAGACGCGCGGCGATGTCCTTGCTGGGCAACCCTTCCGTGGCGAGCCGGACGACGTCGCGCTCGGCGGGCGTCAGCGATTCCCAGCCGCTCGCCGGGCGCCCGCGCGCACCGCGACCGCGTTGGGCGTAGGCGATCGCCTCGGCGGTGGAAAGGGCACTGCCCTCCGCCCACGCGGTATCAAAGACGTCCTCGCCCAACGCATCTCGCGCTGCCGCGAGCGCTGTGTCGTAGTTCGTTTGGAAGGCCTTGGAACGCGCCTCGCCGTGACGCTGCCGCAAGGCCTCGGCCGCGCCGAAAAGCCGGGCCGCGTGCTCGGCGTCTGCGGCAAGCGCGGCAAGACCTTCGAGCGCATCCGGGAGGTACTGGTATCCGCCGGTGCGCTCGGCGACGACGAGAGCTTCGTGCAAGTCGGTTTCGGCCTGCTTTGGCTCGCCCTGAGCGACCGCGACCCGCGCGCGGGAAGTCAGCGCCAGCATCAGATGAAAGCCCGGCGCGACCGTGACCGTGTCGTCTGCCCAGCGACGGGCGGCCACCGGATCGCCGCAGATCAGCGTCGCGTCGGCCAGCGGCATGGTGCACCTGGTAAGCAGCTCCTTCAGCGGGTATGTGTGCCGCCACGCGGCCTCGCACGCCTGCTTGGCCGCCGCGGCGTCGCCCGCCGCCATTGCGGAAACGGCCAATGCCGCGTACGCGCTGTCCTCGTGGAATCCGCCCAGCGCGGCCCCGACTTCCACGGCGGCCTCGGCGGACTCACGCGCCCCTGGGGCATCACCGGCGATGGCGAGCGCGATCGCCGAGATGATCAGGCCGAATGCTTCCATCGGGCGGTCCCCGGCCGCCCGTGCCTCCTCGACCAGCGCACGGCTGACAGCGCAGGCCTCCGCCACGTTGCCCCGCTGTGCCAGCGCGGTCCCGAGGAAGGTCCGGCTATAGCGCGACGTGAATTTGTCGCCGAGCGCGTCTGCGAGGTCCCGCGCCTCCTCGCCGGCCGCCTGTGCGGCGATCGGATCGCCGCCGGCGGAGTAAACGAAGCTCTGGTAGGCGCGCAGCTGGGCGTATGCGGTGAGATCGCCCGATGCGCGAGCCAAATCGGTTGCCTCCGCGAAGTGCGGAGCGGCCAGTTGGGCATCGTTGAATGTCAGCATCGCGCAGGTCGCCAGGCAGTGCACGATGAGCGCCCGGTCGCCGAGTAGGCGCGCCGCTGCGAGCGCTTCCTCCGCGCGCGGCAGGCTGACCGGAGCGGAGAACCAGACCGCCAGGAGGCCCGCGTCGGCGACCGCGCGCACCCAGATCTCGGGTGCCACGTCGGCGTCGCGGTAGCGGCCGTCGCTGAACACCGCGTCGAACCCCGCCACGCCCTCGCGGAACCGTCCGCGCGTCAGCCACACCGGCTGCAGCGCCGACACCAGCCGCAGCGCCGGCCCGAACTCGGCGGCGTCGCAACTCCATGCGTGCGCGGCCCGAAGGTTGTCCATCTCGGGGAGCGCCCAGAGCGCCAGCGGCGCCCTGTCGCCGAGTCCCTGACCCGCCAAGGCGACCGCCGCGGCGGTGTAGTGGTCGCGGTGGCGCGTTCGCACGGACTCGGCTTCGCCCGACTCCGCGAGCTTCTCGAGTCCGTACTGGCGCACGGTTTCCAACAGCCGGTAGCGCATCACGCCGTCGCCTTCCTCGGCGACGACGAGTGACTTGTCCACCAGGAGGCCGAGGAGGTCGATGAGCTGGAAGTGCTCCACGTCCGCGTCGGCACCCACGGCCTGCGCGGCGTCGAGGTCGAACCCGCCCATGAACACCGCCAGGCGGCGAAACAGGACGCGCTCGGGTTCGGTGAGCATGGCGTGCGACCAGTCGATGGACGCCCGCAGGGTCTGCTGGCGGCGAACGGCGTTTCGCGCGCCACCGGCGAGCAGGCGAAAGTTGTGATGCAGCCCGTCGACGATCTGGGTGAGCGACAGGGTGCGGCTCCGCGCGGCGGCCAACTCGATCGCCAGCGGCATGCCATCGAGACGCCGGCAAATTTCGGCGACCACCGGTGAGTTCTCTGTGGTCAGGCGAAAATCCGGTCGGGTCCGGCGGGCACGGTCGACGAACAGTTCGACCGCCTCGTCCTCCACCGACAGCGACGGCACCCGCCAGGTCTGCTCCCCGGCGATGCCGATCGGCTCCCGGCTCGTTGCCAGCACCGTCACGTCCGGGCCCGCGTCGAGCAGCCCCATCACCAGCTCGGCGCAGGCGTCCAGCAAGTGCTCGCAGTTGTCGAGCACCAGCAACACGGTGCGGTCCCGGACGAACTTCGACAGCATCTCCATGGTCGAACGGCCGGGCTGGTCGGCCAGGCCAAGCGTGCGCGCCAGCACGAGGGGCACCAGCAGGGGATTGGCGACGGGCGCGAGGTCGACGAACCAGGCCCCGCCGGGGAACTCGTCGGCCACGCGGGCGGCGACCTGCACCGCCAGCCGCGTCTTTCCGACGCCGCCCGCACCGGTCATCGTCACCAGCCGGTTTTCCTTCAACGTCGCAGCGACGTCGCCGATCTGCTCGCCGCGGCCCACGAAGCTGGTCAGCTGGGCCGGAAGATGGGCGCTGGCAACGACATTCGCGGTGCGCAGTGGCGGGAAGTCGTTGCGCAGCGCGGGGTGGTTGAGTTGCACGACCCGCTCCGGGCGCGGCAGGTCACGCAGGGGATGCACCCCGAGGTCGGTCAGCCAGGCGTCGACGGGCAGCCGGTCGACGACCAATTGTTCGGTGGCGCCGGACAGCACCGTCTGCCCACCGTGGGCAAGGTCGCGCAGGCGCGCGGTCCGGTTGACGGTGGGCCCGGCGTAGTTCCCCGCGTCGCGGAGTTGCACCTCACCGGTGTGCAGCCCGATGCGGATGCGGATCGGGGCCAGGTCGGCCAGCTGCAGCGCCAGGGCGCACGCGACGGCGTCGCTGGCACGGGCGAACGCGAGCACGAAGCTGTCGCCCTCGCCCTGCTCGACCGGCCGCACCCCGCCGTGGGCGGCGATCAGGTCGTCGACCGTGCGGTTGAGCTTCGCCAGCGCGGTGGTCATGGAGTCCGACTGGGTTTCCCACAGTCGGGTGGACCCTTCGACGTCGGCGAGGAGCAGCGTGACGGTTCCGGTCGGCAGCTCCACGCCCTGCTCGCTCCAAGTCAGCAGCGGCGTCTCCGCCGGCAGATCAATTGCGCTCATGCTAGCCAGCATCAGGGCCCGAGGGCAGGCAAACATCAGCACAAATGCGTACGGCGGCGCGGAAGGCATGCGGATTCGCGAAGCCGGGGCGCTACAGGCTCAGTCTTCGGCGTGCCGCTCGTAGTCCCAGCGCTCGAGGCGCGCCTGCAACTGCAGCAGGCCGGCTCCCGCGACGGGAGCGACGACCGCAATGCAGACCACCATCAGCGGAGTCATCTCACAACCTCCAAAAAGCTTCCAACAGTATGACGTTTCCGTTCGCTTATTTGGTTCATTTCGGCCGACATGTCGGCCTCGTTCTCCTCCTAGTTGCGAGCCATCGCGTCCGCCGCCACCGGCGCCGCGGTTGGGCGTACTCGCTCATCACGTGGTTGTCCTCGCGGAGCACGAGCGTGTTGCCGACGATCGCCGGGCAGCGGTCCGTCGCGCGCAGGGCCCTCGATGTCGGGGCGAAAGCGGCGCTGGCGCATCGACATGCCTGCCTAGGTCGCCATCCAGGCCAGCTCGCCGGGCAGTTGCAGGCGCCAATAGACCATGTCGTGCCCGCCGATGGAGAAGCTGCCGGCCGGCGGGGTGCGCAGTTGGGCCACGAATTGTCGCGCCGCGGGGTAGAAGCGGTCGAAGAGCCCGCAATCGACGCGCAGCGGAATCGAATTCAGCGCGGGCACACCGAGGACGCTGTTCTGGGCCCAGTCGTCGGCGTTGTCGAACGCCCCGGGGGTGGTGTCGGCGAACGACGGAAACAGCGCCGGGCTGATCGCGCAGA
The DNA here is from genome assembly GCF_902652685.1 of Mycobacterium sp. Marseille-P9652. GTDB lineage: Bacteria > Actinomycetota > Actinomycetes > Mycobacteriales > Mycobacteriaceae > Mycobacterium. Next base: position 15,145 of record NZ_CACRUY010000050.1, read on the forward strand.
TGCCCGCCGTGCGCGACGGCCCCAGCTTGGCGCCCAGGTGCAGCGCGCCGTAGCCGCCCATCGACCACCCCATGAAGCCCACCCGCGAGGTGTCGAAGCCCATCGTGGACAGCATGGGCAGCAACTCGTCGAGCACCATCGCGCCGGAATCCGTCCCGTCTGCCCTCTTGTGCCAGTAGGTGTTGCCGCCGTCGACGCTGACGACGGCGACCGGTGGCTTGCCCTCCTTGACCAGTCGCGCCAGGGTTTCGGGGACACCGATCTCCACCATCTGATTGGCGTCGCCGTCCATGCCGTGCAGCGCGATCACCGGGCGCAGCGTCCCGGTGTGCCCCGGCGGCAGCGCGATCACGTAGTTGGTCTTCGCGCCGCCGCGGGCCGCGGAGACGAACGATCCGGTGATCTTGCTGGGCAGGCTGCTGCCCGCGGTCGGCGGCTCGAACGGGGCGGGGGCCAGGGGCGGCGGCGTCGCCGCGTGCGGCTCGAGCGGGTCGAGCAGCGCGCTCAGCGCCCACGCGCCCGCGGCGGCTGCGCTCCCACCGGCGCCGACCCGCAGGAACGCGCGACGGTTGACTCCAGGCACAAGGGCCAATAATGCCGCGTCAGAAGGGGTTTTGGGCCGCAGGTCGGCGGTTGCAAAACCATTGTGATCTCGCGGTCATCAAGTGGTGATGTCGACTGGCCGCCTTTACGCTCGGCGGGTGGTGGTGCAGCGTTTTCTGGCCGTGCTGTCGGTGCTCGTCGTCGTCGCCGCGTGCGGACATCCGTCTGAGACCCCCGCGGCTCCCGAGACCGCGACGCCGATCCACCACCTGGTCGTGATCTTCCAGGAGAACGTGTCCTTCGACCACTACTTCGGGACCTACCCGCACGCCGCCAACGTCGACGGCCAACCCTTCACACCCAGGCCCGACACCCCCGGGGTCGACGGCCTCAACCCAGAGTTGTTGGCGCATAACCCCAATACGGCGCAGCCCGTCCGCCTGGGCGGCCCGGCACAGCAGGTGACCTGCGACCAGGACGACGCCTATCAGGCCGAGCAGGCGGCCTTCAACGGCGGGGCCATGGACCGGTTCGTCGAACACACCGAGGGCGACCCGTGCGCGCCGCCGCTGTTCAGCGCTGCCGGGCTGGTGATGGACTACTACGACGGCAACTCGGTGACCGCGCTGTGGAACTACGCCCAGCACTATGCGATGAGCGACAACTCCTTCAACACCACCTTCGGCCCGTCGTCGCCTGGCCACATCAATCTGGTGTCGGGTCAAACACACGGCGTGACAAAGACGTTCATGCCCGGCGGGAAGCCGTTCCCGCCGCACCTGGTGATCGCCGACGCCGGGAACGGGCAGGCGACCCTGATCGACGACTCGCAGCCGTTGGGCGACGACTGCTCCAGCCGGGACCAGGTGCAATTCGGGCCGGGTAACAAGAACGTCGGCGACCTGCTCAACGCCAAGGGGATCACCTGGGGCTACTTCGAGGGCGGGTTCAAGCCGACCGGACGCCGGGCCGACGGCACCGCCGAGTGCGGCGCGACGCACAACGTGGGCGCCGCGCTGGGCGGAACCGGCAAGACCGGGACGCTGCCGTTCGGCACCAAGTCCGACTACGTCCCCCACCACCAGCCGTTCCAGTACTACCCGTCGACCGCCAACCCGCACCACCTGCCGCCCAGCGCGCCCGACCAGATCGGTCGCAGCGACCAGGCCAACCATCAATACGACCTGTCGGACTTCTGGGCCGCCGCCGACGCCGGCCGCCTGCCGTCGGTCAGCCTCCTCAAAGCGCCCGCCTACCAGGACGGGCATGCCGGCTACTCGGATCCGCTTGACGAGCAACAGTTTCTGGTCGAGACGGTCAACCACCTGCAGGGGCTGCCGCAATGGCGGGATACGGCGATCGTGATCGCCTACGACGACTCCGACGGCTGGTACGATCACAAACCTTCGCCGATCGTCTCGCCGTCCGCCACCGCCGAGGACGTGCTGAACGGGCCCGGAAAATGCGGGGACGCGGGCGCGGTGCCCATCGCCTACCAGGGCCGGTGCGGTTACGGCCCGCGGCTGCCCCTGCTGGTCATATCCCCTTATGCGAGAACGAATTTCGTTGACCACACCCTCACCGACCAGACGTCGATCCTGAGATTCATCGAGGACAACTGGAACACCGGCCGCATCGGCGACCACTCGCTCGACGAGCGTGCCGGTTCGCTGAACGCGATGTTCGACTTCACCGGTCCGGCCCAGCCGCCGCTGATCCTCGATCCCCGCACCGGCAATCCGCGATAGCCCCCGGGATTCAATCTGCCGGGTTTCAACCCTCCCGCGCGTTGCGCGGTTCCCGGACGATGGAGCTTTCGTGTCCGAGTCTTCAGGAGTGTTGATGAGTCTGGCGTTTCATTGGTTTCTGCCCACCTACGGTGACTCGCGGAACCTGGTCGCGGGCGGACACGGCACGGCGATGTCCGGTGACCGGCCCGCGTCGCTGCGCTACCTGCACCAGATCTGCGCGGCCGCCGAGGACAACGGCTTCGAGGCCGTCCTCACCCCGACCGGACTGTGGTGCGAGGACGCGTGGTTGACGACGGCGATGCTGATCGAGCGCACCGAGACGCTGAAGTTCCTGGTCGCCTTCCGGCCGGGCCTGCTCAGCCCGACGCTTGCCGCGCAGATGGCGGGCACCTTCCAGCGGCACTCGGAGGGGCGGCTGCTGCTCAACGTGGTCACCGGCGGCGAGCCGCACGAGCAACGGGCCTACGGCGACTTCCTGGACAAGGAGTCGCGCTACGCCCGCACGGCCGAGTTCCTGCACGTCGTGCGCGAACTGTGGACCTCGAGCGAGCCGGTGAGCTTCGCCGGCGACCACATCCACATCGAGGGCGCGCAGCTCAACAACCCGCCGGACCCGATCCCCGCGGTGTTCTTCGGCGGGTCGTCCGGAGCGGCCGGCCCGGTCGCCGCCAAGTACTCCGACGTCTACCTCACCTGGGGTGAGCCGCGGGCCGCGGTCGCCGAAAAGCTCGACTGGATACGCGGATTGGCCGCCGACGCGGGCCGAATCCTGCAGTTCGGCCTGCGGATCCACGTCATCAGCAGGGACACCTCCGCGCAGGCCTGGGCCGAAGCCGAGCGGCTGCTGGCCGCCGTCGACCCCGCCGACGTCGAGCGGGTGCAGGCGAGCCTGGCCCGCAGCGAGTCCGAGGGGCAGCGCCGCATGCTCGACCTCCACGGCGGCAACAGCGGCCGGCTCGTGATCGCGCCCAACCTGTGGGCCGGGGTCGGGCTGGTGCGCGGCGGGGCGGGCACCGCGCTGGTGGGCTCGCACGCCGAGGTCGCCGAGAGGCTCATCGAGTACTCCCGGCTCGGCATCACGCATTTCATCCTCTCGGGCTACCCCCACCTCGAGGAGGCCTACTGGTTCGGTGAGGGCGTGCTGCCGCTGCTCGAGCGCGAGGGTGTGTGGCAACACCCCAATCGCCAGTCGCACCCCGCACCCGCGACGCCGTTCGCGGCCGCCTCGGCGCACTGAATCGCCGTGGCGACCACATTGCCCGGCGCGGCGCTCACCGCGCCCCAGGCGCACGACGAATCGGACGACGAGCGGCGCCGCCGGCTGCGGACCGTCGTGGCCGCGAGCCTGCTCGGCACCACGGTGGAGTGGTACGACTTCTTCCTCTACGCCACCGCCGCCGGCCTGGTCTTCAACAAGGTGTTCTTCCCGAGCGCGAGCTCGCTGGTGGGCACGCTGCTGGCGTTCGCGACGTTCGCCGTCGGCTTCGTCATGCGCCCGGTCGGTGGGCTGGTGTTCGGCCACATCGGCGACCGCATTGGCCGCAAGCGCAGCCTGGCGCTGACGATGCTCATCATGGGTGTGGCCACGGCGCTCATCGGCGTGCTGCCGACCGCGGCGCAGATCGGCGTGTGGGCGCCGATCCTGCTGCTCACGCTGCGCATCCTGCAGGGGTTCGCGCTGGGCGGCGAGTGGGCCGGCGCGGTGCTGCTGGCGGTCGAGCACAGCCCGGACGGCCAACGGGGGCGCTTCGGGGCCATTCCGCAGATCGGTCTGGCGCTCGGATTGGCCTTGGGCACAGGCATTTTCGCGTACCTACAGGTGGTCTTGGGTCCGGCGCGGTTCCTGGCCTACGGCTGGCGGATCGGCTTCCTGCTGAGCCTGGTGCTCGTCGTGATCGGCGTGGTGGTGCGGTTGAAGGTGGAGGAGACGCCGGCCTTCGCCGAGCTGGCTCAACTCGAGGCCACGTCGACCGTGCCGATCCGTGAGATCGTCCGCGAGCCGCGCTCCCGGCGCAACACGGTGCTCGGGCTGCTGTCGCGCTGGGCCGAGGGATCGGCGTTCAACACCTGGGGCGTCTTCGCGATCAGCTATGCGACCGGCGCGCTCGGCCTGCACCGGGTGTCCGTGCTGGTGGTGGTGACCATCGCCGCGCTGCTCATGGCGGTGCTGCTGCCGGTCTCCGGCGCGCTGACCGACCGCTTCGGCCCGCGGCGGGTGTACCTCGTTGGGGTGACGTGCTACGGGCTGGCCGCCTTCCCGGCCTTCGCGTTGTTCGGCACGCGGAACCTGCTGTGGTTCGGGCTCGCGATGGTGGTGGTGTTCGGTGTCGTGCACGCGCTGTTCTACGGCGCGCAGGGCACGCTGTATTCGGCGCTGTATCCGACCGCCACCCGGTACTCGGGCCTGTCGTTCGTCTACCAGTTCTCCGGCATCTACGCCTCCGGCGTCACCCCGATGATCCTCACCGCGCTGATCGCGGCCGCCGGCGGCGCGCCCTGGCTGGCGTGCGGCTACCTGGTGGCGACGGCGGTGATCAGCATCGTCGCGACCGCGCTGATCCGCGAACGGGACCTGCATCTGTAGCGGTCGCGCGCGAGACTGCGCTCTGCGCTTCGAGCCTGCGCTCAGCGCGTCGAGACTGCGCTCGGCGCGACCTTTTCGCCGAGATCGCGATGTGGGTTCAGGCTCGGCGCCGTCACCGCAGGCTCGACGCCCGAAAACTGCCCTGACGGGCGATAATGACGACCATGGCCGGCGCTCCGCAACTGCGGCAAGGACTCTCGCAGCGGCAACTGAGCATGATCGCGATCGGCGGGGTGATCGGCGCCGGGTTGTTCGTCGGCTCCGGCGTGGTGATCAAGGACACCGGCCCCGCGGCCTTCCTCACCTACGCCCTGTGCGGCCTGCTCGTCGTGCTGGTGATGCGGATGCTCGGGGAGATGGCCGCCGCCAACCCGTCGACGGGGTCGTTCGCCGACTACGCGGCGCGCGCCCTGGGCGGCTGGGCGGGATTCTCCGTGGCGTGGCTGTACTGGTACTTCTGGGTGATCGTGGTCGGCTTCGAGGCCGTCGCGGGCGGCAAGGTGCTCAACTACTGGTTCCACGCGCCGCTGTGGTTGCTCTCGCTGTGCCTGATGGTGCTGATGACCGCGACCAACCTGTTCTCGGTGACGTCGTTCGGCGAATTCGAATTCTGGTTCGCCGGAATCAAAGTCGCGACGATCGTGATCTTCCTGGGCGTCGGCGGGCTGTTCGTCCTCGGGTTGCTGCCGGGCCGGCACGCCGACTTCTCCAACCTCACGGCCCACGGCGGGTTCTTCCCCAAGGGCGTCGGGGCCGTCTTCGCCGCCATCGTGGTGGTGATCTTTTCCATGGTCGGCGCCGAGATCGTCACGATCGCCGCGGCCGAAAGCCGCGACCCGCAGCTCGCCGTGCAGCGGGCGACGCGGTCGGTGGTGGCGCGCATCGGGATCTTCTTCGTGGGGTCGGTCTTCCTGCTCGTCGTCATCCGGCCCTGGGACGCAGGCGAACTCGGCGCCTCGCCCTATGTCGCCGCGCTCAGGCACATGGGGCTTCCGGGCGCGGATCAGGTGATGAACGCCGTCGTGCTCACCGCGGTGCTGTCCTGCCTCAACTCCGGCCTGTACACGGCGTCGCGCATGCTCTTCGTCCTTGCCGACCGGCGCGAGGCGCCGGCCCGGCTCGTCACCCTGAGCCGACGGGGCGTCCCCCACCTCGCCATCCTGGCGTCGTCCGCCGTCGGCTTTCTCTGCGTGATCATGGCGTGGCTCGCGCCCAACACGGTGTTCCTCTTCCTGCTCAACTCGTCGGGCGCCATCATCCTGTTCGTCTACTGGCTGATCGCGCTGTCACAGATCATCCTGCGGCGCAAGACATCCCACGAGGACCTGCGGGTGAAGATGTGGTTCTTCCCCGTGCTGTCGATCCTCACCGTGGTGGCGATCACCGCCGTGCTGGTGCAGATGGCGTTCGACCGGTCGGCCCGTAGCCAGCTGTGGCTCAGCCTGCTCTCGTGGGCGGTGGTGATCGGGCTGTATTTTGCCGCGCGAGCGCGCGCCCGTGGTCGCGTGGGTGTTCCCGGCGCGCAGGAGTAACACGTCATGTGGTCAGCCGGGCGACCCGCATGTGCTCCTCGGCGCGACGCCACGCATGAGTCGGATCGAACCGCTCGTCGGACCAGCTCGCCGATTCCACCCGCACCCGTCCCCGCCAGCTCTTCATGATCTCGGCGTGCACGGGCCAACGAATGAAGCGGCGCAGGTCGGCTCCGCCATCCCAGACGGACAGCGATCCGCCGCGCCACTCGGCGGGCCTGCCCCACAGCCACAGTCCGACCGCTCCGTGCATGATCGGCCAGCTCTCCGCCAGCTTCACACCCAGTTCGGCGATTCGCAGCCAGTCGGCCTCGGATTCGGCGTGAAAGTCCGTGAAGCTCACGACAACCGGAGACCGGGTGGCGTCGGAGGGGCCGGGCAGCCAGTCGGTGCTGATGAGTCCGGCACCGGGTGTGATGGGGGGCTGGCCGGCGGCGGCCGACGGTGGATTACCGCCGCCATCGGTCACCGGCTTGGCGGAATGTGTTGTGGTCACGGCGGACTCCTCAATAATCAGCGTTAGTAGATGATAAGCATATGCATATTAATTGGTAAAGCCCCTATCATCACCGCATGGCCCGGAAGCCGACGCGTCCAGATCTCGCGGCGATGCTCGTGCCGCTGGCCCGCCAAGCCGTGGCCGCCGAGCGGCCGGTGCTGGCGGCGCACGGGCTGTCCATGTGGGGTTATGTCATTCTCAGCGCGCTGGACGGCTCGCCGATCCGCACGCAGGCGGCCCTGGCCGAGGCGATCGGTGCGGACAAGACACGGATCATCCCCACACTCGACGATCTGCAGCGGCAGGGCTACATCGAACGCTCACCCGATCCCGACGACCGCCGCGCCCGCCTGCTCGCGATCACCGACGCCGGTCGCTCGATCAAGAGGGTCGCGCAGCGCGACATCCAACGCGGCGAAGAGCGTTGGCTCGGGCAGCTGTCCCCCGGTGACAGAGACGTGTTTCTGCGCGTGCTGCGCGAGTTGGCTTTCGATTGAACAGCATCCGGCCGGCGTCCGCCCATGCCCTACTGTTCTGCATTATGAGACGGCCGGCGACGCTCCGCGTGACATGACGGCCGACGAGCGGCGCGACGGTGTCGACCTGACCAACCTGGATCAGCCGCTGAGCCCGGACGCGGGCGCCACCAAGCGCGAGCTGATCGACTACCTGGATGCGGTGGCCGACCGCATGCTGCCCGGAGTGGCGGGACGTGCGCTCACGGTGCTGCGCGTATTGCGCGGGCAGGACGCGTTCATGCAGAAGAACGTGCCGAAGTACGCACCGGACTGGGTGCGGACCGTCGCGGTGTGGGCGGATGCGTCCAAACGCCAGGTGCGCTATCCCGTCTGCGACGACCGGCGGACGCTGCTCTGGCTGGCCAACCAGCGCGCCGTCGAATACCACCCGTCGCTCGGGCTGGCCGGCGACCCGCGCCGGCCGACCCATCTGGTGCTCGACCTCGACCCGCCGGCCGACGGCGACTTCACCGCCGTTGTCGCCGTGGCGCACGTGGTTCGGCAGGCGTTGGCCGACAGCGGCCTGGCCGGAGCGGTCAAGACCAGCGGCGCCAAGGGGATTCACGTGTTCGTCCCCGTCGACGACGCGGCCCCCGTGGACGACGTCGCGGCGGCCACCCGCGCGCTCGCCGCCCGCGCGGAAGCGCTCGACCCGCAAAGGGCGACAACGGCTTTCATCGTGGCCGACCGCGCCGGCAAGGTGTTCGTCGATTCCACCCGGGCCCGTGGCGCGACCGTGGTCGCCGCCTACAGCCCGCGCCTGCGCCCGGGCGTGCCGGTGTCGTTCCCGGTCGCCTGGGCGGACCTGGATTCGGTGCGCGCAGGCGATTTCACGATTCACACGGCGATCGACGCCCTCGCGGGGCGCGACCCGTGGGCCGAGCACATGCCCGATCCTCAGCGCCTGCCCGACGACCTGATCGAGCAGGGCCGCGCGATCCCGGTCGCCCGGGTGGCCGCGATGCACGAGGGCAAGCGGCGCGCGCGGGCCCGGCGGGGCGGGGTCAACCCGTCACGGTGAGCAGCACGGCCTGCTCGAACGGCAACCGCTCGAACACCGCGCGTCCCCGCGTCACGTGCGGTGCCGCTTCGGCCTTGGTGACAAGGTGTGGGTCCACGATGCCGAAGCTCGTGCCGTTGCGGCGCATCCGGCCGCCGCCGGCGGCGGTGAGGTTCTTCAGCCAGTCGCGGTCGGGACCGTAGGTCAGCAGGATCGCCACGCCGGGCTTGCCGTCGACCTCGGCGCTGAACACGTTCACGGGGTTGCTGTACGGCTTGCCCGAGCGCCGACCGACATGCTCGACGACTCCGAACGCCGGCAGCCGATCCGCCCACTTCCGCAGCAGCGGGTTCGTGACGTGCCGGTTGAATCGGGCAAGTCCTTGGGGTAATTCCATGCGATTCATCCAACTCCCGGGGGCGATCGCGCAACAACCCGACGGTGCACCGCCGGGGCGACTAATGTTTCGCTATGGCCGAGTCAGCGGGCAGGGACGCCGCCGAGCGCGCCGAGGAACTCAAGCACAGGGAAGCCGAACTCGCCGCCGGAAAACCCGTCACCGAGGACGACGTGAAGCGTGCCGCCGAACACGCCGAGCGGGCCCACCAGCGCGACCTCGAGGCGCACCGGCGCGAGCTCTATCGCCAGTACGAGGCGGCCGCCGCCCACGAGCGGGCCGCCGAGCTCCACGAGCTCGCGGTCGATGAGGGGCTCGGTGACGTCGACGCTCATCGACGGGCGGCCGAGCGCGAGCGCGACGCCGCCCGCCGCGACTACCTGGCCGCCCAGGAAGCCGACCGGCAGCACACGTCCGAGTAGCCGCACGGGCCGCTACTGCTACACCCTGTAGTTGAAGAAGGCGCGCAGGCTGGGACACTGGTCCTCATGGGAAGCACTGACCAGGCGACCGGGACCGCGACGAGCGCGTCGGCCCGCCTGTTCGAGGATGCCTGCGCCGTCATCCCCGGTGGCGTGAACTCCCCGGTGCGCGCATTCACCGCGGTCGGAGGCACCCCGCGGTTCATCACCGAGGCCCGCGGCTGCCGGCTCACCGACGCCGACGGCAACGACTACGTCGACCTCGTCTGCTCCTGGGGGCCGATGATCCTCGGGCACGCCCACCCCGCCGTCGTCGACGCCGTCACCCGGGCCGCTGCGCGGGGCCTCTCGTTCGGGGCGCCGACGCCGAGGGAAAGCGAATTGGCCGGGGAGATCACGGCCCGCGTGGCGCCCGTCGAGCGCGTCCGGCTGGTGAACTCCGGCACCGAGGCGACGATGAGCGCGATCCGGCTCGCCCGCGGCTTCACCGGCCGGCCCAAGATCGTCAAGTTCTCCGGCTGCTACCACGGCCACGCCGACGCGCTGCTCGCCGACGCGGGATCCGGCGTGGCGACGCTGGGGCTGCCGTCGTCGCCGGGGGTCACCGGCGCGGCGGCCGCCGACACGATCGTGTTGCCCTACAACGACGTCGGCGCCGTGCGCGACGCGTTCGCCCGGGCCGGCGACCTGATCGCCGCGGTGATCACCGAGGCCAGCCCCGGCAACATGGGCGTCGTGCCGCCCGCGCCCGGCTACAACGCGGCACTGCGCGCCATCACCGCCGAGCACGGGGCGCTGCTGATCGTCGACGAGGTGATGACGGGCTTCCGGGTCAGCCGGAGCGGCTGGTACGGCATCGATCCCGTCGACGCCGACCTGTTCGCGTTCGGCAAGGTCATGAGCGGCGGCCTGCCGGCCGCCGCGTTCGGCGGGCGGGCCGAGGTGATGGAGCGCCTCGCGCCGCTGGGCCCGGTCTATCAGGCCGGGACGCTGTCGGGGAACCCGGTGGCGGTGGCGGCCGGGCTGGCGACGCTGCGCGCCGCCGACGACGCGGTGTATGCCGCGCTGGACGCCAACGCCGACCGGCTGGCCGGCCTGCTGTCCAGGGCCTTGGCGGACGCCGGTGTGGCGCATCAGCTTTCGCGGGCCGGCAACATGTTCAGCGTGTTCTTCGGCGAGGCGCCGGTCACCGACTACGCGTCCGCGCGGGCCAGCCAGACGTGGCGCTACCCGCCCTTCTTCCACGCCCTGCTGGACGCCGGGGTGTACCCGCCGTGCAGCGCGTTCGAGGCGTGGTTCGTCTCGGCCGCGCTCGACGACGCCGCCTTCGAGCGCGTCGCCGACGCCCTGCCCCGTGCCGCCCGCCGGGCGGCCGAAGCCGTCGCCCCGGAGGACAAGCCCTGATGCCCGAGCAGACCCGGGTCCACGTCGTCCGACACGGCGAGGTGCACAACCCCGACGGCATCCTGTACGGCAGGCTGCCGGGGTTCCGCCTGTCCGACAACGGCAGGGCGCAGGCAGACGCGGTCGCCGACGCGCTGGCCGGCCGCGACATCGTCGCGGTGATCGCCTCGCCGCTGCAGCGGGCGCAGGAGACCGCCGCGCCCATCGCCGCCAAGCACGACCTTCAAGTGGACACCGATCCCGACCTGATCGAGTCGGCCAACTTCTTCGAGGGCCGCCGCGTCGGCCCCGGCGACGGCGCCTGGCGCGACCCCCGGTTCTGGTGGCAGCTGCGCAACCCCTTCACCCCGTCGTGGGGCGAGCCCTACGCCGAGGTCGCGGCGCGGATGACGACCGCCGTCGAGAAGGCCCGCGCCCGCGGCGCCGGCCAGGAGGTGGTGTGCGTGAGCCACCAGCTGCCGGTGTGGACGCTGCGGCTGCACCTCACCGGGCGGCGCCTCTGGCACGACCCGCGGCGGCGCGAGTGCTCGCTCGCCTCGGTGACCACCCTGGTGTACGAGGGCGACCGCCTGGTCGACGTCGAATACTCCGAGCCGGCGGCACCATAGTCATGCATCGTCTGGCGGTGGCCGGGGTCGCGGTAGCGGCCCTGCTGGTCGGCTGCTCTCCCGGTCGCGACGCCGTCGCCCAGGGCGGCACGTTCGAGTTCGTCTCGCCGGGCGGGAAGACCGACATCTCCTACGACCCGCCGTCTTCGCGCGGCCACCCGGGGCCGCTGTCTGGTCCGGACCTGGCCGACCCCGCCCACACCCGCTCGCTCGACGACTTCGCGGGCCAGGTCGTCGTCATCAACATCTGGGGACAATGGTGCGGGCCGTGCCGGGCCGAGATCACCCAGTTGCAGAAGGTGTACGACGCGACCCGGGGCGCCGGCGTCTCGTTCCTCGGCATCGACGTCCGTGACAACAACCGGCAGGCGGCGCTCGACTTCGTCGACGACCGGCACATCACCTTCCCCTCCATCTACGACCCGGCGATGCGGACGTTGATCGCGTTCGGCGGCAAGTACCCCACCACCGTCATCCCGTCGACGCTGGTGCTGGACCGCCAGCACCGCGTCGCCGCGGTCTTTCTGCGCCCGCTGCTGGCCGAGGACCTGCAGCCGGTGGTGCAGCGGGTGGCGGCTGAGAACACGCCGGCGGGCGGGGGACCGCAATGAGCGGATTCACCCAGATCGCCGCCGCCGGCCCGCTGCTGGTGGCGCTGGGCGTGTGTGTGCTGGCGGGGCTGGTGTCGTTCGCCTCGCCGTGCGTGGTGCCGCTGGTGCCCGGCTACCTGTCCTACCTGGCGGCGGTCGTCGGGGTGGAGGAAGAGCCCCGGCCCGGTGCGGTGCAGGCGCCACCCGCCGCGCGGTGGCGGGTCGCGGGCTCCGCCGCGCTGTTCGTCGCCGGCTTCACCACCGTCTTCGTCCTCGGCACGGTCGCGGTGCTCGGCATGACCACCACACTGATCACCAATCAGCTGCTGCTGCAGCGGGCCGGCGGCGTGCTGACCATCGTCATGGGCCTGGTGTTCGTGGGCCTGATCCCGGTGCTGCAGCGTCAGGCGCGGTTCAGCCCGCGGCAGTGGACGACGGTCGCGGGCGCGCCGCTTCTGGGCGCGGTGTTCGCGCTGGGCTGGACGCCGTGCCTGGGGCCGACGCTGGCCGGCGTCGTCACCGTCGCCTCGGCCACCGACGGCGCCAGCGTGGCCCGCGGCATCGTGCTGGTGATCGCCTACTGCATGGGCCTGGGCATTCCGTTCGTGCTCCTCGCCTTCGGCTCGGCCGGGGCGGTCGGTGCGCTGGGTTGGTTGCGTCGCCACACGCGGGCGATCCAGGTGTTCGGCGGGGTGCTGCTGATCAGCGTGGGCGTCCTACTCGTCACCGGGGCGTGGAACGACCTCGTCGGCTGGCTGCGCGACGCGTTCGTCTCGGACGTCAGGCTGCCGATTTGAGCCGAGTACTTGCGTGGTTACGTAACACCTGGCGCGCGCTGACCTCGATGGGCACCGCGCTGGTGTTGCTGTTCCTGCTGGCGCTCGGCGCGATTCCGGGCGCGCTGCTGCCGCAGCGCAACCTCAACGCGCAGAAGGTCGACGACTACCTGGCCGCGCATCCGGTGATCGGGCCCTGGCTGAACCGCGTGCAGGCCTTCGACGTGTTCTCCAGCTTCTGGTTCACCGCCATCTACGTGCTGCTGTTCGTCTCACTCGTCGGCTGCCTGACCCCGCGGATGCTCGAGCACGCCCGCAGCCTGCGCGCCACACCGGTCGCCGCGCCGCGCAACCTCGCCCGCCTGCCCAAGCACGCGAGCGCACGGGTCAGCGGCGACGCCCACGACCTCAACGCCATGGCCAACACCATCGCCGGGCGGCTGGGCGGCTGGCGCACCGCCATCCGCCACGAGAAGGACACGGTCCCCGAAGCCGTCGAGGTGTCCGCCGAGAAGGGCTACCTGCGGGAGTTCGGCAACATCGTCTTCCACTTCTCGCTGCTCGGCCTCCTGGTCGCGGTGGCCGTCGGCAAGCTGTTCGGCTACGAGGGCAACGTCATCGTCATCGCCGACGGCGGACCCGGCTTCTGCTCGGCCTCGCCCGCCGCGTTCGACTCGTTCCGCGCCGGCAACACCGTCGACGGCACGTCGCTGCACCCGATCTGCGTCCGCGTCGACGACTTCCAGGCGCACTACCTGCCGTCGGGCCAGGCCACGTCGTTCGCCGCGAACATCGACTACCAGTCCGGCAGGGACCTGACGGCCAACACCTGGCGGCACTACCTGCTGGAGGTCAACCACCCGCTGCGGGTCGGCGGCGACCGCGTCTACCTGCAGGGCCACGGCTATGCGCCCACCTTCACGGTGACGTTCCCCGACGGCCAGACCCGCACCTCCACCGTCCAGTGGCGCCCTGACAACCCGCAGACCCTGCTGTCCTCCGGCGTCGCCCGCATCGACCCGCCCGCGGGCAGCTACCCGGGCGCCGTCGAGCGCCGCCAGCACGAGATCGCGATCCAGGGCCTGCTCGCCCCGACCGAACAGCTCGACGGCAGCCTGCTCTCGTCGCGGTTCCCCGCCCTGAACGCCCCGGCCGTCGCCGTCGACATCTACCGCGGCGACACCGGGCTGGACACCGGGCGGCCGCAGTCGCTGTTCACCCTCGACCCCCGGCTGATCCAGCAGGGCCGGCTGACCAAGGAGAAGCGGGTCAACCTGCGGGCCGGCCAGGAAGTCCGCATCGACCAGGGCCCCGCCGCCGGCACCGTCATCCGCTTCGACGGCGCCGTGCCGTTCGTCAACCTGCAGGTCTCCCACGACCCGGGTCAGACGTGGGTGCTGGTGTTCGCCATCACGATGATGGGCGGGCTGCTGGTGTCCCTGCTCGTGCGCCGGCGCCGGGTGTGGTTAAGGCTGACGCCGGAGGCGGCCGGTACCGTGAACGTCGACGTGGGCGGGCTGGCGCGCACCGACAACGCCGGCTGGGGCGACGAGTTCGAACGGTTGACCGAGCGGCTGCTGGCCGGGCTGGACGAGCCCGCAGCGTCCCGAAGGAGCTCTCAGGTGGACGTCACATGAATACCGTGCACATCAACATCGGCCTCGCCCGCTACTCGGACTGGGCCTTCACGTCCGCGGTGGTCGCGCTGGTGGTCGCGCTGCTGCTGCTGGCCTTCGAGCTGGCCTACGTGGGCGGTCGCCGCGTCGAGACCCGGGAACGGGTGCTGGCCGGCTCGGTGGCCCCCGACAGCGCCACCCCGGGGATCGTCGGCGATGAGCCCCGACGGCCGGTCGACGAGCGCGCCGGCCGCGCCGGGCTGGCCGTGCTCTACCTCGGCATCGGCCTGCTGCTGGCGTGCATCGTGCTGCGCGGCCTGGCCACCCTGCGGGTGCCGTGGGGCAACATGTACGAATTCATCAACCTGACCTGCCTGTGCGGGCTGGTCGCCGGCGCCGTCATGCTGCGCCGCCCGCGCTACCGCCCGCTGTGGGTGTTCCTGCTCGTCCCGATCCTCATCCTGCTGACGGTCTCCGGGCGCTGGCTGTACGCCAACGCCGCGCCCGTCATGCCGGCGCTGCAGTCCTACTGGCTGCCGATCCACGTGTCGGTGGTCAGCCTGGGCTCGGGCGTGTTGCTGGTGGCCGGCATCGCCAGCATCCTGTTCCTGCTGCGCACGTCGCGGCTCGGCGACTCCGATGCCGAGGGCGCCCTGGCCCGGGTGGTGCAGCGTTTCCCGGACGCGCAGACCCTGGACCGCCTCGCCTACCGGACCACGATCTTCGCGTTCCCCATCTTCGGTTTCGGGGTCATCTTCGGCGCCATCTGGGCCGAGCAGGCGTGGGGCAGGTACTGGGGCTGGGACCCGAAGGAAACCGTCTCCTTCGTCGCCTGGGTGATCTACGCCTCGTACCTGCATGCCCGGTCAACGGCCGGATGGCGGGACCGCAAGGCGGCCTGGATCAACGTCGCCGGGTTCGTGGCGATGGTGTTCAACCTGTTCTTCGTTAACCTGGTGACCGTGGGCCTGCATTCTTATGCGGGCGTGGGCTGACGACAGCAACCGACCCAAGTAACCAAAACAAGGGGGAGTGCACGTGTCCGACCATCCACCGACGGACGTGGGGCCGTCCGAACCGCCGACCACGCAGCTGCCCCCGCCGCAGCAGCAACCCGCCGAACCGCCGGCCGAGCCCGGGAACGAGGCGCCCACCCGCGCCTTCGCCGGGTTCCGCACCCAGCGCCGCGCACCCGAGCGGCGGGCGACGGCGCCCGGCCCCGCGCCCGGGACGCCGCCCTGGGACTCCACGCCGGTCACCGGGATCGCCCGGGTCGACCCGACCGCCTTCGGCGCCTACTACACCGGACCGGTCGAGGCGCCGCCCCCTCCCGAGGTCTCGGCGCCCCCGGCCTACCGGCCGGAGCCGGTGCCGCACACCCCCTACCCCGAGCTTTCCCCGGGCATGCTGCTGCGGCCGGTCAAGCCGCCGCCGTCGGAGGGGTGGCGCCGCCTGCTCTACGTGATGTCGGGACAGCTGATCAATCTCGGGGAAAGCCCGCGGGCCGAGCGCTACAACAACCTGGTCGCGAGGGTCAACCGGCCGTTGCGCGGGTGCTACCGGGTCGCGGTGCTATCGCTCAAGGGTGGCGTCGGGAAGACGACGATCACGGCCACGCTGGGGTCCACGTTCGCGTCCCTCCGGGGTGACCGGGTGGTGGCGGTCGACGCCAGCCCCGACCGGGGCACCCTGAGCGGCAAGATCCCGCTGGAGACGGCCGCGACCGTGCGCCAGCTGCTGCACGACGCGAAGAGCATCGAGCGCTACAGCGACATCCGCCGCTACACGTCCAAGGGCCCGAGCGGCCTGGAAGTCCTGGCGTCGGAGAGCGACCCGGCCGTGTCCGAGGCGTTCGGCGCCGAGGACTACAGCCGCATCCTCGACATCCTGGAGCGGTTCTACGGGCTGGTGCTCACCGACTGCGGCCCCGGCCTGCTGCACTCGGTGATGTCGTCGGTGTTGGAGAAGGCCGACCTGCTGATCGTCGTCAGCTCCGGATCCATCGACGGCGCGCACAGCGCCTCGGCGACGCTGGACTGGCTCGACGCGCACGGCCATGAGGACCTGGTCCGCAACTCCGTCGCCGTCATCAACGGGGTACGGCCGCGGACGGGGCGGGTCGACATGAACAAGGTGCTCGACCATTTCTCCCGCCGCTGCCGCGCGGTGCAGGTGGTGCCCTTCGACCCCCACCTGGAGGAGGGGGCCGAGATCGACCTCGAGCGGCTACGGCGGGGCACCCGCGAATCGCTCACGGAGTTGGCGGCCGTGGTCGCGGACGGGTTCCCGGCCGATCAGCGCACGCCGGGGCTTGCCTAGCGAGGTTTGTCTCCGTGGCCTAACCACCGCAGGAAATCCGGATCGTCGTCGGGACCGATGACGCGCGTCTTGGTTCGGCCGTATTGCGAGCGCGCGGCGCGCCAGCCGACATAGATCAGCGTCCCCAGGATCAGGACGAGCAGCAGGTAGAGCACTCAACACCTCCTATTGCAGCGAATATACGGGCCGTAGGCTCGTCGTGTGTCAGAACATCCGGGCGACAACCACACTGGCGACGGCGGCTCCGAGCGCGCCGGACAGCACGTCGTGGTCGACGTGGCGCTGTACGCGACGGCGCGGTTGTTGCTGGCCGCCGCGCTGAGCGCCGTGATCTACGGGGCCGCGCGGCTGCTCGGCGTCAGCGAGTTCCCGATCGTCGTGGCCGTGCTGTTCGCCTTGATCATCGCGATGCCGCTGGGGATCTGGGTATTCGGCCCGCTGCGCCGGCGCGCCAACGTCTCGCTGGCCGCGGCCGGCGAGCGCCGCCGCCGGGAACGCGAACAGTTGCGGGCCCGGCTGCACGGCGAGGCCGCGCCCGAGGACGGGGAGGGCGCCGACGACGGGGCGCCCGCCGAGGGCGGGGAGCCGCGCGAGACTTAGCCCTGGGTTCCTGATCGAGTGTGCGTCTGTGGCGTTGAGAGTGAATCCTGGGCGGCGACACGCCGACGGTGAGCGCCCTCAGCGCACACTCAATGCCGCCAGTACACGCCCGAAGCCGCCAGCGCGAGCGCCGCTGAAACGGCGACGGCCCACACCACCATCGCCAGGCCGGTGTCGCGCAGCACCGGGATCAGCTCGGGCCCGCCCCGGCCGTCCCGCACCGGTCGCGCGGCGCGCAGGGCCAGCGGCGCGGCCAGCAGGCCCACGGCGCACCCGGGCGTTGCCGCCATCAGCACGAGGGTGAGGACGCCCGCGGTCGTCAGCAGCGCCTGGTAGAGGACGCGGGTGCGGCGGTCGCCGAGACGCACGGCGAGGGTGATCTTGCGCGAGCGCGCGTCGGTGGGAATGTCGCGCAGGTTGTTGGCCACCAGCACCGACGACGACAGCGCACCGACCGAGACGGCCAGCACCAGCCCCACCCAGTCCACCCGCAGGGCCTGCGTGTACTCGGTGCCGAGCACCGCGACGAGCCCGAAGAACACGAACACCGCCACCTCGCCCAGACCGGCGTAGCCGTACGGTTTCGACCCGCCCGTGTACAGCCAGGCCCCCGCGATGCAGGCCGCACCGACCACGATCAGCCACGGCTCGCTCACCCAGGCGAGCGCGACCCCGGCGAGGGCGGCGACCGTCAGGCTCGCCACCGCCGCGGCGAGCACCGACCGCGGGGCGGCCAGCCGCGACCCCACCAGCCGCACCGGCCCGGCCCGGTCGTCGTCGGTGCCGCGGATGCCGTCGGAGTAGTCGTTGGCGTAGTTCACCCCGACCACCAGCGCGAGCGCCACGACCAGCGCCAGCAGCGCCTTCCACCACACCGCGGCGTGCAGCCAGGCCGCCGCGCCGGTGCCCGCGATCACGGGCGCGATCGCGTTCGGCAGCGTCCGCGGCCGGGCGCCTTCGATCCACTGCGCGAGACTGGCCACGAATGCATCCTGCCCCATGCGCCACTGGCCCCATCAATGACAATGGGCGAATGCTCGGAGTCATCGGCGGCAGCGGCTTCTACTCGTTCTTCGAGTCGGACGTGCGCGCCGTCACCGTCGACACCCCGTACGGCGACGCGAGCGCCCCCGTCACCGTCGGCGCCGTCGGCGGGCACGAGGTCGCGTTCCTGCCCCGCCACGGCGAGCGCCACCAGTTCTCGGCGCACACCGTCCCCTACCGCGCCAACATGTGGGCGCTGCGCAAGCTGGGGGTGCGGCGCGTCTTCGGCCCCTGCGCCGTCGGCAGCCTCGAGCCGCAGAACGGCCCGGGGGCGATAGTGGTCCCCGACCAGCTGGTCGACCGCACCAGCGGCCGGGCCGACACCTACTTCGACTCCGGCGCCGTCCACGTCGACTTCGCCGACCCGTACTGCCCCACCCTGCGCGGCGCGGCGACCGGGCTGCCCGGCGTGATCGACGGCGGCACGATGGTGGTGATCCAGGGGCCGCGCTTTTCCACGCGGGCCGAGAGCCGGTGGTTCGCCTCGGCCGGCTTCAGCCTGGTCAACATGACCGGCTATCCCGAGGCGGTGCTCGCCCGAGAGCTCGAAATGTGTTATGCGGCAATCTGTTTGGTGACAGATCTGGACGCCGGCGTCGCGGCCGGCGAGGGGGTGAAGGCCGTCGACGTGTTCGCCGAGTTCGGCAAGAACATGGGGCCGTTCAAGGAGCTGGTGCGCGCGGCCATCGGCCGGGTCGACGCCGAACGCGGGTGCACGCACTGCCTGCCGCACACCGGCGTGACGTTGCCCGTGGAGCTGCCGTGAGGGTGCTGCTGACCGGCGCCGCCGGGTTCATCGGCTCGCGGGTGGACGCGGCGCTGCGCGCGGCCGGTCACGAGGTCGTCGGCGTCGACGCGCTGCTGCCCGCGGCGCACGGTCCCGACCCCGTGCTGCCGCCCGGGTGCCACCGGGTGGACGTGCGCGACGCCGACGCGCTGGCGCCGCTGCTGGGAGGCGTGGACCTCGTGTGCCACCAGGCGGCGATGGTCGGCGCCGGCGTGAACGCCGCCGACGCGCCCGCCTACGGCGCGCACAACGACTACGGCACGACGGTGCTGCTGGCGCAGATGTACGCCGCGGGCGTGCGCCGGCTGGTGCTGGCGTCGTCGATGGTGGTGTACGGCCAGGGCCGCTACCACTGCGAACGGCACGGGGACATCGACCCGCTGCCGCGGCGGCGCGCCGACCTCGACGCCGGGGTCTTCGAGCACCGCTGCCCGTCGGGCGGAGAGGTGCTGCGCTGGCGCCTGGTCGACGAGGATGCCGCCCTGCGCCCGCGCAGCCTCTACGCCGCCAGCAAGACCGCCCAGGAGCACTACGCGCTGGCGTGGTCCGAAGCGACGGGCGGCTCGGTAGTGGCGCTGCGCTACCACAACGTCTACGGCCCCGGCATGCCCCGCGACACCCCCTACTCCGGGGTGGCGGCCATCTTCCGGTCGTCGCTGGAAAAGGGCGAGCCGCCCCGCGTCTTCGAGGACGGTGGCCAGATGCGCGATTTCGTGCACGTCGACGACGTGGCCGCCGCCAACGTCGCGGCCACCTCCGAACGCCCGGGTTTCTCGGCGTTCAACGTCTGCTCGGGGCGGCCGATCTCGATTCTCGAGGTGGCCACGGCGCTCTGCGATGCGCGTGACCGCTCGGTCGCGCCGGTGATCACCGGCCAGTACCGCAGCGGGGACGTGCGCCACATCGTCGCCGATCCGGCCCGCGCGGCCGCGGACCTTGGCTTCCGCGCAGGGATCGACCCGCGGGACGGGCTGCGCGACTTCGCGTTCGCGCCGCTGCGGGGCTAGGGCTGCGGCGGCCGGTAGATCTGGGGCTTGTGCACCGGGATCTGCTGGGTGGCGGAGTCGTCACCCCGGAAGATCCGCGGCGCCCCGGCCAGTTGCGGGATCTCGGTGGTGGGCGAGTCCATCTCGTCCCCGGGCTGCTGGCCGACGGGAACCCGCGCGCGGGGCCGGGCACCCGCCGCGGCGCGAGCGCGGGCGGCGCGGCGCCGCTGCCGCAGGCGGGCGCTGAGGTGACCGGTGATGATCGCCGCCGCGAGGATGCACAGGGCGAGGCCGCACAGCGTCACGTCGAAGGTGCTGGTGATCTGCTGGGCGAGGTTGTTGCCGTACACCGGGTGCTGCGCGGGCGAACTGGGGGAGTCCGCGAACCGCGGCGCCAGCGCGACCCCCACGACCACGCGGGAGACGCACAGGGTGGCGACGAGCCCGCACAGCGACGAGACCAGCCGCGCCGACACCCGGTGATTGGCGAGGTTGAGGCGCAGCCAGATCGCGAGCACGGCGGTGACCAGGTCGAACGCCGCCAGCACCACGCTGTCGTACCGCGAGAACGGGTAGTTGAGGCTCACGGACACGAGCAGGTCGGTGATCCGCATGACCATGGACCCCAGGCACCAGACGGCGATCAGCGCCAGGCCGGTCCTGGCCGCCGCCCGCCACGCGTT
Source organism: Mycobacterium sp. Marseille-P9652 (assembly GCF_902652685.1). Taxonomy (GTDB): domain Bacteria; phylum Actinomycetota; class Actinomycetes; order Mycobacteriales; family Mycobacteriaceae; genus Mycobacterium. The sequence goes on from NZ_CACRUY010000050.1 coordinate 35,804, forward strand.
CTCCTCCGCCGCCGACGTGTCTCGGTTGCCGAGCAGGGCGCCGGGCGCGAACAGCGCGGCCGCGGCCGCCCACGCCAGGTAGCCCTCCCACCCGACGCCGGCCGTCGACGTGTTCTGCGCGATGCCGTGGAAGGCGTCGATGTCGCGGCCCACGGGGAGCAGCCACACGATGATCCCGGCGACCAGAGCCGAGGCACCCAGGGCAACCGCCGCGAGGCGGGCCGCCCGCGTGGCGCGCAGCAGCCAGCGCGACGCGGCGAGGACGGCGATCAGCGCCACCACGCCGTACACGACCGCCGTGGCGATGACGGCGATGTTCTGCTTGCCGAAGTCGGAGGCTCCGCCGTTGGGGTGCAGCGCGTAAAGCACCCGCCAGTACAGGGTGGAGCAGAAGCTCAGCACTGCCCGCGCCATCGACGCATAGCCGATGATCCGGGCGGCGCGGGCCGGGCCGCCGTCGGCGTCCCGCGCGCGGACGACCAGCCCGGGGCCGACCTTGGCGACGGCGTGGTGGTGATGGCAGCGCACCTCGGGCGACTCGCCAAGCGGCGCGGGCAGCCGCGGGCCGGGAGCCGTTCGCCCCGGCAGCGACGTGAAGAGCGCGTTGCGGGCCCGGTGCCCGCTGTGCCCGAACACGTCGGGGAGGTGCTGGGGCAG
>NZ_CACRUY010000051.1 GCF_902652685.1 Mycobacterium sp. Marseille-P9652
GCCCCGGCGCCCCCCCCCCCCCCCCCGGGCGGCAAGCCGCCGCCGACCGCGCGCGCGGCCTCGTGGTTCGGCGAGCCGGGCAAGAAGCGAAACCGCCTGGCGATGCTGGCCGGCGCGCTCGTCGTCGTGGTCCTGCTGGTGGCCGGCGGCATCTACCTCGCCGTCGCGTCGAACAAGAAGGAGCACACCGTCGCCGGCGGCCAGTCGAGCGCTCCGCCGGGGCCGGCATGGAAGCCGATCACGAACGCCCGGGTTGCGCGCGATGCGGCGGCGACCACGCAGGTGGACGGGACGATCTGGATCTTCGGCGGGATACGAAGCGACGGCGCGGTCAGCCCGCGACACGAGGGCTATGACCCCGCGATCGACGAGTGGAAGGGCGGCGACGACCTGCCGGTGGCCGTTCAGCACGCGGCGGCGGTCACCTGGATGGGCAATCCCGTCGTGCTTGGCGGCTGGAAGGCCGATGGCGCCAAAAATGTTGCCTCCGATCAGGTTTGGCGTGTGGTGAACAGCCGCTGGGTGGAACTTCCCCACCTGCTCCAGCCCCGGGCGGCCGCGGCCGCGGCCGTGGTGGACGATCGGTTGATCGTGACGGGCGGGGTCGACGCGAACGGCGCGCTGCTGAACACGACCGAGGTCTTCGACGGCACGTCGTGGACCCTCGGGGCGCCCATCCCGACCCCGCGACGGATGCTGTCCGCCGCCTCGGACGGAAAGCTCGTGTACGCGGTCGGCGGGTCGAACGCCACCGGTGAGCTTGCGACGGTAGAGGCGTACGACCCGGCCGCCAGGGCCTGGGCGGCCCTGCCGGCCCTCCCGGACGCGCGGAGCGACCTCGGGGTGGCGATCGCCGACGGACGCCTCGTGGCGGTCGGGGGCGTCGCGAAGGGCCAGGTTCTCAAGAGTGTGTCGGTGTTCGACCTGATGACCCGGACGTGGGGGGGCCTGCCGGACATGTCGACTCCCCGCCACGGCATGGCTGTCGCGGCGGTCGAGAAGTCGGTGTACGCGATCGGGGGGTCAACGGCGGTCGGAGACGGCCAGGTGGTCGCGACGGCCGAAGTGCTCAAGCTGCCCGCACGCAGGATCCAGCCGGCCGCCCAGTGGCGCAGCCTGCCCGACGCGCCCACCGCGCGACTGATGATGGCGTGGGCGGTGGTGGGCGACAAGATCTGGATCATGGGAGGCCTGCGCAACGGCGTCACCCTGCAAACCGTCGAGAGCTACCAGCCCAGCACCGGGGCCTGGGAGACGGGCCCACCCCTGCCTATCCCGCTGCACCACGCGACGGCCGCGACCTACCGCGGCGAGGTGGTTGTGCTCGGGGGCGCCACCGACAACATCGCCGACGGGTCGAACAAGGTCTTCGCGCTGCGGGGCGGCAACTGGGTGGAGCTTCCCAGCCTGAACCACGCCCGTGCGGCGCCGGCCGCGGCGGTGGCGGGCGACAAGCTCGTGGTGGTCGGCGGACAGAACGCCAAGCAGCTGGTCCCCCAGACCGAGGTCTTCGACGGCAGCTCGTGGACGGACGCTCCCGACATGCCCACCCCACGCGAACACCTGGCCGCGGTCTCCGACGGCACCTACCTGTACGCCGTAGGCGGGCGCTTCCTGTCGTCGGACAAGAACACCGCGGCGTTCGAACGGTTCGACCCGGCGTCGGGGACGTGGACCAAGCTGGTCGGAATGCCGACCCCGCGCGGAAGCTACGGGGCCGCCTACATCGACGGGCGGATCGTCGTGGCCGGTGGCGAGGAGCCGACGATGGTGCTCAACACGGTCGAGATGTTCGACATCTCGGACGGGAAGTGGAGCACGCTTCCGCCGATGCCGACGGCGCGGCACGCCGAGGTGGTCGCCGCGGTCGGCAACACGGTGTACTGCATCGGGGGCGCCAACCGCCCGACGCACGAGGGACCCATCGCGACGGTCGAGGCGCTCGACTTCATGTAGCGCGGCCGTGTGTTTGATCCGTGTCGAATATGGGGATCTGGTTAGGGCGGGGTGCACAACGGCACACGGACCTCAACGGAGCCCATCATGAACAACCACAACATCGTTTGGATCGTGATCGCCGTCGTGGTGGCGGTCCTGGTCATCGCCGCCGTGGTCGCCGCGGCCGCCCGAGCCCGCCGTCAGCGCCGGCTGCGCGAGGCCGAAGAGATCCGCGAGCAGGCCCGGGTCGAGGCCGGCAGGGTCGAGCGGCGGCAAGCGGTCGCCGACGAGACGGCCGCCAGGGCCCGCGCCGCGCAGGCGGAGGCCGAGGCCAAGGCCGCCGAGGCGGCCAGGCTGCAGGAACGCGCGGCCATGCACCACAACGAGGCGGCGTCGTCGCGCGAGCGGTTGCAGGAACAGTGGGAGCGCGCCGACAGCATCGACCCGACGAACGCGCAGAAGCAAGAGCAGGACCCTGCGGTGCGGCGCCCCGACGAGGCGCCCCGCGAGTCGGTGGACGATCGGGGCGGGAATCTCGGTAACGGGCGGCCGGAGCATGTTCAGGAACCCGGTCATCGGGCCACGCCCAACTGAAGTGGCCCTCTTCGGATGAGCCCGATGGCCCGCCCCCTCAACGGGCCATCGGGCGCGCCCCAAGACGCACGTAAGTGCGGGTTTCCAGAACGGGCGGCCGCCAAACATCGAATGTCGGCGGTTTGTGTTTAAAGCCAGGTGTCCTGCGTGGTGGTCGTCAGGAAGGCTTCGAGGTCGTCGCGCCACTGGGCCGGCGTCGTCTTGTCCGGTTCGATCCCGGTGTACTCCCCGCGGTAGAAAAGCAAGGGGCGGGGCTTGATCTTGGGCGCCTCCGACAGCGACCGGACGGCGCCGAACACCACGAAATGATCGCCGCCGTCGTGTACGGACGCCACCGTGCAGTCGATGTGGGCCAGCGAGCCGTCGATGATCGGCGAGCCGAGCTCCGATGCGTGCCAATCGATTCCGGCGAACTTGTCCGGCTCTTTGGAACCGAATCGCGCGCAGACGTCCTTCTGTTTTTCCCTCAACACGTTGACGCAGAACCGGCCGCTCGCCTCGATCGCCTTCCATGACCGCGAGACCTTGGTCGGGCAGAACAGCACGAGCGGGGGGTCCAGCGACAGCGCCGCGAACGACTGGCAGGCGAAGCCGACCGGCACCTCGTCATGCACGGTCGTGATGATGGTGATGCCGGTGCAGAACTGGCCGAGCACCTGCCGGAAGGCCCGGGGATCGATCTGCGCGGACATGATTCCTTTGGCTCAGCCGCTCATGCCGACAGTGAAGTCGTGACCCCACAGGCTGACGGCGGTGCTCTCCCGGGCGATCCAGTCTTCGTCGGCGACTTGCCTTCCCTCGCAACCGAACTCGACGTCGAACCCACCGGGCGTCTTCATGTAGAACGACAGCATCAGGTCGTTGACGTGGCGGCCGAGCGTCGCCGACATCGGCACCTTGCGGCGCAGCGCCCGGTCCAGGCACAGGCCGACGTCGTCGGCGTTCTCGACCTCCATCATCAGGTGCACGATGCCGCTGGGCGTCGGAAGCGGCAGGAAGGCCAGGCTGTGATGGCGGGGGTTGCAGCCGAAGAACCGCAGCCACGCCGGGGCCCCGTCGGCGGGGCGCCCCACCACCTGCGGCGGCATCCGCATCGAGTCGCGCAGCTTGAATCCGAGCACGTCGCGGTAGAAGTGCAACGCCTCGGCGTCGTCGCGGGTGGACAGCACCACGTGGCCGAGGCCCTGCTCGCCGGTGACGAACTTATGCCCGTACGGGCTCACCACCCGGCGGTGTTCCAGGGCGGCGCCGTGGAACACCTCGAGACAGTTGCCCGAGGGATCGGAGAACCGGATCATCTCGTCGACCCGCCGGTCGGCCAGCTCCGCGGCGGTGGCCTCCTTGTAGGGGGTGCCCTCGACGTCGAGCCGGTTCCGAATCTCTTGCAGGCCTTCGGCATTCGCGCATTCCCAGCCGGCTTCGAGCAACCTGTCGTGCTCGCCGGGCACCACCACCAAGCGCGCCGGGAAGTCGTCCATCCGCAGGTAGAGCGCGCCCTCGACGCTGCCCTTACCCTCGATCATGCCGAGGACCTTCAGGCCGAACTCGCGCCAGGCCCCCATGTCGGTGGCCTCGATGCGCAGGTAACCCAGAGCCCGAATGCTCATCAGGCACCTCCCAGGAAATCGATGGTGAGCTTGTTGAACTCGTCGAACTTCTCCACCTGCGCCCAGTGTCCACATTGCCCGAAGACGTGTAACTGCGCACGCGGAATTGTCTTGAGCGCGACCAGCGCGCCGTCCAGCGGGTTCACCCGGTCCTCGCGGCCCCAGATCAACAGGACGGGCTGGCGTAGCCGGTACACCTCGCGCCACATCATCCCCAGCTCGGCGTCGGCCCCCGCGAACGACATTCCCATCGCCCGGGTCGCCGTGAGCGACTCCGGCGTGCTGGCCAATGCGAACCGCTCGTCCACCAACTCCGGGGTGATCAGCTTCTTGTCGTGGACCATCACCCGCAGGAAGGCCTCGAGGTTCTCGCGGGTGGGCTCCATAGAGAATGCCGTGAGCCGCTTGACACCCTCCGTCGGGTCGGGCGCGAACAGGTTGATGCTCAGCCCGCCCGGACCCATCAGGACCAGGCGCCCGGCCCGGTCGGGGTAGTCGAGGGCGAACCGCACGGCGGTGCCCCCGCCCAGCGAATTGCCCACCAGCGGAACACGACCCAGCTCCAGCTGGTCGAAAAGTCCCTTGAGCGCCCGGGCGGCGTAGCGGTTGAACTGCCCGTGCTCGGCACGCTTGTCCGACTGCCCGTAGCCGGGCTGGTCGACGGCCAGCACGTGGAATCGCTGCGCCAGCACCGGAATGTTGCGGGCGAAGTTGGTCCAACTCGCCGCGCCGGGGCCGCCGCCGTGCAGCAGCACCACGGTCTGGTCGTTGCCGACACCGGCTTCGTGGTAGTGCAGCCTCAGGGGCCCGTCGACATCGACCTCGACGAATCGAGAGGTGGACTCGAAGGTCAGTTCCTCAGTGGCGGTCATACCATGGTGTCGCCAGGCGGCAACCCGAACTCGTGATTCCCGAAGATGACGTACGCGCGCTCGGGGTCGTTGGCGGCGTGCACCCGGCCGGCGTGTGCGTCGCGCCAAAACCGTTGCACCGGAGCGTCGTTGTTGAGCGCGGTGGCGCCGGAGGCCTCGAACAGCCGGTCGACCGAGGCGATGGCCCGCCCGGTCGCGCGCACCTGGTCGCGCCGGGCGCGGGCGCGCAGCTCGAACGGAATCTCCCTGCCGGATTTCAGCACCGCGTACTCGTCGGCGACGTTGCCACTCAACTGGCGCCACGCGGCGTCGATGTCGCTGGCGGCCTCGGCGATGCGGACCTTGGCGAACGGGTCGTCCTTGGCCTTCTCGCCCGCGAACGCGGCGCGCACCCGCTTGCCCTGGTGCTCGACGTGAGCGTCGTACGCGCCGTAAGCCATCCCGACGATGGGGGCCGAGATGGTGGTGGGATGCATTGTCCCCCAGGGCATCTTGTAGACCGGGTCGGTGTTGGTCTGCAGGCCGCCCGCGGTGTGGTCGTTCATCTGCTTGTAGGACAGGAATCGGTGCCGGGGCACGAAGACGTCCTTGACCACAACGGTGTTGCTGCCGGTGCCGCGTAGCCCGACGACGTGCCACACGTCGTCGATGCGGTACTCGGTGCGCGGGATCAGGAAGCTGCCGAAGTCGACGGGACGGCCGTCTTTGATGACGGGGCCGCCGAGGAAGGCCCAGGTCGCGTGGTCACAGCCCGACGACCAGTTCCACGACCCGTTGACCAGGTAGCCGCCGTCGGTCACCACACCGGCGCCCATCGGGGCATACGACGACGAGATCCGCACGCTCGGGTCGTCGGCCCAGACCTCTTCCTGGGCCTCCTGGTCGAACTGGGCGAGGTGCCAGTTGTGCACGCCGAGGATCGACGCCACCCATCCGGTCGAACCACAGGCGCTGGCGATCCGCCGGACCGCCTCGTAGAACAGCGTGGGGTCGCACTGCAGGCCGCCCCACTGCTCGGGCTGCAACAAGGTGAAGAAGCCGACGTCCTGCAATTCCTGGACGGTCTCGTCGGGCAGCCGGCGCAAATCCTCCGTCAACTGCGCGCGCCCCCTGATGCGGGGCAGCAGGTCGTCGATGCCAGCGAGCACGGACTGCGCATCACGCTGTTGAATGGACGTCACTTAGGGTCCTCCTGGGCCAGACTTACACCGTGGACTTACCACAGAGACTAGAACACGTTCCGATTTGTGTCGAGGAGGGTATTCCTGCGGCTGGTAGCGATGCATATCGGGTTTTCTGTAACATGTTCTAGTTGTGACGAGGGAGGACGGGGTCTTGACCGAAGCGATCCCCGACGAGCCACTCGGCGACCACGTCCTGGAACTGCAAATCGCCGAGGTGGTCGCCGAGACGGACGACGCCCGGTCGCTGGTGTTCGCCGTGCCCGACGCTCAGGGCGATCCGGCGATTCCGCCCGAGCGGCTGCGCTATGCGCCCGGCCAGTTCCTCACCCTGCGCATCCCCAGTGAGCGCACCGGGTCCGTGGCCCGCTGCTACTCGTTGTGCAGCTCGCCCTTCACCGACGACGCGCTAACCGTCACGGTCAAGCGCACCGCGGACGGCTACGCGTCGAACTGGCTGTGCGACCACGCACACAAGGGGATGCGGATTCACGTGCTGGCGCCGTCGGGCACCTTCGTGCCCAAGACCCTCGACGGCGACTTCCTGCTCCTGGCGGCCGGCAGCGGGATCACCCCGATCATGTCGATCTGCAAGTCGGCGCTCGCCGAGGGCAGCGGCCACGTCGTGCTGGTCTACGCCAACCGCGACGACCGTTCGGTCATCTTCGCCGACGCGCTGCGCGAGCTGACGGCCAAGTATCCGGATCGACTCACCGTCGTGCACTGGCTGGAGTCGTTGCAGGGACTGCCGAGCGCCGCCGCGCTGGCCAGGCTGGCGGCCCCATTCGTCGACAGGCCCGTCTACATCTGCGGGCCCGGGCCCTTCATGGACGCCGCCCGCCAGGCGCTGGACGGGCTGAATGTGCCTGCGGCCCAAGTGCATATCGAGGTCTTCAAATCGCTGGAGTCCGATCCCTTCGCGGCGGTGACGATCGAGGACACCGCCGAGGGCGACCAGCCGCCGGCCACCGTCGTCGTCGAACTGGACGGTGAAACCCACACCGTGTCGTGGCCCCGCAGCGCCAAGCTGCTCGACGTGCTGTTGGCCAAAGGCCTGGACGCGCCCTTCTCCTGCCGGGAGGGCCACTGCGGCGCGTGCGCGTGCACCCTGCGCAAGGGCAAGGTCAACATGGAGGTCAACGACGTCCTGGAGCAACAAGACCTCGACGAAGGTTTGATATTGGCCTGTCAATCTCACCCGGAATCTGATTCGGTAGAAGTCACCTACGACGAGTAGTCGCGTAGCGAACCGGGAAGGGGAGCACGATGAGGCGGCTGACAACTGGTCTTGCGGTGGTCGCGGGTGCGCTCGCGCTGCTCTGGGCCCCGGTCTCGTCGGCGGCGAGCAACACCGCCACCACCCTGTTCCCGCTGGACGGCCCCAACCAGCTGGAAACGCACGTCACCCTCGATTGCTTCAAGAACGGCGGCTTCTGCAACTTCACCGCCGGCGCCGACATGCGCACGCCGGACGGCGTGACCGGATTCCCCAACGACCTCTGGGCCCGGCAGACGACGGAGATCCGGTCGACGAACCGGATGGCTTACCTGGACGTGCACTCCAGCGGTCAGAACGAGCGCGTCAACAAGGCGATGGGCAACGACGAGGTCACGACCATCTACTTCGGCGGCGGCCCGCCGGACAAATACCAGACGAGCGGCCGCATCGACTCGACCGACTGGGGCACCGGCCAGCCCAAGACCGACATCAACGTCATCACCTGCACCCACATCCAGGTGGTCTACAGCGGGGTCAACATCACCTCGCCCAGCACCTGCGCGCAGGCCGACTTTTCCTAGCGCGCGGTGACGCCGGGCGTTCGCGCCGGATTCGAGCGTTTATCAACGGCTTTGAGTGTGAACCGTGGGCGGGAATATCGAGGGAAACGCGACCGCGGCTTCACACCCGACGCCACGAGTACACACTCAATGGGATTGCCGGCGCCGGGTCAGCGCGTCTCCGACCACCGGAACACCCGGAGCGAGGCGATCAACCCACCGACCGTCCACGCCGCCAGCACGAGGAAGGTTCGCCAGTGTTCCCAGCTGCCGGCCGGCTCGAAGGCGGCCATCTCCGGCGGTAACAGCACCGACCGGAATCCCTGCGCCATCCACTTGACGGGGAACAACGAACCCAGAGTCAGCATCCACGCCGGCAAGGCGACGAGCGGCACGTAGGTCCCCGATACGAACTGCAGCGCGACCGCCGGCCCGTTGGTGATGACGGCGGCCGAGACCGCGTTGCTCGCCAGGTTGCTGACGAAGATCCCCAGCAATGAACAACTGACGATGCCGAGGATGAAGACCCACGTCAGCGTGAACCAATCGAAAACGTCCCTCGGCAAATGGAGTTTGAAGACGGTCACCCCCACCGCCAACAGGACGACGGCCTCGGCGAGACTCGCGACGGCGACCAGAACGATCTTCCCGAAGAAGTACGAGGTGGCGGTCGTCGGCGTCCCACGGAGTCGCCGCAGGGCGCCGGTGTCGCGGTCGGCCGCGATGCTGATCCCCAGGTTGATGAACGACGTCGACAGGATTCCGTAGGCGAGGATGCTCGCCGCGATCACGGCCCCGGTGCTGGTATCGCTGTTGGGCAGCTTGGCCGTGAAGATCGAACCGAGCAAGATGCCGATCACCGCCGGCATCGAAAACGTCAGCACCACCTGTTCCGGCCGGCGGTAGAACATCTTCAACTCGGGGACGACGCGCGACAGGCCGATGCGGAGCGGGGTGGGGAGCGGCGACGCCGGCTCGGCCTCGCGGTGCCGGGCCGGCGAGGACGTCCGCAGGTGGCTGACGTCCATCACGCCTGCCCGATCAGCTGCAGGTAGGCGTCTTCGAGCGTCGGCCGGGAGACGGTGAGCTGCGCCAGTTCCGCGCCGTCCTTCGCCCGCTGCCTGATCAGTTCGGTCGGGTGGTCCGTCGTCTCGACGTGCACCTCGTCTCCCTCCATCCAGCGGACCGTCGCGGCCGAATCCACGTACCCGATCAGCCTCGCCGGCGAGTCGACCGCCACCACCCTGCCGTCGGCCAGCACCGCGACCCGATCCGCCAGGGCGGCGGCTTCCTCGAGGTAGTGGGTCGTCAGGAGGATGGTCGTGCCGTCGGCGGCCAGCACCGTGATGAGGTCCCAGAATTTCCGTCTGGCGTCCGGATCGAATCCGGTTGTCGGTTCGTCCAGGAACAGCAGCTCCGGCATGCCCACGATGCCGAGCGCGACGTCGAGCCGGCGACGCTGCCCCCCGGACAGCGCCCTGACTTTCGAGTCGGACGCGGAGGTCAGCCCGACCAGGCCGAGCACGTCTTCGGGATCGCGGGCCCTGCCATAGGACTTGGCCAACATGCGCACCGTCTCCGACACGGTGAGCATCCCCGAGTCGCTGACCTCCTGCAGCACGATGCCGATCCTGGCGCGCCAGTTGCGGCCCGCGGTTCCGGGGTCCTCGTCCAACACCCGCACGCGTCCGGAGTCGCGCTTGCGATGTCCCTCCAGGATTTCGATGGTGGTCGACTTGCCCGCACCGTTGGGCCCGAGGATCGCGAAGATCTCGCCGTAGCCGACGTCGAGGTCCAGATCGCGCACGGCCTGCCGCTGCCCGTAGGCCTTCGACAGCCCCCGCACCCACACCGCGGACGACCGATCGTGCGTCATCCCCTGTCCCGATCCGTTACCTCGAGTTCCGCCAGCATCTTTCGCAGGTCGGCATCGGACAGCTGTTCGATCATGCGGTCGACGTCGTCGGCGACTGGCGGTTCGGGCCGATCGTCGTCGATCGGTGGCGCGTCGGCGCCGTCCAGATGCAGATCGGCGAGTATCCGAACCGCCAGCGAGTTGACGCTGACGCCCTTCAGCAGCTCCAGCACCGGCAGGTCGACGCCGAACAGCGCGCTGATCCTGGCCCGGAAATCCATGGCCATCATCGAGTCCAGGCCTAGGTCGTCGAGGGCGTCGTCGGGTCCGATGTCGGTGACGGCGAAATCGAAGACCGCGGAGACGACCTGGCGGACCTGGCGCGCGACCGCGCCGAGCCTGTCGGCTTCCGGGCACGCCGAAAGCAGTTCCAGCATGGACGATTCCGGGTCGCCGCTCCCCGTCACGCGTTCGGCCGCGCCCAGATCGGAGAACATCCGCGGCGCCTGACCGCCGAGCCCATGGCGAACCCGGGTCCAGTCGGCGGTCAGCGCGACAACCGCGGCCACCTTCTGGTTGATGAGCCGATCGAGGATCTGGGTGCCCGCCGCCGGCGTGATGAGCTCGATCCCTCGCTGCGCGTATGTGCTTTCCAGCTCCAGCTTTTCGACCATGCCGACGGACCACGGGCCCCACCCGATGGTGAGCGCTGGCAGCCCCTGAGCGCGGCGATAGTGGGCGAACGCGTCGAGGCACGCGTTGGCGGCGGCGTAGTTCCCCTGCCCGGGTGAGGCGATGACAGAACCGGCGGAACCGAACATGACGAAGAATTCGAGTTCATGCCCCGCCAGCGCGTCGTGCAGGACGCGGGTGCCGCGCATCTTGGGCGCCAGCACCCGGGCGAAGTCGGATTCGGTCATGTTCACCAGGAGCTGGTCGTGGACGACGCCCGCGGCGTGCAGGATGCCGCGGACCGGTGGCGCCCCGTCGCGAATGTGCTTGCTCAACCAGGCATTCACCGCGTCGATGTCGGTGATGTCGACGCTGGCCGTGGTGACCCGGGCGCCGAGGCGTTCGGCCTTGCGAATTGCCGCGATGGTGGCGTGCCGCGGATCGTCGTCGCCGATCTGCTCCCAGGTGCTCCTCGGCGGGACCTCGGTGCGGCACAGCAAGGTGATGTGCCGGGCGCCGCGTTCGGCGAGGTATGTCGTGACGACGCGACCCAACGCGCCGGCGCCGCCGGTCACCGCGTACGTGGCGTCGGGCGTCAATTTGGTGGGAAAGGCCTTGGTGAGACTGCTGCTCGGCCGAAGACGCGGCACCAACGCCGCCCCGCCGCGGATGGCGAGCTGATCATCGGGATCGTCGGCGAGGACGTGTTGGCAGACGCGCTCGGCGCTCTCGCCATGGTCGTCGGCCCGGTCGATGTCGACGAGCCCGCCCCAATGTTTCGTGAACTCCTGGTGGCCGATCACCCGACCGAGCCCCCAGACTGCCGATTGCCCGACGGCGAGTGCGTCGCCCGCACGCGCCGGCTGCGCATTGGCGGTGATCAGGTAGAGACGCGGCTGGACGTTGTCGTGGTCCGCCAGGGCCTTGACGAGGTGCACGACCGCGAAAAGGCCGGATTGGCAATCACTCTCACCGGCCTCGTCAGGAATGTCCAGGGGCCGGCAGTCGATGATCCCGTCGAGGTTGCCCTCCGCGTCGACGTGCGCTTCGAGCAGTTGGTGTAGCTGCTCGGGCCGCCGCGCGTCGAGCGCGTAGCCTCCGTCGCGTCGCGTGAGCGCGCCGACGGGCTCATGCACGACCGTGTGCACGCGTTGACCGCGACGGCGCATCCGCTGCGCGAGCTCCGCGCCGAATCCTCCTGAGTCCGCGAGGATCAGCCACACCGACGCGTCTGTCCGCGTCGGGCTTTCGGGCTCGTCGAGCTGCGCGTCGCCATGCGCGACCCAGTGCAGCTCGAGGATCCCCTTGTCCACGCGTTCGGGCGACATGCGCGACGAGGCGCTCAGCGATTGCACGGTGAAGCCGTCGAAAACCGCGAGTGGCGCACCGGTTTCTCCGGTGATGACGATGTCGCTCTCCATCGAGTCTTCGCTCGCCGATACGACCCTGACGTGGACCGTCATGTCCGGTTCGGGCGGGCCGAAGATGGCGCTGCGCCCGACCCGAACGGGCAGGAAAGGGCTCTCGCTGCCGTCCGATCCGAAAAGCGGTGTGCCGAGCAGAGTCTGGAATGCGCCGTCGATGAGGGCCGGATGGAATCGGTACGCGCCGAGTTCGGCGCCGACCGGTGCGGGGACGGTGAGTCGCGCCGTCGCCCAGCCCTCGCCGGCGATGACCCCGGTGACGGTCTGAAACGCCGTGCCGTAGGCCAATCCGGCGGCATGCGTGCGCGCGTAGAACTCGTCTCCGTCGATCGTGGTGACCTGTCCCTCGCCGGCGGGGACCTGGCCGCGCCTCGGCGGCTGGGTGTTGAGCTCGGCCGTCGCCGTGATCACCCACTTGAGGTCACCGCCGGCCGTCGCGGTCAACGCGGTGAATTCCAGCGTCGCGGTGTCCTGGTTGAGCGTGGTCCTCAGGACGGGGTCGCAGGTGTCGTCGAGGATGAGGGCGCGGTGCAGAGTCAGGTTGTCGACGCTGTGCTCCGCCGATCCATAGGTCTCTTTCGCGGCGGCCAAACCCATTTCGATGTACACCGCCCCCGGCACGAGGACGCTTCCCTGCACCCTATGGTCCGCGAGGAAGGGTATGCGCGCGGTGCTCAACTCGATTTCCCAGGTCGGGTGCACGGCGCTCACGGGCTGCCCGAGCAACGGATGAACCGGGTTGTAGTGCAGCTCCTCGACGGCCTCCGGCGGCTCATTCCAGTACCGCTTGGATTGCCACGGGTAGGACGGCAGCTTCAGCAAGCGGGCCCCGTGCCGGGGATAGAGCGCTTCCCAGTCGAGCGGCCGGCCGTGACAGTGCAGCGCGCCGACACAGTCCATCAGCGTCCGACCGTCGTCCTGGTGGCGTCGCTGGGTCGCCAGGACGACCACGTCCGTGCCGTGCGACGCGGCAGCCTCGACGATCGACGTCGCGAGGGCGGGATGCGGTCCCAATTCGACGAAGTGGGTGTACCCCTCGTCGAGCATCCGGCGGATCGCGGGCTCGAAAAGCACCGTCGCGCGGGTGTTCTGCCACCAGTAGGCGGCGCCGGCGGCGTAGGAGTCCAACCGCTCGCCGGTGACGGTGGAGTACAGCGGGACCGTCGCCGCGGCGGAGGACAGCCCGTTCAACGAGGCGTAGAGGTCGTCCTTGACGGCGTCCATGTAATGGGTGTGATACGGCACCTTGACGTTGAGGAACCGGTTGAAGACGCCGCGCTCGTCCAGTTGGCCTGCGATGTCCTCGAGCACATCGCCGTCGCCCGCGATGGTCGTGGCGGCGGGGCCGTTGACCGCGGCGATCGACACGCCCCGCCCGACGTGAACTCGCGTCGCGTCGTCGAGGGCATCGAAGAGCGATTCGGCGTCGAGGCCGACCGCCAGCATGCGGCCCTGCCCGCTCACGCGTTGTTGGAGGCGGCTTCGGTGATAGATCACCCGGATCGCCTGCTCGAAGGTGAGCACTCCGGCCAGATAGTGGGCGGCGACCTCACCGGCGCTGTGACCGACCACGGCGTCGGGGTGCACCCCGAACCGTCCGAGTTGCTCGGCCAGTGCTATCTGGATGGCGAAGTTGGCGGGCTGAGCGAATTCGGTTTCGGCCATGCGGGAACGGGTTTCGTCGGCCGTGAGTTCATCGAGCAGGGACCAGTCGGCGTAGCGGGACAGCTCGCGATCGCTTCGCGCGATGCTGTCGGTGAAAGCCGGAAAGGCATCGAGCAGGTCGCGGCACATCCCCCACCACTGGGGGCCCATCCCGGTGCAGACGAACGCCAACTTCGCGGCGCCCGCGGGTGTGCGGCCCGCGGCGCTCCGCCCGCCCTCGGCGAACGCCCGCAACTGATCTCGTGCCTCGGTCACGCTGCCCGCGACCACGGCATGACGGTAGCTCAGGTGCGAGCGGCGGCGGCTGAGGGTGTATCCGAGATCACCGACCGTGACGTCGGGATGCGCGTCGAGGTGCGCGGCGAGCCGTTCGGCCGTCGCGGCCAGCGCGTCCTCGGAACGAGCCGAGATCGGCAACACGGCCAACGGAACGGGCGCAACGGGTTTCGCGGCGGGAACGTCGGGCGCGGCGGGGGGCTCGGCCAGCACGACGTGGGCGTTGGTGCCGCCGAAGCCGAACGAGTTGACCCCCGCGATCCGCCGTTCGGCGGCGGGGAACGGGCGGCCGGTCCGGGGAATCTCGATGCCCATGTCGTCGAGTGCCATTCGCCGGTTCGGCGTCTTGAGGTGGAGATTCGCCGGAATGTAGCCATGCTTGACGACCAGCGACGCCTTGATCAGTCCGGCCACGCCGGCGCCGGCCTCGAGATGGCCGATGTTGGTCTTGACCGATCCGATGAGCAGGGGACTGTCCGACGGGCGTTCTACCGCAAGGGCTTCGGCGAGGGCCTGCACCTCGATGGGATCGCCCACGGGCGTTCCGGTGCCGTGCGCCTCGACGTAGCCGACCTCGGCGGGGCGAACGCCCGCCCGGCGCAGGGCGGCGGTGATCGCGGCCCGTTGCGCCTCGGCGCTGGGTACGGTGATGCCGTCGGTGTGACCGTCCTGGGACACCGCCGTCCCGAGGATCTGTGCATAGACGTCGTCGCCGTCGCGCAGCGCACGCCCGAGGGGTTTGATGACGACGACCGCGCCCCCCTCTCCGCGCGCGTACCCGTCGGCCGAATCGTCGAACGCCTTGCTGCGCCCCTCGGGGCTCAGGAACCCACTCTTCGACTCCGCGATCGCGGTGTTGGGCCCGATCATGATGTTGACCCCGCCGGCGAGCGCGAGGTCGCATTCGCCGTTCCAGATGCTCAGCGCCGCAAGGTGAACCGCGACGAGCGAGCTCGAGCAGGCCGTGTCGATCGTCATGCTCGGGCCGCGGAAGTCGAAGGCGAACGAGATGCGGTTCGCCAGCATGGTCATCATCATCCCGGTGGAGGAATGGGTCTTGAACCGGTACCGACTGGTGCGGCCCCGGTTCTGCAGCAGTTGGTAGTCCAGGGTGAACCCGCCTACGAACACGCCCACGTCGGCGCCGGCCAGGCCGTCCGCCGGTATTCCCCCGTCTTCCAGGGCCTCCCAGGTGGTCTGCAGCATGAGGCGTTGCTGCGGATCGAGGAGGTTCGCCTCCCGGGGGGAGATCCCGAAGAACTGGGGGTCGAACTGGTCGACTTCGCCGAGGAACCCGCCTCGCCGGGTGACCATCTTGCCGATCTTCCCCGGATTGGGGTCGTAGTAGGAGTCCGCGTTCCAGCGCGTCTCGGGTACCGGACAGGTGGCGTCAATGCCACCGCGCAGCAGGTCCCAGTAGCCATCCGGATCGTGGACACCTCCGGGCAGATGACAACCGATCCCGACGATCGCCAGGGGCTCGCGGGCGCCATGGTCGGACATGTTCATCCTCTGGGCTCGAAACGGGTCACGATGCGGGAGAGCGGGCGCGTCAACGGAATTCGAGCGCCGGTGCCGGTGTGCAGATCCAGTCGCGGCTGATCGGATTGGTTGCCTGCTCGCGCCGGTAGACGGAGCGGAGTTCTTGCACGAACGGGTCGCGCTGCCAGGCCTGCACCTGGCGGATGACGTCGTCGTCGTCGAAGCGACCGCCCTTGTCCGACACCACGGTCTCCATCAGCTGGCCGGCCAGCTGGCGCAGTAGCAGAGCGTTCGCGTCGAATCGCGCCAGGAATTCCGGAGCCTGCCCCATCATCGCCGTGTGCAGGGTCACCATGAAGTTCAGGGGAGAGTACAGGTCGACGAATTGCGCCGAGGGACGCGCGTCCTCGACGGCGGCCCACTCCCGGAAGAACCGCTGCATGCGGTTACTGAGCTTGATGAGCCCTTCCAGGTGTGGCACCACCTGCGGGTCGTCGGCGACGCTCACGAACCGGCCGTTCGCATAGAGGAAACCCACGAAGCCCCAATAGAAGGCGATATCCCAGATCACCTTTGCCGACATCACCGCCGGCGACCCCATCAGCGGGTATTGGTCGCAGTACACGGCAAGCCACATGTCGGTGAGCGAGCGAAACAGGGAGTCGCTGATCGCCGATCGGGCGACGACGTCCTCGCCGTCGAGGTCGCGGGCGATCATGTCGGTGATGAGGCCGTTGCCGATCGCCACGAGGTCCAGCCCCGACGAGTACAGGGGATCCAGGAACACCCCTGAATCGCCGGTGAGACACCAACGTTCGCGGCCGTCGTAGACCTTCGTCGCGCCGTGGCTGTAATTCTTCATGACCCGGAAGTCCCTGATGAGGTGCTCGTTGTCCGCGAGGACCGCGGCGCACTGCGGCTCGTGCTCGCTGAGCCAGGAGCGCGCTTTGGCCAGCGTGTTGTACCGGTCGAAGGGGTGGACGGCCGGGTCGGCCACGATCCCGACGCTCGTGGACCCGGACGCGAGCCGGATCAGCCACACCCAATACCCTTCGCCCATCAGATGATTGGTCGACAGCGCGCGGTCCCCCTCGATGAGCCGCGACTGCCACTGCGTGTCCTCGCTCCAGGTGCCGATGTCGATTTCCATCGCGATGCGCAGCCACACCGCATTGCAGTTGTGTTCGTTGGCGCGCCTGAGGCCCAATTGCCTTGACAGCGTGCGGTTTCGGCCCGACGCGTCGACCACCCATCGCGTGGTCGTGCGTGCGACGGTCTCGCCGGTTTGGTAGGCAACCGTGCTCGCGCGTCCCGCCGGGCCGAATTCGACGGACACCACCCGGCCGGAGACGATGTCGACGCCCTCGGCGACGCAACGCCGGTGCAGCTCGTTCTCCAACCTGCCGCGGTCGATCTGGTAGGTCACCTGCGGCACGAAAGCGGAGCTTCCGAGTTCCACCCGTTGAGCGATGTCGGTGTTCTGATCGTGCGAGAAGAACATTCGCAGACCCATCTTGCGAATCTGCGAGGTCTGCAGATGGTCGCCCAGGCCGAGACGGTCGCGCAGGTAGTGGGCGGAGACCTCGACCGTGGACTCGCCGACCGTGTGGGTGACCTCGGGCACCGGGTACGAGCGCGGCGAGACGACCAGCACGCGCGTCTGCGGCCGCGCGCCGCGGATCTCCAGAGCGAGGGTCAAGCCCGCCGCGCCGCCCCCGACGATCGTGACATCGTGGTCGGGCGTTGCCGCGTCGGCGTCGAGCAGGCCCCTGATCCTGTCCGCCAGGACCCGGCGCTCCTCCGAGCTCAAGTGCGACAGCTGTGCTCGCGCGTCCACAGGTCCCCACCTCCCGAATGCAGTCGCTTCAGTTATTTAATATTTAATAACCTACACCAATGTGGCAGTCTGGCAAGCGGAGAAGAACACCTCACCGCGATCGCCGTCGACCGGCGGTTTTGCGTCGAAATACCCTGCTGCGGAGCGTCTTCCGCGAACTTTGCAATCTTGTATCGCGCGCCAACGAACGGCTCCGCCGAATGCTCAGCGAACAAATTCTGTGGAAGCGTCATTGATCTTCTTTGCCGAGTATGGCTGGTCTTTGGGACGGTGCCGGCCGTAGACGAATTCGAATATCGGCGTTGCCATGAGGGTGGTGACGATGGCCACCAGCACCAGGATGCTGAAGAGGGTAGGCGTGATGATGCCGGCCTGCAGTCCGATGTTCAGGAGAATGAGTTCGATCAGGCCGCGGGCGTTCATCAGCGACCCGAGTGCAAGGGATTCGCGCAGCGGCACCTTTCTCAGCCGCGCGGCGAGGGTGCACGCCACTCCCTTTCCCGCGATCGACACGACGAGGATTCCCGCGGTCACCGCCCACAGCGCCGGGCTGTTGAGCAGGCCGATCTGGGTGTTGAGCCCCGAGTAGACGAAGAACAGGGGCAGCAGGAACGTGGTGACCAGAGGCTCGAGAAGCGCGGTGAGTTTCTCCGCGAAAAAGCCCGACGGCATGGCGACACCGAGGATGAAAGCACCGAATATCGCGTAGATCCCGATGGTGTCCGTGAACCAGGCGCACATCATCAGGGCAATGAGCACGACGCTCAGCACTTCGGGGGTGATCGCGTTGTGACGCTCGGTCCTCGGACCCAGCCCGGCGAGAGCCTTTCGCCCAATCGTCAACAGCAGGACGGTATAGAGAATCCCACCGATTATCGCCGTCGCCGCCGTGGCCGGGCTGCCGCGGTGGATCGCGAGGACGATCGCCAGAATGCACCACGACAGCGCGTCGTCGGTCGCACCACAGATCAGGGCCAGGGTGCCCAAAGACGTTCCGGAGAGTCGTTGTTCGAAAATTATCCGGGCGAGCATCGGAAAAGCGGTCGTGGCGATCGACGCGCCCAGGAACATCATGGCCAGCGGCAGCGAAACGCCGTTTTCGAAATACCTTCCCGCTTTCAGCATCGGCATCGCGATCAGCGCCCCGAGGGCGAGCGGGGCGACGATGCCCGCGGCCGACACCGCCACCGCGGTGCCGGCGCGGTGCCTGATGAGGTTGGCGTCGAAGTTCAGCCCGATCAGGAACATGTAGAGCACCAGCCCGATCTGCGCGGCCGTGTACAGCACAGTGTTCGCCTGTCCCGGCGGAAACAGCTGATGCTGAATGCCCGGTGCCACCCGGCCCAGCAATGACGGCCCCAGCAGCACCCCAGCGATCATCTCGCCGACAACCTGCGGCTGCCCGAGGCGTTGGGCCAGGAGGCCGACGAGGCGACAGGTTGCCAGGATGACGGCCAATTCGAGGAAGAAATGCACGGCTGTGGTTGCGGGCATCAGTCAGGTCCTCGAGGTTCGGCGTACGGTCACCACCGCCGTTGGTGGGGTTCGCTCGTGATTCGTTGCCGCGGCGGGCGCGGATTGGATGACGATGATGTCGTCGTGATCGACGGCCGCGGCGCGACCACGCCGGCAACCACGGCGCGGAGGATTACCCGCGGCTAGCGCGGCAGACCGAGCAGCCGTTCGGCGGCGACCGTGAGCAGGATCTGCTCGGTGCCGCCGGCGATCGTGAGGCAGCGGGTGTTGAGGAAGTCGAACACCGCCTGGTTGTGCACCAGGCCGGCGTCCTCGGCGACGTCCATCGTGAACTCGGCCAGGGCCTGCCTGTAGCGGACGCCGATCAGCTTGCGAACGCTGGACTGTGCCCCGGGGTCCTGCCCGCCGACGGCTAGCTGGGCGATCCGCTGGTCGAGCAGCGCGCCCGTCTGCGCGATGCAGATCAGCCGGCCGAGCCGGTCCTGCTGGGCGGCGTCGAGATCCAGCTCGGCGAGCACCCTGAGCAGCTCCTCCATCGGGTTGCCCAGCGCGGTGCCGCTGGCCATCGCGATCCGCTCGTTGGCCAGTGTCGTGCGCGCCAGCCGCCAGCCGTCGTTCACCGCGCCCACCACCATGTCGTCGGGGACGAACACGTTGTCCAGGAAGACCTCGTTGAACAGCGAGTCGCCGGTGATCTCGCGCAGCGGGCGGATCTCGAGGCCCGGCGATTTCATGTCGACCAGGAAGTACGTGATGCCCTTGTGCTTCGGGGCGTCGGGGTCGGTGCGCGCCAGGCATACCCCCCACCGCGCCTTGTGCGCCGCCGACGTCCACACCTTCTGCCCCGTCAACAGCCAGCCGCCGTCACCGCGCACCGCCTTGGTGCGCAGCGACGCCAGGTCGGAGCCGGCCCCGGGCTCGGAAAACAGTTGGCACCAGAGGAACTCGCCGCGCATGGTGGCCGGCACGAAGCGCTCGACCTGCTCCGGCGTCCCATGCTCGAGGATCGTCGGCGCCGCCCACCAGCCGATCACCAGGTCGGGACGCACGACGCCCGCCGCCGCCATCTCCTCGTCGATCAGCAGCTGCTCAGCTGGGGACGCCCCCCGGCCGTAGGGCGCCGGCCAGTGCGGCGCCTGCAGCCCCGCCTCCGCCAGGGCCGCCTGCCGTTGGTCCTCGGGCAGCGCGGCGATCTCGGCGATCACCGCCGCCAGTTCGGGGCGCAGGTCCTCGACTTCCGAGAGGTCGATGCCCAGGCGGCGGCGGACCCCGGACT
The DNA here is from genome assembly GCF_902652685.1 of Mycobacterium sp. Marseille-P9652. Taxonomy (GTDB): domain Bacteria; phylum Actinomycetota; class Actinomycetes; order Mycobacteriales; family Mycobacteriaceae; genus Mycobacterium. Next base: position 19,935 of record NZ_CACRUY010000051.1, read on the forward strand.
GGGTGAGCGCGGTGACGCGGCGCAGCCAGCTTTCGGCGCCGCCGAGGAACGCGCCGATGGCGTGCGCGCGCCGCAGGTAAAGGTGCGCGTCGTGCTCCCAGGTGCAGCCGATGCCGCCGAGCACCTGGATGCAGTCCCTGACGTTGGCCTTGGCGGCGGCGATGCAGATGCTGGCGGCCAGCGCCGCCGCGATTGCGAACTGGTCGTGATCGGGATCGTCGGCAGCTCGGGCGGCGTCGGCGGCCGCGACCTCGGCTTGCTCTGCTCGGCAGAGCATTTCGGCGCAGAGGTGTTTGACGGCCTGGAAACTGCCGATCGGCTTGCCGAACTGCTCGCGCACCTTGGCATAGGCGACGGCCGTGTCCAGCGACCACCGGGTCACTCCTGCCGCCTCGGCCGCCAGGACGGTCGCGACCAGATCCTCGACCCGCCGTCCGGAGTCGACGCGGGTGGCCGGCGCGGACGTCAGCGTCACCCGGGCCAGGGGCCGGGAGAAATCGGTCGCCCGCAGCGGCTCGATTTGCACGCCCTCGCCGGCGCTGTCGACCAGCACCCAGCCGCCGCTCGTCGGCAGCAACAACAGGCCGCCGTCCGCCGCGCCGAGCGCCAACCGCACGGTGCCCGTCGCCGCGCCACCCTCCAAGCGAACGTCCCCACCGAGCGCCAGGCCCGCGAACCTCTCACCCGAGGCCAGTGCGGCCAGCACGTCGGCGTCGCCGACGACGAGGGTGGCCAGTGCGGTGGTTGCGACCGGTCCCGGCACCAGCGCCTTGGCGGCCTCCTCGACCATGGCGCAGAGGTCCTCGATGGTGCCACCCGCGCCGCCCGAGTCCTCGGGGATGGCGACCCCGAAGATGCCGAGGTCGGCGAGGCCGGCGAACACCGGCCGCCAGGCGTCCGCGTCACCCTGCTCGACCGCGCGGATCGCCGCGGTCCCCGGGATGGCGGTGCGCGCCCAGTCGCGCACCAGCGCACGCGCGGCAAATTGCTCGTCGGTGACGGTCGCTACCACCGTTTGGTCCTCCCCGTCGTCGATTCGACGTTCGCTAGAGCTTGTCCTGGGCCGACTAGAACGTGTTCTAATAGTGCCAGCGATCGACCGTCAAGTCGAACGCCATCGCAGCAGGACAAAAGGGGGTTGCGGCGGTACGGAGGTGAGAAGTTCCGACTCAGCATGCGTATCGTTTGCCAACGAACCCTCTTCGAACAGGAGTAAGTCGTCGAATGCCAGCGAACACGAACTCGGGTCGTGTCCCGGACTCGCAGCCGCGCGAGGTCGTGAACGTGGCGGTGCTCGCCGAGTCCGAACTCGGCTCGGAGGCGCAGCGGGAGCGCCGCAAGCGGATACTCGACGCGACGATGGCGATCGCCTCCAAAGGCGGCTACGAGGCCGTCCAGATGCGGGCCGTCGCCGACCGCGCCGACGTGGCCGTGGGCACCCTGTACCGGTACTTCCCCTCGAAGGTGCACCTGCTGGTGTCGGCGCTGGGCCGCGAATTCGGCCGGATCGACGCCAAGACGGACCGCTCGGCGCTCTCCGGCGGCACACCGTTCCAGCGGCTCAACTTCATGATCGGAAAGCTCAACCGCGCGATGCAGCGCAACCCGCTGCTGACCGAGGCGATGACGCGGGCTTACGTCTTCGCCGACGCGTCGGCGGCCAGTGAGGTCGACCACGTCGAGAAGCTGATCGACAGCATGTTCGCGCGGGCGATGGCCGACGGCGAGCCGACCGAGGACCAGTACCACATCGCACGGGTGATCTCGGACGTGTGGCTGTCGAACCTGCTGGCGTGGCTCACCCGACGCGCCTCGGCCACCGACGTCAGCAAACGGCTCGACCTGGCCGTGCGGCTGCTGATCGGGGACCAGGACGGGGCGAAGGCGGGATAGCGCCGGGGTCAGGCGGGCGGTCCCGCCGTGCGTCCCCGAATCAGCTCCGTGTCGAGCAGTTCGGTGACCGGGAGGTTCAACCGCGGTGGCTCCAGCAGGAGTTCACCGGCCCGACGCCCCTTGCGCAGGCTCGGCTGGGCCATGGTGGTGAGCCCGCGGCCGATGGCATCGGGCACGCCGTCGAATCCGGTGACCGTCATCTGCCCCGGCACGTAAATGCCATGTGCGCGAAGGTAATCCATTGCCGAGAGGGCGAGCATGTCCGCCGTGCACATCAGCGCGGTGATCCGCGGATTGGCTTCCAGCGCGGCCTTGGCCGCCGCGCCACCGGACTCCGGCAGGTGCTCGTAACTCTCGACGACGGTCAGCGAGTCGGGGTCCACGCCGGCCGCGGTCATCGCCTCCCACACGCCGACGATGCGTTCGCGTTGCACGTCGAACGCCGGCGACCGCAGCCGGTCGGCGTCGACCAGCCCCTGCCGGCGGTCGCGCCCCAGCCGCATCGTCAGCAAACCGATCTCCCGGTGTCCCAGGCCCAGCACGTACTCGGCGATCTCGCGCATCGCGGCGCGGTCGTCGATGCCGACGCGGGACACCCCGGCCAGGCCCTTGGGCTGGTCCACCACCACCACCGGCAGGCGCCGCTGCAGCACCACCTGCAGGTAGGGGTCGTCGTCGCAGACCGAATACACCACGAACCCGTCCACGCCGGCGGCCAGCACGGCGGCCGTCCCGTCCTCGAGGCTCCGGCTTCCGCCGACTGCCACCAGCAGCAGCCCCTGCCCCAGGCCCTCGCACGACTGCGCCACCCCGGCCACGAAGTCCCGCGCCGCCGGATCGCTGAAGAAGTAGGTCAGCGGCTCGGCCATCACCAGGCCGACGGCGCCCGCCTTGCGGGTGCGCAGCGAGCGGGCCACCGGGTCCGGACCGGCGTAACCGAGGCGCTTGGCCGTCGCGAGCACCCGCTCGCGCAGGTCGGCGGAGAGCTGATCCGGCCGGTTGAAGGCGTTCGAGATCGTCGTGCGCGAAACCTTCAACTCGGCCGCCAGCGACGCCAGAGTCGCACGCCGGCGCGGGGTGGGACTCACGACGGGGACGCTACCGCGCTGCCCCGCCGCCCGCGCTCGCCGGGCGTTTCGTTCGTCATCCACCGCGTCCGTCCGGTCGCCGGGTGCCGCCGGGAGGCCGCCCGGTTACGCGGCCCCATAAGGTGGGGCCGTGGCCGCTATCGACCTCAACGCCGACTTGGGCGAGGGCTTCGGAGTCTGGCGCCTAGGCGACGACGACGCCATGCTCGCCATCGTCACCAGCGCCAACGTGGCGTGCGGCTTTCACGCGGGCGACCCGGCGGGCCTGCTGCGGGTGTGCCGGTCGGCCGCCGGGCGCAGCGTGCGCATCGGGGCGCAGGTGAGCTACCGAGACCTGGCGGGCTTCGGCAGGCGGTTCATCGACGTCTCGGCAGAGGACCTCTGCGCCGATGTGGTGTATCAGATCGGGGCGTTGCAGGCCCTCGCGCGGTCCGCGGGGTCCTCGGTGTCGTACGTGAAGCCCCATGGCGCTCTCTACAATACGATCGTCACCCACAGCGCGCAGGCGGGCGCGGTCGCCGAGGCGGTCCGCATGGCGGACCCGGCGCTGCCGGTGCTGGGCATGGCGGGTTCGGCGTTCTTCGACGAGGCGTCCCGCCGCGGCCTACGGACGGTGGCCGAGGCGTTCGCCGACCGCGCCTACCGGCCCGACGGCCAGCTGGTCTCTCGCCGCGAACCGGGCGCGGTGCTGCACGACGCGACCGCGATCGCCGAACGAGTGGTGACCATGGTGCGCACCGGGCGGGTCACGGCCGTCGACGGCAGCGAGATTCCCGTCGGCGTGGAATCCGTTTGCGTTCATGGTGATTCGCCGGGAGCCGTCGACATCGCCGCCGCGGTGCGCGGTCGCCTCGAGGCCGCCGGCATCGAGATCCGGGCGTTCTGCTGATGCGACTGAAGCTCGGCCGCCCCGACATCACCCGCTACTCGGACCGGTTCGACGCGCCCGCCGCGCGACCGGACGCGCCGCTGTCCGTGACGTGGATGGGCGTCGCGACGCTGCTGATCGACGACGGGACGTCGGCGCTGATGACGGACGGCTACTTTTCCCGCCCCGGGCTGGCGCAGGTCGCGGCCGGCAAGGTGGCGCCGTCACCGGCGCGCGTCGACGGCTGCCTGTCCCGGGCGAAGGTGTCCCGCCTGGCGGCGGTCGTCCCGGTGCACACGCACATCGACCATGTCATGGACTCAGCCCTGGTCGCCGAGCGCACCGGCGCGCAACTGGTCGGTGGACGGTCCGCGGCGAACGTCGGGCGGGGGCACGGCCTGCCGGAGGACCGGCTCGTCGTCGCGGTGAGTGGCGAGCCGATCACGTTGGGCGCCTTCGAGGTAACCCTGGTGGAGTCGCACCACTGCCCGCCCGACCGGTTCCCCGGCGTGATCGACGAACCGCTGATCCCGCCCGTGCGCGCGTCGGCCTACCGCTGCGGGGAGGCGTGGTCGGCGCTGGTGCACCACCTGCCGTCGGGCCGCCGGCTGCTGATCCAGGGCAGCGCGGGCTTCGTGCGGGGCGCGCTGGCCGGCCGGCGGGCCGACGCCGCATACCTCAGCGTGGGACAGCTCGGCCTGCGGCCGCGTTCGTACGTGGTCGACTACTGGAACGAGACCGTGCGCGCGGTGGGCGCGCGCCGGGTGCTGCTCATCCACTGGGACGACTTCTTCCGTCCGCTCTCGAAACCGCTGCGCGCGTTGCCGTATGCCGGCGACGACCTCGACGCGTCCGTTCGCATCCTTGACGAGCTGGCCGCGCGGGACGGTGTGGCCCTGCACCTACCGACGGTGTGGCGGCGCGAGGACCCCTGGGCGTAGGGCGGCGGAAAACTTGATACTGACCGTGGGGCTGGTGCTGCTGGCTGCCGTGCTCGTGTTCGCGGTCGTCCGTCCGCGGGGCTGGCCCGAGGCGGTGGCCGCGGTGCCGGCGGCCGCCATTCTCGTTGGGGTTGGCGCGATCTCGGTGCGCCAGGCCGCCCATGAGATCGCCGGTCTGTCGGGCGTCGTCGCGTTCCTGGGCGCCGTGCTGGTGCTCGCCAAGCTGTGCGACGACGAGGGGTTGTTCGAGGCAGCGGGGGCGGCGATCGCGCGGGGCCGAGTGGGGTCGGGCGGCCTGCTGCTGCGGGTATTCGTCATCGCGTCGTTGATCACCGCCGTGCTGAGCCTGGACGCCGCCGTCGTGTTGCTGACCCCGGTGGTGCTGTCCGCCGTCCGCCGGCTGCGGACCTCGGTGCGGCCCTATGCCTACGCGACCGCGCACCTGGCCAACGGCGCCTCGCTGCTGCTGCCGGTGTCGAATCTGACCAACTTGCTGGCGTTCCACACCGCCGGCGTCTCGTTCGCCAGGTTCACCCTCCTGATGGCGCTGCCGTGGGTGGGTGCGGTGGCCACCTTGTACGTGATCTTCCGCCGGTTCTTCGCCACCGACCTGCGCAAGCAGCCGGAACCCCCCGAGGACGGGCAGGCGCCGCGGCCACCGGTGTTCGTGCTGGTGGTCGTCGGGCTGACGCTGGCCGGGTTCGCGGTGGGCCAGTCCGTCGGCGTCGATCCCGCCTGGGTCGCGCTCGCCGGTGCCTCGGTGCTGGCGGTGCGGAGCCTGAGCCGCGGTCACACCTCGGTGCTCGACATCGCGCGCTCGGTGCATGTCTCGTTCCTGGTGTTCGTGCTCGCGCTGGGCGTCGTGGTACAGGCCGTCATGATCAACGGAGTGGACAAGGCGATGTCCGAGGTGCTGCCGACGGGGTCCGGCCTGCCCGCCCTGCTCGCCATCGCCGCCCTGGCCGCCGCGCTCGCCAACGTGGTCAACAACCTGCCCGCGACCCTGGTGTTGCTGCCGCTGGTGGCGCCCAGCGGGCCGGCCGCCGTCCTGGCGGTGCTGATCGGGGTGAACATCGGGCCGAACCTGACCTACGTCGGGTCGCTGTCGAACCTGTTGTGGCGCCGCGTGTTGCGCCAGCACGACGTCGACGCGGGCGTCGGCGAATACACCCGCCTCGGCCTGCTCACCGTCCCGACCTCGTTGGTGGTGGCGGTGGTGGCGCTGTGGGCGTCGGTGCGACTGCTGGGCGTGTAGCCCAATGGTCGCGATCCGCGTCGCCCAGCTTCGCTGCGCTCGCGATCGCTCCTAGCCCCTAGCGGCACTCACCCGGCCCGGATCTCACGATCGACGCCAGTTCCTCGCGTGACTGCGCCCCCACCCGCTGGCACGCCCGGTACACATGGCCCTCCACGGTGCGCACGGACATCACCAGCCTCTCGGCTATTTCGCGGTTGGACAGGCCGGCCACCACGAGTTCGACGACATCGCGTTGACGGCCGGACAGCTTGATACCGGCCGGGGTGCGCAGCGCCGGAGTGCACAGGCCGCCGCACTGGTCGGCCAATTCCTTCGCCAGCGCCGCGGCATACAGCCCGCGCCGATGCTGCTGAGCGGCGTCGAACGCGACGGACGCCTGCGCGGCCGCGTCGGCCGCCGCGACCCGATCCCCCATGTCCCGGTACTGCGCCGAGGCGGCCAGCAGACCCGCGCCGTCAGTGGAAGACAGCGAAACCGTATGCGCGGCAACGGCCTCAGCCAGCGGCAGCGACAACTCCTCGGCCAGCTGGCGGGCCCGCCCCGCCTGCGAGGCGTCACCCCACTGGGCCGCGGCCTGGATGCAAGCGAGCTCGTGGGTGGGCTGGTCCCTGTCCCGGGCGAGCCCGGCGGCCCGCTGCGCCGTCGCCACCGCCTCCCCCAGCCGGCCGCTTGCCGCCATCGCCCAGCCCTCGGCCAGCGACAGGGCGGTATCCATGAACAGGAAGTCGGGTGGCACACTCGAACGCGCCTGGGCCACAGCGTCGTTGGCCTCGACGGCCTGCCCGAGCTTGGCGTGGGCCTCGGCCAGCGCGAAGTAGCTCGCCGGACGCAACCCCGTTGTGATCGCGTGCATGTGCACCCCGGCGTGCGCCTCATGCACCAGCCGGGCGGCCTCGCCGACTGCGCCGCGGGCCAGTTCGGCGTTGCCCAGCAGGAGGGCGAGATTCGCATACGCCAGGCCGGGAAGGTCGCGCGCCGAGTCTGCCACTTGTCGTGCGGTGGTGACGAATTCGTCGATGCGACCGGTCAGCCGGCACGCGCGTCCGTACACGGCCCCGAACCAGAACCGCATGTGGGACGCCTCAAACGACGTGGTGGCGCGTCGCAGCGCCTGCCCGGCCACGTCCGCCAGCTCGTCGACCTGCCCCAACGCCCCCATGGCCATGATCCAGGCGAGCGAGGCCATCATGACGTGAAAGTCGGGCAGAGCCTTGAAATTCAAGGCGTTTCGGGCGTTCTCGGCGGCGAGCCGGCAGCGCGCCGAGACGGCGTCCAGGCAGGCCTGAACCGCGAGGCGCTCCGCCACCTGAGCCGGGCTTTCGGCCCCGGAAGCGAGACCTTCGAGTAGTGCCGCCGCCTCCCGGGGCTTGCCAAGCATCCAGGCCAAGTTGGCCGCCCGCACCGTCGCCCAGTGATGCCGGTCGGGCGGGGCGGCGTCGACGATGTTGCGCAGCGCCGCCTCGGCCTGTTCGCCGCGTCCGAGCAACACGAGGTTCATGGCCCGCACCCCGGCGGCTCCGGGCGCCCCCGCGTCAGCCGCCGCCGTGGCCAGCCGGTCGGCCAGATCCAGGTCGAGCAGCGCCATCGCGTGCCGCGCCGCCTCCAGGTACAGCGCGGGCTCGGGGCCGAGGTCGGAGTCGAGGCGCAGCAACGCCCGGCGGACCGTGGCCTGCAGGTCGACGTCAGCGGTCTGCGCCAACCGCGTCGCCAGCCTGCCCCGGATCGCCGAGAGGTTGATCTCGCCCGCGGCGGCGCGGCGAAGCTCCCCGAACAGCGGGTGCGCCAGCCTGGCCAGTAGCCCGCCCCCGACCCGTTCCACGCTCACCAGGCCCAATTTCTCCGCGTCGGCCAGGTCGCGGCGGCGCACCAGATCGCAGAGCACGTCGACGTCCAGCGGCTCACACTGCGAGAGCGTGTCGACGACCAGCGTCACGCCCGGGCTGAGCCGACCCATTTGGCGTGCGAGCGTGTCGGAAAGGCTCGCCGAGACGGCGACGTCCCCCTCCCACATCCACACCCCGGCCACTTCCCGCATCCGCCCCGCCGCTACCTGATCGCTCAGCAGTTGTTGCAGGAACAGGGTGTTGCCGCCGGTCAGCTTTCGGAAGCGGGCGGCGCTGCGCGAATCCACCGGACCGCCCAGCGCGCTCTCGATCACCTCGCGCGTTCCGGTCGCCGAAAGCGGTTCCAGGTCAAGGCGAACCAGCAACCCGTCCTTCCATAAGCTCGTGATGGCGTCGGGTTCGGCACCGCCGGTGCGCAGCGTGACCACCATCCGGACCCCGCCCGACTGGGCCAGCTGATGAACGACGAAGGCCGACAACCCGTCCAGGAGATGCGCGTCGTCCACCCCTACCACCACGCGACCCTGACGCTGTTTGGCGACGAACGAATTGATCACGCGCCGAACATTGGTCAGGGGATCCGACATCTCGCCGAGCAGGCCGATGAATGCCCCCAACGGCAGAGCACTCGCCGACTCGGTGCCGACGATCCACTTCGTCCGCTCACCTGACGCCTCCGCGCGCCGCAAGGCTTGACGGGCGAGCCAGGTCTTGCCCACACCGGGGGCTCCCGCAATCACCACACCCGAGTGGTTCCCGGCACCGCTCAGGGCGCGGCGAATGATCCCCAATTCGCTGTCGCGCCCGGTCAGCGGCTCGGCGCCGATCACTCGGCGACTATAACTTTGCGGCGGCGCCGTGCGGCACATTTGCCGGCGTTTTCGTCATTGCGTAGTCCACTACGCTACCGACTCCCGTTGCCGGCCGTGAGGATCGCTTTCGTCGGAGAAGCGCGCTTGACGAAGGCGGTGGGCGATGACACTCGGGACCAAGGTCGGTGACCACGCGGTGGTGTTGGGGGCGAGCATGGCCGGCCTGCTGGCCGCGCGGTCGCTCGCCGACGCGTTCGAGAGGGTCACGGTGGTGGAACGCGACCCGCTGCCGGACGGCTACGGCGATCGCCGCGGTGTGCCGCAGGGCCGGCACCTGCACGCACTGTTGCCCCGGGGCGCCCAGGTGGTCGAAGGATTCTTCCCCGGCGTCCTCGAAGATCTGGTCCGCGACGGCGCGCAGTACTTCGACGGGAGCGACCTGTCACGGCTGCACTACAACGTTGGCGGGCACCTGCTGGCGCGCACGGGCAGCGCCCCCTCGTTCTCGGCCTACTGCGCGACACGGCCGTTCCTGGAGGGCCATGTCCGCAGGCGGGTGCGCGGCATCGCCAATGTCACCATGCTGGACGAGCACGACGTCGTGGCGCTGACGTCGACCCCCGACAACCGGCGCGTCACGGGCGCGCGGGTGCTGAGCCGCCGCACCGGCGAGTGCACCACGCTCGGCGCCGATTTGGTCGTCGACGCCACCGGCCGTGCCGCACGGACCCCGGCATGGCTGGAGGGCCTGGGGTACGGGCGGCCGCAGGAGGACCGCGTCGTCGTGCACCTGACCTACGCGAGCCAGCGGCTGCGCATGACGACGGACCCGCCGCACGAGTTGGGTTTCCTCGTCGGCGTGGTGCCGGGAAGGCCCCGCGGGGCCGGCCTGCTGCACTGCGAGAACGACACGTGGCTGTTCACGGCGATCGGCATCGCCGGCCACGAGGCCGCCGGCGACCTCGCCGCCATGTGCGAGTTCGTGGAGGACTGCGCACCCGCCGAACTGCTCGACGCGGTACGCCGGGCCGAACCCGTCGGCGAGCCGGTCCGGCACAAGATGCCGTGCAGCCGATGGCGCCGTTACGACAAGCTGCGCCGCTTCCCGGTCGGCCTGCTGGTCACCGGTGATGCGATCTGTAGCTTCGACCCGATCTACGGCCAGGGCATGACGGTGGCCGCGCTCGAGGCCCTGGTGCTACGCGACTGCCTGTCCTGCGGCACCGACGATTTGGCTCGGCGGTTCTTCCGCGCCGCCGCCGCACCGATCCGACAGGCGTGGCAGCTGGGCGCCAACCCCGACCTCGCCCTGCCCGAGATCGAGGGCACGCCGTCGCTGACCTCGCGACTGCTTAACGGGTACGTCGAACGCGTTCTGGCCGCGGCGGAATCCGACACGGTGGTCGTCGATCAGTTCACCAGGGTGACGGCGCTGCTCGACCCCGCGTCCCGGTTGATACACCCAGCGATGATCTGGCGAGTTGCCCGCGCCAACCTCCGTAAGCGTCGAGAGGGGCGGATGGGCGTGACCTCGGATCCGACCGTCGTGCCGACGGCCCGGTCGGCCGACCCGCTGGACGCCGATAGCGCCGTGTTGAACTCGTAAGCACCCTATTGTTAGCCCATGACGGCCGCGTTGGCCTGCACGAAGTGCGCCGCAGAGCTGCGGCCCACCGCAAAGTTCTGCGACGAGTGCGGCACGCCTACCGAGGTGCCCGGCGCGCCGGCCGAATACAAGCAAGTCACCGTCCTGTTCGCCGACGTGGTGCACTCGATGGACATCGCCTCCGCGGTGGGTGCCGAGCGGTTGCGCGAGATCATGGGCGAGCTGGTGAAGCGTGCGGCGTCCGTGGTGCGGCGCTACAGCGGGACGGTGGACAAGTTCACCGGTGACGGCATCATGGCGGTGTTCGGCGCGCCGGTTGCGCTGGAGGACCACGCCGTGCGGGCGTGTCTCGCGGCGCTGGGCATCCAGGAGCAGGTCACCCGTCTGGCCACAGAGGTCGAGCACCGCGACGGTGTCGAGCTGCGGCTGCGGGTAGGACTCAACTCGGGACAGGTGATCGCCGGTGAAATCGGCTCCGCGGCAATGGGTTACACCGCCATCGGCGAGCAGGTGGGCATGGCGCAGCGGATGGAGTCGGTCGCACCACCGGGCGGGGTGATGCTCAGCGACTCCACCGCACGGCTGGTCGAGGGCACCGCGATGCTGGGCGAGCGGCAACTGGTGCGAATCAAAGGCGCCGATAACCCAGTGCCGGCGCGGCGGCTGCTGAGCCTGGCCGCCGGACGAACAGGTGTCTCGCACTCGACGTTGGTCGGTCGAGACTGGGAATTGGCGACGCTTGCCGCGATGCTGGACCGCTCGACGGGTGGACGCGGCTCGGTGGTGGCGGTGGTCGGCCCTCCCGGCATCGGCAAGACCCGGCTGACGGATGAAGCGGTGAGAATCGCGGGAAGCCGCGGGGTCGAGGTGTATTCCGCCTTCTGTGAATCGCACGCCACCGACGTCCCGTTCCATGCGGTGGCGCGGCTGCTGCGGGTGACCGGTCGACTCGGCGGTCTCGACGATCACACGGCGCGAGCACATTTGCGGGCACAATTTCCCGACGCAGATCCGCAGGACCTGCTGCTACTTGATGACCTGTTGGGCATCGCCGACGCCAATGTGGAGTTGCCCAAAATCGACCCCGACGCTCGGCGCCGCCGGCTGACCGCGCTGCTCAACTCGGTTCAGCTGGCCCGCACCGAGCCAGCGTTATTCGTGGTCGAGGACGCCCACTGGATCGACGAGGTCAGCGAATCTATGATCGCGGACTTCCTCGCGGTCATCCCGCGGACCCCCTCGTTGGTGCTGATCACCTTTCGCCCCGAGTACCACGGGGCGCTGGGGCGCGTCGCCGGGGCACAGACGATCGCCCTGGCGCCGCTAAGTGACGGTGAAACCTCAACGCTGGTCGCCGAGCTGCTGGGGTCCGACCCGTCCGTTGGCCCGATCGGCGAGATGATCGCCGGCCGCGCGGCCGGAAATCCGTTCTTCGCCGAGGAGATCACGCGCGACCTCGCCGAACGCGGCGTGCTCATCGGCGAGCTCGGGAACTACGCCTGCCGCACCAACGCGGCCGAGGTCAACGTGCCCGCCACGCTGCACGCAACGATCGCCGCGCGCATTGACCGGCTCAGCGCGCCGGCCAAACACACGCTCGCGGCCGCGGCCGTCATCGGCTCCCGCTTCGGTCCCGATCTGCTTTCCGCCCTCGAAGTCGACCCCGCCATCGACGAACTCATCGCGGGCGACCTCGTCGACCAGGTTCGGTTCAAGCCAATCGCCGAATACGCCTTCCGCCACCCGCTAATCCGCACGGTCGCCTACGAATCGCAACTGAAGGCAGATCGCGCGCGCCTGCATCGTCGGCTGGCCGCCGCGATCGAGGCCCGCGCGCCGGAGGCGACGGATCAGAACGCAGCATTGATCGCCGAACACCTCGAGGCCGCCGGAGATCTCGCCCCCGCCTACAGCTGGCACATGCGCGCGGCGACCTGGGCGACCAACCGCGACATCACCGCGGCGCGACTGAGCTGGGAGCGCGCCACGCGGATCGCCGACGCCCTGCCAGCCGATGATCCCGAGCGGCCGACCATGCGCATCGCGCCGCGTACTCTGCTGTGCGGGACGGCATTTCGAGTAAGTGAAAAAAATGCAGGCGCCCAGTTCGAAGAACTGCGGGAATTATGCGCGGCAGTTGGGGACAAGGAATCACTGGCCATCGGCATGGCTGGTCTTGTAGCGGATCACACATTTCGAGGCCGCATGCGTGAGGCGTCGCTGCTGGCATCCGAGGTCTGGGCCCTTGCTGAGTCGATCGGTGATCCGACCCTGACGGTGGGGCTGTCTTTCCCGGTGGTGTTCGCCAAGATGGAAAGCGGTGAGTGGTCTTCCGCGATGCGGTGGTCCGAGCGGACTATCACCCTGGCAGACGGGGAACCGTCAAAAGGAAATATTATTTTCGGGTCCCCGTTGGCCGCCGCTCTGGCGACGCGTGCCCTGGCCGGAACTTTCTTGGGGGGTAGCGGATGGCGCGACGACCAGCGGTGCGCACTGACCATGGCCCGCAGTGCCGACCCGACGGCCTACGCCACTGCGATCGGCTGGGTGTATAACCCGTCGATAGCGCTCGGCGTCCTGAGACCCGACGACCATGCGATCGACGAGACGGAAGAAGCCATCAGGATCGCGCAGCGATCCGGCGACGATTTCGGGTTGGCTCTCGCAGGGTTGACGCTCGGCGATGCCTTGGTGCACCGCACGTCGTTTGCGGATCGCATCCGTGGCGAGAAGGTGCTGACCGAGATAAGCGACCTGCTGCGGCGGCAGGGCCAAAACCTCGGCGAGTTGCCGATCATCAACGTGTACCTGGCGCGCGAGCGAGTTAGGTGCGGAGATCACGATGAGGCGTTACCGCTTATGCGGGCCGCCGTCGATGAGCTGGTTCGTGCCGGACAACTGCTTGGGTGGGGCATCCCTGCGACGGGCGTTCTGGTCGAGTCGCTGCTCGACCGAGGGGGCGCTGATGATGTGGTAGAGGCCGACGCCGCCATCGAGAGGTTAGCCGCCGCCCCGTTCGAAGGGGTATTGGTGATGCGAAACATCTGGCTGCTTCGACTGCGCGCCTTGCTGGCCCGGTCGCGCGGCGATGATATTGCCTATGCCGAGTTCCGGGATCGCTACCGCGACCTAGCGAAATCGCTTGGTTTCGAGGGCCATATCGCCTGGGCCGACGCCATGCCCTAACGGTGGTTGGCGGGCGGCAGCGGCAGCCCGAGTTCACCCATCACCCGGCGCAGCAGTGTCGGATAGTCCGTGATTATTCCGTCGACGCCGTAGCCGATCTGCTCGCGCATGTCCCCCGCGTCGTCGACGGTCCACGGAATCACCTTGAGTCCCAACCAATGTGCGCGATCCACATAGGATTTGCCGTCGACGAGGGTGTACCTGGGTGAGACGATATCGGCGCCAATGATCTTGGCTCCGACCATGGGATCGCCGATGATCGCCGCGTTCTCGCCAGCCAGCCAGGGCGAGCCGGCCGCCCATGTCTGCTCGTTGTACAACGCCACCAACGGAATCGACGGCTCGGCGCGGCGCACCATCGGCAGGGTTCGCCAGTCGAAGCTCTGGATCTCGACGCGGTCCGCCTTGGCCGCCGCCCTGACCGCGGCGAGGATCATGTCGACGAACTCCTGCGGCCCGGCGGAGTCGCCCGGGTGATCGGCCTCCACCTTGGTCTCGATGTTATAGCGGACGTCCGCGTGATAGGAGTCCGCGAGCGCGAACACCTCCGGCAGCGCCGCTATCCTATTGCCGCGCACCACTTCCGCGTCGGGAAACTCGGCGAGCCGCTTCCCGCAGTCGAGGGTGCGGATCTGCACCTGAGTCAGCTCGTGAACGAGCTTGCCGACGTAGGGAAACTGCGGGTCGCCCGGAAACGCGGGTGCGGTATCGCTGCACTTCTCGGCCTGGATCCTCGGGTCGTGCCACACCAGCGGCTGGCCGTCCTTGGTGATGACGATGTCGAGTTCCAAAGTGCTGACGCCCAATTCGAGCGACTTGGCGAACGCACGCAGGGACTCCTCGGTCGTCTCGCCGCGCCCGCCGCGATGAGCCTGCAGGTCGAACTCCGGCGCCTGCGCGGAGGCCACCGGGGCGACCCCCACCGCGAGCCACGCGGCCAGCAACTGCGAGCAGACGCAAAAGCGCCAATTTCCCCGGCGTGTCGCGCGCTTTTGCGTCTGCTCGCGAGAGGATGGTGCGCCCAGCCCGCGAGAGAATGGCGCCCACAGCCCGGCCAGGGGAGTCAGCCCCTGCGCTGGCGGGCTATGTCGGCGAGCACCACCCCGGCGGCGACCGAGGCGTTCAGCGATTCCGTCCGCCCCGCCATCGGGATGGACACCACCTCGTCGCAGGTTTCCCGCACCAGCCGGGACAGCCCCTTGCCCTCGGAACCGACGACCACCACCATCGGGTCGGTGCCGTCGAGATCGTCGAGGTCGGTGTCGCCACCGGCGTCCAGGCCGACCACCCGCAACCCGCGGCTGGCCCAATCCTTCAGCGTCCTGGTGAGATTGGTGGCCCGCGCCACCGGGATGCGGGCCGCGGCGCCGGCGCTGGTGCGCCACGCCACGGCGGTCACCGACGCCGACCGGCGCTGCGGGATCACCACGCCGTGCCCGCCGAACGCCGCCACCGAACGCACTATCGCGCCGAGGTTGCGCGGGTCGGAGATGTTGTCCAGCGCGACCAGCAGGGGCGGCGGCGCAGCGAGCGCGGTCGCCAGCATGTCGTCGGGGTGGGCGTACTGATACGGCGGCACCTGCAAGGCGATGCCCTGGTGCAGGTGGTTGGCGGTCATCCGATCCAGGTCGGCCCGCGGCACCTCGAGGATCGCGATGCCCGAATCGGCAGCGCGGGCAACGGATTCCGTCACCCGCTCGTCGGCCTCGGTGCCCAGCGCCACGTACAGCGCCGTCGCGGGGACGCCGGCGCGCAGGCATTCCAGCACGGGGTTGCGGCCCAGCACCGTCTCCGCCTCGTCGGTCCGCGTCCGCGGCGGCCGATTCGATTGCGGCTGAGCACGTTTGGCGGCCGGGTGGTTGGGGCGAAGG
>NZ_CACRUY010000052.1 GCF_902652685.1 Mycobacterium sp. Marseille-P9652
TATAAAACAGGGATGATCAAAGGGCCAGGACTCATAGCTCTTCTCTTTATTTTCGTACGTGAAAAATTGCTTTCCATCAATGTAAACCTCTTTTTTTTCAGGGTTCACGTCTGCTTTATTTTTTTTTAAAGTTAAAAAAGGATATACTAATTTTCAACTTTTTGTTTGGTCTGGGAGATGTATATAAGAAAATTTTCTGCCCGCCCCGCCCCAACCCGATGTGGGCAAGGACTACGTCGAGGGCATGGTGCAATCCGTCTCGGCCGACACCATCGCGCTGCGCACCCGGACCGGGTCGGCCACGGTGGACTACTCCCCCGCGACGTCCGTCTTCCAGGTCACGCCCGCCCAGCTGAGCGACGTGACGCCCGGTAGTTGCGTCAACGTGCGCGCCACTCCGCAGAGCGCGCCGGACGCCGGGATCACCGCGCAGACGGTGATGATCACCTCCGCCGTCGACGGCCGGTGCCCGCCGCCGACCGGGTTCTACGGCACCGTCGCGTCCGTGTCAGCGAACACGATTTCGGTGAGCGGGCTCGGGGGCCAGGCGGCGCCCACCCCGGTGACCGTCAACGATTCGACGTCATACAAGAGGCAAACCGCCTCCAGCCCGCAGGCGATCGCTAACGGCACATGCATCGGCGCGCAGGGCACCGACGACGGCGGCGCGCGGCGCGAGTGCACGATCAGCATGGAGCAGTGCCCGCCGATGGGCGCCCCGCACCACCACCCGCACCTACCGCACCTGCCCCACATCCATTTGTAGGGGCGGCTTGACGATCAGACGGTGAAGCCGAGCGCCCGCAGTTGCTCGCGGCCGTCCTCGGTGATCTTGTCCGGACCCCACGGCGGGTTCCACACCCAGTTGATCCGCAGGTCGTCGACCAGGCCGGCGCCGACCAGCGCGCTGCGCGACTGGTCCTCGATGACGTCGGTCAGCGGGCAGGCCGCCGACGTCAGCGTCATGTCGATCAGCGCGACGGTCCCCTCGTCGCCCTCCTCGACGTTCAGCCCGTACACCAGCCCGAGGTCGACGACGTTGATGCCCAGCTCGGGGTCGACGACGTCGCGCATCGCCTCCTCCATGTCGGCGAGCAGTTCCTCGTCCGGTGCGGCGGTCTCGCTCATTTCTGATCCTCCTTGAAGCCTGCGCTGGCCTGGGCCAATGCGTCCTTGAATGCCATCCACCCGAGCAGCGCGCATTTCACCCGGGCCGGGTACTTGGCCACGCCGGCGAACGCGACCCCGTCGCCCAGGACGTCCTCGTCGCCCTCGATGGTGCCGCGGGACGACACCATCTCGGTGAAGGCGGTGACCGTCTTGAGCGCCTCGCCGACGCTGTGGCCGATCACCTGGTCGGTGAGCACCGACGTCGACGCCTGGCTGATCGAGCAGCCCTGCCCGTCATACGAGATGTCCTCGATCGTCTCGCCGTCGTCCGACAGGGCGACCCGCAGGGTCACCTCGTCGCCGCACACCGGGTTGACGTGGTGCACCTGCGCGCCGAACGGCTCCCGCAGCCCCCGGTGGTGCGGATGCTTGTAGTGATCGAGGATCACTTCCTGATAGATCTGCTCGAGGCGCAAAGTCAGTCTCTCCCAAAGAAATCCAGCGCACGCCGCACGCCGGCGACCAGGCGCTCGACCTCGTCGTGGGTGTTGTACACGGCGAACGACGCCCGCGCGGTGGCCGCCAGGCCCAGCCTGCGGTGCAGCGGCAGCGCGCAGTGGTGCCCGACGCGCACCGCAACGCCGTCGTCGTCGAGCACCTGACCCACGTCGTGCGCATGCACGCCCTCGACCACGAACGACACGGGCGACCCGCGGTTTTCCATCGTCGCGGGGCCGGCGATGCGCACACCGTCGATGCCGGACAGGCCCTCGATGGCCGCGGCGGTGAGCTCGCGCTCGTGCGCCATCACGGCGTCCATGCCGATCGCCGACAGGTACCGTGCCGCCGCGCCCAGGCCGACCACCTGGGAGGTCATCGGCGTGCCGGCCTCGAACCGCTGCGGCGCCGGGGCGTAGGTGGTGCTCTCCATCGTCACCGTCTCGATCATCGACCCGCCGGTGAGGAACGGCGGCATGGCCGCCAGCAGCTCGCGGCGGCCGTACAGGGCTCCGATGCCGTTGGGGCCCAACATCTTGTGCCCGGAGAACGCGGCGAAGTCGACCCCGAGCGCGTGGAAGTCGATCGGCTCGTGCGGCACGGACTGGCAGGCGTCCAGCACCGTCAGCGCCCCCACCGCGCGGGCCCGGGCGACCAGTTCGCCCACCCGGGCGAGCGCGCCGGTGACGTTCGAATGATGGCTGAAGGCAACGACTTTCACGCGCTCATCGAGTTCCAGGGAGTCCAGGTCGATGCGGCCGTCGTCCGTGATGCCGTACCAGCGCAGGGTGGCGCCGGTCCGCCGGGCGAGCTCCTGCCAGGGGATCAGGTTCGCGTGGTGCTCGAGCTCGGTGGTGACAATGACGTCGCCCTCACCGACGGCCCGGTCGAACCTGGAGTCCCCGACCGCATACGACACCAGGTTGAGCGCCTCGGTGGCGTTCTTGGTGAACACCAATTCGTCGGCGTGGGCGCCGACGAACGCGGCGACGTCCGCGCGGCCCTGCTCGTAGGCGTCGGTGGCCTCCTCCATCAGCTGGTGCGCACCGCGGTGGACGCTGCCGTTGGACGTGGTCAGGAATTCGCGCTCGGCGTCGAGGACCTGCAGCGGACGCTGCGACGTCGCGCCGGAATCCAGGTAGGCCAACTGTTTTCCGCCGCGCATCACCCGCTTCAGGATCGGAAAGTCGGCGCGGATGGCGTCGACATCCAAGTGGTGCCCGGCCATGCTTACGCCCCTGCCGCCGCCTGGGTGAAGCGCTCGTAGCCGTTCTCCTCGAGCTCGTCGGCCAGCTCCGGGCCGCCGGACTCGATGATGCGGCCGCCGACGAAGACGTGCACGAACTGCGGGCGGATGTAGCGCAGGATCCGGGTGTAGTGGGTAATCAGCAGGATGCCGCCATGCTCGGCCTCCGCGTAGCGGTTCACCCCCTCGCTCACCACGCGCAGCGCGTCCACGTCCAGGCCCGAGTCGGTCTCGTCGAGGATCGCGATCTTCGGCTTGAGCAGGCCGAGCTGCAGGATCTCGTGGCGCTTCTTCTCCCCGCCCGAAAAGCCCTCGTTGACACTGCGTTCGGCGAAGGCCGGGTCGATGCCGAGGTCGCCCATGGCCGCCTTGACCTCCTTGACCCACAGCCGCAGTTTCGGCGGCTCGCCGCGGACCGCGGTGGCGGCGCTGCGCAGGAAGTTCGACATCGACACCCCCGGCACCTCCACCGGGTATTGCATCGCGAGGAAGAGACCGGCCCGGGCCCGCTCGTCGACGCTCATGTCGAGCACGTTCTGGCCGTCGAGCGTGATGGAGCCGGAGGTCACCCGGTACTTGGGGTGACCGGCGATGGCGTACGACAGTGTCGACTTGCCGGATCCGTTGGGGCCCATCACCGCGTGCGTCTCACCGGAGTTGACGGTGAGGTTGACGCCGTTGAGGATCGGGATCTCGCGGCCGCCCTCGGGGGCGTTGAGGTCGTCGACGCTGACGTGCAGGTCCTTGATTTCCAGGGTCGTCATGACGCTGTTGCTCTCGATTCTGTGATGGCCAGTTCGTGTTCGATGGCGTCGGTCAGGCGCTCCCGCAGCTCCGGGACGGCGATCTTCGAGATGATCTCGCCGAAGAAGCCACGCACCACCAGCCGGCGGGCCTGCTCCTCGGAGATTCCGCGGGACCGAAGGTAGAACAGTTGCTCGTCGTCGAATCGCCCGGTGGCGCTGGCGTGTCCGGCGCCGACGATCTCGCCGGTCTCGATTTCGAGATTGGGCACCGAGTCGGCGCGCGCGCCGTCGGTGAGCACGAGGTTGCGGTTCACCTCGAACGTGTTGGTGCCGGTGGCCGCCGCGCGGATCAGCACGTCGCCGATCCAGACGGTGTGCGCGTCGGGCTTCGATGACTCCGGATCGCCTTGCAGCGCACCCTTGTACAGCACGTTGGACGTGCAGTCGGGCTGGGCGTGGTCGACGAGCAACCGCGACTCGAGGTGCTGGCCGTCGTCGGCGAAGTAGAGGCCGAGCAGCTCGGCGTCGCCGCCCGGCGCGCCGAACCGCACGTTGGCCGACATCCGCACGATCTCGCCGCCCAGGGTGACGGCCACGTGCCGAAGCACCGCGTCCTTGCCCAGCTTGGCGTGGTGCGCGCAGACGTGGACCGCGTCGTCGGCCCAGTCGGCGATCCAGACCACCGTGAGACGCGCGGCGTCGCCGACGATCAGTTCGACGTTGTCGGCGTAGATCCCGCTGCCGCGGTGGTCGATCACGACGACCGCCTCGCCCAGCTCGTCGACGCGGACCTGCAGGTGGCCGTACGCGACGGCGCCCTCACCGGGGCCCGTCACGGCGACGTTGACCGGCTCCGCGATCTGGGTGTCGCGGCCGACGGTGACGACGGTCGCGGCGTTGAACGACGAAAAGGCTTGCGCTGCAACCCGGTCCGCGGGAACGCCGCCCTCCCCCAGCCGGGGGTCGCCCCGCCGGACGGTCTCGGTGTGCACGCCGGGGCGCTCGTCGACGACGATGCGCGCGCTGCCGGTGGCGTGCGCGGAGCCGTCGTGCAGGCCGCGGAGGCGCCGCAGCGGGGTGAACCGCCAGATCTCGTCGCGGCCGCTGGGGACCTCGAAGGCGTCCACGTCGAACGACGCGAACAACTCCCCTTTGTTCACCGCAGCGGGGGTCGTCATCCGACGGAGCCCTCCATCTGCAGCTCGATCAGCCGGTTGAGCTCCAGGGCGTATTCCATGGGGAGCTCCTTGGCGATCGGCTCGACGAAGCCGCGGACCACCATCGCCATCGCCTCTTCCTCGGTGAGCCCGCGGCTCATCAGGTAGAAGAGCTGGTTCTCGCTCACCTTGGACACGGTGGCCTCGTGGCCCATCGTGACGTCGTCCTCGCGGATGTCGACGTAAGGGTAGGTGTCGCTGCGGCTGATCGTATCGACCAGCAGGGCATCGCATTTCACGCTGGACCGCGACCCGTGGGCGCCCTTGTTCACCTGCACCAGGCCGCGATAGGAGGTGCGGCCGCCGCCGCGCGCCACCGACTTCGAGACGATGTTGCTCGACGTGTTCGGCGCCAGGTGCAGCATCTTGGCGCCCGCGTCCTGGTGCTGGCCCTCGCCGGCGAAGGCCACCGAGAGCACCTCGCCCTTGGCGTGCTCGCCGGTCATCCAGACGGCCGGGTACTTCATCGTGACCTTGGAGCCGATGTTGCCGTCGACCCACTCCATCGTCGCGCCGGCCTCGGCGCGGGCGCGCTTGGTGACCAGGTTGTAGACGTTGTTCGACCAGTTCTGGATCGTGGTGTAACGGCAACGGCCGCCGGGCTTCACGATGATCTCCACGACCGCCGAGTGCAGCGAGTCCGAGGTGTAGATGGGGGCGGTGCAGCCTTCCACGTAGTGGACGTAGGCGTTCTCGTCGACGATGATCAGCGTCCGCTCGAACTGGCCCATGTTCTCGGTGTTGATCCGGAAGTAGGCCTGCAGCGGGATGTCGACGTGCACGCCCGGCGGGACGTAGATGAACGAGCCACCGCTCCACACCGCGGTGTTCAGCGCGGAGAACTTGTTGTCCCCGGCCGGGATCACCGTGCCGAAGTACTGCTTGAACAGGTCCTCGTGCTGGCGCAGGCCGGTGTCGGTGTCGACGAAGATGACGCCCTGGGACTCCAGGTCCTCGCGGATCTGGTGGTAGACCACCTCGGACTCGTACTGCGCGGCCACCCCGGCGACCAGCCGCTGCTTCTCTGCCTCGGGAATTCCCAAGCGGTCGTAGGTATTCCGGATGTCCTCCGGCAAGTCATCCCACGAGGCCGCCTGCTTCTCGGTCGACCGCACGAAGTACTTGATGTTGTCGAAGTCGATGCCGCTCAGGTCCGAGCCCCAGTTGGGCATCGGCTTGCGGTCGAAGATGCGCAGCGCCTTCAGCCGGGTCTCCAGCATCCATTCGGGTTCGTCCTTCTTCGACGAGATGTCGCGGACCACCGCCTCGGACAACCCGCGCTGCGCCGCAGCCCCCGCGGTGTCGGTGTCCGCCCAGCCGTAGCCGTACCGGCTCAGGGAGGCGATCGCCTGCGCCTGCGTCAACGGCTCGGCGGCCTTGTCGGCCTCTATGGTCATAGCGACGCTCCTTCGGTGTCTGTGCTGCTGCGGCGCGGGCTGGGCGCCTTCGGTGTCTGAGCCAGGGGGACGTGGGTGGTGCAGGCGCAGTTGCCGTTGACGATCGTCGCCAGCCGCTGCACGTGGGTGCCGAGCACCTCCGCCATGGCCTCGCGCTCGGCCTCGCACAACTCGGGGAATTCCTCGGCGACGTGCGACACGGGGCAGTGGTGCTGGCAGATCTGCACCCCGTGGATCGGTCCGCCGACCCGTGTGGTGGTGGCCACGTAGCCGGCCTGCGTCAGCGCGTCGGCGATCCGCTCGGCCGCCGCCTCGACGTCGGCGTCCGCGGTGCTGTCGGCCGCCGCGACGTCGGCCAGGATCGCGTCGATCCGCTGGCGCGCGAACGTCTGGACCGCATCCTCGCCGCCGATCGCCCGCAACTGCCGCATGGCGGCCGCGGCCAGGTCGTCGTAGGCGTGGTCCAGCTTGGCCCGCCCGGCCGCCGTCAGCCTGTACCGCTTGGCCGGCCGGCCGCGCCCGGCCTGCTGCCAGGCCGCCGCGGGCGCGGACTCCGCGTCGCCGGCCTCGATCAGCGCGTCGAGATGGCGCCGCACCCCGGCGGCCGCCAGGCCCAGCCGATCCCCGATCTCCCCCGCGGTGATCGAACCGGACTCCAGCAGGAGGCGCACAATGGCGCGGCGAGTATGGCCATCCGGCACCGCCACGCCAGCGACCTCAACGCTGGTTGGGAATTTCACAACACCAGTGTGACGCAATTCCGTGTATCGGTCCACCGAGGGTGAGCAATCGCATTCCGCGGCGGGGCCGTCGGGTCTACGAGCAGGCGGAGGCGTCCAAGTCCGACGGCTGCCGCAGCATATCCGCGTCGAGGCCGAGCACCTTCCACACGCGCCGCACGCCGTGTGGTGCATCGAAAAGGCGCAACGTCACAGGGTCCGATTCTCGTTCACACGCCCGGGCGATGGCGACGGCGCCGCGCGCGCCGAGGAGAGACAGCTCGCTGACATCGATGTCGACGGGCCCGGGCGGCAGCGCCGTGAGGGCCTCGGCCAGGACGGGTGCCGCGAAGGCGTCGACCTCCCCGTCGAGGATCGGCCGCCGCGAACCGCCGTAGAGGCCGAACGGAGTCACGGCCGAGGCGGGGCCGCGCCGGAGCGGATGCAGGGCCATGACGGGTAACGCGTCAGCCCCCAGCACACCGACGTCGTAGGCGCACAGCGGGGCCAGGGGGTTGCCCGCGGCCATCCAGACGTCCGCGGCGTGTTCCCAACGGCCGTGGCTGCGGCGACGTTCGGCGTCGGCGATCAGGGTGGTGATGTCGCAGAACACCCGCAGCCCGCTGAAACCGTCGGCAACGGCTCGGGCCACCTCATCGGCGTATCGCGAGAGCTGCGTGGCTAGGTCGATGGGAACGGACAGGTCGTAGAGCTGGTCGATGCCGGCGCAGGCCACATCGCGAACGAGTTCGTGGTCTGAGGCGCTCGCCAGTGCGCTGAGTAAGCCCGCGCCGCCGTCGTCGTCGTGCGTGACGACGAACAGTCGTTGTCCTAGCCTCGCGCCTTCGAGGAGCCACTCGACCGCGGCCGCGTCACGCCCGGATCGAGTCGTGTAGGCCAGGCAAGCGTGATCGCTGCAGCCGCCGCCCCGCGCGTTGCTCATCTCGACCACGACCTTCGCATGCATCACGACACCCGCGTTTCACGGAAAGAGCGCCCCCGGACGGAGGGTTGCTGCGTGTCACCGCGGTGAGCCGTATGCGCAGCACGAATCTTAGCTGAAAACGCGAATTCCCGGGAGACCCCGCGAGCGTAACCGAACAGGCGTCCGCAGTGTCGGTCCGTTCCGGCCACCGCGTGGTGCGGGCCGCCCCGGCGCTGCCGCTACGCTGCACTGATGGCAGCCCGCCACCACTCGCTCAGCTCGTCGATCGCCAGCCTGCACGGCGACGAGCAGACGGTGGCCCCGCCGCTCAACGATACGGAGCTCACCGCACTCCGGCGCACGCGCCTATTCGGCGCCACCGGCACCGTCCTCATGGCGATCGGCGCGCTCGGCGCGGGCGCCCGTCCGGTGGTCCAGGACCCGACGTTCGGCGTTCGCCTGCTCAACCTCCCGTCGCGCATCCAAACCGTTTCGCTGACGATGACGACGACCGGGGCCGTCATGATGGCGCTGGCCTGGCTGATGCTCGGGCGATTCGCGCTGGGCAGCCGGCGCATGTCCCGCGGCGACCTGGACCGCACCCTGCTGCTGTGGATCCTCCCGCTGCTGATCGCCCCGCCGATGTACAGCAAGGACGTGTACTCGTACCTGGCGCAGAGCCAGATCTCGCTCGAGGGCCTCGACCCCTACCGGGTGGGGCCCGCGTCGGGGCTGGGCCTGTCCCACGTGTTCACCCTGTCCGTCCCCACCCTGTGGCGCGAGACCCCGGCGCCCTACGGCCCGCTGTTCCTGTGGATCGGGCGCGGCATCTCGGCGCTCACCGGGGAGAACATCGTCGCCGCCGTGCTGTGTCACCGGCTGGTGGAGCTGGTGGGCGTGGGCCTCATCGTGTGGGCCACCCCCCGACTGGCCCGGCGCTGCGGCGTCGCCGAGGTCAGCGCGCTCTGGCTGGGCGCGGCCAACCCGCTGCTGATCATGCATCTGGTGGCCGGCGTGCACAACGAGGCCCTCATGCTCGGGCTCATGCTGGCCGGAGCGGAATACGCACTGCGCGGCATCGATTCGCCGCGGCTGATGCCCACGTCGTGGCGGCCCGGGCCGGACTGGGAGCCGCTGTGCATGCTGGTGGTGGGCGCGATCCTGATCACGTTGTCGTCCCAGGTGAAGCTGCCTTCCCTACTCGCGCTGGGTTTCGTCACGATGGCGCTCGCCTATCGCTGCGGGGGCACGCTGAAGGCGCTGCTGCTCTCGGGCGGCGCGATGGCGGCCCTGGCCGTGGCCGTAATGGCGATCGTGGGGTGGGCCAGCGGGCTCGGGTTCGGCTGGATCTACACGCTGGGGACGGCGAACGTCGTCCGCAGCTGGATGTCGCCGCCGACGCTGCTGGCGCTGGGCACCGGGCAGGTGGGCATCTTGCTGGGCCTCGGCGACCACACGACCGCGGTGCTGGGGCTGACCCGTGGCATCGGCGTCCTGATCATCATGGTGATGGTCAGCTGGTTGCTGGTGGCCGTGTTCCGCGGCCGCCTGCACCCGATCGGCGGCCTGGGCGTCGCGCTGGGTGTCACCGTGCTGCTGTTCCCCGTGGTGCAGCCGTGGTATCTGCTGTGGGCCATCATCCCGCTGGCCGCCTGGGCCACCCGGCACGGCTTCCGGGCGGCGGCGATCATCGTCACCCTCGTCGTCGGCATCTTCGGCCCGACGGCCAACGGCGACCGCTTCGCCCTGTTCCAGATCGTCGACGCGACGCTGGCCAGCTTCCTCATCGTGGTCGTGCTGATCGCGCTGACGTACACGCGCCTGCCGTGGCGGCGCCTGCCCGCCGGGGACCGGCCACCGGGCCGTCAACCGGGGGATTCCGCGCCGGCCGCCGAGACCCCGCAGCCGGCCGCGGCGCCGGACGCCTACGCTGATTCCACGTGACCTCCGGCCCGAAGACCCGCGACACGGTCGTCCGGTTGCGCGGGGTCAGCAAGCGATACGGGTCCGGCGCGAACGTCTGCGAAGCCGTCCGCAACCTCGATCTCGACGTGCACGTCGCCGAGGTGCTGGCCCTGCTGGGCCCCAACGGCGCGGGCAAGACCACGACGGTCGAGATGTGCGAGGGATTCGTCCGCCCGGACACCGGCACCATCGAGGTGCTGGGCCTGAACCCGATCACGGACAACGCGCGCCTGCGCGCCCGCATCGGCGTGATGCTGCAGGGCGGGGGCGGCTATCCCGCGGCGCGCGCCGGGGAGATGCTCAACCTGGTGGCCGCGTACTCCGCCGACCCGCTGGACCCGGCGTGGCTGCTGGACACCCTGGGCCTCACCGACGCCGCCCGCACCACGTACCGGCGGTTGTCCGGCGGGCAGCAGCAGCGGCTGGCGCTGGCCTGCGCGCTGGTCGGCAGGCCGGAGCTGGTGTTCCTCGACGAGCCCACCGCGGGCATGGACGCGCACGCCCGCCTGCTGGTCTGGGAGCTGATCGACGCGCTGCGCCGCGACGGCGTGACCGTGCTGCTGACCACGCACCAGCTCAAGGAGGCCGAGGAACTCGCCGACCGGTTGGTCATCATCGATCACGGCGAGACGGTCGCGGCGGGCACCCCCTCAGAGCTGATGCGCTCCGGCGCGCAGGGCCAGCTGCGGTTCACCGCGCCGCCGCGGCTGGACCTGTCCCTGCTGTCGTCCGCCCTGCCTGAGGACTACAAAGCCACCGAGGTCACGCCCGGCGAGTACCTGGTCGAGGGGCCCGTCGACCCTCAGGTGCTCGCCACCGTCACAGCGTGGTGCGCACAGATCGACGTGCTGGCCACCGACATGCGCGTCGAGCAGCGCAGCCTCGAGGACGTGTTCCTCGACCTCACCGGAAGGAAGTTGCGGCCTTGAATCCGGACAAGACCGACACCTTCCCGGCGGGCACATTCAGCCCGGACCCGCGGCCCAACACCGTGTCCCGGATGCTCTCGGCGCAGTTCGGCCTGGAACTCAAGCTCCTGCTGCGCAACGGCGAACAGTTGCTGCTGACGATGTTCATCCCGATCACGCTGCTGGTCGGGATCACGCTGCTGCCCCTGGGCGATTTCGGCACCAACCGGGCCGCGCGGTTCGTGCCGGTGATCATGGCGCTCGCGGTGATCTCCACCGCGTTCACCGGGCAGGCGATCGCCGTCGCGTTCGACCGCCGCTACGGCGCCCTCAAGCGGCTAGGCGCCACGCCGCTGCCGGTGTGGGGCATCATCGCCGGCAAGTCGATGGCCGTGGTGACCGTCGTCATCCTGCAGTCGATCATCCTGGGCGCCATAGGGTTTGCGCTCGGCTGGCGCCCGGCGCTGCTCGCCCTGGCCCTCGGCGCGGCGGTCATCGCGCTGGGCACCGCCTGTTTCGCCGCCCTGGGCCTGCTGCTCGGGGGCACGCTGCGGGCCGAGATCGTGCTCGCGGTCGCCAACCTGATGTGGTTCGTGTTCGCGGGCCTGGGCGCGCTGACGCTGGAAACCAAGATGATCCCGCCCGTCGTGCGTTGGCTGTCCCGGCTCACGCCGTCGGGCGCGCTCACCGAGGCGCTCTCCCAGGCGATGACGCTGTCGGTCGACTGGTTCGGCGTCGTAGTCCTCGCGGTGTGGGGCGCCCTGGCGGGGCTGGCCGCGCTGCGGTGGTTCCGCTTCACCTGAGACCCTCGCAACCCCCGCCCGTACTACAGACCGTAGTTTTCGGTGCCCTACGATCGGGCGGGTGAGGCGCGCGCTGTGGCGGTTGGTGGATCTGCTGCCCAACCCGAGCGTGCGTACCCAGCGGGTGATCGCCGCGCTCGTGGTCCTGACCCAGGGCGGCATCGCCGTGACCGGCGCCATCGTCCGGGTCACCGCGTCGGGCCTCGGCTGCCCCACCTGGCCGCAGTGCTTCCCCGGCAGCTTCACCCCCGTCGCGCACGCGGAGGTGCCGCGCGTCCACCAGGCGGTCGAGTTCGGCAACCGAGTGTTCAGCATCGGGGTCGTCCTGGCCGCGGCGCTGGCGGTGCTGGCCGTGACGCGGGCGCGGCGGCGCCGCGAGGTCCTCGTCTACGCGTGGCTGATGCCCGCGTCGACCGTCGTGCAGGCCGTCATCGGCGGCATCACCGTGCGCACCGGCCTGCTGTGGTGGACGGTCGCCGTTCACCTGCTGACGTCGATGGCCATGGTGTGGCTGTCCGTGCTGCTCTACGTCAAGGTCGGCGAGCCCGACACCGGCGTCGCTCGCCCGCTCGTGGCCGCGCCGCTGCGGACGCTCACCGCGCTGATCGGACTGAACCTCGCCGTGGTGCTCGTGACCGGCACGCTCGTCACGGCCGCCGGGCCGCATGCGGGTGACCGGAGTGCCAGCCGCACGGTGCCGCGGCTGAAGGTCGAGGTGGAGACGCTGGTGCACGCGCACTCCTCGTTGCTGGTCGCCTATCTGGCCCTGCTGATCGGCCTGGCCTTCGGGCTGCTGGCCGTCAGGGCCCCGCGAGCGATCCTGGTGCGCCTGGGCGTGCTCGTCGCGCTGGTGTGCGCACAGGCGGCCGTCGGGACGACGCAGTACTACACCGGTGTGCCCGCCGCCCTCGTCGCGGTCCATGTGGCCGGCGCCGCCGCGTGCACGGCGGCCACCGCGGCCCTATGGGCGTCCGAGAGATCAAGAACGCGAGAACGGGCCCAGCCCGAGCCGCTCGCAGGCTGATTCCACCGCCAGCGCGAACGACCGCTGGGCCCGGTCCCGGGTCTGCGCGTCCAAGCGCCGCCAGCCCAACGACGGATCCACCAACTGCAGTTCCAACAGCCGGTCGCCACTGAGATGCGCTCGGGCATACAGCAATTCACCGACATCGACGCCCGCCGCCGCCGCGGCGCCGGCCAGCGCGGCGGCGCCCAGGTCCCAGGTTTCGAAGTCGGGCTCCGCAACGGCGGAGCCGGCGAACGCATGCGAGGGCTCGCCCCCGATGAAGACCAACACCGTCTCCACCCCCGACGGGCGCGGCTGCAGGGGGGGGGCGCGGCCCGCCGCGTGGAGGTCGCGCGCCCGGACCGACGCGGAGCCCGGGTCGCACCGGACACCGCCGGCGCCGACGGCCGGCCCGACGAAGACCTGACCCGTGCGGGGCAACCGGAGTGGCTCCCCCGGCGCGACCACCTCCCCCGGCACGGTCGGCACCCCGCGGTCGGCCAGGTCCCCGAGGTACCGGCGGTGGGCGTTCCAGGCCACGACGGCGGGCGCGTTGAGCAGGTGGGGCACCCGGACGGCCCAGGCCAGGAATTCGTCCAGCCGCTCGGGGTAGTCGCGGGCGGCCCGCAGGATGACGAGATCCGCGCTCGACGTCTCCGGGTCGTCCCACGCCAGCCAGCGGGCGTGCAGGCCGCGGCGGCGCAGCGCCGCGACCAGCCCGTCGTCGTCCCCGTCACCCTCGGGCAGCGCCCGGCAGCCGGCCAGCACGATGCGCGGGTGGAAGACGTCCGGGCGGGCCAGCTTCATGCCCGGGCATGATAATCACATGCACGCAATCGAAGTCGGACAAACCGGCGGCCCCGAAGTCCTGCGTTACGTCGAAGTCCCCGAGCCCACCCCGGGCCCCGGCCAGGTCCTGATCAAGGCGGAGGCCATCGGCGTCAACTACATCGACACGTACTTCCGCTCCGGGCAGTACCCGCGGGAGTTGCCGTTCGTTCTCGGTTCGGAGGTGTGCGGCACCGTCGCCGCCACCGGCGAGGGCGTCGACGGTTTCGCCGAAGGCGACCGCGTGCTGACCGCCGCGGCGTCCGGCGCCTACGCCGAATTCTCCACGGCGCCAGCCTTTCTGACGGCGAAGGTGCCGGACGGTGTGGCGCCGGACGTGGCGGCGTCCGTCCTGTTGAAGGGCCTGACCGCGCATTACCTGCTCAAGTCGGTGTATCCGGTGCAGCGCGGTGACGCCGTGCTGGTGCATGCCGGCGCCGGCGGGGTCGGGCTGATCCTGACCCAGTGGGCCACGTCGCTCGGCGTCCGCGTGATCACCACGGTCTCCACCCCGGAGAAGGCGCGGATGTCGAAGGACGCCGGCGCCGACGAGGTGCTCGACTACCCCGAGGACGCCGAGAACTTCGGGCAGCGGATCCGGGAACTGACCGGCGGCGCGGGGGTGCAGGCGGTCTACGACGGCGTCGGCGCCACCACCTTCGACGCCAGCCTGGCCAGCCTCGCCGTCCGTGGCACGCTCGCGTTGTTCGGCGCGGCCAGCGGACCCGTGCCGCCGTTCGACCCGCAGCGCCTCAACGCCGCCGGATCGGTGTATCTGACGCGGCCCTCGCTGGCGCACTTCGTCCGGACCGGTGACGAGTTCTCCTGGCGGGCTTCGGATTTGTTCGACGCCATCACCGGCGGCGACATCACGGTTCAGGTGGGGGGACGGTATCCGCTCGCCGAGGCCGCCCGCGCCCACGAGGACCTGCAGGGCCGTAAGACTACGGGCTCCGTCGTTCTGCTGCCCTAGTCCCGGTCGTCCGCCTCCCCGTCGGGTTTCCATGTGCCCGGCACCATCGGCACCCTCGGGCCGCCGCCGAACGCATCGCCGGCCAACGAGGCAAGGCCGGCCGCCCGCGCCTCTCGCTTGTCGACCGTGCCGGCGAACCCCAGCGGTCCCGCGCCCCGGTCGGATGTCTGCACACCGGGCGGTGAATCGATGTCCTCGGCGATGTCGGCGAATTCGTCGGCGTAGCTGCGGATCGGCTCGCCCTGCTGCCGGCGCTTCCGGCGCCGCCGCCGGGCGGCCGCCGCCGCGATCACGGCGGCGCTGTCCGGCTCGGGCACTGGCGCGCGAACGCTGGCGGTTGCTCTACCGGTGTGCCCGGAGCCGAAGCCGGTGCCGGGACCACCCCCTACCACGTAGGGGAAGAACGCCTGTGCGGCCGGGGCGGGGGGTGGGGGGGGGGGCGCCGGACCGGCCGCCGTGGCCGGCGCTGACGCCGGGGCCACCGGCGCCGCCCCGGCGGGCGCGGCGATCGGCGGGCCGATTCCGATCGCCGGAACCGCATGGGACACGGTCGTCGCAGCCGGGGCCAGCACCGGCACGGCGACCGGGGCGGCCGGCAGAGGCACGCCGGGCAGGCCGACCACCGCAGCCACACTTGCCGCCGCGGCCGCGGCGGGCAGTGCGCTCGACGCGCTCGTCAAGGGCGAGGACGCGATGGCCGCCGCGATGATCGGGTGTGCCGACAGGAACACACCGACGTTGGCCGGACTGGCCGCGCTCGGCAGCGACTGCAGGGCCCCCACCGGGTTGGTCAACAGCTCCTGGAGGAACGCGCGGACCCCCTGACCGTCCTGTGCCAGCGAGAGGGCCCGGGTGACCCAGTAGACCGGTGTCAACGGGTTCGTGTAGCCGAGGTACGGGACACCGTTGACGGTGCCGTTGACCGGGTCCCAGTCCATCCCCACGGCCGCAAGGATCTGTTTGACGACCTGCTGCGGGATTTTCTGAATCTGCTGCACCGTGTCCCCGACCTGCCGGAGGATCTGTGGCGCCGGGCCGGTCTGAGGTACCGCGGTCACCGCCGCGGCCGACATTGCCTCGTACGTCGTCATTGTGGCGGCGGCCTGTAACCACATTCGTACGTAGTCGCCCTCATTGAGCGCGATGGGAATCGTGTTGATCCCGAAGAAATTCGTCGCCGTCAGGACCGCATGGATCGAATGATTGGCGGCCAGTTCGGCCAGCGTCGGCATGGCGGTCAGCGCGGCGGCGTAGGCCGCGGCCGCCGCCTCGTGCTGGGCGGCCGCGACGGCGCTGTCGACGCTCGCCTGCGCCAGCCATGCCAGGTACGGCAGGTGCGCGACGGCGTAGGAGTCCGCGCTGGGGCCCTGCCATGCGGCGGTCCGGACGGCGCCCAACCGTGCGCCGAGTTCTTCCGCGGCTGAGAGGTACTCGGCGCTCAACGAGCGCCAGGCGCCGGCCGCGGCGAGCAATGATTCCGGTCCCGGACCGCTGCTCAGCAATCCCGAATGCACCTCCGGCGGAATAGCGATCCAGACGGGTGCGGTCATCGTCACCCGGTCTTCGGCGGATAGCCGGCGCCCGGTGCGAGAGAACAGGAGCCGCCCTGGCCTCGAAAAACGACATGCAACGTCATGCCGGACGCTCCTTCCCTGAATCAGTCGTCGGCTATTACACAGAGATCCGATATCAGGTCGCGGCATGCTGCAAACGGTCCGTCCGGCGAGATCTGGCGCGGGCGCATGGAATCCGGCGAGGTTCACCGGTCTGCAGATTCAAAACGATTGGGAGACAGCCGATCCCATGACCCCCGGCTCGACGGTTTCCGCCCGACCGGGTTTTAATCGCCGTGTTTTGTGACACGGGCCGGAACGCGACGGCCGTGAGCCGCCGGTGCCTTCACCAGGGCGGAGTCAGAACAACGTGGGCAACGCGATCGCGGAGTCCACGGCCAGCGCGCAGAACACCACCGCGAGGTAGTTGTTCGACTGCAGGAACAGCCGCAGCGGCTTCACCGCCTCGCCGGACCGGACGCCCGCGTACAGCTGGTGAGCCATCGCCAGGAACCACACGCCGGCCACCACCGCGACCGCCGCGTACAGCCAGCCGGTGGCCAGCGCGAGCACCAGCGTCGACAGCACGGTCAGCCACGTGTAGATCAGGATCTGCTTGGTGACCTGACGCTCGGTGGCCACCGCCGGCAGCATCGGGACTCCCGCCGCCTTATAGTCCTCCTTGTAGCGCATCGCGAGCGCCCAGGTGTGCGGCGGCGTCCAGAAGAAGATGATCGCGAACATCACCAACGCGGGCCAGCCGATGGTGCCGGTGACGGCCGACCAGCCGATCATCACCGGCATGCAGCCGGCGGCGCCGCCCCACACGACGTTCTGCGAGGTGCGGCGCTTGAGGAGCAGGGTGTAGACGAACACGTAGAACGCGACCGTGGCCATGGCCAGCAGCCCCGACAGCAGGTTCGTCGTGCGCCAGAGCCAGAAGAACGACGCCGCGGTGAGCACCAGCCCGAAGACCAGGGCGTTGCGCGTCGGAACCGCCGCGCGCGCCAACGGCCGGCGCGCCGTCCGCTTCATCACCTTGTCGATGTCAGCGTCGGCCACACAGTTGAGGGTGTTGGCGCCCCCGGCGGCCAGCATCCCGCCGACCAAGGTGTTGATGATCAAGAGCGGGTGCACGCTGCCGCGGTGGGCCAGCAGCATCGCGGGGATCGCGGTGACCAGCAGCAGCTCGATGACGCGCGGCTTCGTCAGCGCCAGGTAAGCGAGCACCGTGCCGTGTACCCGGCCCGGCAATCGGGTGGTAAC
Source organism: Mycobacterium sp. Marseille-P9652 (assembly GCF_902652685.1). GTDB lineage: Bacteria > Actinomycetota > Actinomycetes > Mycobacteriales > Mycobacteriaceae > Mycobacterium. The sequence goes on from NZ_CACRUY010000052.1 coordinate 17,161, forward strand.
TCGGCTCGGGGCGGCGCGCCCGCGAACGCTCACGCAATAACTCCTCGGGGTCGCAGCGGCGCGCAGCATCTACTACGCACGATGGTAGACCGGGTGCCGGCAGCCGCCTGCCCGCAGGGTCCGTCCACTCGGAAGATTCTTGCGAGAATTCCCAACGGAATGCAAAGCGCAGGCGACGAACGCGTGGTTTTCACTCTTTTCGCAGCCCCCCCGCGTGGGTAACCAAAACCTGCACTGCAGAAGCCGGCACTCCCGCATTAGGGTGGGATTTGATCAGCTCGATGACCCAAGGACTCAAGTCTGTGACGACACTCGAAGACATCTCCACGCTGACCCAACCGCACCTTCCCGACGACTGGACCGAGATCGACTCCGCGGCCGTCGACACCATCCGGGTACTGGCGGCCGACGCGGTGCAAAAGGTCGGTAACGGGCATCCCGGGACGGCGATGAGCCTGGCGCCCCTGGCCTACACCCTCTTTCAGCGCACGATGCGGCACGACCCCTCCGACACGTACTGGCTGGGCCGCGACCGGTTCGTCCTGTCGTGCGGGCACAGCAGCCTGACGCTGTACATCCAGCTGTACCTGGGCGGGTTCGGCCTGGAGTTGTCCGACATCGAGTCGCTGCGCACGTGGGGATCGAAGACGCCCGGGCACCCCGAGTTCCGGCACACCAAGGGCGTGGAGATCACCACCGGGCCCCTCGGGCAGGGCCTGGCCTCGGCGGTCGGCATGGCGATGGCGGCGCGCTACGAGCGCGGGCTCTTCGACCCCGACGCCGCCCCGGGCACCAGCCCCTTCGACCACCACATCTACGTGATCGCCTCCGACGGCGACATCGAGGAGGGCGTGACCTCCGAGGCGTCGTCGCTGGCCGCGGTGCAGCAGCTCGGCAACCTCATCGTGTTCTACGACCACAACGAGATCTCGATCGAGGACGACACCAACATCGCGCTGTGCGAGGACACCGCCGCCCGCTACGAGGCCTACGGCTGGCACGTGCAGCGCGTCGAGGGCGGCGAGAACGTCGTCGGCATCGAGGAGGCCATCGCCAACGCCAAGGCCGTCACCGACCGGCCGTCGTTCATCGAGTTGCGCACGATCATCGGCTATCCCGCGCCCAAGCTGATGAACACCGGCAAGGCGCACGGCGCCGCGCTCGGCGACGAGGAAGTGGCGGCCGTCAAGCGAGAGCTCGGCTTCGACCCGGATAAGACGTTCGAGGTGCGCGACGAGGTCATCGCCCACACCCGCAAGCTGGTCGACCGCGGCAAGGAAGCGCACGAGAAGTGGCAGGCGGACTTCGACGCCTGGGCCCAGCGCGAGTCCGACCGCAAGGCGCTGCTGGACCGCCTGACCGCCGAGGAGCTGCCCGAGGGCTGGGACGCCGACGTTCCCACCTGGGAGCCCGGCGACGACGCGATCGCCACCCGCAAGGCGTCCAACGAGGTGCTCAACGCGGTCGGGCCGAAACTGCCCGAGCTGTGGGGCGGTTCGGCCGACCTCGCGGGCAGCACCAACACGACCATCAAGGGCGCCGACTCCTTCGGACCGCCGTCGATTTCCACCAAGGAGTACACCGCCCACTGGTACGGCCGCACGCTGCACTTCGGCATCCGCGAGCACGCGATGGGCGCGATCCTGTCCGGCATCGTGCTCCACGGCCCGACCCGGGCCTACGGCGCGACGTTCCTGCAGTTCTCCGACTACATGCGCCCGGCGGTGCGACTCGCCGCGCTCATGGACATCGACACCATCTACGTGTGGACGCACGACTCCATCGGCCTGGGCGAGGACGGCCCGACGCACCAGCCGATCGAGCACCTGGCGGCCCTGCGCGCCATCCCGAAGCTGTCGGTGGTGCGCCCGGCCGACGCCAACGAGACGGCGTACGCGTGGCGCACGATCCTGGCACGAGGCAACGGCAGCGGTCCGGTCGGCCTGATCCTCACCCGTCAGAATGTGCCGATCCTGGAGGGCACCAGCTTCGAGGGCGTCGGCCGCGGCGGGTACATCCTCGGTGACGACGGCGGTGACGAGCCCGACGTGGTGCTGATCGCGACGGGGTCCGAGGTCCAGCTCGCGGTCGAAGCGCAGAAGCTGTTGGCGGAGAAGGACATTGTGGCGCGGGTCGTGTCCATGCCGTGCGTGGAGTGGTTCGAGTCCCAGCCCGAGGAGTACCGCGACAGCGTGCTTCCCCCGACCGTGTCGGCACGAGTCGCCGTCGAGGCCGGTATCGCGCAGTCGTGGCACAAGCTCGTGGGCGACACCGGCAAGATCGTGTCGATCGAGCACTACGGAGAGTCCGCGGACTACAAGACCTTGTTCCGCGAGTTCGGCTTCACCGCCGAGGCCGTCGCTGCCGCCGCCGAGCAGGTAGTGGATAACTAGAGAGGGTGGTTCCCATGGCCAGTCAGAACCCCAACCTGGCGGCGCTCAGCGCCGCGGGCGTATCCGTGTGGCTGGATGACCTGTCGCGAGAACGGTTGCGGTCCGGCAATTTGCAGGAGCTGATCGACACCAAGAGCGTCGTCGGGGTGACCACCAACCCGTCGATCTTCCAGAAGGCCCTGGCCGACAGCGACACCTACAACGACCAGATCGCCGAGTTGGCCGAGCGCGGCGCCGACGTGGACGCCACGATCCGCACCGTCACCACCGACGACGTCCGCAACGCGTGCGACGTGCTGCGGCCGCAGTGGGAGGCGTCGGACGGCGTGGACGGCCGGGTTTCCATCGAGGTGGACCCGCGTCTGGCCGCCGAGACCGACAAGACCGTCGCGCAGGCCATCGAGCTGTGGAAGATCGTCGACCGGCCCAACCTGTTCATCAAGATCCCGGCGACCAAGGCCGGCATTCCGGCCATCACGTCCGTTCTGGCCGAGGGAATTTCGGTGAACGTCACGCTGATCTTCTCGGTGGAGAGGCACCGCCAGGTGATGGACGCGTACCTCGAGGGGCTGGAGAAGGCGCGCGAGGCAGGCCACGACATCTCCAAGATCCATTCGGTCGCTTCGTTTTTCGTTTCCCGGGTGGACACCGAGGTCGACAAGCGGCTGGAGAAGATCGGCACCGAGGAGGCGCAGGGCCTGCGCGGCAAGGCCGGCGTGGCCAACGCCCGACTGGCCTACGCGGCCTACCAGGAGGTGTTCGAGGGCGGCGACCGCTTCGAGGCGCTCAAGGCCGACGGGGCCCGGGTGCAGCGCCCGCTATGGGCGTCGACCGGTGTCAAGAACCCCGATTACCCCGACACGCTGTACGTCACCGAGCTGGTCGCCCCCCACACGGTGAACACCATGCCGGAGAAGACGATTGACGCCGTTGCCGACCATGGTGAGATCAGGGGCGACACGGTCACCGGCACCGCGGGCGCCGCCCAGGAGTTGTTCGACAAGCTGGAGGAGCTCGGGATCGACCTGACGGACGTGTTCAAGGTTTTGGAGAACGAGGGCGTGGACAAGTTCGTCGAGTCCTGGAACGAGTTGCTGGAGGAAACGCAGAAGCAGCTGGGTTCCGCCGACAAATGAGCCCGAGCAAAACAACAGAATGGCATAACCCGTTCCGGGACAAGCGCGACAAGCGTCTACCGAGGATCGCCGGCCCCTGCGGCATGGTGATCTTTGGCGTCACCGGCGATCTGGCCCGCAAGAAGGTGATGCCGGCGATCTATGACCTGGCCAACCGCGGCCTGCTGCCGCCGACCTTCTCGCTGGTCGGCTTCGCCCGGCGCGATTGGGGCACCGAGGATTTCGGTCAGGTCGTCTACGACGCCGTGAAGGAGCACTGCCGCACCCCGTTCCGGGAGGAGAACTGGGAGCGGCTGGCCGAGGGCTTCCGTTTCGTCAACGGGTCCTTCGACGACGACGAGTCGTTTCAGCGGCTCGCCGAGACCCTCGAGAAGCTCGACGCCGAGCGCGGCACCGGCGGCAATCACGCGTTCTACCTTGCGATTCCGCCCAAGGCGTTCCCGGTGGTGTGCGATCAGCTCGCCAAGTCCGGGTTGGCCCGCCCCCAGGGCGACCGGTGGAGCCGGGTGGTCATCGAAAAGCCCTTCGGCCACGACCTGCAAAGCGCGCAGGACCTGAACCGGGCGGTCAACGCGGTCTTCCCGGAGGAAGCGGTCTTCAGGATCGACCACTACCTGGGTAAGGAGACGGTCCGCAACATCCTGGCGCTGCGGTTCGCCAACCAGCTCTTCGACCCGATCTGGAACGCGCATTACGTCGACCACGTGCAGATCACCATGGCCGAGGACATCGGGCTCGGCGGGCGGGCCGGGTACTACGACGGCATCGGCGCGGCCCGCGACGTCATCCAGAACCACCTCATGCAGCTGCTGGCGCTGACCGCGATGGAGGAACCGGTCAGCTTCAATCCCCAATCGCTGCAAACCGAGAAGATCAAGGTGCTCTCGGCCACGCAGCTCGCCCAGCCGCTCGACGAGACCACCAGCCGCGGCCAGTACGCGGGCGGTTGGCAGGGCGGACAGAAGGTCGTCGGGCTGCTCGACGAGGAGGGGTTCGCGAAGGACTCCAAGACCGAGACGTTCGCCGCCATCACGCTCGAGGTCGACACGCGTCGCTGGGCCGGTGTGCCGTTCTACCTGCGGACCGGAAAGCGGTTGGGCCGCAGGGTCACCGAGATCGCGTTGATCTTCAAGCGCGCGCCGCACCTGCCGTTCGACGCGACGATGACCGACGAGCTCGGCACCAACGCCATGGTGATCCGCGTCCAGCCCGACGAGGGCGTGACGCTGCGGTTCGGCTCCAAGGTGCCGGGCACCGCGATGGAGGTTCGCGACGTCAACATGGACTTCTCCTACGGATCGGCGTTCGCCGAGGAGTCGCCGGAGGCCTACGAACAGCTGATCCTCGACGTGCTGCTGGGCGAACCCTCACTGTTCCCGGTCAACGAGGAGGTCGAATTGGCTTGGGAGATACTGGATCCCGTGCTCGAGAACTGGGCGTCCGACGGCAAGCCGGAGCCGTACGAGGCCGGCACGTGGGGCCCGGAGTCGTCCTTCGAGATGCTGCGCCGCACCGGCCGGGAATGGCGGAGGCCTTAGATGATCGTCGACCTGGAGAACACCACCACCACCGCGGTCAACAAGAAGCTCGAGGAACTGCGCGAGAAGGCCGGGGCCGTGACGATGGGCCGCGTGCTGACGCTGATCATCGCCCCGGACAGCGACGCCGTCTTCGAGGAATCCCTCGGGGCGGCCAACAATGCCAGCCACGAACACCCGAGCCGGATCATCGTGACGATGCGCGGAAATCCCTACGCCGACGAAGCACGCCTGGACGCCCAGCTGCGGGCAGGCGGCGACAGCGGTGCCAGCGAGGTGGTGATCCTCAAGCTGTCGGGTCCGCTGTCCGGCCACGCCGCCAGCGTGGTGATCCCATTCCTGCTGCCCGACATTCCGGTGGTGGCGTGGTGGCCGGACATCGCCCCCGCGGAACCCGCCCGGGATCCATTGGGCCAGTTGGCGATCCGCCGCATAACCGACGCCACCAACGGCGCAGACCCGCTGGCGGCGATCAAGAGCCGGCTCAACGGCTACACGCCGGGCGACACAGACCTGTGCTGGGCGCGCATCACCTACTGGCGCGCGCTGCTCACGTCGGCCGTCGACCAGCATCCGCACGAACCGATCGAGTCGGCGTTGGTGTCCGGGCTGAAAGACGAACCGTCGCTTGACGTCCTGGCGGGATGGCTGGCCAGCCGGATCGACGGCCCGGTGCGCCGGGCGGTCGGCGACCTCAAGGTGGAGCTGAACCGCAAGAGCGAGACCATCGTGCTGAGCAGGCCTCAGACGGGCAGGACGGCGACGCTGAGCCGGACTGCCAAGCCCGACGCGCTGGTTCCGTTGGCGCGCAGGGAAACCGGTGAGTGCCTCGCCGAGGACCTGCGGAGGCTGGACGCCGACGAAATCTACCTGTCCGCACTCGAAGGCATTGAGAAGGTGCAGTACGTGTGAGCACGGTCGTCGAGGTTTTCCCGGACAGTGACGCCCTGGTCGAGGCGGCGGCCCGGCGGCTCGTCGAGACGATCCGCGGCGCCGTCGCGGAACGAGGCCGCGCGCTGATTGTGCTGACGGGCGGCAGTAACGGCATCGGGCTGCTGCGCGCGCTCGCCACCGAAGGCGACATCGACTGGTCGAAGGTGCATCTGTTCTGGGGCGACGAACGCTACGTTCCCGAGGACGACGACGAGCGCAACGACAAGCAGGCCCGCGAGGCGTTACTCGACCGGGTCGACATCCCGTCGAGCAACGTCCACCCCATGCCGGCCAGCGACGGCGAGTTCGGCACCGACCTCGCGGCCGCGGCCCTGGCCTACGAACAACTGCTCGCCGCCAACGCCGAGCCCGGCCAGCTGGTGCCGAACTTCGACGTGCACCTGCTGGGCATGGGGCCCGAGGGCCACATCAACTCCCTGTTCCCCGACACCCCGGCGGTGCTGGAGACCGCCCGCATGGTCGTCGGGGTGGAGGACTCCCCTAAGCCGCCGCCCCGGCGAATCACGTTGACGCTGCCCGCTGTTCAGCGTTCCCGCGAGGTGTGGCTCATGGTGTCGGGATCCGGGAAGGCCGACGCGGCCGCCGCCGCCATCGGTGGCGCCCCGCCCGTCTCGGTCCCGGCCGGCGGCGCCGTCGGGCTCGAAACCACGCTCTGGCTGCTCGACGAGGAGGCCGCGGCTAAACTTCCCGACCGCCCGGGGTCATAATTGCCTTCATGGCAGACAGGACCGTGCGTGGCGGGCACGAGCGAAGCCGCATCAAAACCCTCACCCAGGCGGCGCTGAACGCCGACAAGACGGTGGAGCAGGTCGAGGACGTGCTCGACGGCCTGAGCCGCACGATGACGGAGCTGAACAGTTCGCTGTCGGCGCTGAACGCGACGGTCGAACGCATGGAGAAGGGGCTCGACCACCTGGACGGAACGCTGTCCAGCCTGGACGACCTGGCGAGGCGGCTCGTCGTCCTCGTCGAGCCGCTGGAGGCGATCGTCCACCGCGTCGACGACATGATGAGGGTGGGCGAGACGATGATGACACCGCTCGCGGTCACCGAGCACGCGGTGCGCGGAGTAGTGGACAGGCTGCGCAACCGGTCGGCGCAGTGACCTCGGCCGCGCTCGGCGAGGCGCCGGCGCGCCTGGTACACCTGGCATATCGGATCGGGGCGCTCGTCGACGCGGTGATGGTGGTGCCGCTGCTGGTGCCGAGCGTGGCGGGTGCGATGTTCGGCATCGACGGTTTCGCGCCCGGGTCCGATTACCGTTATGCCGCCGCGGTGAGCGCGGCGTTGATGGCCGGCTGGACCGCGCTGTTGATCTGGGGCGACCGCGACCCGGTCGGCCGGCGCGGTGTTCTGCTGCTGACCGTGTGCCCGGTCCTTCTCGGTCTGGTGGCCGCCGGCGTGTATGCGATGGGCAGCGGTCTGGTGCGGCCGGTCTTCATCGCGCCGATGTTCGTGATCCAGGTCGGGCTCGCCGTGTTGTTCCTGATCGCCTACCGGCGCGCCGGCACGTCGGTCGGCTCCTGACCGCCGATCACATCCTGGTCGACCGGGCCATGACGAAGCTGTACAGGCCGTACGTGATGATCCCCAGGCCGGCGGCGATCAGCAGCGCCGCCCCGAACGGGTAGGTCCCGAGGGTCTTGAGCGCGCCGTCGAGCCCGGTCGCCTTCTTCGGTTCGGCGCGGCACCCGGCGACGACGACCAACACGCCCGTGCCGGCGATCACCACGCCTTTGGCGATGTAGCCGGCGATGCCGAGGCGCCGCACCAGGTTGCCGGACTCGCCCTCGAGGTCGTCGACGAAGTTGCGCGTGGCGCCCTTGTAGACGTGGTATCCGCCGACCGCCACGATGATCAGGCCGCCCGCGATCAGGGCCGCCGTCCCGGCGCCGCTGGCCATCAGCCGCGCGCTGATCGACGAATTCTGTTGGTCCGCGGGCCTTCCCGCGCCGCGGGCGAACCCGAACGCGGAGTAGGCGAAGGCGAGATAGACCGCGGCCAGGCCGAGGGCCTTCGCCCGGTCCCCCGCGCTCGACTTGGTGCCGTCCTTGCGGCGGTCGCTCGCCCGGCCGAGGACGGTCTCGACCAGCCGCCACAGGCCCATCGTCAGCAGGGCGGCCGCGGCCACCCAGAGCGCGACGGGGCCGCCGGGCTTGTCGGCCAGCGTCGCCAGCGCGCCGGTCTGGTCGGCGGTGCCGCCGTCGCCCAGGGCGACCCGGATCGCGAGGTAGCCGACGATCAGGTGCAGGAGCCCGTTGACGACGTACCCGCCGCGCGCCATGCGCTCGAAGACGCCGTTCTGCGCCAAGTCCGTCGGTGCGACGGACGAAACCTCTGCCACTCGGCGGGGATGCCCGCTATCCGCTGTTGCGTAACGCGCTCGCAAGCCCGTTCATCGTCAGGAGGATGCCGCGCTGCACCAGCTCGTCGTCGTCGCCCGAGCGGTAGCGGCGCAGCAGCTCCACCTGGAGGTGGTTGAGGGGTTCCAGGTAGGGGAAGCGGTTGAACACTGAACGCGCCAGCGCGGGGTTGTCGGCCAGCAGGTCATCGTGGCCGGTGATCAGCTTGTGCATCTCGATGGTCCGGCGGTGCTCGTCGACGATTTTGTCGAAGACGCGCTGCCGCAGCTCCTCGTCTTCCACCAGCTCGGCGTAGCGGGCCGCCAGTCCGAGGTCGCTCTTGGCCAGCACCTGCGCCATGTTCGACAGCACGCTGCGGAAGAACGGCCATCGCTCGTACAGCTCGTGCAGCGTGTCCACCCGCTCGGCCTCGGACTCGGGACCCGCCTTGATCCACTGCTCGAACGCCGACCCGGTGCCGTACCAACCGGGCAGCATGACCCGCGACTGGCTCCAGGCCAGCACCCACGGGATCGCGCGCAGGTCGGAGATCGACTCGGTGGGTTTGCGCGACGTCGGGCGGCTGCCGATGTTGAGCGACCCGATCTCGCTGACCGGGGTCGACGCCTTGAAGTACTCGACGAAACCCGGTGTGTCGTGGACCAATTCGGCATACGAGCGCTGCGCCAGGGTCGCCACCTCGCCCAGCACTACGTAGGCGGGCTCGGCCGCATCGCCCAGCCCCTCGACGTCGAGCAGCGTGGACTCCAGCGTCGCGGCCACGAGGCTCTCCAGGTTGCGCCGCGCCGTCTGCGGCTCGGCGTACTTGGCGGCGATCACCTCGCCCTGCTCGGTGAGGCGCAGCGAGCCCTTCACCGCGCCGGGCGGCTGGGCCAGGATCGCCTGGTAGCTCGGGCCGCCGCCGAGGCGGCCGGTGCCGCCGCGGCCGTGGAAGAGCCGCAACCGGATCCCGGTCTTGCGGGCCACTTCCACCAGCGCCAGTTCCGCCCGGTAGACGGCCCAGCTGGAGGCCAGGTAGCCGCCGTCCTTGTTGGAGTCGGAGTAGCCGAGCATCACCTCCTGGCACCCGCCCCGGGCGTCGACCATGGCCCGGTAGACGGGCAGCTCGAGCATCGCGTTCAGGATCTCGGCGCCGTTGTGCAGGTCGTCGATGGTCTCGAACAGCGGCGAAATGCCCACGGGACAACAGGGTTCGGGCCCGGCGACGTCCAGCAGCCCGGCCTCCTTGAGCAGGATCGCGGCCTCGAGGATGTCCGACACCGAGCGGCACATCGAGATGACGTAGTTGGGCACCGCCGCCGGGCCGTAGAGTTCGACGGCGCGCGCGGCCGCGCTGACGACCCCGAGCTCGCCGCGGGCCAGGTCGGACAGTTCGGCGCGGTCCCCGACGAGGGGACGGCGGGTGCCCAGCTCGGTCGCGAGCAGCTCGACGCGTTCGGCCTCGGGCAGTGACGCGTAGTCGTCGTGAACCCCGGCCCAGGCCAGCAGTTCGCCGACCACCTCCTCGTGGACGTCGGAGTTCTGCCGCATGTCGAGGCCACACAGGTGAAACCCGAAGACGCGCACCCCTTCTCGCAGTAAGGCCAGCCGGTCGTCGGCCAGCAGCGCGCTGCCGTGCCGGCGCAGGGAGGCGTCGATCGTGTCGAGGTCGGCCTGCAGCTCCCCCGGAGCCGCGTAGGGGGGCAGCCCGAGGTCGAGCTCGTGCTGGGGTTGCCGGTCGAGGATCTCCGCAGCCGTCGCGGTCAGCCGGCCGCGGACCACCCGCAGCGCCCGCCGGTACGGCTCGTCGGCCCGCGCCTGCTCCCCGCAGCCCTCGGCGAGCGACGCCAGCTCGGGCGTCACCGACACCAGCCGCGCCGACATCGTCAGTTCGTGCTCGAGGGCGGCGAGCTCGGCCATGTAGTGGGCGAACGCGGTGAACGCGGCGCTGCCGGTGGCCTGCCGCACCACCTCCCCCGTCACGTTCGGGTTCCCGTCGCGGTCACCGCCGATCCAGGAACCGGGCTGCACGATCGGCCCGGGCAGAATGTCGCCGTCGGGCCAGCGGGCGCGCAGCGCCTCGCGGACCTCGGCGTTGAGCTCCGGGATGACCTTGAAGAACGCGGCGGGGTAATACCGCAGCCCGACCTCGATCTCGTCGGTGATCTGCAGGCGCGACAGGCGGATCAGCGCGGTCTGCCACAGTGTGAGGACGTGGCGGCGCAGCTCGAACTCGATGTTGCGGCCGTCGTCGGTCTCGGTGTGCCCCTCGGCGTGCAGCCGCATGAGCTGGGTGATCCGGTGCTGGGTGACGAAGACGGTGCGCCGGCGGGTTTCGGTGGGATGCGCGGTGATCACCGGCGCCACCAGCGCACCCTTGAGGGCCTCGGTGACAGCGTTCGAATCTAGTTGCGCGCGTTCGAGTTTCGCGTAAGTGGCGGCCAGGGTGCTGTCCTGGGGCGGCTCCCCCGCGTCGACGTGCAGCGCGCGGCGGCGCTCCCGGTGGATGTCCTCGGCCACGTTGGCGAGCAGCGCGAAGTGGCTGAACGCCCGGATGATCGGGATCGCCCGGTGGATGTCGATCCCCGCGAACATCCGCGCCATGTCGGAGCGGTCGATCTCCGAGCGGCGAACCCGGAAGGACTCCACCCGCGCCCGTTCCACCAGGTCGAACACCTCGTCGCCCTGCTGCTCGCGGATGGTGTCGCCCAGGATGGCGCCGAGCATCCTGATGTCGGCGCGCATCGGCTCCGTCGCCTCGCGGCCGACGTGGGTGCGTTGGACGGCGCCGATCGGCGCCAGCGCGGTGTCGGAAACCTCAACCATGGATTCCAGTATCGGGGCGCAACGCACGGGCCGCCCGGCGAGTGGCTGGCGTCACCGGCAGGCGGCCGCCGAAACGGACGGAAGTCAGCGGTACTTGATCATCAGCGCGATGCCGATGATGCTCACCAGCCAGATCCCGGTGATGAACAGCGTCAGCCGGTCGAGGTTCTTCTCGACCACCGTGGACCCCGACAGGCTGGACTGGACACCGCCGCCGAACAGGGTCGACAGGCCGCCGCCCTTGGCCCGGTGCAGCAGCACCAGGAGTACCACGAGGATGCTGGTCACGACGAGCGTGATCTGCAGGCCCAATTGCATGACCGGCAGTTTACCCGGTGGACCCGCGGGCCCGGGGCGTCGGGCCCCGCGAACCGCCTTAGGGCAGGGGCCCGCCGGCGGCGATCGCCGCCAGCGTCGCGAACTGCTCGCCGTCCAGCGAGGCACCGCCCACCAAGGCGCCGTCGATGTCGTCGCGGGCGATCAGCTCGCCGATGTTCTTGGCGTTCACCGAGCCGCCGTAGAGCACCCGGACGGCGTCGGCGACCTGCGGAGACGCCAGCTCGGCGAGTTCCTTGCGGATCGCCGCGCACACCTCCTGAGCATCGGACGCGCTGGCGACCCGCCCGGTTCCAATCGCCCAGACGGGCTCGTAGGCGATGACGACGTTGCCGATTTGTTCGGCCGACAGGCCCGCCAGCGAGCCGCGCAGCTGATCCTCGCAGTGCGGCACGTGATCCCCGGCTTCCCGGACCTCCAGGTGCTCGCCGATGCAGACGATCGGAGTCAGCTCGTGCCTGAGCGCGGCGGCGGCCTTGGCGGCGACGAGCGCGTCGTCCTCGTGGTGGTACGTGCGACGCTCGGAGTGGCCGACGACGACGAAGCTGCAGCCGAGCTTGGCCAGGAAGGCGCCGCTGACCTCGCCGGTGTAGGCCCCCGAGTCGTGCCGGGACAGGTCCTGGGCGCCGTAGGTGAGCCGCAGCTTGTCCCCGTCGACCAGGGTCTGCACGCTGCGCAGGTCGGTGAACGGCGGCAACACCGTGACGTCGACCTTGTCGTAATACTTGTCCGGCAGCGCGAACGCGATCTTCTGCACCAGCGCGATCGCCTCGAAGTGGTTGAGGTTCATCTTCCAGTTGCCGGCGATCAGTGGCTTGCGGCTCACGCGTCTCCTCCACGTGGTTGCGGACGGCCGAGGACCTCGATGCCCGGGAGGGTCTTGCCCTCCAGGTACTCCAGCGACGCGCCACCGCCGGTGGAGATGTGCGAGAAGTCGCCCTCGGGGATACCCAGCGTCCGCACGGCGGCGGCCGAGTCGCCGCCGCCGACGACGCTGAACGCGCCCTTGCCGGTCGCGGCGGCGATGGCCTCGGCCACGCCCTTGGTGCCGGCGGCGAAGGCGGGGAATTCGAACACGCCCATCGGGCCGTTCCAGAAGATGGTCTCGGCGTTGGACAGGGCCGCCGTGAACCGCTTGACCGATTCCGGGCCGATGTCCAGGCCCATCTTGCCGTCCGGGATCCGGTCGGCGGCCACGGTCTGCGGCGTCGAATCGGCGGCGAACTTGTCCGCCACCACGATGTCCACCGGGAGCCGCAGCACGTCGGCGTAGGTTTCGGACAGCCTGCGGCAGGTGTCGACCATGTCCTCCTCGAGCAGCGAGGTGCCGACGGAAAGGCCCTGCGCGGCAAGGAAAGTGAAACACATGCCGCCGCCGATGACGATGCTGTCGGCCTTGGTCGCCAACGACTCGATGACCCCGAGCTTGTCGGACACCTTGGACCCGCCCAGTACCACCGCGTACGGGCGTTTGGTCGAGCTGGTCAGCTTCTCGAGCACCCGGATTTCCTCGTCCACCAGCTTGCCGGCGTAGTGCGGCAGCAGCGTGGCGACGTCGTAGACGGAGGCCTGCTTGCGGTGCACCACCCCGAAGCCGTCGGAGACGAAAGCGCCCCCGGGCGAGACCAATTCGGCGAGTTGCCGGGCCAGTGCGAGCCGCTCGCCGTCGTCCTTGCTGGTCTCGCGCGGGTCGAAGCGGATGTTCTCCAGCAGCAGGACGTCGCCGTCGGTGAGCCCCTCGGCGCGGGCGAGCGCGTCGGAACCGACGACGTCACCGGCCAACTGCACGTGCCGGCCCAGGCGCTCGCCGAGCGCCGCGGCGACCGGCGCCAGCGAGAACTTCGGGTCGGGGCCGTTTTTGGGCCGGCCCAGGTGCGCGGTCACCACCACCTTGGCCCCGGCGTCCAGGAGCGCCTTCAGCGTCGGGACCGACGCGACGATCCGGCCGGGATCGGTGATGTCGCCCCCGTCGTCGAGCGGAACGTTGAGATCCGAGCGCACCAGCACGCCGCGGCCCGAAACGCCCTCCGCCAGAAGGTCGTCCAGAGTCGGGATGGACATGGCCTACAGCGACTTGCCGACCAGCGCGACCAGGTCGATGAGGCGGTTGGAGTAGCCCCACTCGTTGTCGTACCAGGACACGACCTTCGCCTGGTTGTCGATCACCTTGGTCAGCCCGGAGTCGAAGATCGAGCTGTGCGGGTCGGTGACGATGTCGCTGGACACGATCGGCGCGTCGTAGTACTTCAGGATGCCCTTGAGGCGTCCCTCGGCGGCCGCCTTGAACGCCGCGTTGATCTCGTCGGCGCTGGCTGACTTGGCCAGTTCGACGGTCAGGTCGGTCACCGAACCCGTCGGGATGGGCACCCGCAGCGCGTACCCGTCCAGCTTGCCCTTCAGCTCGGGCATCACCAGCCCGATCGCCTTCGCCGCGCCGGTGGAGGTGGGCACGATGTTCAGCGCCGCGGCACGGGCGCGGCGCAGGTCCTTGTGCGGGCCGTCCTGGAGGTTCTGGTCCTGGGTGTAGGCGTGGATCGTCGTCATCAGGCCGCGCACGATGCCGAACTCGTCTTGCAGCACCTTGGTCACCGGTGCCAGGCAGTTCGTGGTGCACGAGGCGTTGGAGATGATGTTCTGGCTGCCGTCGTACTTGTCGTCGTTGACGCCCAACACGATCGTGATGTCGGGGTCCGTGGCCGGCGCGGAGATGATGACCTTCTTGGCGCCGGCCTCCAGGTGGCCCTTGGCCTTGGCCGCATTGGTGAAGATGCCGGTGGACTCCACGACGACGTCGACGCCCAGGTCACGCCAGGGCAGCGCCGCCGGGCCCTCCTTGACCTCCAACGCCTTGATCTTGTGGGTGCCGACGACGATGGTGTCGTCGCCTTCCAGGCTGACGTCGTAGGGCAGCCGGCCCAGGATGGAGTCGAATTTCAGCAGGTGAGCGAGGCTGGCGTTGTCGGTGAGGTCGTTGACCGCCACCACCTCGATGTCAGCACTGCCCTGCTCCTGTTGGGCCAACAGGGCCCGGTAAAAGTTGCGGCCGATTCGACCGAAGCCGTTGATGCCTACCCGGACCGTCACGTGCCTCTCCCTGCCTTTCAGAAATGCCGATAAGCGCATGCCCAGCCTAGATCAGTGACCGCGGTCACCGGCCCCCGGCAAGGCTGCGGGACCCTGCCGGGTACCCGGCCGCGGGCGCCTGCGGTCACCGGAGCGTGTCTGGTTCGTATCGGTTCCATAAGCACCCCTACTGTCGCGCGTGTAATTACAAGCGCCGGCAATACATTCGACACGGCTGCGGTACGGCTATGCGGAAACTGCTGCACAGTTCGGTTGCGGAGATAGATGAGTGCTGAAGGAGTCGACGTCGATGACGGTCTTTGATCGGTTCAACATCACGGTGGGTGCCATCGCCGGGTTGTGCGGCGCCGCTCTGGCGTTGAGCCCCGATGCGGCAGCCGTGCCCCCGCTGAAGACGGGCGGCTACGCCTGCGTCCAGGGGATGTCGGGCGAGACCGGGGCTCCGGCGGCCGGCGGACCGGCCGCGGGCGGCGGAGCGGGCGGTGCCGGAGCGGCGGCGGCCTGCCGCTGCACCACCAGCGCTTCCGCCGGAGGCCCGGCCGCGGGCGGACCGCTCGCCGCGGGCGGTGGGGCTCCCGGCGCGCCCGGAGGCGGCGGTGGGGCTCCCGCAGCGGGCGGGCCCGGTGGCCGACCAGCCGCACCACCCGCTCGCGCATCTCCGCGGCGGCCTTGTTGGTGAAGGTGATCGCCAAAATCTGCCCGACGCCGACGCCGCGCGCTGCGAT
>NZ_CACRUY010000053.1 GCF_902652685.1 Mycobacterium sp. Marseille-P9652
GGCGGGGGCTGCACCCGCAGGGACGGGTCGGAGGGATAGGGTCGCGGCACCGTGGCCGGCGCCGGGTCCGGATGGGCCGGACTTGACGGCGCGGATAGCCTGCCCACCGACCGGGCCGGTGGCCCCGCCGGGCGAGCTGGCTGTTGAACGGCTCCGCGAAGTGAACCGCGGTTGTTCATAACCGCGGTATAACCACTCTGTGGTGTGGTGGAAACCACAAAATCCAGCCGACCTGGTGAAAGCGGCTTTTTCACCGGCAAAGTTAAACCGACGTTCAGACGGCGCTACCCGCAGTTTGCCGGAACCCTGGGTCAGCCGAAGAAAGCCGCCGCGTCGTCGTACCGGCTCTCGGGCACCAGCTTCAACTGGCGCACCGCGTCAGCCAGCGGCACCCGGCCGATGTCCTGCCCGCGCAGCGACACCATCTGGCCGTACTCCCCGGCATGCGCCGCGTCGGCCGCGTTGACGCCGAAGCGGGTGGCGAGCACCCGGTCGTAGGCGGTCGGGGTGCCGCCGCGCTGGACGTGGCCGAGCACCGTCACGCGGACCTCCTTGTTGATCCGCTTCTCCACCTCGAAGGCCAGCTGTGCGGCCACCCCGGTGAAGCGCTCGTGGCCGAATTCGTCAATTCCGCCCTCGCGCAACGTGATTGAGCCTGCGACGGGCTTGGCGCCCTCGGCGACGACACAGATGAAGTGCGAATCCCCCCGCTGGAAACGGCGTTTGACCAGCCGGCACACCTCCTCGACGTCGAAGGGCTGCTCGGGGATGAGCGTCATGTGCGCGCCCGAGGCCAGCCCGGCGTTGAGCGCGATCCACCCGGCGTGCCTGCCCATGACCTCCACCAACATCACCCGCTGGTGGGATTCGGCGGTGCTGTGCAGCCGGTCGATGGCGTCGGTGGCCACGGTGAGCGCGGTGTCGTGGCCGAAAGTCACGTCGGTGCAATCGATGTCGTTGTCGATGGTCTTCGGGACCCCGACGACGGGCACGTTCTCCTCCGACAGCCAGTGCGCCGCCGTCAGCGTGCCCTCGCCGCCGATGGGGATGAGGACGTCGATGCCGTTGTCGTCCAGGGTCTGCTTGATCTGGTCCAGCCCGGCCCGCAGTTTGTCGGGGTGCACCCGCGCGGTGCCCAGCATCGTGCCGCCCTTGGCCAGCAGCCGGTCGTTGCGGTCGTCGTTCTGCAATTGCAGCCGCCGGTTCTCCAGCAAGCCGCGCCAGCCGTCCTGGAAACCGACGACCGACGAGCCGTACCGGGAGTCGCACGTGCGCACCACGGCCCGGATGACGGCGTTGAGCCCGGGGCAGTCGCCGCCGCCGGTGAGAATTCCGATCCGCATCCCCTAATCTTGCCCCCCGCCCCGCTCACGCGGCGCCAGCTGGGGGTACCTCCCGCTTGCGGGGGAACGCAAAAGCACACAAAAGACCCCGTTTTGAGGTGCTTTTGCGTCTTCTCGGCGTCAGATCGCGGTGGGCAGCGGGCCGCGGACGGCCTCGTATGCGGCGCCCACCCGGTAGAGGCGGTCGTCGGCCAGGGCGGGCGCCATGATCTGCAGGCCGACCGGCAGGCCGTCGTCCTCGGACAGCCCCGACGGCACGGACATGCCGCAGTGGCCGGCCAGGTTCAGCGGCAGCGTGCACAGGTCGAACAGGTACATCGCCAGCGGGTCGTCGACCTTCTCGCCCAGCGGGAACGCCGTCGTGGGCGTGGTGGGCGACACCACCACGTCGACGGATTCGTACGCCCGGTCCAGGTCGCGGGCGATCAGCGTGCGCACCTTCTGCGCCTGGTTGTAGTAGGCGTCGTAGTAGCCGGCCGACAGCGCGTAGGTGCCGATCATGATGCGGCGCTTGACCTCCGGACCGAAGCCCGCCGCCCGGGTCAGCGCCATCACCTCCTCGGCGCTGTGGGTGCCGTCGTCGCCCACCCGCAGCCCGTAGCGCATCGCGTCGAAGCGGGCCAGGTTGCTCGACACCTCCGACGGCAGGATCAGGTAGTAGGCCGCCAGCGCGTACTCGAAGTGGGGGCAGTCGACCTCGCTCACCTCGGCGCCCTGGGCGGTGAGCTGCTTGACCGCCGCCTCGAACGACGCCAGTACGCCGGGCTGGTAGCCCTCCCCGCGCAGCTGCTTGACGACGCCGACGCGCACCCCGCGCAGGTCGCCGGACGCGCCGGCGCGCGCGGCGCCGACGACGTCGGGGATGTCGGCTTTCACCGAGGTGGAGTCGCGGTGGTCGTGTCCGGCGATCACCCGGTGCAGCAGGGCGGTGTCGAGCACCGTGCGCGCGCACGGGCCGCCCTGGTCCAGCGACGACGCGCACGCCACCAGCCCGTACCGGGACACCGTGCCGTAGGTGGGCTTGACGCCGACGGTCGCGGTCAGCGCGGCCGGCTGGCGGATGGATCCGCCGGTGTCGGACCCGATGGCCAGCGGCGCCTGGAACGCGGCCAGCGCCGCCGCGCTGCCCCCGCCCGACCCGCCGGGCACCCGGTCGACGTTCCACGGGTTGCGGGTGGGCCCGTAGGCGGAGTTCTCCGTCGACGAGCCCATCGCGAACTCGTCCATGTTGGTCTTGCCGAGGATCGGGATGCCGGCGGCGCGCAACCGGACGGTGAGCGTGGCGTCGTACGGCGACCGCCAGCCGTCGAGGATCTTGGATCCGCACGTGGTCGGCATGTCGCTGGTCGTGAAGACGTCCTTCAGCGCCAGCGGCACCCCGGCCAGCGCCGACGGCAGCCGGTCCCCGGCGGCCACCGCGTTGTCGACCGCAGCGGCCGCCGCGAGCGCCTCGTCGCCGGCCACGTGCAGGAACGCGTGGTACTGGTCGTCCGTCTGGTCGATCTGGTCCAGGCAGGCCTGGGTGACCTCGGTCGACGACACCTCCCCGGCGGCGATGCGCGCGGCCAGGGTCGCGGCGTCGGATCGGATCAGATCGGTCACTCGCTGTCCCCCAGGATCTGCGGGACGGCGAAGCGCCCGTCGACGGCCTCGGGCGCCTCGGCCAGCGCCTCGGACTGCTTGAGGCAGGGTGTCGGCTCGTCGGGGCGCGTGACGTTGACGTCCTTGAGCGGGTTGCCGGTCGCTTCGACGCCGGTGACGTCGACGGCCTGCACCTGGCTGACGTGGCTCAGGATGGCGTCGAGCTGACCGGCGAAGCTGTCGAGTTCGCTGTCGGTCAGCGCCAGCCGGGAGAGCCGGGCCAGGTGCGCCACCTCGTCGCGGGAGATCTGGGACACGAGCGCAAAGCCTAGTGGAGCGCCGTGCCCGGCTCATTCCTGGTTGTCGCCGTAGGCGTTGGCGTTGTCGAGCAGGGTCCGCAACCGGTCCAGCGGGTCACCCGGGCCCAGGCGGTGGCCCGGCGGGGTCCCGTTGTCGACGACGGGGAGGCGGTCGGGCGAGATCGGGGCGAAGCCGCCCGGGGATCCCTGGTCGCCGGCGTCCGCGGACGTGCCCGGGGCCGACGGCGGGCTGGGTGACGCCGCGGGCGGCGGCGCCGGCGGCGCGCCCGGCGGCGGCGCGACGGGCGGCGGGGGGTGGCGCAGCGCGTCGAGTTTCTGTTGCAGCCGCGGCATCGCCTGGTCCCGGACAGCGCGGCGATCGGGATCGGGGTCGGCGTTGCCCGCAAAGCAGGCGGGCGGCGCCTCGGCGGCCACGCCGACGGCCGCGGTGTAGAACCGTTCCGCGCCGGCGGCGTCGCCCGCCCGGGCCGCCAGGTCTCCCCGCGTCTCGCGGACGAGGAGCAGGTTGATCCGCACCGGGCACGAGCGATTCTGGTCGGTGCGCGACAGTGACTCGCCGAAGCGGTCGTCGGCGTCGCCCAGGCGGCCCTCGAGCACGTTGAGGTCGCCCGCGGCGAACGCGGTCTTGCCGGGGTCGACGACGTCGACGACCCGCAGCCACGCCACGTCGCGGCGCAGCCCCTCGATGTCATGATGCGTGAAATCCGTTGCGGCCCAATGCCCGACGACGCCGACGCTGATCACCTTGGCGGCGGCGGACACGAGCACCAGGGCCGGCGGCGCGGACAGCAGGCACAGGCGCCGGCGCAGCCGGCCACGCGCCGAAACCGGGTGCCCCGACGGCCTCCCCCGCGGCATCATCGGCCGACATCCCGCGTCGACATGCGGTTACGCCGGTACTCCCGCGCCGTCAGCACGACCTCCACCAGCAGCAGCGCCGCCGCCGCCAGCGCGAAGACCCAGTAGAGCTCGAGGCGCCCGATGAACACCGTCGACTGCCGGTCGCGCTCGCCCTCGACGTTGGCGCTCCGGTTCGGCGCGGGCGCGATGCCGCTGATCGGCTGGCCGCTCTCCCGGTGGAAGTAGGGCACGTCGAGCTGAGCGGCGATGCCTTGCAGCCGGCCTTCGTCGATCGCGGACGTCAGCGGCCCGCCGCCCGGGCCGGCCTGATATCGCTTGCGGCCGTCCACCCATCCCTCCGGGACCGGGCCCCCCGCGGGGGTCCCGTACCCGAGCACCGCCCCGCCGGCAATCTTGGCCCGCCCGAGGTCGATCGGCGCGGCGGGCGCGCGGGAGCCGGGCGCCCCCTCGCCGAAGTAGAACACGAACGTCTGCGCGCCGGGGAAGACGGTCGCCGCCTCGCCGACCTTGTCGCGCAACAGGTCCCGGGCGGCGACGGGGTTGGCTCGGTACACCGCGTCCGGCGGCGCCACCGTGTAGGGCGAGAGTCCCTTGACGAACGATTGCAGGCTCCACGCGTCGTCGGACAGCGGCCAGTCGAGGGTGGCGTTGGCGGCAAAGGAGATCAGCGCGAACCGTGCGTGCGGGTAGGAGTCGATCAGCGCCCCCATGTCGGCGCGCATCCCCGACATCCGCGACGCGCCGTCGCCGAAGTCCTCCACGCGTGAGTTCACCGACCGGTCGACGACGAAGAACACGTTGACGTTGGTGTCGGCCTTCGGCGCGTCGGCGGAGGCGCCCGCGGGGTCGGCGTCGAATCCGGGGCGGCAGGCGGCGATCAGCAGCAGGATGACCGCGAATGTCATTGCGCTCCAACGCAACACCACGCGGCGCAGCCGGCCCGCGGGGGTGCGCAGCAGCAGCCGGTACAGGGCCACGATCCGAATGGTGACCAGGACGGCGCCGAGGACGACGATCCAGATCGCGGGCAGCACCGGGTAGGCCGTCATCGCCGCAGCACCGCCAGGGCGAGGGACAGCAGCGCCGCCGCCGCGACGCTCGCTATCAGCAGCGCCTCCGGCGAGTCCGCGGACATGCGGGTGATGACCTTTCCGCCGGGCAGCTCGGCGTTCGGCGCGTCGGCCCCAATCCGGTCGAGGTGGTGGGCCAGGGTCGGGTCGATGGCGGATCCGGTTGCAGGCGCGGGGTTGTACGGGAAGAAGGCGCCGCCGGTGGCCTCGGCGGTGGCGCGCAGCGAGTCGGTGTCCGCCGTCGACGACGCGGCGACGTCCGACCGCGCGATGACGTTGACCTGGACGCCCTCCTGCTCGGCCAGCCGCCTGAGGCTGTCGGCGGAGAACAGCGACGGTCGGTGATCGCCCGGCTCGCGAAAGGTGCTGTAGCCGAGGTAGATCAGCTGCCGGCGGTGCCCGCGCTCGGCCTCGTACGAGGGGAAGCCCGTCAGGCACAGGGCGAGCACGTCCTCGGCCGAGGGTGCGTAGTCGACGTAGGTGACCGGGCGGGAGAACGCCTCGACGCCTGTTTGCAGCGCGGCGCGCTCGGCGTCCGGGACGGGCCTTCGCGCGTTGACCTGCGCCTGGATGCCGGCGAGCCGCGACAGCGATTCCAGCCGGTCGGCCACGAACCCGTGGTCGCGGGTCACCGGGATGACCCGCAGCGTCGTCGAGGTCAGGCCGATCCGGCGCGTGTCCCGCGGCGCCATCCGCCGCGCGTCGTCCGCGTAGTACCGGAGGAACCCGGCCGTCGCGGGGTCGGTCGCGGGCTGACCGGCGCACAGCATGACGTCCTCGGGGTGTGCGGCGTCGAACGCGCGGCGCGACGACGCCATGCCGGTCGGGCGCGCACCGGCCGTCAGCGCCGTCAGGAAGGTGGCCAGCAGCAATACCCCGGTGACCAGGACCGACACCAGGTACGCGCGGTGCACGCGAACGTATTCGGGCAGGCGGGTGAGCCGGTCGACGTGCGCGAGCGGCCGAAGCGTCCTGCGCACCCGGGCCATCGGCGTCAGCGCCGCGGCCGCGACCGCGACCGCCAGGCAGAGCAGCCCGGCGTCGAGCACCGGCCACCACTTCAGTTCCACGCCGAGATCAGCTCCTCCGCGGACCGCCCCAGCGCCGCGACGTCCGCGCGCGCCGAGGGGTTGAAGCGGGCGTCGTTCAGCCCCTCCAGCAGGGGCCCCGCCGCCGCGAGCCGGCCACCGGCCAACTGCTCGACATGCATGTACTGCGCCCTGATGCCCGTCGCGACGTAGAGGAAGCTGCGCACCGTGCGGCTGATCGCGGCGCTGGCCTGGGCGGGGGTGAGGTCGCCGTCGCGGTACCGGGCGCCGATCCTGCGGACGGCGCGCGCGAACCGGCGCCGGTTGACCCACGCGTGGATGTCGGAGACCACCGGCATGCGACGCAGCGTCGCCGGCGGCAACGTCCACACGAAAACCGTTGCATACCAACCGATGACGGCGGTCAGCAGCAGGCAGCCGAGGACCGGCCACCACGCGGAGAACGCCGGCGGACCGCCGATGAAACGCAGCAGGCCGTCAGCCGGCACGGCGGTACGCCTCGGTCAATTCGACGATTCGGGGCCGGATCTCGTCGCTGCCCGCGATTCGGGCGAAGCGCACCCGGTGCGAGGTGAGGAAGCCGTCCAGCTGCGCCGAGCGCTTTTCCTCGGCCGCCCTGTAGGCGGCCACCACGCGCGGGCCGAGCGCGGTGCCGCCGAGCACGAAACGCCCTGTCGCGACGTCGAATCCGTCCAAACCGTCTCCCGGCCCGAGGGCGGGCATGTCGCTGATCATGAGCCACAGCAGCTCGTGCCGCCCGCTCAGTCGCGTGAGGACCTCGTCCAGCGCGGGCGTCACGTCGGGTTCGTCGGACACCACGACGAGCAGGAGGCGGTGGCGGTGGGCCCGGGACACGAAGTCGAGCCGGCCGACGATGTCACTGGTCCCGGGGTCGCGGACGCAGGCCGTGTAGTAGCGGTCCAGCATGCTCTCGACGTGCGTCTCACCGCGCCGGCCGGGAATGGTGACCGAGCCGCGGGAATCGCCGTACACCATGCCGATCTCGTCGCTGCGGCCGATCGCGACGAGCCCGATCGCGCCCATGGCGTTGGTGGCCACCTCGCGCTTCACCTCGCCGCCCGCCGCCAGGGCGGACATGTTGCGGCCCGAGTCGGCCACCAGGAGGATCTTGTGGTGCTTCTCCGAGACGAAGCGTTTGATGAGCACCGAGCCCGAGCGCGCCGAGGCCTTCCAGTCAATGTCGCGCACGTCGTCCCCGGGAACGTAGGGGCGCAGGTCGTCGAGCTCGAGGCTGCGGGTGTGCAGCAGCGCGTAGCGGCCGCCCTCGAGGAGCCGGCGGGTGTCGGTCCCGAAATGCGACTTCGCCTGGTTCAGGTGCCGGCCCATGAAGTCAGGGCACCCGAACCGATTGCAGCACAGCGTCTATGACCATTTCGGGGGTGACGTCGACGGTGACCGCCTCGAAACCCAGGATGAGGCGGTGGCGCAGGACCCGGTGCGCCAGCGCGCGAATGTCGTCGGGAATCACGTGGTTTCGGCCCGACAGCACCGCCAGCGCCCGGGCCGCCTGGCAGAAGGCGATGGTCGCCCGCGGGCTCGCGCCGTACTCGACCAACCGGGCGAGGTCGGAGGGCAGGAATTCGGTCGGGTTTCGCGTGACGTGCACGAGCTCGCTGGCGTAGCGGATCAGCGCCGGGTCGAGGTGCACGTTGCGGACGATGTCCCGCAGCCCCAGGATCTCGTCCACCGTCACCACCGGGTGGGGCCTCTCGTCGCGGTCGTAGACCCCGGCGTCGATGCGGGCGATCACCTCGACCTCGTCCTCGGGCCGCGGGTAGCGCAGGATCTCCTTGAGCATGAACCGGTCGGTCTGCGCCTCCGACAGCGGATAGGTGCCCTCCTGGTCCACCGGATTCTGGGTGGCGATCACCAGGAACGGTTCGGGCAGGGGGTAGACCTGGCCCGCGATGGTGGTCTGGCGCTCCTCCATGGCCTCGAGCATCGCGCTCTGCGTCTTCGCGCTGGACCGGTTGATCTCGTCGAGCAGCACGATGTTCGCGTGCACCGGGCCCAGTTGCGTGGTGAACGTGTTGGTCGAGGAGTCGTAGATCTGCGTCCCGATGATGTCGCTGGGCAGCAGGTCGGGCGTGCACTGGATGCGCTGGAACGCGCCGGAGACGGCGTCGGCGACGACCCGGGCGGCGGTCGTCTTGGCCAGGCCCGGAACGCCCTCGAGCAGGATGTGGCCGCCGGTGAGCAGGCCCAGCAGCAGCGATTCGCGCAGGTAGTCCTGCCCGACGACCTTGCGGGCGAAGGCCCGCGAGACGGCGTCCACCACGTGGTAGGCGTGCTCCATCTCCTGCCGGTCGGGCTGCACTCGGCCGGCGGTCATGCGCGGCCCCCGAACCCCGGCCCCTGGCGCTGCGGACATGTCAGAGCGCCTACCCGGTAAAAGTGCACCCCACGCGCCGCTGTGTCACAGTGTTGGCCGTGCCGTCCTATCTGTTGCGCATCGTGCTGGTCGACCGGCCCGGGAGCCTGGGCTCGCTGGCGGTCGCGCTGGGCTCGGTGGGCGCGGACATCCTGTCGCTCGACGTCGTGGAGCGCAGCGCGGGTCATGCGATCGACGACCTGGTGATCGAACTGCCGCCGGGGGCGATGCCGGACACGCTGATCACGGCCGCCGAGTCGCTGTCCGGCGTCTGGGTCGACAGCATCCGCCCGCACACCGGCCTGCTCGAGGCGCACCGCGAGCTCGAGCTGCTCGACCACGTCGCCGCGGCGGCCGACAGCGACGCGCGGCTGAAGGTCCTCGTCAACGAGGCCCCCAAGGTGCTGCGGGTCAGCTGGTGCATGGTCCTGCGCAGCGCAGACGGGGAGCTGCAGCGCCTCGCCGACAGCCCCGGCACCCCCGAAACCAAGGCGAATTCGGCCCCGTGGCTGCCCATCGAGCGGGCGACGGCGCTGGACAGCACCGCCGAGTGGATCCCGCAGGCCTGGCGCGACATGGACACCACGATGGTCGCCGCCCCGCTGGGCGACCCGCACACCGCCGTGGTGCTCGGCCGCCCGGGCCCGGAGTTCCGGCCGTCGGAGGTGGCCCGGCTGGGATACCTCGCCGGGATCGTGGCGACGATGCTGCGCTGAGCGCGAGTCACGCCGGCACACGGTCCACCAGGCCGTTGTAGATGGCGATGATCTTCTCCGTCTGCCGGGATTGCCGCGCGGTGTCGCGGTGCGCGCCGACAATCTGGGTCATCGCCCGCACACTGTCGCGGTCCTCGACCAGCGTCCGGATGGCCGCGGCCAGGGCCGCCGGTGACGGGTCGGCGGCCAGGACGCCGCCGCCCCGCGGGACCGTCTCGCCCAGCGCGGGATCGCAGTAGATCGTGGGTAGCGACATCGCGGCCGCCTCCAACAGCACCAGGCCCTGGGTGTCGAAGTCGTAGGACGTGAACAGCAGGGCGTCGCTGTTGCGCATCGCGACCAGGCACTCTTCGCGATCGACCCTGCCGCGCAAGCGGATTCGGCCGGACAGACCCCCAGACTCGATCGTCTTGCGGATGGCCGATTCCAGGTGTCCCTCCCCGTAGATGTCCAGCACGCAGTCGTCCACCCGGGCGACCGCCTCCACCGCGGCGAGCGCCCGCTTCTCCGACGACAGGCGCCCACACCAGATCAGGCGCAGCGGCTCGCCGTCGGAGGGCCGCGGCGCGTCGACGGCACCCGCGCGGTCGATGACGTCGTCGTCGACTCCGTTGGAAACGACCGAGATCGGGCGGCTGACGCCCCGGCTCGCCAACGACTGCGCGAAGTGCCGCGTCGGCGTGATCTCGTGGTCGACGGCCTGCGCGTGCGCGACCATGAGCCGCCAGGCCAGGCGGGAGGCCATGCCTTCTTTCGCGGGAGTCAGCGTGAATTCCCTTGACAGGTAACGCTTTTGCATCTGGGCGAACAACACGGCCAGCGGCAGCGGGGTGGCCGTGGCCTGCTCGAAGTAGACGTCGAAGCGGGTGTGCTTGGTCTGCACCACCGGAACGCCGTGGCGGCGCGCGGCGGCCACGCCCGCGATCGCCACGCCCAGGTCGCCATGGGTGTGCACGACGTCGATCGGCTCGCCGGCGGTGAACGCCCCGTCGATGATCGCGCGGTTCACCTTCGACGGCCAGACGAACATGAAGTCGTCGTGCCGGCCCAGCCTGCGCAGCAACGGCGCGACCACCGGCACCGGCTTCAGCTCCACCACGCACGGGTCCCGGTCGACCGCCTTGGGCAGCGGCGCGGTGAACACGGTGACCCGGTGCCCGCGCTGCTCAAGCGCGCGGCGTTGGGTGGCCACCGAGACCTGCGTGCCCCCGAGGCTGTCGGGGTGAAGATCGGTGAAGAGCGCGACATGCATCGGCAAACCTCTCGAAAGTCGGTGAAAGCGGCCCGCGGGCACTGATCGGCGACGTACGACCGCCCTGTCTGCCCACCCCCGCAGGAAGGTCAAGTAGTCGCGGCGTCCATGCTACTGAGCGCCCCGCGACCCGCCTGCGAATCCGCCGCTGAACAGCGGTTATTCCGGAGCGGGGGCGGGCGGCGGCCCGTCGTCGAGCAGGGTGCGGAAGCCGTCCTCGTCCAGCACGGGCACCCCGAGCTCGACGGCCTTGTCGTATTTGGAGCCCGGCGAGTCGCCCGCCACGACGTAGTCGGTCTTCTTCGACACCGAACCCGCCGCCTTGCCGCCGCGCGCGATGATCGCCTCCTTGGCCTCGTCCCGGGAGAAGCCGGTCAGCGAGCCGGTGACCACGATCGTCAGGCCCTCCAGGGTGCGCGGCACGCTGGCGTCGCGCTCGTCGGCCATCCGCACCCCGGCGTCGCGCCACTTCTCGACGATGGCGCGGTGCCAGTCCACGGTGAACCACTCGGTGACCGCCGCGGCGATCGTCGGGCCGACGCCCTCGACCGCGGCCAGTTGCTCGGTGGACGCCGCCATGATCGCCTCGAGGCTGCCGAACTCGGTGGCCAGCGCGCGGGCGGCCGTCGGCCCGACGTGCCGGATCGACAGCGCCACCAGCACCCGCCACAGCGGCGCCGCCTTGGCCTTGCCGAGGTTGGCGAGCAGCCGGGCGCCGTTGGCGGACAGGGTTCCGGCCTTGGTCCGGAACAGCTCGGTGCGCAGCAGGTCGTCCTCGGTGAGGGCGAACAGGTCGCCCTCGTCGGCGATCACCCCGGCCTTGAGCAGCGCGATGGCCGCCTCGTAACCCAGTCCCTCGATGTCGAGGGCCCCGCGGCCGGCGACGTGGAACACCCGCTCCCGCAGCTGCGCCGGGCAGGACTGGGCGTTGGGGCAGCGGATGTCGGCGTCGCCCTCCTTGGCCGGGGCCAGCGTGGTGCCGCACTCGGGGCACTCGGTCGGCATGACGAATTCGCGTTCGGTGCCGTCGCGCAGGTCGACGACGGGGCCGAGGACCTCGGGGATCACGTCGCCGGCCTTGCGGATCATCACCGTGTCGCCGATCAGCACGCCCTTGCGCTTGACCTCGCTCGCGTTGTGCAAGGTGGCCAGCCCGACCGTCGACCCGGCCACCTTCACCGGCGTCATGAACGCGAACGGCGTCACCCGGCCGGTGCGCCCCACGTTCACCCTTATGTCGAGCAGCTTGGTCTGCGCCTCCTGGGGTGGGTACTTGTAGGCGACGGCCCACCGCGGCGCCCGCGACGTCGCCCCCAGCCGGCGCTGCAGCGCGAAGTCGTCAACCTTGACCACCACGCCGTCGATCTCGTGCTCGACGTCGTAGCGGTGCTCGCCCCAGTAGGCGACCCGGTCCTCGACGGCCGCGAGGCCGCTGACCCGAACGGTCTCGGTCGCGACCGGCAGGCCCCAGGAGCGCAGCGCCGTGTAGGCCTCGTGCAGGGTCCGCGGCGCGAACCCCTCGACGCGGCCGATGCCGTGGCAGGTCATCCGCAACTTGCGCCGGGCCGTGACGGCCGGGTTCTTCTGGCGCAGTGAGCCGGCCGCGCTGTTGCGGGGATTGGCGAACGGGGCCTTGCCGTCCTCGACGAGGCTGGCGTTGAGCGCCTCGAAGTCGGCGAGCATGAAGAACACCTCGCCGCGCACCTCCAGCAGCGAGGGCAGCGCGAATTCGTCGCTGGGCGTGAGCCTCTCGGGCACATCGTCGATGGTGCGGGCGTTGAGCGTGACGTCCTCGCCCACCCGGCCGTCGCCGCGGGTGGCGGCCCGCTCGAGCCGGCCGTCGCGGTACACCAGCGACAGGGCGACCCCGTCGATCTTGAGCTCGCACAGGTAGTAGGGGTCGCGGCCGATCTCGTTCTCGACGCGGGCGCTCCACGCGGCCAGCTCGTCGCGGTCGAAGACGTCGTCGAGGCTGAGCATGCGCTCGAGGTGCTCGGCTTCGCCGAACTCGGTGGCGAAGCCGGCCCCGCCCACCAGCTGCGTCGGGGAATCCGGCGCACGCAGGTCGGGGTAGCGCTCCTCGAGCGCCAGGAGTTCGTTGAACATCGCGTCGAAGTCGGCGTCGGAGACGATCGGCGCGTCCTTGATGTAGTAGCGGAACTGGTGTTCCCGGACCTCGTCGGCCAGGTCCTGCCACTGGCGCCGCACCTCGGGCGGGGCCGCGTCGGCGTCGGCTGAACTCACCTTCGCAGGCTATCGAAGGGCGCCGACAGCAGCCCCGGCGCGCCCGGCACGGTCACGGCGGCGCGCGCGGCGCTCACTCCTCCACGTAGGCGCGTAATCGCTCGATGGCGGCGTCCCATCGCCGGGACAACTGCGTCAGATAGTCGCTGGCCTCCGTCAGGTGGTCGGACTCCACCGTCCAGACGCGTTCGCGTCCGCGCCGTTGGCTGCTGACCAGCCCGGCGGACGCCAGTAACAGGAGGTGCTTGCTCGCCGCCTGCCGGCTGACCGGGATGCCCCGCGTGACTTCGGTGGTCGAACTCGGGCCGTGGTCGCAGAGCCGGACGACGATGCGCAGCCGGTTGGGATCACCCAGCGCGTCGAACACCGTCGCGGCGACCGCCCCGGCGGCGCTCACACCCGTGCGTTCTCGGTGTAGCGGCGCACGAGTTCGGTCTGCATGGCCCAACCCTCGGCGTTGGCGTCGAACGACGAGCGGCGGCGCGCCTCGGGTAGGGATTCGAAGCCGGATTCGGTGACGGTGAGGAGCACGCCCTCGGGCGTTTCGGACAGGGTGAACTCCACCAGCGTGGTCGGCTCTCCACCCTCGGGGTCCGGCTCGCCGGCGCAGGGATGCCAGCGGTAGGCGAACCGGCGCCGGGGTTCGACGGCCACGATGTGCCACGTGCTGGTCGTCCCCGCGTGCGGCTCCTGACGTTTGGCGACCTCGTCGTCCACCACCGTCGGGGTGATCGTTGCGGTGACGGACGTGCCGGCGACGAACGGCCCGTCGAAGCGGACGCCGAACCAGCGACCAAACTCCGCCGCCTCGCTGACCGCCCGCCACACCCGGTCCAACGACGCGCGCAACACCACGCGCTTCTCGATCTTCATATGCAACCTCCTGGTTGCACGTCAGTGCATCACGGGCCGGGTAAAAGTGCAACCCTTTGGTTGCGCGTTAGATCGCCTCCGGGTCGTCGGCGAACGCCTCGGCGGCCGAGCGGGCCAGCTCGATAGCGGTGCGCGCCCACCGCGGCGTCGCACCCGCCAGGCCGCACGCCGGGGTGACGCCTATGCGGTCGCGCAACGCGGCGCGGCCGAAGCCCAGGCGGTCGGTCACTGCCACCACCGCGCCGGCCACCTGCTCCGCCGACGGGCGCCGCTCGGGCGGCTCGGCGGGGACCACCCCCAGCACCACGGTGCGGCCGGACTCGACGAAGGCGGCGATGCCGTCCAGGTCGGCGGCCTGCAGCGTGGCCGCATCCACCGAGACGGCTTGAATATCGCTGTCCCGCAAAATATCCCACGGCAGACCCGCGGCGCAGCTGTGCAGCAGCACCTCGGCGCCCGCCGTGGCGGCGCAGGTGTCCAGGAGCGAGCGGGCCACCGCCTCGTCGAGCGGGGCGACGGGGCTCAGCGCCGTCACCCCCGTCAACCGGCCGTCCAGGGCACTCGGCAGCAAGGGCTCGTCGAACTGCACGACCACCGGCGTCTCGAGCCGCCGGGCCAACGCCGCCCGGTGCGCGGCGACACCCTCGGCCAGCGACGCCGCGAGGTCGCGCACGGCGCCGGGGTCGGTGATCGCCCGGTGCCCGTTGGCCAGTTCGAGACCGGCGGCCAGCGTGACCGGCCCGGGCGCCTGCACCTTGACCACCCGCCCGCCGCCGCGCAGACCCGCCGTCTCCCAGGCCTCTTCGAGGGCGTCGCAGTCCTCGTCGAGCAGGCTGACGGCGCGCCGCGTGACGGCCCCCGGCCGCGCCGCGATGCGGTAACCGCGCGGCACCGTGTCAATCGCGACGTCGACCAGCAGCGCCCCGGCCCGACCGAGCGTGTCGGCGCCCACTCCCCTGGCGGGCAGCTCCACGATGTGCGGCAGCGCCGCCCCCAGTTCCCCGACGACGATGGCGGCCGCCTCGCGGGCGACGGTGCCGGGCCAGGAGCCGACGCCACTGGCCTGTGCGAACGGACGGGCGAAATCACTCACCCGGCAACCGTATTCGACGTCACGCCGGCCGGCGCTCGCGAGGGGTCGTCGCACCGGGTAGCTTCAAGCCGAGAAGGGCCCCGAGAAGAGCATGCACATGGCGAAATGGGCGCGGCCGGCGCTGGTGTGGAGCGCGGTGCTGCTGACGGCGGCGTGCACCCGGGTGGTGGACGGCACGGCGCTGCCCGGAGTCGGGGCCACGCGCAAGGCAATCCATGGCGTCAACGTCGACACCATCCTGCTGGACCAGTCGCGCATGCGCGCGATCACCGGCGCGGGTGAGCACCTGACCGTGATCCCGTCGATGGACGGCACGAGCCCGGTCGAAATCGACGCGCTCGCCGAGAGCGCCCCGCGGCAGTGCCGGTTCCTCTACGCCGAGACGGCGACGTTCGGGCCCGACATCGAGGAGTTCCACAAGACCACCTTCCAGGACCCGCCCGACGGCGCGCTCATCTCCGAGGGCGCGGCCGCCTACCGCGACGACGACACGGCCCGGCGCGCGTTCGGCTCGTTGGTGGGGGCGGTGGGCAGCTGCGCCGGCGACTCGTCGGGCGAATTGCTGGTGGGCGACTGGAAGTCCGAGGCGGGGACGCTGCATCTGGCCCCGGGCGGCTGCGGCCGCGACTACCGGTTGATGTCCGTGGCGATGGTGGAAGTGACGTTCTGCGGCTTCCCGCAATCGGTGTCCGACATCGTGATGACGAACATCGCCGCCAACCTGCCGCGCTAGCGCGAGGCGGGTCAGTTCACCAGTGCGCCGTCGTCAGCAGCTCGAAGTTCGGCCTGCCCCACTGAATCCACAGCATCACGTGCAGCGCCGTGAAGCCCAACGAGACCGCCAGCGCGGCGATAGCGAGCACGAAGCCGCCCTCCTGGCGGTGCTTGGCCTGGCGCAGCGCGACGACGGCGAGCACCCCGCTCACGGCCGGGCTGGCGTACATGCCCATCAGGCTCAGAACGAACGCCGCGATGGCCAGGGCGTTGGTCCGGGCGGTCGGCACCTCATGAGTCGTGACCTGGTGTGTGCACACGTCTGCTGATTCCTTTCCTCGCTGTCGAGGAAAGGTTCGGCGGTGGCCCTTGGCGGATCCTCAAAGAATGCTTGAAACCGACGTGCGGGCGATGGTCGCGCTACCCAGCACCTCGTCGCCGTCGGGGTCGGGCCGGTAGAGCACCAGCGTCTGCCCCCGCGCCACACCGCGCAGCGGGTCCCCCAGCCGCACGACGAGCTCGTCGCCGTCCAATTCGGCGACGGCGGAGACCATTTCGCCGTGGGCGCGGACCTGCACCGCGCATTCGACGGGCCCCGCCGGGGCAGCCCCCGCCGTGAAGACGGGATCCCGTCCGACCAGCCCGCGCACGTCGAGGTCGGCCGCCTCCCCCACCTCGACTGTCGCGGTCAGCGGATCGATCGCGGTCACGTAGCGGGGCCGGCCGTCGGGTCCCGGCCCGGCGATGCCGAGGCCCTTGCGCTGGCCGATCGTGAAACCGTGCACGCCGTCGTGGGTGGCCAGCACGGCGCCGTCCGCGGTGACGACGCTGCCGGGGCGCACCCCGATCCGCTCGCCGAGGAAGGCCCGGATGTTGCCCGACGGGATGAAGCAGATGTCGTGGCTGTCCGGCTTGTCGGCGACGGCCAGGCCGCGGCGGGCGGCCTCGGCGCGAATCTCCGGCTTGGGGGTGTCCCCGACCGGGAACGCGGCGTGGCGCAACTGCCCGGCGGTCAGCACGGCCAGCACGTACGACTGGTCCTTGTCGCGGTCGACGGCCCGACGCAGGCGGCCGCCCGACAGGCGGGCGTAGTGCCCGGTCGCGACCGTGTCGAAGCCCAGCGCGAGGGCCTTGGCCGACAGCGCCGAGAACTTGATGCGCTGGTTGCACCGCACGCAGGGGTTGGGGGTTTCCCCGCGGGCGTAGGACTCGACGAAGTCGTCGATCACGTCGGCGGCGAACCGCTCGGCGAAATCCCAGACATAGAACGGGATTCCGAGCACGTCGGCCACCCGGCGCGCATCGGCGGCGTCCTCCTTGGAGCAGCAGCCGCGCGACCCGGTCCGCAGCGTGCCCGGCGCGGCCGACAGCGCGAGGTGCACGCCGACCACGTCGTGGCCGGCGTCGACCATGCGGGCGGCGGCGACCGAGGAGTCGACGCCGCCACTCATGGCGGCGAGGACTTTCACTTCATCGCCCCCGCGGCGGCCAGGGCGGCCCCGCGGGCCCGCTCGACGGCACCGGGCAGGACGCGCAACACCTCGTCGACGTCCGCGTCGACGCTCGTGTGGCCCAACGAAAGTCGCAAAGATCCGCGGGCGCTGGCCGGGTCGGCGCCCATCGCGAGCAGCACGTGCGAGGGCTGCGCGACACCGGCCGTGCAGGCCGAGCCCGTCGAGCAC
Organism: Mycobacterium sp. Marseille-P9652; assembly: GCF_902652685.1. Classification (GTDB taxonomy): domain Bacteria; phylum Actinomycetota; class Actinomycetes; order Mycobacteriales; family Mycobacteriaceae; genus Mycobacterium. The sequence continues at coordinate 17,191 of NZ_CACRUY010000053.1, forward strand.
TCGATGCCGTTGGCGTCCAGCAGCATCAGCAGCGCGTCGCCCTCGCAGTCGCGGAACGTGAAGTGCGCGTTGCCGGGGAGCCGGTGCGGGTCGCGGGCGCCGTTGAGGCTTACGTCGTCGATGCCGGCGAGGACCCCGTCCACCAGGCGGTCGCGCAGGTTGCGCAGCCGGGCGACGTGGGCGTCGAGCCCGTCGACCGCGATGCGCGCGGCGGCGGCCATGCCGACGGCGCCGGCGACATCGGGTGTGCCGGAACGGATGTCGCGTTCCTGCCCGCCGCCGTGCGCCAGCGGCACGCAGGCCACGTCGCGGCGCAGCAGCAGCGCGCCCACGGCCGGGGGTCCGCCGAACTTGTGCGCGGTCACGCTCATCGCCGACAGCCCGGAGGCGGCGAAGCCCACCGGCAGCTGCCCCACCGCCTGCACGGCATCGCTGTGCATCGGGACACCGAATTCGGCTGCGAGGGCGGCGAGTTCGGCGACCGGCAGCACGGTGCCGACCTCGTTGTTGGCCCACATCACCGACACCAGCGCGACGTCGTCGTGGTTCTGCAACGTCTCGCGCACCGTCGCCGCCGACACCGAACCGTCAGCGGCGGTGGGCAGCCAGGTGACCTCGGCGCCCTCGTGCTCGACCAGCCAGCGCACCGAGTCCAGCACGGCGTGGTGCTCGACCTCGCTGGTGATGATGCGCCGCCGCTTCGGGTCGGCGTCCCGGCGGGCCCAGAAGATGCCCTTGACGGCCAGGTTGTCGCTTTCGGTGCCGCCGGCGGTGAAGATCACCTCCGACGGGCGGGCGCCGAGCTTGTCGGCGATCAGTTCGCGGGATTCCTCGATCCGCCGCCGCGCCGCCCGGCCGCTGGTGTGTAGCGAGGAGTCGTTGCCGACGGTGCCGAGCGCGGCCGTCATCGCCTCGACGGCGGCGGGGTGCATCGGGGTGGTGGCGGCGTGATCCAGGTAGACCATGACCCGCCCCACGATACCGGGCCGCTCAGGCGTGTTACGCCACCAGGACGTGGCGCGGACCGCGGTGCTGCGGCGCTCCGACGCCCACCGCGGACTGGCAGCGACGGGCCAGCACCCGCCGGTCGGAGCCGGGCAGTTGCAGGGATTCGACGTGCACGTGCGCCCAGGTGCGGCGCACGGTCAGCAACCGGCAGATGGCCGCGCCCAGGGTGTCCTCGCCGACGAAGGCCGGGGCGGTCGAGACGCTCCCGTCGGCGTGGTGATAGGTCAGCCGAAGCGGCTGCACCGGACGGCCCGGGTCGATCGCGGCCTGGAACATGGCGGGATAGAAGGACCCGCACGCGACCCCGCACCACGTCGTGCCCTCGGGGAAGGCCACCACCGTCTGACCGGCGCGCAGCCGGTCGGCGACGGTCTCGACCACCCCCGGCAGCCGCCGCAGGCTGGCCCGCTCGATCGGGATGATCTTGAGCAGGCGCGCCAGGCGCCCGCCGAACATGTCGGCGCGGGCGACGAACGACCCCGGTAGCACCGAGCCGATCGCGAAGACGTCCAGCCAGGACATGTGCGGGCTGACCACAAGGACCCCGCGCAGGTTGCGGATCGGGGCGCCCGACACCTTGATCCGCACGCCGAAGCAGCGCAGAACCGCGCGGCAGTAGAAGCGCTGCACCCGCACCCGGCCCGGCAGCGGCATCGCGATCAGCGGCACGAGCGGCGCCAGCAGCAGCGCCAGCGTCAGGCGAAGCGTCACCCGGAGGGTCACCCGCCACCGCGGGGACGCGGGGCCGGCCCCGACGCAGGTGCTGTCGCACGTCGCGCGCGGCAGCCAGGCGTGGGCGGTGACGCCGGGTGCGCTCATCGCGCGGCCATCTCGGCCGCCGCCGACACCGAGCGCAGCCGCTTGAGATACCGGGTATCGGCCTTGCGTTTGTCCAGCAGCACGCAGAAGTCGCCGACACCGAAGTCGGGGTCGTGCGCGGGCTCGCCGCACACCTGCGCGCCCAGCCGCAGGTAGCCCCGCATCAGCGGCGGAACCGTGGGACGCGGCGGAGCCGGGATGTCGTCCAGCGGCACCCCGCCGACGACCACCGGCCTGAACGGCCGCACGCGGTACTGCGGCGGGGCGGCGTGGCGGGCGACGATGAAGTCGCGGACCCCGCGCAGTTGGCTGCCGGGGGCGTCCCCGTCGTCGTCACCGCCGATCGGCACCGACACGCAGCCCGTCACGTAGTCGTAGCCGTAGCGGTCCAGGTAGGCCAGGATCCCGGCCCACATCAGCAGCACCACGCCGCCGTTGCGGTGGCCGTCGCGCACCACGGCGCGTCCCATCTCGACCAGCGACGGCCGGAGCCCGTCGAATGCGTGCAGGTCGAATTCCGTCTCGGTGTAGAGCCCGCCGGCCGCGATCGCGCCCGCGGGCGCCAGCATCCGGTAGCAGCCCACCAGTTCGCCGGTGTCGTCGTCGCGGACCAGGAGGTGGTCGCAGTACTCGTCGAACCGGTCGACATCGATGTGGCCGCGGCTGCCGTCTGCGGTCGGCAGGGCGAAGCCCGGGGTGCTGGTGAACACGTCGTACCGCAGCCGTTGCGCGGCCTCGACCATGGCGGGGTCGGTGGACAACAGCAAGGAGTAGTGCGGCCCCCCGGACGAGCTGGCCGCCGATTCGGCTTTGTCGCTGGCTATCAGGACGGAAGCGATGCTCATGGCCCCAACGTGTCGCAGTCGGTGAGCGAGTCGGCGTCGGCGCTGTGACGTGTCGGTGCACGTCAGATGACGAATGGGGCGAAATCGCGGCCTTGCCGCGCCGCAGATTGCCGGGATCTGAAATCCGGTGCACGGTTGGGTGCCGGCGGTGAACGCCGCGAAAACTTCGCTAGGCGGCGCGGGTCGCCATCAACGCTGGGGCGGCGGGGGTGCCTCGACGTCGTCGACACAGGACAGGGCGATGGCCACGATCGCCCCGAAGGGGATCGGCCAGCCGACGCAGGCGGCGCCAAGTTCCGCGTCAGACACGAGCGGTTTCGACCGTCGTGATCGCTGGCATGGTCAGACCTCTCGTCCGGGGTGGCCCGTGGATGGATGTCGGGCAGCGTGATCACGCGCGCCACGACGTAGGCAGACGCCGGCGGGTCTCGACGCCTCGAGCTCGGGTAAGCCCTTTAGTGGACTTATCGTTTAGTACTACACGCTTAAGACGGTACTGTAAAGATTGTCCACTAGCCTGCGCCGGACGCGCCCTGTCCCGCAGAGCACATGCCGCCGATTCGACCGGGAAAGCTCGCGCAACGATGGCCCCCGTCCCACCGAACCGAGGCGCGCGCCCCCGAACGCGCCGGTCCCCCGACGTCGCCGCGGGGGTTGAGGGCGGTGCGCCGGGGGTAGTGCATCACCATGCGCTGGGGCGGGCAATCGATCGACCGTCTTCGGCGGCCGAGGTGAGCGCGCCGGGGCGACGGTGGTGTTTCGCCGACCAGTTCGGCCCGCACTTCCTGGACGAGGCCGATCAACCGGTGTTGCTGATCGAGTCCCGGGCGGTGTTCGAGCGCCGCCGATTTCACCGCCGCAAGGCCCATCTGGTGCTGTCGGCCCTGCGCCACCGCGCGGCCGAACTGGGCGAGCAGGCCGTCTTCCTGCAGACCCGCACTTACGCCGAGGCCCTCGAGCAAATCACCGGCCCCATCAGCGTGTGCCAGCCCACCTCGCGGGCGGCCGACCGGTTCGTCCGCTCGATGCCGCGCGTCGAGGTGTTGCCGGCGCGTGGATTCTGTACTCCGGCAACAGAATTCGAGGAGTGGGCCGGCCGCCAGCGAAGCCTGCTGCTGGAGAACTTCTACCGCGACGCGCGGCGCAGGTTCGGCCTGCTGATGGACGGGAACGAACCCGCCGGCGGCCGGTGGAATTTCGACGCCGACAACCGCGAGCCGGCCCCCAAGAACGCCGACACCCTCGACGTGCCGCCACCCTGGCTGCCCGAAGAGGACGAGATCGACGAGCGGGTGCGCGCCGACCTGGACCGCTGGGAGCGTGACGGCGCGGTGGCCTTCGTCGGCCGGGACGGCCCGCGCGAATTCCCGGTCACCGCAAGCGAAGCCCGCGCGGCCTTCGAGGTGTTCCTGCGGGATCGCCTGCCGCTCTTCGGACCCTACGAGGACGCGATGCTGGCCGGCGACCGGTTCATGGCCCACAGCCTGTTGTCGGCGCCGATGAACCTCGGCCTGCTCGACCCCCTCGAGTGCGCCTACGCCGCCGACGACGCCTACCGCGCCGGGCGCGTGGGGCTGGCGAGCGCCGAGGGCTACATTCGCCAACTGATCGGATGGCGCGACTACATCTGGCACGTCTACTGGCACTTCGGCGCCGACTATCGGGCGCGCAACGCCCTGCGGGCCCACGCCGGGCTCCCGGAGTGGTTCGCGAGCCTGGACGCCGACGCGGTGGAGGCGCGGTGCCTCAAAGACGTCCTGGCCCAGGTGCGCGACCACGGCTGGGTGCACCACATCCCGCGGCTCATGGTGCTGAGTAACTATGCGCTGCAACGCGGTTGGAACCCTGCCGCCGTCACCGACTGGTTCCACCGGTGCTTCGTCGACGGCTACGACTGGGTGATGGTCGCCAACGTCGTCGGCATGTCCCAGCACGCCGACGGCGGCCTGATGGCGACCAAGCCCTATGCCGCGGGCGGCGCCTACATCAACCGGATGAGCGACTACTGCGGCGGGTGCACCTACCGCCCCAACGAGCGGGTGGGCGACCGCGCCTGCCCCTTCACCGGCGGCTACTGGTGGTTTTTGGACCGCAACGAGCAATTGCTCGCCGGCAACCGCCGCATGAGCCAGCCGCTCGCCGGGCTGCGGCGGCTCAAGGACCGCAACGACGTCGTCGAACAGCAACGCCGACTGGGACAGTCGGCGCCCTAGGAGGATTCGCGCATGATGCTCACCGTCGATCGAGCGATCGCGGCGCCCCCGCCCGCGGTGTGGGAGCTACTCGTCGATCTCGACGCGTGGCCGCGGTGGGGACCGACGATCCGGGCGGCGTGGCTCGACGAGCCGCACACCGGCTTGGCGCTGGGTGTGACTGGCACGGTGCAGACCTCGCTGCTGGTCGAAGTGCCGTTCGTGATCACCGAATTCGACCCGGGCCGGATGTGGGGCTGGAGGGTGGCCGGTGTCCCGGCGACCCGGCACTGGGTGCACCCCACCGACGACGGGGCGCGGGTGGGCATGGGCGTCCCGTGGTGGGGCGCGCCGTACGTGACGGTGTGCGCGCTGGCGTTGCGCCGCATCGACGCGATGGCGACCGAGGCGTCCTGACCGGTAAACGCAAAAGCACGCGACACGCCGTGCGTGCGCGCGCTTTTGCGAGTGGTGCGGGGCTTAGCCCTTGCGCTGCTTGATCGCGTCGGTCAGCTGCGGGCCCACCTTGAACAGGTCGCCGACCACGCCGTAGTCGGCGATCTCGAAGATGGGCGCCTCCTCGTCCTTGTTGACCGCGACGATGGTCTTGGACGTCTGCATGCCCGCGCGGTGCTGGATCGCGCCCGAGATGCCGAGCGCGATGTAGAGCTGCGGCGACACCGTCTTGCCGGTCTGGCCCACCTGGAACTGGCCCGGGTAGTAGCCGGAGTCGACCGCGGCGCGTGACGCGCCGACGGCGCCGCCCAGCGAGTCGGCCAGCTCCTCGACGACGTGGAAGTTGTCGGCGCTGCCCACGCCGCGGCCGCCGGACACCACGATGGTGGCCTCCGTCAGCTCGGGGCGGTCACCCGCGACCGCGGGCTCGCGCTTGGTGATCTTGGTGGCGTTCTCGGCCGCGGCCGGCACCTCGACGGTGACCTGCTCACCGGCGCCGGCCTTCGGCTCGGCGTCGATCGCGCCACCGCGCACCGTGACGATCGGGGTGTCGCCACTGACCTGCGCCTCGACGGTGAACGCGCCACCGAAGATGGAGTGCACGAACTTGTTGCCGTCCTCGACCCCTACGACGTCGACCAGCAGCCCGGACCCGAGGCGGGCAGCGAGCCGGCCGGCGATCTCCTTGCCGTCGGCGTTCGCGGACAGCAGGACCGCGGCGGGCGAGTTGGACTCGACCAGCGAGGCCAGCACGTCGACGTAGGGGGTGATCAGGTAGTTCTCGGCGTCGTCGGACTCGGCGACGTAGATCTTCTCGGCGCCGGCCTCCTTGAGCCCGTCGACCAGCGGCGCGGCCGTGCCGGGCTTGCCGATCACGACGGCGGCCGGCTCGCCCAGCGCGCGGGCGGCGGTGATCAGTTCGGTGGTGACCTTCTTCAGGGCGCCTTCGGCGTGCTCGACGAGCAGCAGTACTTCAGCCATGGGTGATTTCGCTCTCTCGTGGGAGGGTGTCAGATGATCTTCTGGGCGACCAGGTACTGGGCGATCTGGCTGCCGCCTTCGCCTTCGTCGGTGACCTTCTCGCCTGCGGTCTTGGGCGGTTTCGGCGTCGACGACAGGACGGTCGACCCGGCGTTGGCGAGCCCGACCTCGTCGGGCTCGACCCCGATCTCGGCGAGGGTCAGCACCGTGACCTCTTTCTTCTTCGCGGCCATGATGCCCTTGAAGGACGGAAAGCGCGGCTCGTTGATCTTCTCGGTCACGCTCACCACCGCCGGCAGGGTGGCCTCGAGGGAGAACACGCCGTCGTCGGTCTCGCGCTCACCGGTGACCTTGCCGTCCTCGATGGACAACTTGCGCAGGTGGGTGAGCTGAGGCAGGCCCAGGTACTCGGCGATGATGGCCGGCACGGCCCCGCCGGAGCCGTCGGTGGACTCGTTGCCGGCGATGACGAGCTCGGTGCCCTCGATGGTGCCCAGCGCCTTGGCCAGCGCCCACGCCGTCTGCACGACGCACGAGCCGTGCATGCCGTCGTCCTTGAGGTGGACGGCCTTGTCGGCGCCCATGGACAGGGCCTTGCGGATCGCCTCGGTCGCGCGCTCGGGGCCGGCGGTCAGCACCGTGACCGAGCCCTCGCCGCCTTCCCGCTCCCGGATCTGCAGGGCCTCTTCCACTGCGCGCTCGTTGATCTCGTCCAGCACCGCGTCGGCGGCCTCGCGGTCCAGGGTGTAGTCGCCGTCGTTCAGCTTGCGCTCCGACCAGGTGTCTGGGACCTGCTTGATCAGAACCACGATGTTCGTCATGGGTGTGGCTTTTCCTCCTCGAAAGAGTCCCGCAGTGTCGGCTGCGGGACCTTGCTACACGTTGGGCACGGACACGCGGGTTACCGCCGGGTAACTTGTGCGGTCTTCTTTCACACCATAGCTGGTCGTCATGCCCGGATTTCCGCCTGGCCACCACCTTCGGCGAGGACGCCCGCTTCGCGGTTCGCGAATCCGACACTTCGCGTTAGCCTGCCTATGCAATGAGCGCACCGGTACCTCACGTTCCGCCTCCCGCTCCCGGCGACAGTCCGCCGGGGGCCGACGCGGTCATGATGCTGACCGGTGAGCGCACCATCCCCGGCCTGGACATCGAGAACTACTGGTTTCGCCGCCACGAGGTCGTCTACCAGCGGCTTGCCGGGCTGTGCGCCGGCCGCGAGGTGCTCGAGGCCGGGTGCGGCGAGGGGTACGGCGCCGACCTGATCGCCGGCGTGGCCGGCCGGGTCGTCGCGCTGGACTATGACGCGGCCGCCGTCGCGCACGTCCGCGCCCGCTACCCCAGGGTCGAGGTCATGCAGGCCAACCTCGCCGAGCTGCCCCTGCCCGACGGGTCGGTCGATATTGTGGTGAACTTCCAAGTCATCGAGCACTTGTGGGACCAGCCACAATTCGTCGCCGAATGCGCGCGGGTGCTGCGGCCGTCCGGCCTGCTGATGATCTCCACGCCCAACCGGATCACGTTCTCGCCGGGCCGCGACACCCCGATCAACCCGTTCCACACCCGCGAGCTCAACGCCGCCGAGCTCACCGAACTGCTCGTCGGCGCGGGCTTTCGCGACGTGCGGGTGAGCGGCCTGTTCCACGGCCCCCGCCTGCGGGAGATGGACGCCCGCCACGGCGGCTCGGTTATCGACGCGCAGATCGAGCGGGCGATGGCCGATTCGCCGTGGCCGCCGGAGCTGGCGGCCGACGTCGCCGCGGTCCGCACCGACGACTTCGAGCTCGTGGAGGCGGGCGCCGGCCGCGACGTCGACCAGAGCCTGGACCTCGTCGCGATCGCGGTGCGGCCGTGAGCACGCCGGCGGGCCGGGTGCCCGGTCTCTTCACGCTGGTGCTGCACACCCACCTGCCCTGGCTGGCCCATCACGGCCGCTGGCCCGTCGGCGAGGAATGGCTGTACCAGTCCTGGGCCGGGGCCTACCTGCCGCTGATTCGCGTCCTGCGGACCCTGGCCGACGAGGGCCGCGAGGCCCTGCTGACGCTCGGCGTCACCCCGGTGGTCAACGCCCAGCTCGACGACCCGTACTGCCTCGACGGCATGCACCACTGGCTGGCCAACTGGCACTTGCGGGCGGCCGAGGCGGCCAGCGTCCGCTCGATTCCCCGGTCGAAGTCGGCCGGCTACGCGTCGTGCACGCCGGAGGCGTTGCGGGAGTTCGGGATTCGCGAGTGCAAGGAGGCCGATCGGGCGCTCGACGACTTTTCCATCCTGTGGCGCCACGGCGGCAGCCCTCTGCTGCGCGAGCTCGTCGACGCCCGAAGCGTGGAGCTGCTCGGCGGCCCGCTAGCGCACCCCTTCCAGCCGCTGCTGGCGCCCAGGCTGCGCGAGTTCGCGCTGCGGGAGGGCCTGGCCGACGCGAAGCAGCGGGTGGCGCACCAACCGACCGGCATCTGGGCGCCCGAATGCGCCTACGCCCCCGGCCTCGAATTCGACTACGCCGCAGCGGGTGTCACCCACTTCATGGTCGACGGCCCGTCGCTGCACGGCGACACCGCGCTCGGCCGGCCCGTCGGCGACAGCGACGTCGTCGCGTTCGGCCGCGACCTTCAGGTCAGCTACCGGGTGTGGTCGCCGAAGTCCGGCTACCCCGGGCACGCCGCCTACCGCGACTTCCACACCTACGACCACCTCACCGGGCTGAAGCCCGCCCGCGTCACCGGCCGCAACGTGGCCTCCGACGGCAAGGCGCCCTACGATCCCGAGCGCGCGAGCCGCGCCGTCGACGTCCACGTCGCCGACTTCGTCGAGGTGGTCCGGTCCCGGCTGACGAGCGAGTCCGAGCGCATCGGCCGGCCCGCCCACGTCGTCGCGGCCTTCGACACCGAGCTGTTCGGCCACTGGTGGCACGAGGGCCCCGCGTGGCTTGAGCGGGTGCTGCGCGCCCTGCCCGAGGCGGGGGTGCGGGTGGGCACGCTGACCGACGCGATCGCCGACGGGTTCGTCGGCCACCCGGTCGCGCTGCCGCCCAGCTCGTGGGGCTCCGGCAAGGACTGGCAGGTGTGGGCCGGCGAGCAGGTGGCCGACCTCGTCACGCTCAACGCCGAGGTGGTGGACACCGCCCTGACCACGGTCGATAAAGCCCTCGCGCACAGCGGCGGCCCGCTGCCGCGCGACCGCGTCGCCGACCAGATCCTGCGCGAGACCCTGCTGACCGTCTCCAGCGACTGGCCGTTCATGGTGAGCAAGGACTCGGCCGCCGACTACGCGCGCTACCGCGCCCACCTACACGCCCACGCGACCCGCGAGATCGCCGGGGCGCTCGCGTCGGGCCGCCGCGACACCGCCGAGCGGCTGGCCGACGGCTGGAACCGCGCCGACGGCCTGTTCGGCGCGCTCGATGCGCGGAGGCTGCCGCGGTGAGGTCTCGCGCTCCCCGCGAGCGTGCATGTTTGTACGACGACACGCCGTACCGGGCGGCATTCTGCGCACGTTCGCGAAGAGTGGCCCGCGCGTGAAAGTCCTCATGGTCTCGTGGGAGTACCCGCCGGTCGTGATCGGCGGGCTGGGCCGGCACGTCCATCACCTGTCGACCGCCCTGGCCGCCGCCGGGCACGACGTCGTCGTGCTCTCGCGCCGGCCGACGGGCACCGACGCCGGCACGCACCCGTGCACCGACGAAGTCGTCGAGGGCGTCCGCGTGATCGCGGCGGCGCACGACCCGCACGAATTCACATTTACCGACGACATGATGGCCTGGACCCTGGCGATGGGCCACGCGATGATCCGGGCCGGCATGTCACTCAAGAAGCCGGGCGGCCGCCGCCCCTGGCGGCCCGACGTCGTCCACGCCCACGACTGGCTGGTGGCCCACCCGGCGATCGCGTTGGCCCAATTCTACGACACGCCAGTGGTTTCCACGATCCATGCCACCGAAGCCGGCCGGCATTCCGGCTGGGTCAGCGGGGCGACCAGCCGCCAGGTGCACGCGGTCGAGTCGTGGCTGGTGCGCGAATCCGATTCGCTGATCGCCTGTTCGGCGTCGATGGCCGACGAGATCACCGAGTTGTTCGGCCCCGGACTGGCCGGAATCACGGTGATCCGCAACGGCATCGAGGTCGACCGGTGGCCATTCGCGCCGCGCCGGCCGCGCGGCGGCCCTCCCGAGCTGCTGTACCTGGGGCGGCTGGAGTACGAGAAGGGCGTGCACGACGCCATCGCCGCGCTGCCGCGCATCAGGCGCGCCCACCCCGGCACGACGCTGACCATCGCCGGGGAGGGCACGCAGCAGCGGTTCCTGGTCGAGCAGGCCCGTAAGCACAAGGTGCTCAAGGCAACTCGGTTCGCCGGGCACCTCGACCACGGCGAGCTGTTGGAGGCGTTGCACCGGGCCGACGTCGCGGTGCTGCCCAGCCACTACGAGCCGTTCGGGATCGTCGCGCTGGAGGCCGCGGCGGCCGGCATCCCGCTGGTGACGTCGAACATCGGCGGGCTCGGCGAGGCCGTCATCGACGGGCAGACGGGCGTGTCGTTTCCGCCGCGCGACATAGCCAAGCTCGCCTCGGCGGTCTGCCGCGTGCTCGACGACCCGGACGCCGCACAGCGCCGCGCCGCGCAGCCCCGCCTGCGGCTCACGGCGGACTTCGACTGGCGGACGGTGGCCGCCCAGACCGCGCAGGTGTACGTGGCGGCCAAGCGCGGCGAGCGCGAGCCGCGGCCGCGGCTGCCCATCGTGGAGCACGCGCTGCCCGACCGCTAACGTTCGAAGCATGGGCCTGGAATATTCGAGCGTCGTCGACGCACCGATCGACGACGTCTTCGCCTGGCACGCGAGGCCGGGAGCGTTCGCCCGGCTCTCGCCGCCCTGGCAGCCGATGCGACTGGTCAGCGAGGCCACCTCGCTGCGCGACGGGCGCGCGACGCTCGCGCTGCCCGGCGGCTTGCGGTGGGTCGCCGTGCACGACGCGGGAGGCTACGACCCGCCGCACCGTTTCGTCGACACCATCGGCGGCGACGGCGCGGCCACGCTGCCGACCCGGATCGCCATGCGCTGGCGGCACACTCACGATTTCGAGGACGCCGGCGGTAACCGGACGCGCGTCATCGACCGGGTCGACACCCCGGTGCCCGGGTCGATGCTGCGCCCCATGTTCGTCTACCGGCACCGCCAGCTGGCCGACGACCTGGCCGCTCACCGGCTGGCCGCCGAGAACGGCCTGACGCCGAAGACCATCGCCGTCACGGGATCGTCGGGACTGGTCGGTTCGGCGTTGACCGCCTTCCTGAGCACCGGCGGTCACCGCGTGATCCGGCTCGTCCGTGGGGAACCCCGGGGCGCCGACGAACGCCGCTGGGACACCGGTGACCCGGACCCGGGCCTGCTCGACGGTGTTGACGCGGTGATCCACCTGGCGGGCGCCTCGATCGCCGGCCGGTTCACCGACAAGCACCGAAAAGACATCCGCGACAGCAGGATCGAACCGACGCGGCGGCTGGCCAAACTCGTCGGCCGCGCCGGAGGCGTGCTCATCTCCGCCTCGGCGATCGGCTACTACGGATACGACCGCGGCGACGAGATCCTCACCGAGGACAGCGACCGCGGCGACGGGTTCCTGGCCGACGTCGTCGCGGACTGGGAGGACGCCACCTCCCCCGCCGCATCGTCCGGGGCGCGAGTGGTGCTGGTGCGCACGGGAATCGTGCAATCACCCCGCGGCGGCACGCTGCGGCTCATGCGCCCGCTGTTCGGCGCGGGCCTGGGTGGCCGGCTGGGCGACGGCCGGCAGTGGCTGTCCTGGATCGGCATCGACGACCTGGTGGACGTCTACCACCGCGCCCTATGGGACACCGCGCTGTCCGGGCCGGTGAACGCCGTTGCGCCGCAACCGGTTCGCAACGCCGAATACACCCGCACGCTCGCCCGCGTGCTGCACCGCCCCGCGGTGCTGCCCGTGCCGTCGCTGGGCCCGAAGGTCCTGCTCGGCGCGCAGGGCGCGCGTGAACTCGCGAGCGCCAGCCAACGGGTACTTCCCCACAAGCTCGACCAGGCCGGGCACCGGTTCCGCCAACCCGCGCTCGAGCCGGCGCTGCGTCACCTGCTGGGCCGCTAGGCGCTCAGGGCACGTGCCGCGTCGTCAGCGGCCCGGCGGCCACATCGCGGTTGAGGGCGCGGACGAACGACCGCGGCCGCAGCACCGGGCTCTCGGCCCCGCGGCCGTGCATCATGCCGTCCACAAGCTCGGCCAGCGCGTCCACCGCGTTGTGGCGCGGCGACCAGCCGAGCTCCGCCCGCGCCCGGTCGGTGGCCAGCAGCGGCACCGCGAACGCGAGGTCCAGCCAGCCGCGGTCGATGGGCTGCAGCCTCGCCCGCCACGAGACGTCCACCAGCGCTCCCAGCAGGCCCGAGGGAACGTGAATCGGCCGCGCCCGCAACACCTTTGCGATGTCGTCGCGCCGCACGGGCGGCTCGTCGGCCAGGTTGAACGGCCCCAGCGCGCGACGCTCGATCGCCCTGACGCAGGCGTCCGCCACGTCGTCGGCGTGGATCATCGGGATGGCCAGCCGGCGGTCCATCGGCAGCACCGGCAGTAACCGGGCCAGGCGCGGGTCGAGGTAGGCCGGCAGGGTGTAGCGCCGCAATCCGGTTGCGGCGTCGCGCTGCACGATCAGTCCGGGCCGCATGCGGGTGATGCCGACGCCGTCGGGGTGGCGCGCCTCGTAGTCGTCGAGGATGCGCTCGACGGCCGATTTCGCCCTGCTGTAGGCCGAGGAGGGCAGCCCCGCGGTCGACCACGTCTCGTCGACCTTGCGGCCGTAGGCCCCCGGCGCGTAGGTGCCGACCGACGACATGTGCACCAGGTGGGGCACCTTGGCGGCGTGCGCCGCGCCCAGCACCGCCGAGCTCCCGCCGACGGCGACCGCGTCCAGGTACCGCACGTTGCGGGTCGGCTGAAACCCCCACGCCAGGTGCACGACGCACGAGGCGCCGCGAAAGACGTTGCGCAGCTTGGCTTCCGCGTGCGGGTCCGCCAGGTCCAGCTGATGCCAGTAGACGGACGCGTACTCGCCGTGCGCCGGCGGCTGCCGCCGGGTGATCCCGACGATGTCATAGCCGTCGGTGGCGAGCGCGCGCAGCAGCGCGGTGCCGACGTTGCCGCTGGCCCCGGTGATGACGATTCGTTTCGGCACGGCTACTGGGCGTCCCGGCCGTCGCGGCTGCGCTGGTACGCGCTGGCCCGAAGGCTGGCGAGCCAACCCGGCGAAAGGCTCACGCCGGGTGCGGTGTTGACCACGGGATCGAACGACTGCTCCCCGTCCAGCATGCGGGTCAGCGTCAGACGACCCAACGGCGTGAAATCGCCTCTGCCACAGGCCTGGTCGAGGGTCACCTCGACCCCGTCCTCCTCGATGCGGCGGCGAACAGCGTCGAGCGACAGGCCCAGCCCGTCGATGTCGGTGACGATCCGGACCCGAAGCCACCAGTTGCGCCCCTCGTAGTGCAGGCCCATCAACGTGGTCAGGGTGTGCCCGGCCCAGGAGGTGACCGGCCGCAGGGCCACCGCGCGGGACAGCACCCCCGAGCCCGAGGAGACCAGCAGGATGTCCCAGGGGTCAGCCGCGCCCGGCGGCGTCACGCGGATCGCCAGGCCGATGAGATCGGGGAGCGCCCCGGGCGTTCCGGTGGCCTTCGACACCCGCGCGACGACGTCCGACGAAGGGATCGGCAGGCCCTCACCCTCGGGCGCGGTCCGTTCGATGGAGCCTTCGGCCAGGACGCCAAGCGGGTGGAAAAACCGCTTGCCGCGGATCGCGGACCCCCACTCGAAGGGCAGGGCGACGATGTCGGAAACGTTCACTGGCGGCGGGTTCCCGTTTCCCTCGCCCGGAAACTCTGGCGGCGCCAGGCCGTGGTCACCCGGGGAACGCCGTCCGGCCGGAGGTTCTCGCATCCAACCGGAGTGCCGCGCCACCCTCCCTGGCTGCATGTCGGTGGCGTTGAGCGACCTTCGTCCCGCGTGCCCACAGTTGGGCCATTCACCATGGCGGCTCGAGCCGGCACGGGTGGCCAAGCACGGACACAGAACGAAACGCCGACCAACCCTCGGCTACCTGAAGTTTGCTGGCACGCGGCTGGCGCGATCGAGCGGCGTTCGATGCAAGCCCGTCCACCGACATACCGCGAGCGCTGTAGAAGAGAGTATTCCAAGGCTTTCCCCGGGAACCTTGGTTTATTAGTTTCGCTCACCACCTTTTTCGCCGTGTTCGCTCCCGGCTCATTTCCCTTGAGGTTTTGAAACTTGAGCTTTCAGGTGTGCTTAGGCAAGCCTTTGCGATGCCCCCCGGGGTGTGATGAATGCACAGTCCTCAGTTTGCCGGTGACTAGTCAAAATACGAAACATTCGGCGTACAGTCCGCCGTGACCTAGCCGAAACTAGGCATTTTCACGTGTGTGTGACGGGAGCCCCACATGTCGTCTTTCGTGTTCGTTTCGCCAGATGTCCTGTCGTCGGCGTCGCAGGATCTCGAGAATCTCGGGACGGCGATTCGGTCGGCGCACCTGACGGCGGCGGGGGCGACGACATCAGTGGTGGCCGCGGCTCAGGACGAGGTGTCGGCCGCGATTGCGGCGCTGTTCGGCACCTACGGACAGCAGTTCCAGTCGCTCGGGACGCAGGTGTCGGCGTATCACGACCAGTTCGTCGCGGCCCTGAACTCCGGCGGGCTGCTGTACACGGCCACCGAGGCCGCCAACGCCTCGCCGTTGCAGGCGGCGGCGTCGGCGGCGGCGGGCATCCAGGATGCGATCAACGGACCGTTCGTGACATTCACCGGGCGCCCGCTGTACGGGGATGGTGCGAACGGTGCGGCCGGTACGGGGCAGGCGGGTGGCCCGGGTGGCTGGCTGTGGGGT
>NZ_CACRUY010000054.1 GCF_902652685.1 Mycobacterium sp. Marseille-P9652
CCCCCCGCGCCCCCGTTCGGTGCGCCGAACGGGGGCGGCGGCGCCGCCGGCGCACCGAACGGGGGCGCGGGGGGAGCGCCGAACGCCGGCGCACCGGGCGCCGCGTTCTGCGGGCCGATGCAGATGACGGTGCAGCCGGGCAGCTGGGTCTGCGACTGCTGCGGGGCGGTCGGCGTCATCCAGGGGAACATCGGCGGCTGGCTCGGCAGGCCCGGCGTGCTCAGGTCGATCAGCGGAATCCGCGCCAGCGGGTCGTCGGTCGGCAGGCCGTTGACGTTCATCGGCAGGTTCGGGCCCAGACCCTCGGCGTGCTCGAGGTGCGCGTCGGCGATCGGGGGCGGCGGCCCGGTGATCGGCGGCAGGTCGACGGGGACGACGCCGGTGGCGTAGGCGGCTGCCCAGCCGAGCACGTTCTGCGCGTACGACATCGAGTTGTTGTAGCGCAGGATCGCGGCCATCACCTGGTTCGGGTCACGCAGGTTCAGCCCGCCGCTGCACAGGTAGCGGGCGGCCGCGAGCGTCGCGTCGAAGAGGTTCTGCGGGTCGGCGGTGCCGTCGCCCTTGCCGTCGACCGCGTAACGCGCCCAGGTGCCCGGCAGGAACTGCATGGGGCCCATCGCGCGGGCGTAGGTGGGACGGTTGCCGACGCTGCTCTGCAGGACCACCTCGTTGCCGGGCAGCGTGCCGTCGAGCGTGGGGCCGTAGATCGGGACCACCGCGGTGCCGCGCGCGTCGACCGCGCCGTTCCCGGCGTGGCCCGACTCGATGCGCCCGATTCCGGCCAGCAGGTTCCAGCTGACGCCGCAGCCGGGGGCGGCGGCGGCCATCTTCTGTTCGGCGTTGCGATAGGCGGCCAGGGCGATGCTCGGGATGCCGAGCGCGCCGGGCGCGTTGACGATCATCGGCGGCGGCGGCGCGGAAAGCGCCGGTTCGGCGACGTGGAAGGCGTTCGGGGAATGTTCGACGGAGACGACCGCGGGTCCGGAGAGGTCGGGGAGGGTGGGCGAGACCGCGGCGGCCGGGGCGACGGCGGCGCGCACCGGCGGCGGTTTGCCGGGCAGCGCGGGAGCACCCGCGCCGACCCCACCGGCAAATATCAGGAGAGTGATGATCGCGATGCCGAACGCCGGCGTCCTCTTTGCGCGGGGTGCTTGCTGCCGCTCTGTCGCGGCTCGACGCGGACCCCAGCGTCCCCCAATGCGCACTCGACCGTCCTTAATGGTGAGGTAGTCGAAAAGTTACCTCTTCGTAGCCGTGAACCAGATCACAATACATAACTCTTGTGACGGGAGTGGCGCAATGGTCAGGGTTGCTTTCAGCCCGAATTCTTAGCCGCCCGATCCGCCCCGCCACCGCCGCGAGCGGGCTCCCCGTCGGGGTCTTCGGGCCGCAGCCCGGCCAGCAATTCCCGCAGCTCTTCCAGCTCGTCGCGCAGGTATTCGCGCGTCACCACCTCGCCCACGGCCAGCCGCAGCGCGGCGAGCTCCCGGGCCAGGTACTCGGTGTCGGCTTTTGTTTGCGCGGCCCGGCGCCGGTCCTCCTCGAGCGCCACCCGGTCGCGGTTCTCCTGACGGTTCTGCGCCAGCAGGATCAACGGCGCCGCGTAGGCGGCCTGGGTGGAGAAGGCCAGGTTGAGCAGGATGAACGGATAGGGGTCCCAGCGCAGCGTCACGGCGAAGACGTTGACCGCGATCCACCCCAGCACGATCACCGACTGAATCAGCAGGTAGCGGCCCGTGCCGAAGAACCGGGCGATGGACTCGGTGATCTGGCCGACCGCCTCCGGGTCAACACGCGGCCCGAAGTTCCGCGATGTCCGCGGCGTGTAGAGGCGGCGCGGCGCCGCCGACTTGCTCACGCCAACCCTCCCAGCCGCCCGACCGTGTCGAGCCGCTGGGCGTCGACGCGCCAGTCGTGCGGGAGCAGGTGGTCGAGCAGGTCGTCGACGGTGACCGCGCCCAGCAGGTGCTTCTGGTCGTCGACCACCGGGCCGCACACCAGGTTGTAGGCGGCCAGGTAGCGGGTGACCGCCCCCAGTGGGGTCTCCGGCGCGAGGGTGAGCAGGTCGCTGTCGACGATCCCGCCGACCAGTTCGGCCGGCGCCTCGCGCAGCAGCCGCTGCAGCGGGACGCAGCCCAGGTAGCGCCCCGTGGGGGTCGCGGTCGGCGGGCGCGCGACGAACACCATCGAGGCCAGCGCGGCGGTGAGGTCGGGGTCACGGACCCGCGCGAGCGCCTCGGCGACCGACGTGTCGGGCGTCAGGACAACGGGATTGGAGGTCATCAGGCCGCCCGCCGTGTCCGGCGAGTGCGTCAAGAGGCGGCGCACCGGCTCGGAGTCGTCGGGATCCATCCGGGTCAGCAGCATCTCGGCGTCGGTCGGGTTCAGCACGCCGAGGAGGTCGGCGGCGTCGTCGGGATCCATCTCCTCGAGCACGTCGGCCGACCGTTCGGTGCCCAGCTGGGAGAGCACCTCGGCCTGGTCGAGCTCCGGCAGCTCCTGCAGGATGTCGGCCAGCCGGTCGTCGTTGAGCGCCCTGAACACCTCGTACCGGCGCTTGGGCGGCAGCCCGCGGATGGCGTCGGCCACGTCGACCGCCTTGCGGCCCTCGAACTGGCCCAGTAGCTGGGCGACGCCCTGATCCGGCATGGCGAGCGCCGACGGGGTCAGGCCCTGGACGTTCTGCCAGTCCACGACGTGGACGGGGCCGCGCCGCCCGAGCCGCCGGGGAACGCGCACGGCGACGCGGGTCACCAGCCAGTCGCGCGTGCGGGTCTGCTCGATGCCCAGGTCCGTGATCGCGACGTCGAGCCCCGCGAGCTCCGGCAGGTCGGGATCGCTGACCTTGACCTGGGTGTCGAGCACCTGACCGATGGCCAGCACCTCGCCCGGGCGCTGCTCGAAACGCCGCAGCGACACGTTGCCGGTGTTGAGCGTGACGGCGTCGGGCTCGATCGCCGCGACCCGAAGGATCGGAATGAAGATGCTGCGGCGGGTAGCCAGGTCGACGACCAGACCCAGTACGCGCGGCTGCTGACGCACGATGCTGATGCTGATCACCACGTCGCGGACGCGACCAAAGGATTCGCCGAACGGGCCCAGCACCTGCATCCGGGAGAGCCGGGCGACGTACACCCTGTTGACCGATGCCATGGGGAAGAGCCTATTGGGGCGCCGGCCGAAGGACAGACGGGCGGCGGTCGCTAATGGGACCTCATCGCGAACATGACGACGACGAGGTTCACCACCAGCGTCGCGATGCCGATGACGATGCCGGCGACGGCCAGGCCGTAGCCCTCCTGCCGGTTGCGCTTGACCTGGTCGAGCGCGATCGCGCCCATGACGATGGCCGCGATCGAGCCGATGCAGCAGAACACGCCCGCGAACGAGGAGATCAGCGAGGCGATGGCCAGGCCGTTCGTGCCCGTCGCTTGAGCTCCGTATCCGCCCGCGTAGTCGGGGGCAGGGTAGTAACCGCCCGGATAGGGTGGCGGCGGCCCGTAGCCGGGCGGCGCGTAGGGGGGCGGCTGCTCGTAGCCAGGCTGCGCGTAGGGCGGCGGCTGCTCGTAGCCGGGCGGCGGTGGCGGATACCCGGGCTGGTAACCGTAAGCGGGAGGCTGGTAGGCCGGCGGGGGATAGTCGGCCGCCGACGGCGGCGGCGCCCCGGGTAGGGCCCAGTGCGGGGGCTCGGCGCCCTGGCCGCCGCCGGGAAGCGGGTGGGCCTCGTCGTGGTCACCGCCGGGAGCCGTCATGGGGTTCAACCTAACGCATGCGCCGGCGCCGGCGGCCCGGCGAAACCGGACCGCGCGCCGCCCGCAGCGGGGAAGATTTCTCGATTGCGTGGCCCCGAGATGAGAGGATGTCCTCGGCGTAGGAGAATGAGCTGCAATGACTAGTCCTTTCCAGCCTGGGCAGGTGCCGGGCGCGACGCCCTCCGGCGCGGCCCGTCGCCCGGCGCCCGGGTTGCCCACGCCCCCCAAGGGGTGGCCGGTCGGGTCGTATCCCACCTACGCCGAGGCGCAGCGCCCGGTCGACTACCTGTCCGACCAGGACTTCCCGGTGCAGCAGGTGACCATCGTCGGGGTAGACCTGATGCAGGTCGAGAGGGTCACCGGGCGCCTGACGTGGGCGAAGGTCATCGGCGGCGGAATCCTCAGCGGGGCGTGGCTGGGTCTGTTCATCGGCCTGGTGCTCGGCTTCTTCAGCCCCAATCCGTGGGGGGCGCTGGCCACCGGTCTGGTCGCCGGGGTGTTCTTCGGCCTGATCACCTCCGCGGTTCCGTACGCGATGGCGCGTGGCACAAGGGATTTCAGCTCGACCATGCAGTTGGTGGCGGGCCGCTACGACGTGCTCTGCGATCCGCAGAACGCGGAGAAGGCGCGGGATCTGCTGGCACGCCTGGCGATTTGACGGGACGCGAGAGGCTGCACCGGTAATGGGTCGGCGCGTGCGCCACAGCGGTGCGATCGCGCTGGCGGCGATGATCACCGTCTCGGCCTGTGGCGCTCCGAGCGCCACGCCGGTGATCAGCTTCTACACCCCGGCCACGGATGAGGCGACGTTCACCGCGGTCGCCCAGGAATGCACCCGGGAGTTGGGCGGCCGGTTCGTCATCCGGCACATCAGCCTCGGTCGCGCACCGGCCGAGCAGCGCCTGCAACTGGCCCGACGGTTGACCAGCCGCGACCGCACCCTGGACCTCATGGCGCTGGACGTGGTGTGGACCGCCGAATTCGCCGAGGCGGGCTGGGCGCTGCCGCTTTCCGACGATCCGGCGGGGCAGGCGGAGGGCGACGCCGCCGCCGATACGCTGCCGGGTCCGCTGGCGACGGCGCGCTGGCAGCACCGGCTCTATGGTTCGCCGCTGACCACCAACACCCAATTGCTCTGGTACCGGCCAGATCTCGTGGCCCAGCCGCCGCAGACGTGGGACGGCGTGGTCGCCGACGCCACCCGGTTGCATGCCGAGGGCGGCCCCGGCTGGATCGCGGTGCAGGCCAACGAGGGCGAGGGCCTGGTGGTGTGGTTCAACACGCTGCTGGTGAGCGCGGGCGGTCAGGTGCTCTCCGACGACGGCCGGACCGTCACGCTCACCGACACGCCCGCGCACCGGGCCGCGACCGTCGCCGCCCTGCGGATCCTGCGGACGGTGGCCACCGCCCCGGGCGCCGACCCGTCCATCACCCGCACCGACGAGGGCACCGCCCGGCTGGCTGTCGAACAGGGCCGGGCGGCCCTGGAAGTGAACTGGCCGTTCGTGCTGGCCTCGATGCTGGAGAACGCGGTCAAGGGCGGCGTGCCGTTCCTGCCGCTCAACCGGGATCCCGAATTGGCCGGCAGCATCAACGATCTCGGCACGTTCGCGCCCACCCCCGAGCAGCGCCGCATCGCGTATGCGGCCAGCCAGAAGGTGTTCGGCTTCGCCCCCTACCCGGGCGTGGCGCCCGGCCGGCCGGCAAGGGTGACGATCGGCGGGCTGAACCTCGCGGTCGCCAGCACCACGCGACACCGCGCCGAGGCGTTCGAGGCGGTGCGCTGCCTCCGCAGCGCCGAGCATGAGAAGTACATCTCCATCGAGGGCGGCCTGCCGACGGTCCGGGCCTCGCTGTACGACGACCCGCAGTTCCAGGCCACCTACCCGATGTACACGGTGATCCGCCGCCAGCTCACCGACGCCGCGGTGCGCCCGGCAACGCCGGTGTACCAGGCGGTGGCGATCCGCATCGCGTCGACGCTCAACCCGATCACGGGGATCGACCCGGAGCGGACGGCCGACGAACTCGCCAGGCAGGTGCAGAAAGCGATCGACGGCAAGGGCCTGCTGCCGTGAGCCGGCCGATGCCGGGGGAGCGGCGGCTGGCGCTGCTCCTCGTGGCCCCGGCGGCGACGCTGATGCTTGCGGTGACGGCCTACCCGATCGGCTACGCCGTCTGGCTCAGCCTGCAGCGCAACAACCTTGCCACGCCCGACGACACAGCGTTCGTCGGCCTGGGCAACTACCTCACCATCCTGACCGACCGGTACTGGTGGACCGCGCTGGCCGTGACGCTGGGAATCACGGTCGTCTCGGTGTCCGTCGAGTTCGTGCTCGGCCTGGCGCTGGCGCTGGTGATGCACCGCACGCTGGTCGGCAGGGGACTGGTGCGCACCGCCGTCCTCATCCCGTACGGCATCGTCACGGTGGTCGCCTCGTACAGCTGGTACTACGCCTGGACACCGGGCACCGGCTACCTGGCCAACCTGCTGCCGCACGGGAGCGCCCCAATGACACAACAGATCCCATCGCTGGGCATCGTCGTGCTCGCCGAGGTGTGGAAGACCACGCCGTTCATGTCGCTGCTGCTGCTGGCCGGGCTGGCCGTGGTGCCGCAGGACCTGCTGCGGGCCGCCGAGGTGGACGGCGCCGGCGCGTGGCGCAGGCTGACCCGGGTCACGCTGCCCATCATCAAGCCCGCGGTGGTGGTCGCGCTGCTGTTCCGGACCCTGGACGCGTTCCGGATCTTCGACAACATCTACGTGCTGACCAACGGCGCCAACAACACCGAATCGGTGTCGATCCTGGGCTACGACAACCTGTTCAAGGGTTTCAACGTGGGCCTGGGCTCGGCGATCAGCGTGCTGATCTTCGTCTGCGTGGGGGCGATCGCGCTCGTCTTCATCAAGGTGTTCGGTGCGGCGGCGCCGGGGGGTGACGCCGGTGGGCGCTAGGCGTGCGGCCGGATGGGCCATTGTGGATGCGCTTGTGGTGGTGTACGCGCTGCTTCCGGTGTTGTGGATACTCAGCCTTTCGCTCAAGCCGACGTCGACGGTCAAGGACGGCAGGCTGATCCCGTCGTCGGTGACGCTGGACAACTACCGGGGAATCTTCCGCGGCGACTTCTTCAGCTCGGCGCTGATCAATTCCATCGGGATCGGCCTGCTGACCACCGGCATCGCGGTGGTGCTGGGCGCGATGGCGGCGTATGCGATTGCCCGGCTTGACTTTCCGGGCAAGCGGCTGCTCGTCGGCGCCACCCTGATGATCACCATGTTCCCGGCGATCTCGCTGGTGACCCCGCTGTTCAACATCGAGCGCTTCGTGGGGTTGTTCGACACGTGGCCGGGCCTGATCCTGCCCTACATCACGTTCGCGCTGCCGCTGGCCATCTACACGCTGTCGGCGTTCTTCCGGGACATCCCCTGGGATCTGGAGAAGGCCGCCAAGATGGACGGGGCCACGCCGGGCCAGGCGTTCCGCAAGGTGATCGTTCCGTTGGCGGCGCCCGGCCTGGTGACCGCGGCGATCCTGGTGTTCATCTTCGCGTGGAACGATCTGCTGCTCGCGTTGTCGCTGACCGCGACCGACGCCGCGATGACCGCGCCGGTCGCGATCGTGAACTTCGGTGGCACTTCGCAGTTCGAGGAACCGACCGGCTCGATCGCGGCGGGGGCGATCGTGATCACGGTGCCGATCGTAATCTTTGTGCTGATCTTTCAACGACGGATTGTCGCCGGGCTCACCTCCGGTGCGGTGAAGGGATAGCTCGATGGCCGAGATCGTGTTGGCTCACGTGAGCAAGAGTTACCCGGACGGCGCGACGGCGGTCAAGGATCTCAACCTGACCATCGCCGACGGCGAATTCGTCATCCTGGTCGGCCCTTCGGGCTGCGGCAAGACCACGACGCTGAACATGATCGCGGGGCTCGAGGACATCTCGTCGGGCGAACTGCGCATCGACGGCGAGCGGATGAACGAGAAGGCGCCCAAGGACCGAGACATCGCGATGGTGTTCCAGTCGTACGCCCTGTATCCGCACATGACCGTCCGGCAGAACATCGCGTTCCCGCTGACGCTGGCGAAGATGAAGAAGGCGGAGATCGCCCGCAAGGTCGAGGAGACGGCGAAAACCCTTGACCTGACGGAACTTCTGGACCGCAAGCCGTCGCAGCTCTCGGGCGGCCAGCGGCAGCGGGTGGCGATGGGCCGCGCGATCGTGCGCCATCCCAAGGCCTTCCTGATGGACGAGCCGCTGTCGAACCTCGACGCCAAGCTGCGGGTGCAGATGCGCGGCGAGATCGCCCGGCTGCAGAAGAGGCTGGGCACCACCACCGTCTACGTCACCCACGACCAGACCGAGGCGATGACGCTCGGCGACAGAGTAGTGGTGATGCACGGCGGCGTGGCGCAGCAGATCGGCACCCCCGACGAGCTCTACGAGCGGCCCGCGAACCTGTTCGTCGCGGGGTTCATCGGCTCACCGGCCATGAACTTCTTCCCCGCCGCGCTGACGCCCGTCGGGCTGCGGCTGCCGTTCGGCGAGGTGACGCTGGCTCCCGAGGTGAGTGACGTGATCGCCCAGCATCCCAAGCCGTCGAACGTCATCGTGGGGGTGCGCCCCGAGCGCCTGGCCGACGCCGCGCTGATCGACGGGTATCAGCGAATCAGGGCGCTGACTTTCGAGGTGAAGGTCGATCTGGTGGAGTCTTTGGGCGCCGACAAGTACGTGTACTTCACCACCGCCGGGCCGGCCGTGCACTCGGCCCAGCTCGACGAGCTGGAGGCCCAGGGTGAGGAGGTGCACGAGAACCGGTTCGTGGCAAGGGTTCCCGCCGAATCGCGCGCGGCCGTAGGACAGTCGATCGAGTTGGCGTTCGACACCGCCAAGGTGTCCGTCTTCGACGCGGACACCGGCGTCAACCTGACGATCCCGCTCGCATGACCCCGATCCTGGATGCCGTGCGCGCGCACGTGCGCGCCCACTTCGACGTCGAGCCGGACTCCGCGAAGGTGACCTTTCTGGGCGTCGAGGCGATCGAGGTCCTGCGCTTCGCCTCCGGCACAGGGGGATTGGCGCATTACGTGTCGTTGGGGTGCTCGCGTCACCCGATGGTCGATCCCACTGCGCAGGTCGCCGACCCGCTGCGCGGACCGCGCGCCGAGGTGGTGTTGTCGCAGCGCGACGCCGGCCCGACCCGGGGTCTGGGCCGCAGCGTGGCGCTCATCGCCGCGACCCCGGCCGTCGAGGGCGTGGTGCTGGTTCCCGACGCGTTGATCGACCTCGGCTCGCCGCTGTGGGCGGGGGCGCCGTTCACGGCGGTTCTGTTGGGCCGCAGCGACATTGCGGATCTGCCGCTCGAGTCGCCCCGCGCGCCGGTGGAGTTCCTGTCCGCGACGCCGATCACGCCCACCGAGGCGGCGTGGGTTCGGCTGAAGGGCGCCGCCGCGATGCGGCAGGCCTGGTATGACGACGGGGTCGACGTGCTCGATCCGAAACGGCCCGCCGGGCAGCCACGCTGACTTGTCTGCCGAGCAGACGCAAAAGCACGCGACACGCCGAGGGCTTGTGTGCTTTTGCGTCTGCTCGCGACGGTTGGGCCGCGTTTATCCGGTGAGGCGATGTCGGACCATGTGTCCTTCGATACGTGCGATGAGGTCACGCTGATCACGTCGGATGTCGTCGACCGTCATAGGGATACACGTCCAACCGCATTCCTGCAGCCGAGAGGTCTTCAGGCGGTCGTGTAGCAGAGCGTCGCGGCCCACATGCCATTCGACGCTGTCGTATTCGGCGATGACCATCGCATCCGGCCACGCGAAGTCAACGCGCCAGAGCCTTCCTTGGCGGTCGCGGACGCAGTATTGAAGCTCCGGCATAGGAAGTCCGCCGTCGATGAAAACCAATCTCGCCTCGCTCTCCATGGGGGATTCGGCGCGGCCGTCGGCGTACTGGACCAATTCTCTGACTTGAACGATCCCGCGACGGCCCCCCTGCTCCCGGATCGCTTCGAGCAATTCGGCCTTGGTGCATGCGCCGACGTGAAGCGCGGCGTCAAGCGTCGCCAAGGCCCGCGGACGCCGCAGCGCACGAGCCACTTCCACCGCGGTCCAGGCCGGTGCCGTCGCCAGGTGCCCATTCACCAGGCGCAGCGGCGCACCGACTCGCTGATGCACCAAGAGCCCCAGCGATGGACGCAACCGGATTCCGGGGTCGAGAACGTGCAGGCTGGGTCGGCGTTCGGTGTCGAAGCCGTACAGGGCTGCCGCCGTACTCATGCAGGCGACGATTCGCCGATCGGCCATTAATTCCACCGCGGCGAGCCGTGCCGACATGTCGGGCTCACCCGCCGCGTACACGCCGTGGCAAACCCGGATGAGGCCGCCGGACTTGACAAGTCCGGCCAATTTCGCGCGCGTGACTACGGTCAGCAGTTGTGACCTCGTCGCCAGGCCTCCGCCGGCCAGGAGCACACTCTGGACGTCCACGTCGGTAAACATGCACGGGGTCACGCGCTCCGGGTAGCCAGCAACCGCCCGGATGTGGAAAACGTCGATGCTGTCCCTTGGCGAGCAGACGCAAAAGCACGCGACACGCCGGTGATCTGTGTGCTTTTGCGTCTGCTCGCCGAAGAAACGCTACAGCCAGTCGTTGCGGCGGAACGTGAAGTAGAGGAAGAGGCAGACCATGGACATGACGGCGATCACCACCGGATAGCTCCAGTGCCACTTCAGCTCCGGCATGAACTCGAAGTTCATGCCGTAGATGCCGGCGATCATGGTGGGCACCGCCACGATGCCGGCCCAGGCCGAGATCTTGCGCATATCGCTGTTCTGCTGCATGCCGACCCGTGCCAATGCTGCCTGCACCAACGAATTCAGCATGTCGTCGTAGCCGGCGATGTGGTCGGCGGCCTCGCTGTGGTGATCGGCCACGTCGCGGAGGTAGCGCCGTACCTCCTTGGAGATCAGGTCTTTGTTCTCCACCTGGATGCGATGGAATGCGGCCGCCAGCGGGGCGACGCAGCGGCGCAGTTCGACGACCTCGCGCTTTATCAGGTAGATCGGTTCGACGTCGATCTTGCGGCCCGGGGCGAACGCCACTTCCTCGATGCTGTCGATGTCGGCTTCGACCAGATGGCTCACCGTCAGGTAGTTGTCGACCACGTCGTCGGCGATGGCGTGCATCACCGCGTACGGCCCGAGGCGCATCTGCTCGGGGTCGGCGTCCAGGCGGCTGCGCACCGATGAGAGCTTGCCGTGTTCGCCGTGACGCACGGTCACCACGAAATCGCTGCCGACGAAGACCATGATCTCGCCGGTCTCCACGATCTGGCGGGCCACCCGCACCGACTCGTGCGGAACGTAACTGACGGTCTTGAGGACGAGGAACACCGTGTCGTCGTAGCGCTCCAGCTTGGGCCGCTGATGGGCGCAGACGGCGTCCTCCACCGCCAGCGGGTGCAGCCCGAAGACGTCCGCAACCTCCTGCATGTGTGCCGCGTCCGGCTCGCGCAGACCCACCCACACGAACGCCTCGTGGCCGAGCAGTTCGATCTCGCGCACCTTGGCGACCGCGGCGGCGTAGGTGAACTTGCCGGGCAGCCGGTGGCCTTCGGCATAGACGGCGCAGTCGACCAGCGCATTGGCGGGAGGCTGGGCGGCGGGCGCGTGCGGCTTGTGCTCGTGCGTTTCACGCATGAGCGGTCGCAGCACCTCGGGCAACGCGTCGGGCCCCGGAAACACCACCACCTCCGATCGCCGCGAATGTCCTCTGAGCGGTGCTCAATGCTACGCGTCCTGCGAAAACACGGCAGTACCGAAGCGCCGCTGCCGGAGGACCGGAGATTCCCCGCGTCGGCCGGTGCGCTAGTTTCGACCCGACACCCCAATCTGCACCCTCCAATAAGGAGCATTTCGACGTGAGCGCAAGTCCTGTCAAGGTCGCCGTCACCGGCGCCGCCGGCCAGATCGGCTACAGCCTGTTGTTCCGCCTGGCGAGCGGCGCGCTGCTGGGCCCCGATCGCCCGATCGAGCTGCAGCTGCTCGAGATCGAGCCGGCCCTCAAGGCGCTCGAGGGCGTGGTGATGGAACTCGACGACTGCGCCTTCCCGCTGCTCGCCGGCGTCCAGATCGGCGCCGACCCGAACAAGATCTTCGACGGCGTCAACCTGGCCCTGCTCGTCGGCGCCCGCCCGCGCACGAAGGGCATGGAGCGCGGTGACCTGCTGGAGGCCAACGGCGCGATCTTCACCGCGCAGGGCAAGGCGCTGAACTCGGTGGCCGGCGCGGACGTCCGCATCGGCGTGACCGGCAACCCGGCCAACACCAACGCCCTGATCGCGATGAGCAACGCCCCCGACATCCCCAAGGAGCGGTTCACCGCGCTGACCCGCCTCGACCACAATCGGGCGATCTCCCAGCTGGCGAAGAAGACCGGCGCCGCGGTCACCGACATCAAGAAGATGACGATCTGGGGCAACCACTCCGCGACGCAGTACCCCGACCTGTTCCACGCCGAGGTCGGCGGCAAGAACGCCGCCGAGACCGTCGGCGACCAGAACTGGATCGAGAACGACTTCATCCCGACCGTCGCCAAGCGCGGCGCGGCGATCATCGAGGCGCGCGGTGCGTCGTCGGCCGCGTCGGCGGCGTCGGCGACCATCGACGCCGCCCGCGACTGGCTGCTCGGCAGCCCGGAGGGCGACTGGGTGTCGATGGCGGTCGTCTCCGACGGCTCCTACGGCGTGCCGGAGGGCCTCATCTCCTCGTTCCCGGTGACCACCAAGGACGGCAACTGGTCCATCGTGCAGGGGCTGGAGATCGACGAGTTCTCCCGCGGCAAGATCGACGCGTCCACCGCGGAGCTGGCCGACGAGCGCAAAGCGGTGACCGAGCTGGGGCTCATCTAGCGGATTGGTCCTTGGCTTCGCCGCGGCGCGGGCATGGTGCATGTGTCGCGGGCCCCGGCGGCGGATTGGGCCTACCGATCGGTAGTCAGTACCCTGATGCGGTGCCAGACATCGCGCAGCCTCAGGTCCTCATCGGTGACGACGAGATCTTCCAGGCTCACGTAGGCGGCAAGCTCTCGATCGGGCTGAATTCCCCGCTGGACACGCAGCGCGCGCTGTCGATCGCCTATACGCCCGGCGTGGCGCAGGTCAGCCGCGCGATCGCCGCCGACGGGGCGTTGGCCGCCCGCTACACGTGGTCCAACCGGCTCGTCGCGGTCGTCAGCGACGGCAGCGCGGTGCTCGGCCTCGGCGATATCGGGCCCGCGGCGGCGCTGCCCGTGATGGAGGGCAAGAGCGCGCTGTTCAAGACGTTCGGCGGGCTGGACTCCATCCCGCTCGTGCTCGACACCAAGGACCCCGACGAGATCGTCGAGACGCTGGTGCGCCTGCGGCCGACGTTCGGCGCCGTCAACCTGGAGGATATCTCCGCGCCGCGCTGCTTCGAGATCGAACGCCGGCTCATCGAGGCGCTGGACTGTCCCGTGATGCACGACGACCAGCACGGCACGGCCATCGTCGTGCTGGCCGCCCTGATGGGCGCCGCCAAGCTGCTGGGCCGGGACATGACGTCGCTGCGGGTGGCGGTCTCGGGCGCCGGCGCGGCGGGTGTCGCGTGCACCAACCTGCTTCTCGCGATGGGGGTTTCGGAGATCACCGTGCTGGACTCGCGGGGCATCCTGCACTCCGGCCGCGACGACATGAACGCCGTCAAGCGCGATCTGGCGCTGCGGACGAACCCGACCGGTCTGGCCGGCGGCCTGGCCGAGGCCATCGACGGCGCCGACGTGTTCCTGGGGGTGTCGGCGGGTGCGGTGCCCGAGGAGTTGGTCGCCACCATGGCGCCCGGCGGGATCGTATTCGCGCTGTCCAATCCCGACCCCGAGATCGACCCCCGCGTGGCCGCCAAGTACGCGGCGGTGGTGGCCACCGGCCGCAGCGACTACAGCAACCAGATCAACAACGTGCTGGCTTTCCCCGGGGTGTTCCGCGGCGCGCTGGACGCCGGGGCGCGCCGGATCACCCAGCGGATGATGGTGGCCGCCGCCGAGGCGATCTTCTGCGTCGTCAGCGACGACCTCGCACCCGATCGCATCGTCCCCAGCCCGCTTGACCTGCGCGTCGGCGAAGCGGTGGCCAAAGCGGTGGCCCTGGCCGCCGAAGGGTGAGGACGGGCACCAAGGCGGTGACGCGCGGCCTGACGGCGGTGACCCGCGTCGCCCGGCTCCGCCGCGCTCGCGATCACCGCGGCCTGACGGCGGTGACCCGCGTCGCCCGGCTCCGCCGCGCTCGCGATCACCGCGGCCTGACGGCGGTGCTCGTCGCGGCCATGCTGGCCGCGTGTGCTTCGCACGGCCCGGCCGGCCGGCCGGAGGTGGTGGTCGGCTCCGGCGCTGACCCCGAGTCGACGCTGTTGGGCGCCGTCTACGTCGCGGCCCTGCGCTCGTACGGTTTCGCGGCGCGGCCCGCGACGGCCGCCGACCCGATGGCCAAACTCGACTCCGGTGAGTTCACCGTCGTCCCGGCGTTCACCGGACGGACGCTGCGGCGCCTGCAACCGGGGGCGTCGGCGCTGTCCGATACCGCGGTGTACCGGGCGATGATCGCGGCGCTGCCCGAGGGCGTCCAGGCCGGCGACTACGCCACCGCGGCCGAGGACAAACCGGTGCTGCTGGTGACCGGGTCGACCACGGCGGCGTGGGGCGGCCAGGACCTCAGCGAGCTGCCCAAGCACTGCGACGGGCTGCGCACCGGCGCCACACCAGGGTTCGCCGCGCCACCTGCCGTGGGAACCTGCCGGCTGGCGCCGTCGGGCGAATTCCCTTCGGCCGACGCGCTTTTCGCGGCGCTGCGCAACGGACAGGTGACCGCGGCCTGGGCGACCACCGCCGACCCGGGCATCCCCGTCGACCTGGTCGCGCTGGCCGACGGCACACCCGCGCTGATCCAGGCCGAGAACGTCGTCCCGCTCTACCGGCGCAACGCCCTGGCCGACCGCCAGTTGCTGGCCATCAACGAAGTGGCCGGCGTGCTGGACACCGCGGCACTGGCCGACATGCGCCGCCAGGTGGCCGGGGGCACCGATCCGCAGGCGGTGGCCGGCGGATGGCTGGCCGAGCACCCGTTGGGGCGCTGAGGGACTCGAACCCGGGCGTCGAGCCTGCGGTGGTGGCATCGAGCCTGCGGAGAGGCACGCGGTCGGCGGAAAATGCCGCGCTGGACGCAGGCTCGGCGCCGTGGACTCAGGCTCGGCGCCGTCGAAGCAGGCTCGGCCGCGGTGACGGCCAGTTACGGCGTCAGCCTTTCGGGGGTGCCATCATCCGGCTCGTCACCGAGCCGAAGAGCTGCTGGTAGTAGGGGCCCGCCAACCGCACCATGACGTCGAGGACCTTGGCGTCCGTGCCGACCAGCACGCGCGCCCGTTTCTTGCGGACCGCGTCCAGGATCACCTTCGCGGCCTTCTCGGGGGTGGTCCTGGCGAGCCGCTTGTCGAAAAGCTTGGCCAGTTGCTCGGGATCGAGCCCGTCGGCGGCGGTGGCGTTGCGAGCGATCGCGGTCTTGATACCGCCCGGGTGCACTGTTGTCACGGCGACCGGGTGGTGCGCCAGCGCCATCTCCTGCCGCAGCGCCTCCGTGAAGCCGCGCACCGCGAACTTCGCCGCGTTGTACGCCGCCTGCCCGGGCGCCGAGAACAGGCCGAACACACTCGAGACGTTGATGACGTGGCCGTCCCCCGAGGCGATCAGGTGCGGCAGGAACGCCTTCGTGCCGTTGACGACGCCCCAGAAGTCGACGTCCATCACCCGCTCGATGTCCTTGAACTGGCTGACCTCGACGTCCCCGGTGAAGGCGATGCCGGCGTTGTTGTAGATCTGATTGACCTTGCCGAAGTGGTCGGCGACCGCGTCGGCGTAGAGCAGGAAGGCCTCGCGTTCGGTGACATCGAGGCGGTCGGCCTTGACGGGGGCCCCGATCGCGGTCAGCCGCTCCTCGGTCTCCGCGAGCCCCTCGGTGTTGACGTCGCTGATCGCCACCTTCGCGCCCGAGCGGCCCAACTCGATGGCCAGCGCCTGGCCGATGCCCGACCCCGCACCGGTGACCACCGCGACCTTGCCGGCGAATCCCTGCATCGACACCCTCCCCCTTCGGCTTGCAGTCGAGGCTAGCCGGTGGGTCCCAATCGAGGTGATCCTGGCCCACGGCGCAGGCCAAGCCCCTATCCTCCCGTGCAGGAAAGCCGTCCGCGCAAAGGAGCCCGCGCCACCGTGAACGACGACCCGCGCGCCGACGTGGTGTCCCGCCAGTACGAGCGGTGGCGCTACCCTCAGCCGATCGAGGACCTCGACGCCATGCCCGGCGGCATCTGGCACTGGTTCGACCCGTCCCGCTTCCACCTCAGCCTGTGGCCCGACCGCGAGTACAAGCCCGACCTCGACATCCTGATCGCGGGCTGCGGCACCAACCAGGCGGCGGTGTTCGCCCACCGCAATCCCAAGTCGAAGGTGGTCGGCGTCGACATCAGTGGGCCCTCCCTCGAGCACCAGCGCTACCTGAGGGACAAGCACGGCCTGTGGAACCTGGAACTGCACCTGCTGCCGATCGAGGAACTGCCCACGCTGGGGCTCGATTTCGACCTCATCGTGTCGACGGGCGTCCTGCATCACATGGCCGAGCCGCTGGCGGGAATGAAAGCCCTGGGCGCGTGCCTGCGGCGTGACGGCGCGATCGGCCTGACGCTGTATGCGAAGTACGGGCGGGTGGGCGTCGAGATGCTGCAGTCGGTATTCCGTGACGCCGGGCTCGGCCAGGACCAGGTGTCGGTCGACGTCGTCAAAGACGCGATGTCGGTGTTGACGGCCGACCACCCGGTGCAGAGTTACCTCAAGATCGACGGAGCCGAATTGCGCTACGACGGTGCGGTGGTCGACACGTTCCTGCACGGCCGCGACCGCAGCTACGACGTCGACGCCTGCATCGAACTGGTCACCGCGGCGGGCCTGGAGTTCCAGGGCTGGCTCGTCAATTCGCCCTATTACCCGCACGATTGGTTCACTCCGGGAACGGCGGCCTACGACGCGTTCCACGCCCTGCCGGAACGCACGCTGTGGTCGGTGATGGAGCGCCTGCACATCTTCGGCGCCTGCCACTTCTTCATGGCGTGCCGCCCGGAGCGGCCGAAATCCAGCTACACCATTGATTTCTCGTCGGCCGACTGCCTCGACTACGTTCCGGTGCTGCGCCACCTGTGCGGGCTGTCGGGGACCGAACTCGTCAAGCCCGGTGGCGGCATGGCGCTGAACGCGGCCCAATTGTCGTTCGTGCGGGAGGTCGACGGCCGGCGCACGATCCGCGAGATCGCGGCGCGGGCGTCGCGGGCGGAGTCGCGGCGTGGCGGCGAGGCCGCCGTGGAGGAATTCGGCCGCAAACTGTTCCAATCGCTGTGGCGCCTGGATTTCGTCGCAATGGCCCTGAAGCGTCGACGATGTGACTTAGTGCCATATCCGCGAGGTGTACCCGGCGGTACAGTCAGGCGATTCTCAGGCGGCAGTAGAAGGAGCACCACGGACATGAGCGACGACCCCCGCGCCGACGTCGTCACCCGCCAGTACGAGCGGTGGCGGTATCCGCACCCCATCACCGACCTCGAGGCGTGGCTGGACGGGAACTGGGAGTGGTTCGACCCCGTCCACGCGCACCGCGTGCTCTGGCCGGACCGGCAGTACAAACCGGACCTCGACATGCTGATCGCGGGCTGCGGGACGAACCAAGCGGCGGTGTTCGCCTACAACAATCCGGCCGCACGGGTGGTCGCGATCGACATCAGCCAGCCGTCACTGGACCACCAGCAGTACCTCAAGGACAAGCACGGGTTGTGGAACCTGGAACTGCATCTGCTGCCGATCGAAGAGGTGTCGAGCCTGGGGCTGGACTTCGACTTGATCGTCTCCACCGGCGTGCTGCACCACCTGGCCGACCCTTCGGCCGGCATGCGGGCGCTCGGCGGCTGCCTGCGGCGCGACGGCGCGCTGGCCGTGATGCTGTACGCGAAATACGGCCGCATCGGCGTCGAACTGCTGGAATCGGTGTTCCTCGACCTCGGCCTCGGCCAGGATGACGCATCGGTCCAGGTCGTCAAGGACACGATCGCGGTGCTGTCGCCGGATCACGCCGTACAGAGCTACATCAAGGTGGCGCGGGACCTGCAGACGTCCGACGCGGCCCTCGTGGACACTTTCCTGCACGGCCGCCAGCGCAGCTACACCGTCGATGACTGCATCGACCTCGTGGTCTCGTCCGGCCTGGAGTTCCAGGGCTGGCTCTTCAACGCGCCGTACTACCCGCACGACACGTTCGCGCCGGCGAACGACTTCTACCGTGTGGTGAACGAGTTGCCGGAGCAGAAGCTCTGGTCGGTGATGGAGCGCATCCAGACCCTGAACGGCTGCCACTTCTTCCTGGCATCCCGCACGGACCGGCCGAAAGAGTCTTACGCCGTTGACTTTTCGACCGACGCGTCCCTCGACTACGTGCCGACGATGCGCTTCCGCTGCGGGCTGAACGGCTCGGAGATCTTCCGGCCGGACTGGAGCATGACCCTCAACGCGGCGCAGCTACCGTTCGTGCAGCACGTCGACGGTCGGCGCACCATCCGTGAGATCGCCGGGGCCGTGGCGCAGACGGAGCCGCGCCGCGCCGGGGCCTCGGACCTGGAACAGTTCGGCCGCAAGCTGTTCCAGTCGCTGTGGCGGCTGGACTTCGTTTCGATGGGCCGGGCGGAGGCGTAACGCTCGCGAGCGTGCGCAGAATGCCGGTCAACGCGGCGTGTCGTCGTACAAACACGCACGCTCGCGGATGGCACGGTCAGCCGAACGCGGTGTCTAGGATCTCCTGCTGCTCGACGGCGTGTACCTTCGACGACCCCGAGGATGGCGCCGACATCGCGCGCCGGGAGATGCGCTTGAGCCCGGTCAGCTTGTCCGGCAACAACTCCGGCAGCTCGAGCCCGAACCGCGGCCACGCGCCCTGGTTGGCCGGTTCCTCCTGGACCCAGAAGAACTCGCGGGCGTTCGGGTAGCGGTCGAGCGTCTCGTTCAGCCGGCGCTTGGGCAGCGGGGCGAGCTGTTCGATCCGCACGATCGCGACGTCGTCGCGCTTGTCCTTGGCCTTGCGCGCGGCCAGCTCGTAGTAGATCTTCCCACTGGTCAACAGGATCCGGCTGACCTTGCTGCGGTCGCCGTCACCGTCCTCGTAGGTGGGCTCCTCGAGCACCGAGCGGAACTTGATCTCGGTGAAGTCCTTGATGTCGCTGACCGCGGCCTTGTTGCGCAGCATCGACTTCGGCGTGAACACGATGAGCGGGCGCTGCACCCCGTCCAGCGCGTGGCGGCGCAGCAGGTGAAAGTAGTTCGACGGCGTCGACGGCATGGCGATCGTCATCGAGCCCTCGGCCCACAGCTGCAGGAACCGCTCGATGCGCCCCGAGGTGTGGTCGGGCCCCTGGCCCTCGTGGCCGTGCGGAAGCAGCAGGACCACGTTCGACAACTGCCCCCACTTGGCCTCACCGGAGCTGATGAACTCGTCGATGATCGACTGCGCGCCGTTGACGAAGTCGCCGAACTGCGCCTCCCACAGGACCAAAGCGTCGGGATTACCGACGGTGTAACCGTATTCGAAGCCGACGGCCGCGTACTCCGACAGCGGGGAGTCGTACACCAGGAACTTGCCGCCGGTGGGCGTGCCGTCGGGGTTGGTGGCCAGCAGCTGCAGCGGCGTGAACTCCTCGCCGGTGTGGCGGTCGATGATCACCGAATGCCGCTGCGAGAACGTGCCGCGCCGGGTGTCCTGTCCGGACAGCCGCACCAGCTTGCCCTCCGCCACCAGCGAACCCAGCGCCAGCAGCTCGCCGAACGCCCAGTCCACCTTGCCCTCGTAGGCCATCTCGCGGCGCTTCTCCAGCACCGGCTGCACGCGCGGGTGCGTGGTGAAGCCGTCGGGCACGGCCAGGAAGGCGTCGCCGATGCGGGCCAGCAGCGACTTGTCCACCGCGGTCGCCAGCCCCGCCGGGATCATCTGGTCGGCCTCGACGGACTCGCTGGGCTGCACGCCGTGCTTCTCCAGGTCGCGGACCTCGTTGAAGACGCGCTCCAGCTGGCCCTGGTAATCGCGCAGGGCGTCCTCGGCCTCCTTGAGCGAGATGTCGCCGCGGCCGATCAGGGCCTCGGTGTAGCTCTTGCGGGCGCCGCGGCGGACGTCGACGACGTCGTACATCAGCGGGTTGGTCATCGACGGGTCGTCGCCCTCGTTGTGCCCGCGGCGCCGGTAGCAGAGCATGTCGATGACGACGTCCTTGTGGAACTGCTGCCGGAAGTCGACGGCCAGCTTCGCCACCCACACGCAGGCTTCCGGGTCGTCGCCGTTGACGTGGAAGATCGGCGCCCCAACCATTTTCGCGACGTCGGTGCAGTACTCGCTGGAGCGCGAGTACTCCGGCGCGGTGGTGAACCCGATCTGGTTGTTGACGATGATGTGGACGGTGCCGCCGACGCGGTAGCCGGGCAGGTTCGCGAGGTTGAGCGTCTCGGCCACCACGCCCTGGCCGGCGAAGGCGGCGTCGCCGTGCATCATCATCGGCACGACGGAAAACGCCTTCTGACTCTCGGAGGCCGCGCCGTCGAGCAGGTCCTGCTTGGCGCGCACCAGGCCCTCCAGCACCGGGTCGACGGCCTCCAGGTGCGACGGGTTCGCGGTCAGTGACACCTGAATGTCGTTGTCGCCGAACATCTGCAGGTACACGCCGGTCGCGCCGAGGTGGTACTTCACGTCGCCGGAGCCGTGCGCCTGCGACGGGTTGAGGTTGCCCTCGAACTCGGAAAAGATCTGCTTGTAGGGCTTGCCGACGATGTTGGCCAGCACGTTGAGCCGGCCGCGGTGCGGCATCCCGATCACCACCTCGTCGAGCGCGTGCTCGGCGCACTGGTCGATCGCCGCGTCCATCATCGGGATCACGCTCTCGGCGCCTTCCAGCGAGAAGCGCTTCTGGCCGACGTATTTCGTCTGCAGGAACGTCTCGAAGGCCTCGGCGGCGTTGAGCCGGCTCAGGATGTACTTCTGCTCGGCGACGGTCGGCTTGACGTGCTTGGTCTCGATCCGCTGCTGCAGCCACTGCTGCTGCTCGGGCTCGAGGATGTGGGTGTACTCGACGCCGATGTGGCGGCAGTAGGCGTCGCGCAGCAAGCCCAGCACGTCGCGCAGCTTCTTGTACTCGCAGCCGGCGAACCCGTCGACCTTGAACACCCGGTCCAGGTCCCACAGCGTCAGCCCGTGGTTGAGGATTTCGAGGTCGGGATGGCTGCGGAAGCGCGTCCCGTCCAGCCGCAGCGGGTCGATGTCGGCCATCAGGTGCCCGCGGTTGCGGTAGGCCGCGATCAGCTCCATGACGCGGGCGTTCTTGTCGACGATCGAGTCGGGGTTGTCCGTGCTCCAGCGCACCGGCAGGTACGGGTTGCCCAGCTCGCGGAAGATCTCGTCCCAGAAGTCGTCCGAGAGCAGCATCTCGTGGATGGCGCGCAGGAAGTCACCGGACTCCGCACCCTGGATGATGCGGTGGTCGTACGTGGAGGTCAGCGTGATCAGCTTGCCGATGCCCAGTTCGGCGATGCGTTCCTCGCTGGCGCCCTGGAACTCCGCCGGGTACTCCATGGCACCGACGCCGATGATCGCGCCCTGGCCGGCCATCAGCCGCGGCACGGAGTGCACGGTGCCGATGGTGCCCGGGTTGGTCAGCGAAATCGTCACGCCCGCAAAGTCTTCCGCCGTCAGCTTGCCGTCGCGGGCTCGGCGGACGATGTCCTCGTAGGCGGTGACGAACTGCGCGAACCGCAGTTCCTCGCAGCGCTTGATGCCCGCCACCACCAGCGAGCGTTTGCCGTCCTTGCCCTGCAGGTCGATGGCCAGGCCGAGGTTGGTGTGCGCGGGCGTGACGGCGGTTGGCTTGCCGTCGACCTCGGCGTAGTGGCGGTTCATGTTGGGGAACTGCTTGATCGCCTGCACCAGCGCGTAGCCGAGCAGGTGGGTGAAGGAGATCTTGCCGCCGCGGGTGCGCTTGAGCTGGTTGTTGATGACGATGCGGTTGTCGATCAGCAGCTTTGCAGGGATGGCGCGCACGCTGGTGGCCGTAGGCACGTCCAGCGACGCGGACATGTTCTTGACGACGGCCGCCGCGGCGCCGCGCAGGACCTGGACCTCGTCGCCGTCGGCGGGCTGCGGAGTGGCGGCCCTGGCCGGGGCGGGAGCCGGGGCTTGGGCTTGTGGCTCGGCCGGTGCCTTCGGCGCGCCGTTGCCGGCGCCGTCCGCCTGCTTCGTCGCGGTCGGCACGGGTTGCGCCTGCGGCCGCGCCTGGCCGTCACCGGTGCTCGGCGCGGGCTCGGTGGTGGGCTCGGGGTTGTAGTCGACGAGGAACTCGTGCCAGCTCGGATCGACCGACGACGGGTCGTCGCGGAACTTGCGGTACATCTCCTCGACCAGCCATTCGTTCTGGCCGAATGGTGAACTGATGTTGCTCACGGCCGCTGTTCGCCTCAATTCCTCTGCTCTGCAAGCACTTTGCGCGGCGCCTGCGACTCTGTACCCCTCGCCTTGTGGGATACCTCACGTGCGCGGTGGTAATCACGGTTATCCGCCCTATAAAGGCTAACCTTTCGCCCGGCTTTCGCCAGGCACAGGTTCCCGGCGCCGCCCGGCCTCCAGGTGTGCCGCGCGGGGACGACGCGAAGCGCCTCCGGCCCGGCGGGACGTCCGAGGGCCGCCCGCGAAGGTTGGGGTCGGCTGGCGTGAGTTCGATCATTTGTGCCATTCCGCATTGGAGAAATCGGCCGAACGCGCAAATGCGGAACATCGCGTCATGACTTTCGCGAGGTTTCGCCGGGAATGCCATTTCTTGCCGAAAACGAAAAATTCTGTCCAGTGGCCGCTTAGCATCCATCGTTGTCCATAGTCGTCGAGAAAGGGCGCTGTCCGATGAGCTTTATGATGTTGCCGCCGGAGATCAATTCCCTGCAGATGTTTTCCGGTGCGGGGTCGGGCCCGATGCTGGCTGCGGCGGCGGCATGGGAGGGGCTGGCGTCGGAGTTGGGTCAGGCGGCGTCGTCGTTCGGGTCGGTGACCTCGGGCCTGGCGGGGCAGGCGTGGCAGGGCCCGGCGGCGCAGGCGATGACGGCCGCGGCGGCGCCGTACGCCGGGTGGCTTTCTCAGGCGGCGGCGCAGGCTTCGGACGCGGCCGGCGGGGCCCGGGCGGTGGCGAGCGCGTTCGAGGCGGCGCAGTCGGCCACCGTGCAGCCGCTGATGGTGGCGCTCAACCGTAATTCGCTGGTGCAGGCGGTGATGTCGAACTGGTTCGGGCTCAACGCGCCGGCGATCGCCGCGCTGGAGGCCGACTACGAGGCCATGTGGGCTCAGGACGTGTCGGCGCTGTCGGGCTATTACTCGAGCGCGGCGGCCGCGGTCGGGCAGATGGCGCCGGTGACCGCGCTGCAGCAGACGTTGTCGGGCCTGCCGGGGGCGGCGCAGAGCCAGGTCGGGGCCGCCGCCGCGGCGGCCGGGATCAATCTGGGCGTCGGCAACAACGGCAACCTCAATGTCGGCGGCGGCAATATCGGCGACAACAACATCGGCAGCGGTAACACCGGCAACGGAAACTTCGGCGGCGGCAACCTCGGCAGCGGCAACGTCGGCAGCGGCAACTATGGAAACGGCAATGTCGGTGGTGGGAACGTCGGCGACGGCAACTACGGTTTCGGCAACACCGGCATTGCCACGGGTGCCGCCAAGAACATCGGTCTGGGCAACGCCGGCAATAACAACATTGGTCTGGGGAATAACGGTATCGGCAATGTCGGCGGCGGAAACAC
Source organism: Mycobacterium sp. Marseille-P9652 (assembly GCF_902652685.1). Taxonomy (GTDB): domain Bacteria; phylum Actinomycetota; class Actinomycetes; order Mycobacteriales; family Mycobacteriaceae; genus Mycobacterium. The sequence goes on from NZ_CACRUY010000054.1 coordinate 23,673, forward strand.
CGGGAACTACGACTTCGGCGGCGGCAACCACGGCGACAGAAACATCGGTTTCGGTCTGACCGGCAACAACAAGATCGGTATCGGCGACACCTGGTACAACACCGCAACCGGGCAGTTCAACTTCGGCGGATTGAACTCGGGCAGCGGCAACATCGGTATCGGAAACTCGGGCAACAACAACATCGGGTTGTTCAACTCCGGCAACGGCAACTTCGGCCTCTTCAACGCCGGCCCGACATTTTCGGGAAGCCCGGGCAACTTCGGCATCGGGAACGCCGGCCTCGGCGACATCGGGTTGGGCAACACCGGTGCGGCGAACTTCGGCATCGGCAACGCCGGCTCTGTGGACACCGGGTTCTTCAACACGGGCCTTGCCAACACCGGTAGCGGGAATTCCGGTCTCTACGACACGGGCTCCAACAACTCGGGCAGCCTCAACACCGGTAACGGCAATTCCGGCGACTTCAACACCGGCCTGTGGAACGCGGGCTCCGTCAACACCGGCGTCGGGGCGATAACCGACGGCGCAGGGTCCTCGTCGGGCTTCGGCAACACCGGCGCTTTCGTCTCGGGCTTCTACAACCACGGCCCCGGTTTCGAATCGGGCATCGCGAACGCGGGCCTTGGCGTGTCGGGCTTCGCCAACACCGCGACCACGGGCTTGGTCAGCGGCCTGGCCAATTCGGGCGACCTGGTCTCAGGGTTGTTCAACATTCAGAAGCTACTGGCGCAGCTCTGACGGTCGAAGCGCGGGCTACCCGGCTTCCTGCACCGGCGGCACCAGGTGCAGGCTGCGCGGCCAGCGCGCGGGTGCCGGCCCGAACGCGCGGCGGGCGTTGCCCACGATCCGCTTGCCGGCCAGCCGGTTGCCGATGGCACCGACGATCACGCCGATGCCTACGGGCAGCATCTTGCCGAACATCAGCGCGCTGCGACGCACGGCGTACCGCTTCACCCAGGTCTTGAGCAGCCGCGAGTTCAGCAGCGACATCGATGACAACGGCACCGCCGACACGCCTTCCGACAGCCATGCGCCGTGGGTGCGGCCACGCCCGAGCAGGTCGGCGACGGCGCCCTCGCCGTTCTGGCCGACCAGCACCGCCAACACGAGAGCCCGCCGTCGTTCCTGGTGGTCGGCGGGGACGCCGTGCACCACCGCCAACGCCAGCGCGAAGAAGGCGGTGGCCTCCAGGAAGGTCACGGTCTCGGCGGCTGCCGCGGACAGCGCGCTGATGGTGCCGATGCCCGGGACGGTGGCGACCGCCCCCACCGCCATGCCGCTGAGCGTCACCATCCACACGTAGTGGCGCTCCAGCTTCGCAATGACCTGAGCGGGGGAGGCGCCCTGGCGGGCGTTGCGCAGCCTCGACACGTAGGCCTCGGCCGCCGGGCCCTGTATCCGGTAGCTGCGCTCGATCACCTGCGCCAACGCCCGGGCGGACGCCTTGGGCTTGCCGCCCGTCGCCTCCGAGCTGTTCGGTTGTGGGTTCCTTCGGCCTCGCATATGCCTCTCCTGCAGACGGCGTCTTTCCAGGTTAGCCCGGTTTGGATCCTGGGCCGCGCGTCCTTCCGGCGTACCCGCAATAATGCAGGTGCGAACGTTCACAGAGCGGGCGTTGGCAGGAGGGGCAGAAGGGGAGGTGGGGGAGATGACCACGGCTGCGCCCCGACCGACCGGGGACGCCCGGCGCGCCGGGGCGGGTGGCGGCTTCGTCGATCGATTGACGTCCGGGCTCGCGCGGGGCGCCGACAACCCCTGGAACGCGCTCTGGGCGATGATGATCGGCTTCTTCATGATCATGGTCGACTCGACCATCGTCGCGATCGCGAACCCGACGATCATGACCGACCTGCGCATCGGCTACGACACCGTGGTGTGGGTGACCAGCGCCTACCTGCTGGGCTACGCGGTGGTGCTGCTGGTCGCCGGGCGCCTCGGCGACCGATACGGCCCCAAGAACCTCTACCTGATCGGCCTGGTGCTGTTCACGGCCGCGTCCGTGTGGTGCGGGCTGTCGGGCAGCGCCGCGATGCTGATCACCGCGCGCGTCGTGCAGGGCGTCGGCGCCGGGGTGCTCACCCCGCAGACCCTGTCGACGATCACGCGGATCTTCCCGGCGCAGCGGCGCGGCGTCGCGGTCAGCCTGTGGGGCGCCACCGCGGGCGTCGCCAGCCTGGTGGGCCCGCTGGCCGGCGGCGCGCTGGTCGACGGGCTGGGCTGGCAGTGGATCTTCTTCGTCAACGTCCCGGTCGGCGTCGTCGGGCTGGCGCTGGCGTTCTGGCTGGTTCCGGTGCTCGAGACGCAGTCGCACCGATTCGACCTGATCGGTGTCGGGCTGTCGGGCGTCGGCATGTTCCTGATCGTCTTCGGCCTGCAGCAGGGCCAGGCCGCGCACTGGCAGCCGTGGATCTGGGCGCTGATCGTCGCCGGCATCGGGTGCATGACGGCCTTCGTCTACTGGCAGTCGGTCAACGCCGACGAGCCGCTGATACCACTGCGGATCTTCCGCGACCGCGACTTCGGCCTGTGCAACGTCGGGGTGGCGATCATCTCGTTCGCCGCGACGGCGATGATGCTGCCGCTGACCTTCTACGCGCAGGCCGTATGCGGCTTGTCGCCGACGCGTTCGGCGCTGCTCATCGCCCCGATGGCCATCTGCAACGGGGTGTTCGCGCCGTTCGTCGGCAGGATCGTCGACCGCTACCACCCGCTGCCGGTGCTCGGGTTCGGGTTCTCCGTGCTGGCGACGTCGCTGACGTGGCTGTCCTTCGAGATGACCCCGGTGACGCCGATCTGGCGGCTGGTGCTGCCGTTCGCCGCCGTCGGGGTGGGCATGGCGTTCGTGTGGTCGCCGCTGACGGCCACCGCGACCCGCAACCTGCCGGGTGAGCTGGCCGGCGCCGGCTCCGCGGTCTACAACTCGGTCCGCCAGCTCGGCGCGGTCCTGGGCAGCGCCGGCATGGCCGCGTTCATGACGTACCGGATCACCGCCGAGATGCCGGCGCGCCCCGGCGGCTCCGACGACGGCCCGTCGGGGCTGCAGCTGCCTGAATTCCTGCGCGAGCCGTTCTCGGCCGCCATGTCCCAGTCGGTGCTGCTGCCCGCCTTCGTGGGGTTGTTCGGGATCGTCGCCGCGCTGTTTCTCGTGGGCTTCGCCCGGTCGGGTATGGCGCTCGAGGTGCCGCCCGACGACGAGGCGCTCGAGGGCTACGACGACGACGACTACGACGAATTCATGCTGCTCGGCAAGCCGGACGCCGACGTTCCCCGGACGGAGCGACGGGTCGCTGATCCGATGAGGCCGCCGGGTCGCCTTGTGCCGCGGCCGGTGGTGGCCGCCGCCGACGCCCGGCATCGCGAACCCGTGCGCGTCCCGCGTCAGCGCCCGGCGCCGCGACCGCAGCCGATCGGCTTCGCGCACAACGGCTCCCGCGTCGACACCGGCCGCCGCCTGCGCCCGCTCGGCGAGGTGGCGGCGCGACCCGGCTCACCCGTCGACCGGCCGCGGCAGCACAACGGCTCGGCTCGCCGTGACCTCAAGCCCGACGGCGAGGCGCCGCGCGGCCAGCATCACCGCAAGGATCCCGACGACGACCTCGGGGGCTACGGCCGGCACGCGTCGGGCAGGTAGGGCTCGTTCGTCAGCGCCAGAAACGCGCCCAGGTCGATCAGCCCGGCCGGCGTGGCGGGCAGGTACTCGGTCAGCGACTGTGAGCACACGATGATCGCCGCGTACTGCGCCCGGCTCACGGCGACGTTGAGCCGGTTCCGGTTGAGCAGGAACGAGATTCCGCGCGGCACGTCGTCGATCGAGGACGCGGTCATCGAGATGAACACCACCGGCGCCTGCGCGCCCTGAAACTTGTCGACCGTCCCGACCCGCACCCCGTCGAGCCCGGCGGCACCCAGGACGTGGCGCACCAGCGCCACCTGAGCGTTGTAGGGCGCGAGCACGAGCACGTCGTCGGGAGTCAGTGGGCGGGTGCCGTGCTCGTCGGCCCACGGGGCGCCGATCAGGCGTTTGACCTCGTCCGCTATCGCCTGCGCCTCCTCGCGGCTCTCGGTCGAATTGCCCTGGTGGGCAAGGGAAAGGACGTGCAGGCCGGGCGGGTGTCCAGCGAGCACGCGCGCGGCGGTGCAGTCGTCGGACCACAACCTGCCCTCGTAGGAGAGGGCCGACACGGCGGCGCACACCGCCGGATGCATCCGGTAGGAGCGGTCCAGGAAGTAGCCGCGTTCGGGCGGCAGGGTGCGCCGGTCGTCGACCAGCCAGTCGAGGGCCGAGGTGTCGACCGGTTCCGGGTGGGTGCCCTGGCTGACCTGCGGCAACTGCTGGGGGTCGCCGAGGAGCATCAGGTTCGCGGCCGCGCGCGCGACGGCAATGGTGTTGGCCAGGCAGAATTGGCCCGCCTCGTCGATCACCAGGAGATCCAAACTGCCGGGAGGCACCCTGGTGGCGTTGGCGAAATCCCATGCGGTGCCGCCGATCACGCAGCCCGGCGTGTCGGCGACGAAGCCCGGGTAGCGGCTGGCGTCGATCTGCTGCCACGGCCGGGGCGCGCTGTCGTACGGCTTCTTCGCCACCCGTTGCGGATCGAGGCCCGCCTTGATCACGCAGCCCAGCAGGTTCTCGACCGTGGCGTGCGATTGCGCGACAACTCCGACGCGCCAGCCGTGTTCGGTGACCAGCCGTTCGATCACCCGGGCGGCGGTGTGCGTCTTGCCGGTGCCGGGTGGCCCGTGCACCGCGAGGTACGAGGAGTCGAGGTCCAGCGCGGCGGCGGTGATGACGGCCGCCATGTCACCGGGGCCGCGCGGCAGCGGGTCGCCGCTGCGCGTGCGAGGCGGGCGGCGCAGCAACAGGTCGATCACCGCGCTGTCGGGCAGTCGGGGCAGCCCGGCGGCCAGGGCGGCGGCCGTCGATTCGATCGATTCGCGGAGCGCCGTGGTGGCGATGGGCGGGCCGGGGGTGAGCGCGAAGGGCAGTTGCCGGAACTCGTTGCCGTCGCCGCCGGTTCGCTCGACGATGACGACCTCCGTGGGCAGCGACCAGTCGTCGGCCTCGATCACTTCGGCGCGCCCGGCGGCGCGTCGGTCCGGGCTGTCGGTCATGCCGGGCGGGGCCGGCGGGTCGTACAGCGCGAACACGTTGCTGGTCAGCTCGCCGCGGGCCAATTCGCCGCGCAACCGCACCCGCCGCTGCGGCTTGCGGGCGCGCGGCGGCGTGTGCCAGTCGGCGTCGACCTCGGCGTGGTCGGCGACGAAGACATCGGCGGTGTCGCCCCACTCGTCCAGGGGGAAGTTCAGCCGGTCGAAATGCGACCACCAGAACGGCTTGTCTTCGCGCCGGTGGTAGCCGCGCGCGGCGGCCACCAGCGCCACCGCCGTCTGCTTGGCCGTGCGGTCGCCGAGGGCGGCGTCGCCGCAGAACCGCGCCAGCGTCATCGCCAGCGCGTCACGGTCGTCGACGGTATTGCCCTCGCGCACCGGTTGTGCGCCAACGGGAACCACGCCCGCTTCGTACGCGCGCAGCAGAAGCCAGTTGCGCAGTTCTCGCGTCGACCGGCAGTCGTAGTGGTTGTAGTCCTCGATCTCCTTGAGCACCGACTCGGCGTCGTCGTGGCGGCCTTCCGATCGCAGCTCGCAGTACCTGGCGTAGGAGGTGATCGACGCGGCGGCGGTGGTGACGTCCCCCGCCCGCAGGTGGGCGCCCATGTACAGCGGCTCGAGGGCCTTGAGGCTGAACGACTCCGCCCCGACCCGAATGCTCTTGCGCACCAGCGGATACAGGTCGACCAGCGTCCCGCTGCGCAACAGCTCGTCGACCTCGTCCTCGCCGACCCCGTACCGTCCCGCGAGCCTGAGCAACGCCGTCTTCTCGTAGGGCGCGTAGTGGTAGATGTGCATGTTGGGCCGGCGCCTGCGGCGTTTGGCCACCATCGCCAGGAAGTCGTTGAGGGCCTTGCGTTCGTCCGCCCGATCGTGTGCCCACAGCGGCCGGAAGCCGGCGTCGGCGTCCATCACGCCGAACAGGTATTCCAGGCCCCACTCCCGCCCGTCGGCCGTCCACAACGGGTCGCCCTCGAAGTCGAAGAACAGGTCGCCGGGATCCGGCTCGGGCAGCAGCGTCAGAGGCTGGGGGTCGACGACCTCGAACTGCGGCACACCGGAATCCCGTTGTCGCACTTGCAGGGTGGCCTGGCCGACCAGCTTGCCCAGGGCGTTTGCCGCGAGGTCGGGCACCGGCCCGGTGTGGGCGGCGAGTCCCGCCACCGTGGTGATGCCCGCGTCAATCAGCTTGCGGCGCTGGGTCACTCGCATACCCGCCACCAACAGCAGGTCGTCCGCTGCGCGCAGCTGTTCGGCGCACAACTCGCAGCGGAAGCACGCGCCCACGGCTTCGTCGTCCCATCGCACGGCGGTGCCGGCGGCGTAGTGCGCGTCCAGCAGCCGTTGCAGCGCGTCGCGCTGCGCGCGGTACACCGGGACCAGGTCGCACACGCGGTAGCGGACGGCGGTGCCGTCGCCCAGGCGCAGCTCGGCCTCCGGCGCGATCCCGACGCCCGAGGCGGCCAGCGCGTCGGCGTAGGAGGCCAGCTGCAGCAGCGCGGTGACCTTGGGCGAGCGCGCCAGCTTGGTGTCCATCACCCGGTAGCGGTCGCCCTCGAGCATCAGGAAGTCGGCGAACCCGACGAAGCGGCCGTCGAACATGGCCGCCTGATAGACCACCGGGGCGCGGGCGGCGACCGCGCGGCGGGTGGCCTCGGCCGCGGCCGCGAACCCGGCCAGCGAGTAGGCCGGGCGGCCGATCACCGCGACGCCGTCGCCGAACTCCTCGCGGAGCCGGTCGAGCTCCCGTCGCTCGTGCTCGTTGCCCAGGGCGACCGTCCGGGCGAACAGCTCGTCCTCCACCGAGACGGCGGGCCCCCGGCCGAGCTTGGCGTCGAACTCCCTCAGCAGGGCGTACTCGCAGCGGGCGGCGGACGCAAGATCCGTTGCGCTGTAAATGATGCGGTCCCCCGTCACGAACACACGGCAACTGTAGGCGAGGGGTCCGACAGAACGGCCCCATTGAGTTGCGGATGTGAGTCGCCGATGAAGTCCGTCCGTGCGACGCGTGCCCGCGGCCGGTGAACCTGTAGCTTCGGCGGGGTGATCGTCGCGGGGGCGTTCCTTGCCGAGGGTGCCTCGGTGGTGGACAACAAGCTGAACGTCACCGGCGGCGTCCTGTACCGGTTCGTGGTCGGGCCCGACCGCCGGGCCCAGTTCTTGCTCGTCGTCCTCACTCAGACCGAGACCGAGAATCCGTCGCGTGAGATCGAAGTTGAGCTGCGGCCCCCGACCGGCGACGAATCGCTGCGGGACACCTTCGAGGCGCCGGAAGCCGCCGTCAGCTCCGAGATCGGCTTCGTGTACTTCCCCATAGACGTGCGGCTTCCGATCGACGGGCGCTGGGTGATCGTGGTGACCGGTGGCTCGGGGGCCATTTCGCTCCCGCTCGTCGTGGCGGGCGTCTAGCGCCGTCGTGCCCGCGGCCGGCTAATTAGTTACGCGTACAACGGATCACAGTGGTCACGCTAGCTTTCTGATGTCACATCTTTCACTGGGATGCAGTTAAGCCGGTTAAATGAAAACAAACGTTTGCGAATATCTGCACAAGCCGCTCTAACCGGCGTACTGTCTCCGAGCTATCCGAGCCTGTCGGGCCAGCGATCGGAGCTGTTATGTCGTCGTCGTTTGTTGTGGTTGGTACGGAAACGTTGACGGCGGCGTCAACAGATCTGACGGGAATCGGTACCGCGGTGCGCGCCGCTCATGCGGCGGCGGCTGGGTCGACGACGCAGATCGCGGTCGCGGCCCAAGACGAGGTGTCGGCGGCGGTCTCGCAGCTTTTCGGTACCTACGCGCGGGAGTATCAGGCGATCAGCGCGCAGGCGACGGCATTCCACGACCAGTTCGTGCAGGCGCTGGCCAACGCGGGCAACGCGTATGCCCTCACGGAGGCGGCCAGCGCGTCGCCGTTGCAGACGCTCGAGGACGACATCCTGGGCGTGATCAACGCGCCGACGAATTTCTTGTTCGGCCGGCCGCTGATCGGTGATGGTGCTAACGCCACGACGCCGGGCGGCGCAGGCGGGCCGGGGGGGTTCCTGATCGGCGCGGGCGGCGTCGGCGCGGCGGGGGCGCCCGGCACGGGCAGCAATCCCGG
>NZ_CACRUY010000055.1 GCF_902652685.1 Mycobacterium sp. Marseille-P9652
CCTCTGGTGAGACGCCGTAGTGCGACACGCAGGATGTTGCCAGGACTTCAGGCGACCGCGCCGCCAAACCTTCACCTACCGCCGAAGGCGCGCACACGGTGGTGGCCTCCCGGCGCCCCACTCCGACGCCGCGCGCGGCGGCCGCGCGCTGGGGGTGGGGCCCGCGGGCGTCGGCTGGGGCGGCGGGCGGGGGACCGACCGTGCCCGAGCGCGGTGACGGTACGCCCTCTTTATGGGTCGGAAGGTCGTTGATTCCGACGTTTCTCCACTGATCGAATTTCTGTGCGTGTGGGTTGTAATCCCAATGCGGGTAGTGGCGAGAATCCTGGCCGGGATCGTATCGCCACTCGCCACCGTCCTTGTCCCACAAGCTCTGTCCACCTTTTGACGCGATAGTCGGTCTACTGGCTGGTCCAGTAGTTAGTGGGCCATCGACAGGTGGGCGAAGACCTTCGGGCGGTAAGCCCGGCCCTACGGGCGGCCCTTGTGGGTATGGCGGCGGCGGTGGTTGCCATGGCTGCGGAGGTGGGTCTTGCTTGAAGGTGTGATTGTCAACGGTGTGAGCGCGGATGTCCTTCGGTGAGCTTCTGAAGGGGGGATGCTGCGGGAAGGCGTCGCGGATCCCAGCGACCGCAGCGGTGACTCTGCCGGCAACCTGCTGATCCAATGCGAGCAATTGCGCGGCGCGCTGGCGGATGTCGGCGGCGAGGGCTCGCGCATGAGCTTCCCGTGCGGCGCGCTGGGCTGCCGATCCCCCTGTAGAGCTGTCGATGACTGACATCTCCTCTTCGACGTCGAACCCCGCGGCGTTGGCGTCAAGCACCGCGGATCGCAAACGCGAGCGGGCCGCCTGCAGATCGGAGACCCCGGCGCGTGCGACTTTGGCGGCCGCCTGCAGCTGGTCGGCCACGTCGCTGGTGGCCCGCATGTCAGCGTGGGTGGCCATCCGTAGCGCGTCGGCCCCCTCGCCCTGCCAATCGACTGTTAGCGCATCACGCCAAACCTGATGCGCCACAGCGTAAGTACGCGCGCCGACGTTTTCCCAGTGGTCGGCCGCCTCGGTGAGGTGGTCGGTGGGCCAGGACAACACCTGCGACAGATCCGGCACCCCCGCAATCGCGGTCACGCTCTACACCCCGATCACCGGCGGCGCCACTGCCGCCATCTCATCGACGGCCTCGGCTTCGATGGCAGGTAGCCGGCGCCGGCGACGCCGACGTTCACCGATCGACCGCTGACCCGCGCGGCCAACGACGCCGAGAAGGCGGCGACGTCGAGGTTTGCGCCGTTCACCGCGGCGGCGCTGGCCCGCCACGACAGCCCGACCCCCAACGGGGGGCGCCGACGCGTTCAGCTCGCCAACCGACGCCGCCCACCGAGCGGCCATTGCCCCCACGCCGACCGTATCCGCGCGCAACGCCTGCATGGTTGAAGCTTCGCCCAGAATGTGATGGGGCGAAAGTCAGTCATATCCGCGACTCGATATCACCGGTGATATCGCTTCCGACACTTACATATTGCCCTAAAGACTCCGCCGCTCCGGGGTATCAGGTGTTGTTCGGAACCGATAGCGTCGGCGATATCACGTCCGACGGCGAGGAGTTGGTCCGATGAGCGAACTGGTCTACGACCGTGAGGTTTTGATCAACTTCCGCAACGGCACCTATCAATGGGTCAGCATCAAGCTCTTCGCGCTGCCACCCGAGGCCGACGATTACACCGCCTTGCAATTGTTGATCGACCATGTCCGCTACCGCGACAGTTACGGCGGCACCGGCGACAAAGACATGGAAGTCATCCATGGGCCGTACTGGCTGTATGCCATTGCACCGGAGATCTTTTCGCCTGCCTCAGCCGCAGACGCGGAGACCTTGGTCCGTACCTGGGCGGAGTTCGCGGCACCGTTGCCGGACGCCCGCCGCGAGGAGATGGAGCACGAGCTGTATCCGCGGATCCGGGACGCGACCGGCCGCTATCAGCTGCCGGACCTTCGCGAAGTAGCGCAACACGATTGGGGCAGCTTAGTAGGCGCAGCGACAGGCTTTCTGGAGTTCGTCTTGATCGACCGCCGCGCCGGGACCGTGGCACTCGTGGTGGCCAGCGACGACTAGGTGCGTCGCCCTATCGGCTCAGTGCGCCGACGAATCCCTGGTATACCGCGTCACTCATCTGCACGATGTCATCGCCGAGCCACGAACGGCGCCAGGCGTCGACCAACACGCTGTGAACGATCAGCAGGCCCGCGTCCGGTTCCTTGGCGCCGGCCGGGTAGGCGGTGCGCTGCACCCACATGGCATCGCTGCCCTGCATCCCGGCGGGTGGTCCGCCGAAAAGGGTCATGCTGCTGCAACGCGCGGCGGCCACCCATTGCCGTCTGGGAACGGGCAACGCCTTCGTCACCATGTTGCGCGCACCGAGGGCCCGCATCGCGCCGGATACATCCGTCAAGAGGTCGTTGAAGTCGAACCATCCCGTGTACTCGAATGCGCTGACGGTCTCGGTAGCGCCCGCCTTGCCGTCGGCGCGCGGTTCCCGCACGACGATTCGCGCGAATGGCAACTCCGGCCGATCGAGTAGCGCGACCCGTTGCCACCCCTCGCGAAGTGGTAAGTGTCGCAGCCAAAGCGGAACTTGGTCACCCGTCAGGGCGCGGACATCTCCGACTTCGAGGTTTTCGGTGGTTGGTTCAATTCGAATGGATGCTGCGGTCGCCAGCCAATGCCACGGCTCCCTCACGACGGGTCTCCGTACAGTCGAGGTTCGTTGACAACCGAGGGGGATTGGCCGCCATCAGACGGCGGCGCGTCGCCCGTTGGCGGCCTGTGCCGATAGGCCTCCGGAATTTCCGACGGGCGTTGCGGAAGCCCGTTGCGCGGGAAGCCGAACCACCAGATGGTGTCGGGTTCACCCGGCCGACGAACGGACGCGGACGGTTGGTTCTCCTCGAAATCGAGCAAGTAGTAATAAAGCGCAGCCTCGTTGACGTCCGGCCACGGGCCGGGGTCGATGATGGATTCCCTGGTATCGCGCGCCAACCCCCATGTCCGGTCCGACGGTGGAGCCGTGTACACCATGTACATCATGGGTCCGTCGGTCCAAGCATGTGAGACGAGAAACGGTTCGTGTCCCGCGGCGTTCTCGCCCTCGATGCGGAGCAACAACTTCTCCAAAACGGCTGCTGCGAAGGCTGTTTGGGCGTCGGTGGGCTCAGTTGATGGGCACATTTTTATTCACCCACGGTGGGCATAGCGTCCAGCCCGGCTCCACTTCGACGACTCCACTTCCGCCCGCGAGGGGATACATCGAGATGACTCCCTTCTGGCCCCCGTCGGGGATTCCAGCGCGCCCTTCGTTGATGTTCGCCACTATTCTCATCGTCACACTTTCACCGGTGTCTTCGCGGTCGGCGTGTGCAGTGCACCCGATTGATCGGCACCTCATAGACGAGCGTGCCATCGCTGTTGCTTATCGGGCGACTGTGAGAGACCAGATCTTCAACACGTTGGTGTTGGAACCCTAAGCGAACTGATCCCTTCGTGGAAGCACACAAACCTAGCTAGCGGTCCGACGCGCAGTTAATTTGCTGTTGTTCCCGCGCCCGATCCACCAATTCTGAAAGTAGCGCCTGCAGCTTATGCTGGAGGTCTTTGTCGTCCAGGACGGGCATTTCCTGAGGCAGGTCGTCGGCAAGGATGTTTACAAGGTTTGCGTGCTGTGGATCGCGCAGATCGAGCATCGGAATGTTATTCGCTACCAGTTCATCGAGCATGTCTTTCGTCGCCGGGTCGCCAGCCTGTTGGCTCAAGTACTCCAGCACATGAAAGGTAGCCCACGAACTGGCGGACCAGTTACGTTTCGAGAAGAAGATCGTGCCTGCCATCAACTGTCTCCTATCACAAAAACGTGCGGATCATGCAGCTCATCAATATATGCCCGAACGATGGAACGTTGTGCCGCCGTGAATTGAGATACATCGACCGGCACGTAGATAGCCTTTTTCATATGCTCTTGAATCTTTTCTTGGAGATTGGACCATTGAGCGTCGAAAAACTGAGGCGGAAAGTTGCCTACTGCATCGTATGTTTCACCAGTTGCGGGATTGATCCAATCAACCCCCGGGTGCGAGCTTCGGATGAGGTCTATCCCTTTCTCGGCCTCGATCCGCAGTCCAGTCTCAGCTTCGCTTACCCGAAAGGCGCCGTTCGACGGATCGCTTCCGAGGTCGTGCGCATGCGGGGTCGTCAAGTCGAATGAACCCTGCTCCTGCTGCGGCAATTGACCAGGTTTATGCGGATGTTCCGGTGCGGGGTGAGCCCAATCAGGTACCAAGCGCGTCTTCTGCGCGGCAACCGTTTCCTCCCTCCCGACCTTTGCCTCTAGCTCAGCCTTTCGGGCGTTGAGCGCATCGGCCTCTCGGTTGTAGGCGGCCACAGCGTTCGCGTCATTGAGCGGGGGCGGCGAAGCATTGTGAGCCCGAATTTCTCCCTTCAGCCGCTCGTAAGCGGCGTGTGCGGGATCCGGTCGCGGCGCCGGGTCTTGTTTGAACGTGTGGCTATCGACGGCCTGAAATCCAGTTCTTCGCAGCGGCTTCCGCGTTGCGGGGCCCCCAGGAAACATCTCGCGAATCCCGGCTACTGCCGCCGTGACCTTGCCGGCCACTTGTTGGTCCACAGCGACCAACTGCGCGGCGCGCTGGCGGATGTCGGCGGCCAGGGCTTCCGCCTGTGCTTGCCGGGCTGCGCGCTGCGCGGCCGACCCGCCCGTCGAGCGATCGATGACCGATATCTCTTCGTCGACATCGAACCCGGCCGCGTTGGCGTCTTGCACCGCGTAACGCACGCGCGCCCGGGCCCCATACAGATCGGCGGCCCCGGCTCGGGCGACTTTGGCGGCGCCCTGCAACTGGTCGGCCGCCCTGCTGGTGCTCACCATGTCGGTGTGCGTCGCCGTGCGCATCGCGTCGGCGCCCTCGCCCTGCCAGTCGACCGTCAGCGCGTCCCGCCAGATCTGATTAGCCACCGCGTAGCTACGCCCGCCCACAGCCTCCCAGTGGTCGGCCGCCTCCGTGAGGTGTTGGGTAGGCCAGGACAGCAACTGCGAGAGATCGGGAAATCCCGCAACCGCGGCCACGGCTACACGCTGATGCCCCGGGGCGCCACGGCTGCCATCTCCAGCGCCGCCCCGGCTTCGTTGGCCTGGTAGCCGGCGTCGGCCACACCCACATTGGTCGAGCGGCCGGCCACCCGTGCGGCCAGCGACTCGGTGAAGGCCGCGACGTCGATGTGGGCGGCCTCGACCGCGGCGGCGCTCGCATGACCGGGGGCGCCAAGCCCGGCCGGAGCGGACGTCGCGCCGAGCTCGCTCGCGGAGGCCGCCCACCGCGCCGCCATCGCCCGCACACCGGCGGTATCCACGCGCAGCGCTTGCATGGTCCCGAGTTTCGCCAAGAAAGCGCTAGAGCGAAAGTCACCCCGCACCGGCCCACTCACTACACTGGCCACGTGCTCATCGGTTCGCACGTCCGCAACGACGACCCCCTGGCCGCCGCCCAGGCGGACGGCGCCGACGTGGTGCAGTTCTTCCTCGGCGACCCCCAGAGCTGGAAGAAGCCCAAGCCGCGCGACGACGCCGAGACGCTCAAAGCGTCCACCACGCCGCTGTACATCCACGCCCCCTACCTGATCAACGTCGCGTCGGCCAACAACCGGATCCGCATCCCGTCGCGCAAGATCCTGCAGGACACCTGCGACGCGGCCGCGGAGATCAACGCCACCGCGGTGATCGTGCACGGCGGCCACGCCGACGACAACGACATGGAGGCCGGCTTCAAGCGCTGGGTCAAGGCGCTCGACTACCTGGAGACGGACGTCGCGGTGTACCTCGAGAACACCGCGGGCGGCGACCACGCGATGGCCCGCTACTTCGACACCATCGGCAGGCTCTGGGATCACATCGGGGACAAGGGCATTGGGTTCTGCCTGGACACCTGCCACGCGTGGGCCGCGGGCGAGGAACTGATCGACGCGGTCGAGCGCATCAAGGCTCTCACCGGCCGCATCGACCTCGTGCACTGCAACGACTCGCGAGACGCGGCGGGTTCCGGCGCCGACCGGCACGCCAACTTCGGAACCGGTCAGATCGACCCCGAGCTCCTCGTCGCCGTGGTCACGGCCGCCGACGCCCCGGTGATCTGCGAGACGGCCGACGAGGGCCGCAAGGACGACATCGCGTTCCTGCGGGACAAGACAAGCGGCTGACGCGGCGATGTGCCGCCGGCTCGCCGCGATGCTGGGCGTTGCCCTGGCGGTCGCCGGTTGCTTCCCGCAGCAGCCACCGTCCACCTTCTCGACCGGCGTCAGCCTCCACACCCTGCACGTCAAGGGCCAGGAGCGCAGCTACCGGCTCTACAAGCCGGTCGGACTGCCGGCGAACGCCCCGCTCGTGGTGATGCTGCACGGCGGGTTCGGCACGGCCGAGCAGGCCGCAAGAGCTTACGGCTGGGACCAATTGGCCGACGGGGCGAAGTTCGTCGTCGCCTATCCCGACGGCCTGCACCGGGCCTGGAACGTCGGTGGCGGCGGCTGCTGTGGACGGCCCGCCCGCGACGGCGTCGACGACGTCGCGTTCATCACCGCGGCGGTTGCCGACATCGCCAGGAACGTCGGCATCGACTCGTCGAGGGTGTACGCGACGGGCATCAGCAACGGCGGCATCATGGCCTACACGCTGGCCTGCAACACCGGCGACTTCGCCGCGATCGGCCCGGACTCGGCCACGCAACTCGACCCGTGCCCGTCCCCACACCCGACGTCGGTCATCCACATCCACGGCACCGCGGACCGGCTCATCCCGTACAAGGGGGGCCGGGGGTCCAGTGTGATCGACGGTCCGTCCGTCGCCGACGTCAATGCCTTCTGGCGCAACGCCGATCGATGTGGCGCGCCGAGCATCACCACCAACGGCGCGGTGACCACGGCAACGGCCGCGTGCCCCGATCGCCGCGCCGTCGTGCTGGTCACGGTCGACGGCGGTGGCCACGAGTGGCCGCCCTTCGCCACCGAGACGGTGTGGCGATTCTTTGACACCCACCCCAAGTGATCATTACACCTATTGTGCGCCTGTCAGGAAAATGTAATATTGCGGGCATGCCTGACACCCACGTCGTCACCAACCAGGTCCCGCCCCTGGAGAACTACAACCCCGCCGCCTTCCCGGCGCTCGTCGAGGCCCTGATCCGCGAGGGCGGCCAGTGGGGCCTGGACGAGGTGAACGAGGTCGGCGTGCTGTCGGGATCCCGGCAGGCCCAACGGTGGGGCGAGCTGGCCGACCGCAACCGCCCGGTGCTGCACACCCA
This sequence comes from Mycobacterium sp. Marseille-P9652, assembly GCF_902652685.1. Taxonomy (GTDB): domain Bacteria; phylum Actinomycetota; class Actinomycetes; order Mycobacteriales; family Mycobacteriaceae; genus Mycobacterium. The sequence goes on from NZ_CACRUY010000055.1 coordinate 7,355, forward strand.
CGACGCCTACGGTCACCGCGTCGACGAGGTGGAGTTCGACCCCGCCTATCACGAGCTGATGCGCGCCGCGATCGCCCACGGCCTGCACGCGGCGCCGTGGGCCGACGACCGCCCGGGCTCGCACGTGGTGCGCGCCGCCAAGATGTCGGCCTGGAACTGCGAACCCGGCCACGTCTGCCCGATCTCCATGACCTACGCGGTGGTCCCGGCGCTGCGCTTCAACCCCGAGCTGGCGCAGGTATACGAGCCGTTGCTCACCAGCCGCGAGTACGACCCCGAGCTCAAGCTCGCCGCCACCAAATCCGGCATCACCGCGGGCATGTCGATGACCGAGAAGCAGGGCGGTTCCGACGTTCGCGCGGGCACCACCCAGGCGACGCCCAACGGCGACGGCACTTACAGCCTGGTCGGCCACAAGTGGTTCACCTCCGCGCCGATGTGCGACATCTTCCTGGTGCTCGCGCAGGCGCCCGGCGGGCTGTCGTGCTTCATGCTGCCGCGCATCCTTCCCGACGGCACCCGCAACCGGATGTTCCTGCAGCGGCTCAAGGACAAGCTCGGCAACCACGCCAACGCCTCCAGCGAGGTCGAATACGACGGCGCCACAGCATGGTTGGTGGGGGAGGAGGGCCGGGGCGTGCCGACCATCATCGAGATGGTCAACCTCACGCGCCTGGATTGCACGCTGGGCAGCGCCACCAGCATGCGCACCGGCCTGACCCGCGCCATTCACCACGCCCAGCATCGAAAGGCGTTCGGCGCCTACCTCATTGACCAGCCGCTGATGCGCAACGTCCTGGCGGACCTGGCCGTGGAGGCCGAGGCCGCGACGATCGTGGCGATGCGGATGGCGGGCGCCACCGACAAGGCGGTGCGCGGCGACCAACGCGAGGCGATGCTGCGCCGGATCGGTCTGGCGGCCAGCAAGTACTGGGTGTGCAAGCGCTCCACCCCGCACGCCGCCGAGGCGCTCGAATGCCTCGGTGGCAACGGCTACGTCGAGGACTCGGGCATGCCGCGCCTCTACCGCGAGGCCCCGCTCATGGGCATCTGGGAGGGATCCGGCAACGTCAGCGCGCTGGACACGTTGCGCGCCATGGCGACTCGGCCCGAGTGCGTCGAGGTGCTGTTCGAGGAGCTGGGTCAGAGCGCCGGTCAGGACCCGCGCCTGGCTGCCCACGTCGAGCGGCTGCGCAACGACCTGGCCGACCTGGACACGATCGCCTACCGCGCCCGCAAGGTCGCCGAGGACATCTGCCTGGCCCTGCAGGGATCGCTGCTGGTGCGCCACGGGCACCCCGCCGTCGCGGAGGCGTTCCTGACCACGCGCCTGGACCGGCAGTGGGGCGGCGCCTTCGGCACCATGCCGGCCGGGCTGGACCTGGCGCCGATCCTGGAGCGCGCCCTGGTAAAGGGCTGAGCCACAGAATGACTCACGCGATCAGGCCGGTCGACTTCGACAACCTCAAGACGATGACCTACGAGGTGACCGACCGGGTTGCCCGGATCACCTTCAACCGCCCGGAGAAGGGCAACGCGATCGTCGCCGACACCCCGCTGGAACTGGCGGCCCTGGTGGAGCGCGCCGACCTGGACCCGAACGTGCACGTCATCCTGGTGTCCGGGCGCGGCGCGGGGTTCTGCGCGGGCTTCGACCTGTCGGCCTACGCCGACGGCACCGGCTCTGCCGGGGGCACCGGCGCCTATCAGGGCACCGTGCTGGACGGCAAGACTCAGGCGGTCAACCACCTGCCGAACCAGCCGTGGGATCCGATGGTCGACTACCAGATGATGAGTCGCTTCGTGCGCGGGTTCTCCAGCCTGATGCACGCGGACAAGCCCACGGTGGTCAAGATCCACGGTTACTGCGTGGCCGGCGGCACCGACATCGCGCTGCACGCCGACCAGGTGATCGCGGCGGCGGACGCGAAGATCGGCTACCCGCCGACGCGGGTGTGGGGCGTGCCGGCCGCGGGCCTGTGGGCCCACCGGCTCGGAGACCAGCGCGCCAAGCGGCTACTCCTCACCGGCGACTGCATCACCGGCGCGCAAGCGGCCGAGTGGGGCCTGGCGGTCGAGGCGCCGCCGCCCGAGGATCTCGACGAGCGCACCGAACGGCTCGTCGAGCGCATCGCGGCGGTACCCGTCAACCAATTGATCATGGTCAAGCTCGCGCTGAATTCCGCTCTGCTGCAACAGGGCGTCGCGACCAGCCGGATGGTCAGCACCGTATTCGACGGCGTGGCCCGGCACACGCCCGAGGGGCACGCCTTCGTCGCCGACGCGGTCGAGCACGGGTTTCGTGAAGCGGTTCGCCACCGCGACGAGCCGTTCGGCGACCACGGCCGCCGGGCCTCCGAAGTCTAGGCGGGCCGGCCATGCGTGCCATGACGGCCCGTTCGGTGGTGCTCAGTGTGCTGCTCGGGGCGCACCCGGCCTGGGCGACTGCCGGTGAATTGGTAGCTCTCACTGCTGATTTCGGCATCAAGGAGGCGACGGTGCGGGTCGCGCTCACCCGCATGGTCGGCGCCGGCGACCTGGTGCGGTCCGCCGACGGCTACCGACTCTCGGATCGCCTGCTCGCCCGGCAGCGCCGTCAGGACGAGGCCATGCACCCGCGCGACCGGGATTGGAGCGGGGACTGGTTGGTGCTCGTCGTCACCGCGGTGGGCACCGACGCCCGCGCCCGCGCCGCGCTGCGAACCAGCATGCAGCACAAGCGGTTCGGCGAGCTGCGCGAGGGGGTGTGGATGCGCCCGGACAACCTTGAGCTCAGCCTGGATCCCGACATCGCGGACCGGGTGCGGGTGCTCAGCGCGCGCGACAGGGCGCCGGCCGAGCTGGCCAACGAGTTGTGGGAACTGACGGCCTGGGCGGAGACGGGCCGTCGGCTGCTCGACGAAATGACCGCCGCGCCCGACATTCCCGGCCGGTTCGTGGTGGCGGCGGCGATCGTGCGTCACCTGCTCACCGATCCGATGCTGCCGGCCGAACTGTTACCCGACGACTGGCCCGGCATGCGACTGCGCGACGCTTACCACGACTTCGCCACCGAGCTGGCGCAGCGACGTAACCCGACGCAATTAGTGGAGGCGACATGAGCGAGCCGGTGCGCGTGGAGCGCAATGGCGCGGTGACCACGGTGATCCTCGACCGGCCGGGGGCGCGCAACGCCGTCAACGGCCCGACCGCCGCGGCGCTGTACGCGGCGTTCGACGAGTTCGACCGCGACGACACCGCGTCGGTGGCCGTGCTGTGGGGCGACAACGGAACCTTCTGCGCCGGCGCCGATCTGAAGGCCTTCGGCACACCCGAGTCGAACGCCGTCCACCGGACGGGCCCGGGTCCGATGGGGCCGACGCGGATGGTGTTGTCCAAGCCGGTGATCGCGGCCGTGAGCGGCTACGCCGTGGCCGGCGGCCTGGAGTTGGCCCTGTGGTGTGACCTGCGGGTCGCCGACGAGGACGCGGTCTTCGGGGTGTTCTGCCGGCGCTGGGGCGTGCCGCTGATCGACGGGGGCACGGTCCGGTTGCCCCGGCTGATCGGGCACAGCCGGGCGATGGACATGATCCTCACCGGCCGCGGCGTCAAGGCCGACGAGGCGCTGGCGATGGGGCTGGCCAATCGCGTCGTGCCCAAAGGCGAGGCGCGGCGGGCGGCCGAGGAACTCGCCGCCCAACTCGCGGCCCTGCCGCAGCAGTGCCTGCGGTCCGACCGCCTCTCGGCGTTGAACCAATGGGGCGCAACGGAATCCGAGGCGCTCGATTTCGAGTTCGCCAGCATCTCGCGCGTCGCCGCCGAGGCCGCGGAAGGGGCGGGGCGCTTCGCCGCCGGCGCCGGGCGCCACGGCGCACCGGCGGGTTAGCCGCCCAGCGCGCCGAGACTGCGCCCAGCGCGCCGAGACTGCGCCCAGCGCGCCGAGACTGCTCCCAGCGCGCGATTCGCTGGTCAATCGCGATCTGTGTTCAGGCTCGACGCCGCCGGTGCAGTCTCACCCATCGGCGCGCCGGGGCCCATCTGAACACCGGCGGGTCAGCCGCCCTTCGTGACGGTGTTGGTCGAGCCGAGCTTCTCGACCTTCGGGTCACCGTCCTTGTAGGTGATGTCGTTGTTCATCCCCGCCACCCTCAGTGTGGTGTTCACCTTGTCGAGGGTGATCTTGTTGCCGGTCCCGCCGATGGTCACCGTCTCGCACGTGCCCGTGACGGTGAGGGTGTTGTTGGAGCCGACGACGTTGAGTGACTTGCCGCTGGCGCAGTCGATCGTGGCGGTGGTTCCGACCGATCCGTAGGTCAGCGTGTTGCCGATCTCCACCGAGGTGCTGGCACCGCTCGTACTGGTCGGCGACGCGGCCCCGCTCGTCGTCGTCGTGGTCGAGCTGCTCTTGGTCGTCGTCGACGACGAGCCCGCCGGGGGCCCGGCGGTCGAGCTGCAGGCCGCGAGCACCAGCGCGGCCGCGGCCGGGGCCAGGGCGAGTGCGGCCAGCCTGAATGGCCGGGAGTGTTCGTCACCGATATGCGCGCGCATTCTCCTCATTCCGTTGATCCGTCCCCGGCGAGTCAGCCGGGTACCTGCTGAAGCCGGTTGGTCATGCCGAGCTCGCGGCCGCGGTCCCAGAGGATCGGCGAGCCGTTGTGATAGAACACCGTCTCATCCCAGCCGTAGACGGTGATGTCGTGGGTGACCGTGTCGGCGACGACGGTGTTGCCCGATCCCATCACCGACACCGCCCAGCAGTTCCCCAGCGCGGTGATCCGGTTGTTGGTGCCGTTGACGAGCAGCGTGGCGTCGTTGCAATCCAGCGTCTGCTCGATGCCCTGGCCGGTGATGTGGGTGTCGCCGTTCTTGGCGTGGCCGGCCGGCGGCGCCGCGATGGGGATGACGGCGAGGGCGCACGCGGCGAGCGACCCGGCGACGGCTGTCCTGTTCACGGGGACCCCCTTAGAGCGGCGAACGAGCCTGGAAAGAGATTACGTGTATCGGGCTGCGCAATGGCAGCCCCTTTCGCGCATTCGGCCGACTGCAGCGCGCCGCCGCCGCGCGCGGCGATATCGGGGCACCGGTCAACTAGAGTCATTAGTTATCTCGACCGCATGCGACCGAAGGGCGTCCGCCATGGCAGCTCAGCCGGAACCGACGGGAGTCCCGCCGGCGCCCGGGCGCCAGCGCGCGGGGCGATCCGGCGCCCGCCCGGCCAAGCTGAGCCGGGAAGGCATCGTCGACGGGGCGCTCACGTTCCTCGACCGGGAGGGCTGGGATTCCTTGACGATCAACGCGCTGGCGACGCAGCTCGGGACGAAGGGGCCGTCGCTGTACAACCACGTCGACAGCCTGGAGGATCTGCGGCGCGCGGTGCGGATCCGGGTGATCGACGACATCATCACGATGCTGAACCGGGTCGGCGAGGGCCGCGCCCGCGACGACGCGGTGCTGGTGATGGCCGGCGCCTACCGCAGCTACGCCCATCACCACCCCGGGCGCTACTCCGCCTTCACCCGGATGCCCCTGGGCGGCGACGACCCCGAGTACGCGGCCGCGACCCGTGGGGCTGCCGCGCCGGTGATCGAGGTCCTGTCCTCCTACGGGCTCGACGGCGACGAGGCCTTTCACGCGGCTCTGGAGTTCTGGTCCGCCCTGCACGGCTTCGTCCTGCTCGAGATGACCGGCGTCATGGACGACATCGACACCGACGCCCTGTTCTCCGACATGGTGCTTCGGCTGGCGGTGGGCATGGACGCGCGCATGGAGAAACGCTCCGAGAATCGCCCCGGAGGGCGCGCGGCGGAGCAGGGCGCCAAGCCGCTTTGACCTGCCCGACCGCCGACGGGTATCGTGGTGGCTCGTGCCTGGCGGCTTACGGCGCCTGACCGTAAGGAAGTGGATGCCGGGCAAATTCGCATGTCCACGGCGCACTGGATCGCTCCGGTGCGCGCCGCGTGCGACACACCCGGCCGCGGGGTAGTGCGGCGGGGTAAAACTGCAGTACAGAGACTTGAAGAAGCCACGAAAGACGTTCGACACAGAAAGCCGGTAAATGCCAACCATTCAGCAGCTGGTCCGCAAGGGTCGTCGGGACAAGATCGGCAAGGTCAAGACCGCGGCTCTGAAGGGCAGCCCGCAGCGCCGTGGCGTTTGCACCCGCGTGTACACCACCACGCCGAAGAAGCCGAACTCGGCGCTTCGGAAGGTTGCCCGCGTGAAGCTGACGAGCCAGGTCGAGGTCACCGCCTACATCCCGGGTGAGGGGCACAACCTGCAGGAGCACTCGATGGTGCTGGTGCGCGGCGGCCGGGTGAAGGACCTGCCCGGGGTCCGGTACAAGATCATTCGCGGTTCGCTCGACACCCAGGGCGTCAAGAACCGCAAGCAGGCTCGCAGCCGGTACGGCGCCAAGAAGGAGAAGAGCTGATGCCGCGGAAGGGACCCGCGCCCAAGCGTCCGTTGGTCAACGACCCCGTCTACGGATCGCAGCTGGTCACCCAGCTGGTGAACAAAGTCCTGCTGAAGGGGAAGAAATCGCTCGCCGAGCGCATTGTTTATGGAGCGCTCGAAAATGCACGGGAGAAGACGGGTACGGATCCCGTGATCACGCTCAAGCGTGCTCTCGACAACGTCAAGCCCGCCCTGGAGGTGCGCAGCCGCCGCGTCGGTGGTGCGACCTACCAGGTGCCCGTCGAGGTGCGTCCGGACCGGTCCACCACGCTGGCGCTGCGCTGGCTTGTCAGCTTCTCGCGGCAGCGCCGGGAGAAGACCATGATCGAGCGGCTGGCAAACGAGATCCTGGATGCCAGCAACGGCCTCGGTGCCTCCGTCAAGCGGCGTGAGGACACCCACAAGATGGCCGAGGCCAACCGCGCCTTCGCGCACTATCGCTGGTAAATAGCTCCGGCGACGGTGCCGGGCGCAAACAAGACAGCGAACCAAGCAATCGAAAGAGTGGGAAGACTTCTGTGGCACAGAAGGACGTGCTGACCGACCTGACCAAGGTCCGCAACATCGGCATCATGGCGCACATCGACGCCGGCAAGACGACGACGACGGAGCGCATCCTCTACTACACCGGCATCAGCTACAAGATCGGTGAGGTCCACGACGGCGCCGCCACGATGGACTGGATGGAGCAGGAGCAGGAGCGGGGGATCACCATCACCTCCGCCGCCACCACCTGCTTCTGGAACGACAACCAGATCAACATCATCGACACCCCCGGGCACGTCGACTTCACCGTCGAGGTGGAGCGAAGCCTGCGCGTCCTGGACGGCGCCGTGGCCGTCTTCGACGGCAAGGAGGGCGTCGAGCCGCAGTCCGAGCAGGTCTGGCGCCAGGCCGACAAGTACGACGTCCCCCGGATCTGCTTCGTCAACAAGATGGACAAGATCGGCGCCGACTTCTACTTCTCCGTGCGGACCATGGAGGAGCGCCTCGGCGCCAACGTCATCCCGATCCAGCTGCCCGTCGGCTCGGAGGGCGACTTCTCCGGCGTCGTCGACCTGGTCGAGATGAAGGCCAAGGTGTGGAGCTCCGAGGCCAAGCTCGGCGAGAAGTACGACGTCGTCGACATCCCCGCGGAGCTGCAGGAGAAGGCCGACGAGTACCGCACCAAGCTGCTCGAGGCGGTCGCGGAGACCGACGAGGAGCTGCTGGAGAAGTACCTCGGTGGCGAGGAGCTCACGGTCGCCGAGATCAAGGGCGCGATCCGCAAGCTGACCATCAGCTCGGAGGCGTACCCGGTGCTGTGCGGCAGCGCGTTCAAGAACAAGGGCGTGCAGCCCATGCTGGACGCCGTCATCGACTACCTGCCCTCGCCGCTGGACGTGCCCCCGGCCGTGGGTCACGCTCCGGGCAAGGAGGACGTCGAGGTCGTGCGCAAGCCCTCGACCGACGAGCCGTTCTCGGCGCTGGCCTTCAAGGTCGCGACGCACCCGTTCTTCGGCAAGCTGACCTACGTCCGGGTGTACTCGGGCAAGGTCGACTCCGGCAGCCAGGTCATCAACTCCACCAAGGGCAAGAAGGAGCGGCTGGGCAAGCTTTTCCAGATGCACTCCAACAAGGAGAACCCGGTGGAGACCGCATCGGCGGGTCACATCTACGCGGTGATCGGGCTGAAGGACACGACGACCGGTGACACCCTGAGCGACCCGAACGACCAGGTCGTGCTCGAGTCCATGACCTTCCCGGACCCGGTCATCGAGGTGGCCATCGAGCCCAAGACCAAGAGCGACCAGGAGAAGCTCTCCCTGTCGATCCAGAAGCTCGCCGAGGAGGACCCGACGTTCAAGGTCCACCAGGACGCCGAGACCGGCCAGACCGTGATCGGCGGCATGGGCGAACTGCACCTGGACATCCTGGTCGATCGCATGCGCCGCGAGTTCAAGGTCGAGGCCAACGTCGGCAAGCCGCAGGTCGCCTACAAGGAGACCATCAAGCGGCTGGTGGAGAAGGTCGAGTTCACCCACAAGAAGCAGACCGGCGGCTCGGGGCAGTTCGCGAAGGTGCTGATCAACCTCGAGCCGTTCCATGGCGAGGACGGGGCGACCTACGAGTTCGAGAACAAGGTCACCGGTGGCCGCATCCCCCGCGAGTACATCCCGTCGGTGGACGCCGGCGCCCAGGACGCCATGCAGTACGGCGTGCTGGCCGGCTACCCGCTGGTGAACCTCAAGGTCACCCTGCTCGACGGCGCCTTCCACGAGGTCGACTCGTCCGAGATGGCCTTCAAGATCGCCGGTTCCCAGGTGCTGAAAAAGGCCGCCGCGCAGGCGCAGCCGGTGATCCTGGAACCGATCATGGCCGTCGAGGTCACCACGCCCGAGGACTACATGGGCGACGTGATCGGCGACCTGAACTCCCGCCGTGGCCAGATTCAGGCCATGGAGGAGCGGAGCGGTGCACGCGTCGTGAAGGCGCACGTGCCGCTGTCGGAGATGTTCGGCTACGTCGGCGACCTGCGGTCGAAGACCCAGGGCCGGGCGAATTACTCCATGGTGTTCGACTCGTACGCCGAAGTTCCGGCGAACGTGTCGAAGGAGATCATCGCGAAGGCGACGGGCCAGTGAGTGTCAACTCAGTGGCCCGGAGCCGAGCAATCGGCTCAGCGAAGGCGACGGGTCGGTAGGCATAGCCAACGGAGTAACCTTGCCGGGTCACCAAGCCTTGGGCGCGGCACAACTGAAAACACCAACACTGCTTAACAAGCACCAACAAGTCGGAGGACACAACAGTGGCGAAGGCGAAGTTTGAAAGGACCAAGCCCCACGTCAACATCGGGACCATTGGTCACGTTGACCACGGCAAGACCACGCTGACCGCGGCCATCACCAAGGTCCTGCACGACAAGTACCCCAACCTGAACGAGTCGCGCGCGTTCGACCAGATCGACAACGCGCCCGAGGAGCGTCAGCGCGGCATCACGATCAACATCTCCCACGTGGAGTACCAGACCGAGAAGCGGCACTACGCGCACGTCGACGCCCCGGGCCACGCCGACTACATCAAGAACATGATCACCGGCGCGGCGCAGATGGACGGCGCCATCCTGGTGGTCGCCGCGACCGACGGCCCGATGCCGCAGACCCGCGAGCACGTCCTGCTGGCCCGCCAGGTCGGCGTGCCGTACATCCTCGTCGCGCTCAACAAGGCCGACGCGGTGGACGACGAGGAGCTGCTCGAGCTCGTCGAGCTGGAGGTCCGCGAGCTGCTGGCCGCCCAGGAGTTCGACGAGGACGCCCCGGTGGTCCGGGTCTCGGCGCTCAAGGCGCTCGAGGGCGACGCCAAGTGGGTCGAGTCCGTCGAGCAGCTGATGGACGCCGTCGACGAGTCGATCCCGGACCCGGTCCGCGACACCGAGAAGCCGTTCCTGATGCCCGTCGAGGACGTCTTCACGATCACCGGCCGCGGCACGGTTGTCACCGGCCGTGTGGAGCGCGGCGTCATCAACGTGAACGAGGAAGTCGAGATCGTCGGCATCAAGCCGACCAGCACCAAGACGACGGTCACCGGTGTGGAGATGTTCCGCAAGCTGCTCGACCAGGGTCAGGCCGGCGACAACGTCGGGCTGCTGCTGCGCGGTATCAAGCGCGAGGACGTCGAGCGCGGTCAGGTCGTCACGAAGCCCGGCACCACCACGCCGCACACCGAGTTCGAGGGCCAGGTCTACATCCTGTCCAAGGACGAGGGCGGCCGGCACACGCCGTTCTTCAACAACTACCGCCCGCAGTTCTACTTCCGCACCACCGACGTCACCGGTGTGGTGACGCTGCCGGAGGGCACCGAGATGGTGATGCCCGGTGACAACACCAACATCTCGGTGAAGCTGATCCAGCCCGTCGCGATGGACGACGGTCTGCGGTTCGCGATCCGGGAGGGCGGCCGCACCGTCGGCGCCGGCCGGGTCACCAAGATCATCAAGTAGTTCCTCACCAGCAGAAAGCCCGGATCGCCCGCGAGGCGATCCGGGCTTTCTGTTCTCCATTGTGCAAATTCCACAATTGGAGCTGCCGGGGCTCAGGTAACATTGACCGCAATCGAGTCTTCGGACGCGACCGGGGGAATGAGACTTTGGCCGTGGCTGGGAGGTTCGGATGTCGTATGTAGTGGCAGCGCCCGAGTATGTGGCGGCCGCCGCGCACGACCTGGCCAACATCGGTTCGTCCATCCGTTCCGCCAACGCGGCGGCCCTGGCTCCCACGTCCAGCGTGGTGGCGGCCGGCGCCGACGAGGTGTCTGCGACCATCACCGCGCTGTTCGAGGCGCACGCCCAGGTCTATCAGGCGATCAGCGCCCAGGCGGCCCTCTTCCACGAGCAGTTCGTGCAGCTGATGACCGGCGGCGCGGTGCAGTACGCGGCCGCCGAGGCCGCCAACGCGTCACCCCTGCAGACCGTGGAGCAGGCCGCGCTGACCGCGGTCAGCAGCGCGGGGCAAGTGGGTTCGTCGGGAGCGGTGCCGGCCGCGGCGGCGGGTCCGGTTTCCGGGTCGACGCCCCTCGCGCCGGCCGCCGGGTTGGTGACCGGGGTTTCGCCCGAGTCGGCCGTTCCCGCGGCCGTCGCCTCGGCCGGCGTGTCCGCGCCCGCCGTCCAGGGCGGCGGATCGATCTATGCCCAGCTGGTGCGCGAGCTCGGTTACGAACCGCTGGCGTCGGGTGGCGCGGACCTGCCCGCCGGCGCGTCGGTGGAGGCGGTCGCGGCGGAGACGGCGGAGTTCTCCGGATTCTCTCCGGCGAGCGCGTTGCCGCTGGCCGGCACACCCCTCGGCGCGGCGCCGGCGACCCGCGCCTACACGCCGGCCACGCCGGCCTACTCTCCGGGCTCGGCCGCGGCCGCCGAAGAACAGCCGGCCGGGTAACGCACTTGCGATTTGTGATCGGTAGGGCATAGCCCGGCGCTAATCTGTCTCCAACTTTGAGCAACCGGAGGAGACCACGTGTTCGCGCGCTACCTGAAGGCCCAGTTGGTTGTTTTGCTGTGCGGCGGCCTGGTGGGGCCGATCTTCCTCATCGTCTACTTCACCCTCGGGTTCGGGAGCCTGCTGCAGTGGATGTTCTACGTCGGCCTGCTCATCACCGTGGCGGATGTCCTGATCGCGCTGGCGTTGGCCAACTTCGGGGCCAAGTCGTCGGCCAAGAACGCCGAACTCGAGCAGAACGGCGTGCTCGCCCTCGCGCAGATCACCGGGCTCTCCGAAACCGGAACGTGGATCAATAACCAGCAGGTGGTCAAGGTGCACCTGCACATCGCGGGCCCAGGGATCCTGCCGTTCGACAGCGAGGATCGCGTGATCGCCAGCGTCAGCCGGCTCGGCAACCTCAACGCCCGCAAGGTGGTGGTCCTGGTGAACCCCACCACCCAGGAGTATCGAATCGACTGGGAGCGCAGCGCTCTGGTCAACGGCCTGATGCCCGCGCAGTTCACGCTGGCCGAGGACAACAAGACCTACGACCTCAGCGGGCAGGCGGGACCGCTGATGGAGATCCTGCAGATCCTCAAGGCCAACAACATCCCGCTGAACAACATGGTCGACATCCGGTCCAACCCGGCGCTCCGCCAGCAGGTCCAGGAGGTGGTGCGCCGGGCGGCCGAACAGCAGGCGCCGGCCGCGCAGCCCACCCCTCAGCCGGCCGCCGGCGGCCCGGCACCGGTCGTCACGCCGCCCCAGCCGTCGATCGCCCAGCGGCTGCAGGAGCTGGAGACGCTGCGCGCCACTGGGACGCTGACCGACGACGAGTACAACAGCCGGCGGGCGCAGATCATCGCCGAGATCTGATCCCGGCCGGCACCGGGCGTTATCCGATGGCCCGCCTTTCCGCCTCGCCGCTCCGCGGCTGGGGGTGCCCCCACCTCGCCCCGCTGCGCGGGCCGCATCGTCGGCGGGCTTAGAACACGTTCCAGTTCCGCTGCTAGCCTGTGCCGATGGGATCACTGCAAGGACGGGTGGCATTCGTCACCGGAGCTGCCCGGGGTCAGGGACGTGCGCACGCGGTGCGGCTGGCCCGGGAGGGCGCCGACATCATCGCGCTCGACATCTGCGCCCCCGCGTCGCCCACCGTGACCTACACGCCCGCGACGCCCGAGGATTTGGCCGAGACGGTCCGACTGGTGGAAGGCGAGGGCCGCAAGGTGTTGGCCCGCGAGGTGGACGTCCGCGACGACGCGGCGCTGCGGCAGCTGGTGGCCGACGGTGTCGAGCAGTTCGGCCGGCTCGACGTCCTGGTGGCCAACGCGGGCGTGCTGGGCTGGGGCCGGGTCTGGGAACTGACCGACGAGCAGTGGGACACCGTCATCGGAATTAACCTCACCGGCACCTGGCGCACGCTGCGCGCGGCGATTCCCGCGATGATCGACGCGGGCAACGGGGGCTCGATCGTGGTCGTCAGCTCGGCGGCGGGCGTCAAGGCCACGCCGGGCAACGGGCATTACGCCGCAAGCAAATTCGGGCTCACCGCCCTCACCAACACCCTGGCGATCGAGCTCGGCGAGTACGGCATCCGCGTCAACTCCATCCACCCCTACTCGGTCGACACGCCGATGATCGAGCCGGAGGCGATGATGCAGATCTTCGCGACGCATCCGGCGTTCGTGCACAGCTTCCCTCCAATGCCCTTGCAGCCCAAGGGCTTCATGTCGCCCGACGAGGTGTCCGACGTGGTGGTGTGGCTTGCCGGGGACGGCTCGGGCACGCTGTCGGGCACCCAGATCAACGTCGACAAGGGCGCCTTGAAGTACTGAACGGCCATCGTGTAAGAAAACCTCGTGACCAGTAGCGAAGGCGCCGACACGGGCGACGGTGGAATCGTGATCGTCGGCGGGGGCCTGGCCGCCGCCCGGACCGCCGAACAACTCCGCCGCTCCGGCTACGACGGCCGGGTCACCATCGTCAGCGACGAGGTGCACCTGCCGTATGACCGCCCGCCGCTGTCCAAGGAGGTGCTCCGCAAGGAGGTCGACGACACGGCGCTCAAGCCCCGCGAGTGGTACGACGAGAAGGGCATCACGCTGCGGCTGGGTTCCGCCGCCACCGGACTCGACACGGCGGCGCAGACCGTCACCCTGGCCGACGGCACCAAGCTCGGCTACGACGAACTCGTCATCGCGACCGGCCTCGTCCCTCGGCGCATCCCGTCGTTGCCGGACCTGGCGGGAATCCGGGTGCTGCGGACGTTCGACGAGAGCATGGCCCTGCGCGAGCACGCGTCGGAGTGCCGGCACGTCGTCGTGGTCGGCGCCGGTTTCATCGGCTGCGAGGTGGCCGCCAGCCTGCGCAGCATGGGCGTCGACGTGGTGCTGGTCGAGCCCCAGCCCACGCCGCTGGCGTCGGTGCTCGGGGAGCGGATCGGCGAACTGGTGGCCCGGCTGCACCGCGCCGAGGGCGTCGACGTCCGTCTCGGCGTCGGCGCGGCGGACGTGCGGGGCGAGGGCCACGTCGACACCGTGGTGCTGACCGACGGCACCGAACTGCCGGCCGATCTCGTGGTAATCGGCATCGGCTCCCACCCGGCGACCGGCTGGCTCGAGGGCAGCGGCATCAAGGTCGACAACGGCGTCGTCTGCGACGAGGCGGGTCGCACCAGCGCGCCGAACGTGTGGGCGCTCGGCGACGTCGCCTCCTGGCGCGACGCCACGGGTCACCAAGCGCGTGTGGAACATTGGAGCAACGTGGCCGAGCAGGCGCGGGTCGTGGTGCCCGCGATGCTCGGGCAGGAGGTGCCGTCGGCGGTGGTCGTCCCGTACTTCTGGAGCGACCAGTACGACGTGAAGATCCAGTGCCTGGGCGAACCGGAGGCCTCCGACATCGTCCACGTGGTGGAGGACGACGGCCGCAAGTTCCTGGCCTACTACGAGCGGGACGGGGCGCTGGTTGGCGTGGTCGGCGGCGGCATGCCGGGCAAGGTCATGAAGACGCGCGCCAAGGTCGCCGCGGCCGCGCCCATCGCCGAGGTGCTCGGCTGACCGACCGCATGCCCGGGGTGGCGATCCTGGACGACTACGCCGGGGTGGCCCTCGGGCTCGCCGACTGGTCGCCGGTTCAAACTCGTTCGCAAGTAACGGTTTTCGATCGGCATCTGTCCGAGGCGGAGGCCGCCGACGTGTTGCGGCCGTTCGACGTGGTCTGCACCATGCGCGAGCGGATGGCGTTCCCCCGCACGCTGATCGAGCGCCTGCCCAACCTCAGGCTGATCACCATCGTGGGCCGGGCCCTGCCCAACCTCGACATCGGAGCGGCCACCGAACACGGCGTCGCGGTGGCCCACTCGGACTTCGCCGCCCCTCGGTTCCGCGCCGTGCGCGACGCCACGCCCGAACTCGCGTGGGGCCTGATGATCGCGACCGTGCGCAACCTGGCCGAGGAACATCGGCGCATGCGCGACGGCGGCTGGCAGGCGACGACCGGCGTGACGCTGTCCGGCAAGACGCTCGGACTGCTGGGGCTCGGCAGGACCGGCAAGCGCATGGCCGAGTATGCGAAAGCCTTTGGCATGCCGGTCATTGCGTGGAGCCAGAACCTGACAGACGAGGCCGCGGCGGCATCGGGTGCCCGCCGCGTGGAAAAGGCGGCGCTCTTCGCGGAGGCCGACGTGGTGTCCATCCACCTCGTGCTCTCCGAACGCACGCGGGGGCTCGTCGGCGCCGCTGAACTTGCCCGCATGAAGCCGTCGGCCTACCTCATCAACACGTCGCGGGGGCCGATCGTCGACGAGGCGGCCCTGATCGGGGCGCTCGGTGCGGGCCGCATCGCCGGGGCGGGGCTCGACGTGTTCGACGTCGAGCCGCTTCCCCCGGATCACCGGCTGCGGCGGCTGCCGAACGTGACGCTGTCCCCGCACCTCGGGTACGTCACCCGGGAGATGCTCGGCGCCTTCTACGCCGACACCGTCGAGGCGGTGGTGGCCTGGCTGGACGGGACGCCCGTGCGCATCGCGAATCCCGAGGCCCTGCGGGGCCCGAACTAGCCGCGATCGCGAGCGCGGCATGGCCGGGCGATGCGGGTCGCGGCCCGAATGCCTAGTGCCAGTTGACCGGTGGCCCGTGCGGGTGGCACTCGCCCAGCACGTCATGTTCGCCGCCCGGCCAGGTGCGCGCGCGAACCAGGAACCTGACCGGCGCGCCGGGCCCCTCCCGGGCGGGCTCGAGCGTCAGGTGCGCGAACGGCGACCGTCCATCCGCCCGCGCGGCCAGCTCGTCGACGGCGCCCCGCACCGCCTCGCGCTCCGCACCGGACAGGTACTGCCAGGTGATCGAGTGCCACAGCACCGTCAGCGTGCCCTCGGCCAGTGTCATGGCGGCGACGGCGTCGGCGGCGGTGGCGCGTTCGATGCGCGCCGGCACGGAGCGCGCGACGGCGATCGCGCCGCGCAGCCGGTCCGTCCGCGCGCTCTGGTCGGGCCAGACGTAGCTCAACACGGTCAGCTCGCCGTCGGCGACGGTCACGTCGATCGGCGAGATGTCGTACCCGCACCGTTCGGCGATCCGCAGTGCCCCGTCCGGTGGGATCGACCCGCGCCACGCGTCCGGGACGGTCACCGGAGAGTCCGCCGGTCCCCAGTGGTGGTCGGCGAAGCGATAGCGGTAATGGTCGGCCCGCAGGTTCAGCCCCGCGCTTGTCCCGATTTCGAAAAGCCTTACGGGCAAACCGAAGTGATGGTTGATCCGCAGCAGCCCCCCGATCAGTGCGGCGGACCGGCCCACCTCGTTCGTTTGCGGGGGATGGTCGAGGGACGCGCGCAACGAATCGGAGTGATCGGCCGCGGCGGCCAGGATCTCGGGCCAGGCCTCCTTGGCGTCCCAGGCGCCGCCGGTGCTGGGATACCAGCGGCGCAGCCGCGGCGCGCGGCCGTCGAGCACGAGTCGGTGCAGTCCACCGAGCAACCGAAGCGGCACCGCCTGGCGCGGCGGCGCGTCCTCATGTCCGGACAGGATGGCCGCAAAGCGGCCGCCGGCCTCGGCGTCGTCGGCCACCAGGTCCAACAGCTCGCCGTACATCGGCGAGCCCGAGGCGGCGCAGAACCGGCCCTGCGACCGCAGCGTCTGCAGCAGGGCTCCGTCCCTCACGGGTCGAGGCCGTCCAGCGCCGGGCCGACGACGTCGAACGCGTTCCCGAGGGCGGTCGGCAGCGGGACGGATTCGTCGGCCAGCCAGTGCTCGTAGGCGGCCAGCGCCACCCCGAGCATCGTCCAGGCCACCGTCTGCGGCAGCAGGTCGGTCGTCTTGCGGTCCGAGCGGTGGGCCACGAATCCGGCGATCACGTCCCGCCATCCGGCATACATCGTCATCGAGTACGCCTGCAGTTCGGCGGTCTGCAGGATGACGCGCATCCGCTGGCGGTGACGCGCCGTCTCCATCTCGTCAAACGTGTTGAACGCCAACAGCGCCGCGCGCAGCGCCTCGCCCAGGCGCACCCGCGGATCGACGGCCTCGAGCAGCTCGCGCAGGAGGGCCAGGTGCGTGTCGAAGTCGCCCCACGGGATCGCGTTCTTCGACGCGTAGTAGCGGAAGAGGGTGCGGCGGGAGATGCCGGCCGCCTGCGCGACGTCATCGACGCTCACGTCGGCGAATCCGCGCGTGGCGAACAGCTCGATGGCGACGTCGGTGATGTGGTGCGGCGTCGTCGAGCGGCGCCGGCCCACCCGCGGCTGCGGCATCATCGGCACCCGCCCTTCCGTTTCGGCACTCGATGCCATATTCTGTCGACGATTGTGACGCGAGACTCATCGTTGTCAAGATCCGACGAAAGGCAAGGACCGTGGACCACGAGACCCAGACCGACACCGAGCTCGTCACCGAGACCCTGGTCGAAGAGGTGTCCATCGACGGGATGTGCGGGGTCTACTGACCCTTGGACCCCGACCGCGGCTGGCGTCTGCATCCGCAGGTGGCGGTGCGCCCCGAGCCGTTCGGCGCCCTGCTCTACCACTTCGGCACGCGCAAGCTCTCGTTCCTGAAGAACCGCACCATCCTGACCGTGGTGCGGTCGCTCGCCGACCATCCCGACGCCCGGTCGGCCTGCCGTGCCGCGGGCGTCGAGGACTCGGGACAGGAACCCTATCTGCGGGCGCTCGGTGTGCTGGTGGAGTCGAAAATGCTTGTCCCTCAGGAGGATCGCCCGTGACCGTGCCTCGCCTCATCGAGCAGTTCGAACGCGGGCTCGACGCGCCCATCTGCCTGACGTGGGAGCTGACGTACGCCTGCAACCTGGCGTGCGTGCACTGCCTGTCGTCGTCGGGCAAACGCGATCCGCGGGAGCTGACCACCCGGCAGTGCATGGACATCATCGACGAGCTGGAACGCATGCAGGTGTTCTACGTCAACATCGGCGGCGGGGAGCCCACGGTGCGCCCGGACTTCTGGGAGCTGGTCGACTACGCCACGGCGCACCACGTCGGCGTGAAGTTCTCGACCAACGGGGTCCGGATCACGCCGGAGGTGGCCGGGCGACTGGCCGCCAGCGACTACGTCGACGTCCAGATCTCCCTCGACGGCGCCACCCCCGAGGTCAACGACGCCGTCCGCGGCCCGGGATCCTTCGCGATGGCGATGCGCGCACTGGAGAACCTGGCGGCCGCGGGGTTCCGCGACGCCAAGATCTCGGTCGTGGTCACCCGGCACAACGTCGGCCAGCTCGACGACTTCGCCGCGCTGGCGGGACGCTACGGCGCCACGCTGCGGATCACCCGGCTGCGTCCCTCGGGACGCGGGGCGGACGTGTGGGACGAGCTGCACCCGACCGCCGACCAGCAGGTCCAGCTCTACGACTGGCTGGTCGCCAAGGGGGAGCGGGTGCTCACCGGTGACTCCTTCTTCCACCTCGCCCCGCTCGGGCAGTCTGGCGCGCTGGCCGGCCTGAACATGTGCGGGGCGGGCCGGGTGGTGTGCCTGATCGACCCGGTCGGCGACGTGTACGCCTGCCCCTTCGCCATCCATGACCGCTTTCTGGCCGGAAACGTGTTGTCGGACGGCGGTTTTGACAACGTGTGGAAGAACTCGGCCCTGTTCCGCGAGCTGCGCGAGCCGCAGTCGGCGGGCGCCTGCGGAAGCTGCGGGCACTACGACAGCTGCCGCGGCGGCTGCATGGCGGCCAAATTCTTCACCGGCCTGCCGCTCGACGGCCCCGATCCCGAATGCGTCCAGGGCCACAGCGCGCCGGCGCTGTCCCGCGAGCGGCAGACACCCCGGCCGCGGGCCGACCACTCCCGCGGGAGCGCGAAGCGCGGACCCGTACCGCTGACCCTGTCGCGTCCGCCGGCGCGCCTGTGCAACGAGAGTCCGCTGTAGATCATGGCCGAGTGGTTCGAAACGGTCGCCATCGCCCAGCAACGCGCTCAACGACGGCTCCCGAAATCCGTGTATTCGTCGCTTATTTCGGCCAGCGAAAAAGGAATAACGGTCTCGGACAATGTCGAGGCGTTCGGCGAACTCGGATTTGCGCCGCACGTCGTCGGCGCACCGGAAAAGCGCGACCTGTCGACGACGGTCATGGGCCAGGACATCGCCTTGCCGGTGATCATCTCGCCGACGGGCGTCCAGGCGGTGGACCCGGACGGCGAGGTGGCGGTGGCGCGCGCGGCGGCGGCGCGCGGTACCGCGATGGGGCTTTCGTCGTTCGCCAGTAAACCCATCGAAGAGGTCATCGCCGCCAACCCGAAGCTGTTCTTCCAGGTGTACTGGCTCGGCGGGCGCGACGCGATCGCCGAGCGGGTCGAACGGGCACGCGCGGCCGGCGCGGTCGGCCTGATCGCCACCACGGACTGGTCGTTCTCGCACGGACGGGATTGGGGCAGCCCGAAGATCCCGGAGAAGATGAACCTGCCGACGTTCCTGCGCCTGTCCCCGGAGGCGATCGTGCGGCCGCGGTGGCTGTGGAAGTTCGGCAAGACGTTGCGGCCCCCGGAGCTGCGGGTGCCCAACCAGGGCCGGCGCGGCGAGCCCGGTCCCCGCTTCTTCGACGCCTACGGCGAATGGATGGGCACGCCCCCGCCGACCTGGGAGGACATCGCCTGGCTGCGCGAGCTGTGGGGCGGACCGTTCATGCTCAAGGGCGTGATGCGCGTCGACGACGCGAAAAGGGCTGTGGATGCCGGGGTTTCGGCCATCTCGGTGTCGAACCACGGCGGCAACAACCTCGACGGCACGCCGGCGTCGATACGCGCCCTGCCCGCGATCGCCGCGGCGGTCGGCCACGACATCGAGGTGCTGCTCGATGGCGGCATCCGCCGGGGGAGCGACGTCGTCAAGGCCGTGGCGCTCGGGGCGCGGGCCGTGATGATCGGGCGCGCGTACCTGTGGGGCCTGGCCGCGGCGGGCGAGGCCGGCGTCGAGAACGTTCTCGACATCTTGCGCGGCGGCATCGACTCGGCTCTGATGGGCCTCGGCCGGTCGAGCGTGCACGAGCTCACGCCGGACGACGTCCTGGTGCCGCCGGGTTTCGCCCGGGCGCTCGGGGTGCCCGGCCAGGGCCTCCTCTAGCCTGGACTTAGTCCAGTCGGGGTTTGTTGGCCGGATTTGCCCGGAATCGAGTTTGTATAGCGCTCGCGCGTGGTACATGCGGGGCAAGCGTGACGGACGAGCCGAATTTCGAATAGCGGATGAACGGGCCAGAAAAAATTTCTCACCAAGGTACAACAATTGGTGCACGACAGGTGAATTCGTCCTACCATCACCGAGTGCCCGTACTCGGCGAATTAGGACGTGCGACGTCGAGCCAGCTATCCGGCATCTCGCTTTCCCTTTTGGTCCCCTTGGGGTCGACCGAACAGCATGGTCCGCACCTGCCGTTGGACACCGACACCCGCATCGCGACCGCCGTCGCGGGGGCCGCGGCCGCCCGTCTCGACGGCCCCGCGCGGGGCGACTGGTCGGTGGCGCCGGCCGTCGCCTACGGCGCCAGCGGCGAGCACCAGAGTTTCCCCGGAACCATCTCGATAGGCACGCAGGCCCTGACCGACCTGCTCGTGGAATTCGGCAGGTCGGCCGCCTGCTGGGCCCGGCGCCTGGTCTTCGTCAACGGCCACGGCGGCAACGTCGGCGCGCTGGCCGCCGCCGTGCGCACGCTGCGCGCCGAGGGCTGGGACGCCGGATGGTGCCCGTGCGTCGCGGCCGGCGGTGACGCCCACGCGGGCCATACCGAAACGTCCGTACTGCTGCACATCTCGCCGGCGGACGTCCGGGCCGACCGGTGGCTGGCCGGCAACCGGGCGCCGCTTGGCGAATTGCTCCCGTCGATGCGCCGTGGCGGCGTCGCGGCGGTGAGCCCCGTCGGGGTCCTTGGCGACCCGACCACGGCCACCGCCGACGAAGGCCGTCGCATCTTCACCGAGATGGTCGACGAGTGCGTCCACCGGGTCACCCGGTGGCGGGCCGGAGCCGACGGACTCCTCGCATGAGCCAGCCCCGCCTCCCGGACGGGTTCGCCGTCCAGGTCGACCGCCGCGTGCGGGTGCTCGGTGACGGCAAGGCCCTGCTGGGCGGCTCCCCGACCCGCCTGCTGAAGCTGGCGCCCGCCGCCCAGGACATGCTGTGCGACGGCAGGCTGAAGGTCCGCGACGACGTCAGCGCCCAGTTGGCGCGCACCCTGCTGGACGCCACCGTCGCCCACCCCCGGCCCGCGGGCGGCCCGTCGCACCGGGATGTGACCGTCGTAATTCCCGTGCGCGACAACCTTTTAGGGGTCCGACGGCTGGTGAGTTCCCTGCGCGGCCTGCGCGTCATCGTGGTCGACGACGGCTCGTCCGTGCCCATCCGGCCCGATGATTTCGTCGGCGCCCACTGCGACGTCGAGGTGCTGCGCCACGAGCGCAGCAAGGGACCGGCCGCCGCGCGCAACACCGGGCTGGCCGCGTGCACCACCGACTTCGTCGCGTTCCTTGACTCCGACGTCGCGCCGCGCCGGGGCTGGCTGGAAGCCCTGCTCGGTCATTTCTGCGATCCGACCGTCGCGCTGGTCGCGCCGCGCATCGTCGGGCTCGCGCACAGCGAGAACGTGGTCGCCCGGTACGAGGCGGTGCATTCTTCTCTGGACCTCGGCGAGCGCGAGGCGCCGGTGCTGCCGCACAGCACCGTGTCGTACGTCCCGAGCGCGGCCATCATCTGCCGGTGCTCGGCGCTTCGCGGCATCGGCGGCTTCGACGAGACCATGGAGTCCGGCGAGGACGTCGACCTGTGCTGGCGGCTCATCGAGGCGGGCGCGCGGCTGCGCTACGAGCCCATCGCCCTGGTCGCGCACGACCACCGCACCGAATTGCGGGATTGGCTGGCGCGCAAAGCATTCTATGGCGGATCGGCCGCCCCGCTGTCGGTGCGTCACCCGGACAAGACGGCCCCGGTCGTCATCTCCGGCTGGGCGCTGACGGCCTGGATCCTGATGGCCCTCGGGACGACGGTGTCGCAACTGGCGTCGGTCCTCGTCGCCTTCCTGACGGGGCAGCGGGTCGCGAAGGCGATGCGCGGCGCCGACACCTCACTGTGGGACGTGCTCGTAATCGCCACCCGGGGGTTGTGGTCGGCCGCGCTGCAACTCGCCTCCGCCCTGTGCCGGCACTACTGGCCGCTGGCGCTGCTGGCCGCCCTGCTGTCGCGCCACTTCAGACGGGTGGTGCTGGTCGCCGCCGTCATGGACGGCGTGGTCGACTGGCTGCGTCGCCGCGACGCGATCGGCGACGACTCCGAGCCGATCGGCCTGCTGACCTACCTGCTGCTCAAGCGCATCGACGACCTGGCCTACGGCCTGGGCCTCTGGTGGGGCGTGCTGCGCGAGCGCAACCTGCGTGCGCTCAAGCCGCAGATCCGGACGTAACCGCCCGCCTTGAGTAGCGCCGCGCCGCACAGCGATGTGCTGATCGTGGGTGCCGGCAGCGCAGGTTCGGTTGTTGCCGAACGCCTTTCCGCCGACTCGGGCCGCCGCGTGACGGTGCTCGAGGCGGGCCCCGCGCTCGCCGACCCAGACCTGCTGGCTCAGACGGCCAACGGCCTGCAATTGCCGATCGGCGCGGGCAGCCCCCTGGTTCAGCGCTACCGGACCCGGCTCACCGCCGAGCCGGTGCGCGAGTCGCCGATCGTGCGGGGCGCGACGGTGGGCGGTTCGGGCGCCGTCAACGGCGGCTACTTCTGCCGCGCCCTGCCGAGCGACTTCGACGGCTTCGGGCTGCCGGGCTGGGCCTGGTCCGACGTCCTCGAGCACTACCGCGCGATCGAGACCGACCTCGATTTCGACGGCCCCGCGCACGGCGACACCGGTCCGATCCTGGTTCGGCGGGCCCGCGAGATGACCGGCACCACCGAACGCTTCGTCGCCGAGGCCCGCCGTGCCGGCTTCGAGTGGATCCCCGACCTCAACGACGTTGGCGCCGGACCGGTTTCCGGTGTCGGCGCCGTCCCGCTCAACATCGTCGACGGCGTACGGGTCGGCCCCGGTGCGGCATATCTGCTGCCCGCGCTGAGACGGCCGAATCTCATTCTGGTGGAGCGGACGCGCGCGTTGCGACTGCGCTTCGACGGAACGACGGTGCTGGGTGTCGATGCGGAGGGTCCGCTCGGGCAGATGGCGCTCACCGCCGACCGAATCGTCCTGTGCTGCGGCGCAATCGGTACCGCCCACCTGTTGATGGTGTCGGGAGTCGGGGATGCGCGCATGCTCCGCGCCGCCGGAGTGCCCGTGGTTTCGCCGCTGCCGGTGGGGATTTCGTTCAGCGACCACCCCGAGTGGGTGCTGCCGACCGATTGGACGGTGGCGCCGGACCGGCCCGTCCTCGAGGCCGTCCTGCATACGGATGGGCTCGAAATCCGGCCATACACGGGAGGTTTCATTGCCATGGTCGGTGACGGCACCGCGGGGCGCCCCGACTGGCCGCACATCGGGGTGGCCCTGATGCGGCCGAAGGCGCGGGGACGGCTGACGCTGCTCTCCCCGGATCCCGGCGTGCCGCCGCTCATCGAGCACCGCTACGACAGCGAACCCGACGACGTCGCGGCCCTGCGCCGCGGCACCGAGCTGGCCCGCGAACTCGCCGGTACCCCAACAGATCTCGGGTCACCGTCCTGGTCGACCTCCCAACACCTTTGCGGCACAACGCCGATGGGCGCGGTCGTGGACCATGAGTGCCGCGTGCTCGGTCTCGAGAACCTGTGGGCCATCGACGGTTCGGTGCTGCCGGCGATCACCAGCCGCGGCCCGCACGCCACGATCGTGATGCTGGCGCACCGGGCCGCGGAATTTCTGATCTGAGCCCGGCGGCAGGGTCAGGCGAGGACCTGCCCGTCCGCTCCGGGCACTCCGAACAGCAAGCCACCCTGCCCGCCTGTGCCGGGCGGGTCCGTCCCGGCCGTGAAGCCGTTGCCGCCGTTGCCGCCGTCGCCGACCAGCCGGGCGTTGCCGCCGTTTCCACCGCCGCCATCCGTCGACACGCCGAACCCGGCCGAACCGCCCGTGCCGCCGTTGCCGATCCACGCGGCCGTGCCGCCCGGGCCGCCGGCGCCGCCATTGATACCGGCGCCGCCGACCCCGCCGGGGCCGCCGTTGCCGAAGATCAATCCGGCCGTGCCGCCGGCGCCGCCCTTGCCGGCGAAGGTCGCCGATCCGCCAGTGCCGCCGGACCCGCCGTCTCCGCCGAGCAGTCCGCCGTTGCCGCCGGCACCGCCCGCGCCCCCGGTCGCTCCGGAACCGGTGGCGCTTCCGCCGGTGCCCCCGCCGCCGCCGGGTGCCCACAGGCCGCCGGTTCCGCCCCCCCCGCCGGTTCCGCCGGTTCCGACGTTCGTCGTGTCGAAGCCACCGGTACCACCGGCTCCGCCCGGCGCGAACCAGCCTCCCGC
>NZ_CACRUY010000056.1 GCF_902652685.1 Mycobacterium sp. Marseille-P9652
GGTCGGGGGCGTCCCAGGCGTCGCCGTCGGAGGCTAGCCTGAGCACCTCGTCGATGTGGTGGTCGAACATGGCGTCGACCACCCCCGGCGGGAAGACGCCGTCGCGCACATCCCAGTTCACCAGGATGCCGCCGTCGAACTCGGTCACCTGCGCGTCCAGCACCACCTGCGGGCCCTGGGAGATGATCCACGCGGGGACACCGAACTCGCGGGTGACCTCCGCGCCGAACAGCTCGCCCAGGCCCAGCGCGCTGGTGAAGACGACGGGTGCCAGCACCTGCGTGCCGCGGTGGCGGCTGAGGTCGCGCAGCACCGACAGCCCGGGATACGCCGAATGGGCGGCGGCCGTCCGCATAGCGCCCTGCACGGCGTCCGCCCGCGCGGCGGCGGTCGTGGCCCCGCGCAGGTCGATGTCGAGCAGCAACGAGGAGGTGAAGTCACCGACGAGCGAGTCGACGTCGGGATGCAGCGCCTCGCGCCCGAACAGCGGCACGTTCAGCAGAAAGTGCGGGGTGGTCGACCAGCGCGCCAGGGTGTTGGCGAACGCGGCGGCCAGCGTCATCGCCGGCGTGACGCCGCGGGCCCGGGCGTGGGCGAACAGCGCGTCGCGGGTGGCCGGGTCCAGCCGCCGCCAGCGGCGCGAACTCCGGCGCGAGATCCCGCCGGTCGCGGGCAGCGCGGGCGGGTCGGGCAGGTCCGGGATGCGCCGCGACCACCAGTCGCGGTCGGCTTCCCGCACGGGGTGCGGCCGGGCCTCGACGGCCACGCGGTAGTCGCGATAGGTGTAGCCCAACTCGCGGAGGTCGCGCCCGGCGTACAGCGCGGCGAGGTCGCCCATCAGGGTGCGGTAGCTCATGGCGTCGGCGGCCTGCATGTCGAGGTCGACGTGCAGCCGCGCGCGCTCCCCGGGCAGCAGCGTCACCGCGAGTTCGAGCACCGCGCCGTCGAGTTGCTGGTGGGACTTGGCGTCGCGGATGTCGGCCAGGCGCCCGTCGGGGTCGGGGTGGTCGCGCAGGTCCTCCACACCGACCGGGAATTCGCCGCATTGCGCCGGGTCGGCGATCCGCTGGGTGCCGTCGGGAAGGAACCGCACGCGCAGCATCGGGTGGCGAAGCGCCAGCGCCGTCGCCGCCTCCCGCAGGCGGCCCGGATCGAGCGGGCCGCCGTCGAATTCGACGTAGAGGTGCCCGGCCACGCCGCCGAACCGCTGCCGGTCGTGGCGGCCGACCCACATCGCGTGCTGCATGGGGGCGAGCGCGAACGGTTCGTCCGGCGCGCTCACGGGCGCGATCTCGGGCGCGGGGTCGTCCTCGCGGGACGGTCGGGCGGCCACCAGGGCGGTCCAGGCCTCGATCGTCGGCGCGGCCGCCAGCGTCGCGAAATCGACGGCGACGCCCCGCCTCCTCCAGCGACCGGCGAGCGTCATCATCCGGATGGAGTCCAGGCCCTGACCGATGAGGTTGCCGCCCGGGTGGACGGCGCCGGCGTCCACGCCCAGCAGCTCGGCTACCTCGGCACGGATGTCCTCCGCGCACGCCGGGGCATGCACCACGCACCTCCCTGAATTAGCACAGGCTTCCCTAATTTTGGTTACCCTATCCTTGACCGTGGCCGCCCCGCCACCACACCCCGGCAAAGGAGCCCGATGACCCCGGACCGCCCGCCGCCGGCGGGCTTCGTCCCGTTCCCCGCCGGGCGCGCCGGCGCTCCCCGCGCCGCCGGCTACTGGTCGGGGCGGGCGCTGCACACGGTGCTGACCGATGCGGCGAGGAATTGGCCCGGGCGCATCGCCGTGCTCGACGCGGCCACCGGACGCGGGATGAGTTACGCCGAGCTCGACGCCGAAGCGGACCGCGCCGCCCGCGGGTTGCGCGCGCTCGGCATCCGCGCCGGCGACCGCGTGCTGCTGCAGCTGCCGAACGGGTGCCGGTTCGCGGAGGCACTGTTCGGCCTGTTGCGGGCCGGCGCGATACCGGTGATGTGCCTGCCCGGCCATCGGGCGGCGGAGCTGGCGCACTTCGCCGTGGTCAGCGAGGCCACGGGGCTGATCATCGCGGACACCTCGGGCGGCTTCGACTATCGGGCGATGGCGCGCGACCTCCCGCCCCTCGGGCATGTGATCGTCGACGGCGACCCCGGGCCGTTCACGGCGTGGTCGGAAGTGGTCGAAGAGCCGCAGGCGCAGGTGCCCGACACCACGGTGGACACGGCCTCACCCGCGCTGCTCCTGGTGTCGGGCGGAACCACCGGCGTCCCGAAGCTGATCCCCCGCACCCACGACGACTACCTCTACAACGCGACCGCCACCGCCCGGCTGTGCGGACTCACCCCCGACGACGTCTACCTCGCGGTGCTGCCCGCGGGCCACAACTTCCCGCTCGCCTGCCCGGGGCTGCTGGGCGCGATGACCGCGGGCGCGACGACCGTGTTCGGCACCGACCCCAGCCCGGAGGCCGCCTTCGCCGCCATCGCGCGGCACCGCGTGACGGTCACGGCGCTGGTGCCGGCGCTGGCGAAGCTGTGGGCGCAGGCGTGCGAGTGGGAGCCGGTGACTCCGAAGTCATTGCGGCTCTTGCAGGTTGGCGGGGCGCGCCTCGAGCCCGAGGACGCGCGGTTGGTGCGGGCCACACTGACGCCGGGCCTGCAACAGGTCTTCGGCATGGCCGAGGGGCTGCTCTGCTTCACCCGCCCGGGCGACCCGCCCGACCTCGTCGAGAACACGCAGGGACGACCGCTGTGCGCGGACGACGAACTGCGCATCGTCGACGGCGAAGGACGGCCGGTGCCACCCGGCGAGGAGGGCGAGCTCCTGGTTCGCGGGCCTTACACGGTCAACGGCTACTTTCGGGCCCGGCGCGACAACGAACGCTCCTTCGACCCCGACGGCTTCTACCGCAGCGGCGATCTCGTGCGCCGCCGCGACGACGGCTACCTGGTGGTGACCGGCCGGGTCAAAGACGTGATCTGCCGCGCCGGCGAAACGGTCGCCGCCGCGGACCTCGAGGAGCACCTGCTGAGCCACCCGGCGATCTCGTCCGCCGCCGCGGTCGCGATCCCGGATCCCTATCTGGGCGAGAAAATCTGCGCCGCCGTGGTATTCGGCGGCGAGCCGGTCACCCTCGCGGGACTCAACGCCCACCTCGACGCGCGCGGGCTGGCCGCACACGCGCGCCCCGACATGCTGGTCGCGCTGCCGGCATTGCCGACGACCCCGATCGGCAAGGTCGACAAGAAGGCGATCGCCCGGCACGTGGCGCCACCTCCTCGCTGAACGTCTTGTCAATCAGGTTGAGCGGCAACAGCTTTGGCTGCGGCATTCGGGCACGCCGAGAAATCGGGTCCGCCGGGTGCTAGTTTCAACGGTGTTGCGAAGGAGGCGACGGTGAATTCAGCATTGTTCGGCTTACTGACCGTGATCGCCCTGGCGAGTGCACTGGTGTTCGCTACTGTCGCTGCCGTCTACGTGAAACGGCTTGGCGACCGACCCTCTACTCCGATGAGCGACGAAATCGGAAGCGCCAAAACCGTTACGCGCAAAGTGCGTAAGC
Source organism: Mycobacterium sp. Marseille-P9652 (assembly GCF_902652685.1). Classification (GTDB taxonomy): domain Bacteria; phylum Actinomycetota; class Actinomycetes; order Mycobacteriales; family Mycobacteriaceae; genus Mycobacterium. The sequence goes on from NZ_CACRUY010000056.1 coordinate 3,549, forward strand.
GCGAGCCGATGTCGCAGGATGAACTCGAGTACGCCAAGCGAATCGTTGCCGACCGCAGTTCCCCGCTGGCGCTGTGCATCCCCGGGGCTTTGTTCTCGATCGGCTGCTTCTACGTGTTCGGCAGTCTCTACCATCTGCACGGAGCCACACCGTCCGAGCGGACATTCCTCGGCGTGTTCCCCATGCTGGCCTCCATGAACCTCACCACGCAGATTCTCCGGAGCGTGCGATTGAAGAGGCGCCTTCGGAAAATGGCTTGACGGTCCGGGATCCCTGGTGCGGTCACCGGCAGATGACGACGCCGGCACCCCAGTGAGCGCGCGGTGCGACCGCGGGCCGGAGATCTTCGCACCGCCGACTGTCCATTGGGTACGTGGTCGTCTACTATCAGCACTCAGGTGATGACAGGCCGGGCGACAACGCCGGGTACCGGGACCTGCTGCGGGGAGGTGGTCGAGTGAGTCGTCGCTGGACTGCCAGGACTGTCCTGGAGCGGACCTGGATGCCGTTGGTCGCCGTCGTCATGATCGGGGCGGGGGCAATCGGCATGTGGAAGGTGCACCAGTTCTCCGCTCCCCCGCCCGTCATCACGGTCAATGGCCCGGCTGCGCCCGAGCAGACCACTCCCAAGCAGCTCACGTACGAGTTGTTTGGCTCCCTCGGCGAGGGCGGGATGCTGGTCTACCTCGACGTCAACGCGCATCCGCATCGCGTGGACCTGACCGCGTTGCCGTGGTCGCATACCGAGACCACGACGCTCACCGTGGTGTCCGGCAGCATCTCGGCCCAGGTGCACGGCGGTCAAGTCGGCTGCCGGATGCTGGTGAACGGTGTTGTCCGCGCGGAACAATCCGACGACCACCAGGATGCGCACGTCTTCTGCCTGGTGAAATCCGCATGACCGAGCATCGGGCGGAGCCTCGGACGAAACGACCCTTCGTCCCACGAATGGTCCGCATGCTGGCGATACCGATCATCGCGTTCTGGGGCCTCCTTGCCGTGTCGACGAACACCTTCATGCCGCAAGTGGAGCGGGTCGCGGAAGAACTCGCAGGCCCGGTTGTCCCGCACTACGCCCCGTCGCAGCGGGCGTTGCTGGCCATCGGCGCGAAGTTCCGCGAGTCGAATTCGACCAGCCTGGCCATGCTTGTGCTCGAAGCCGATCGGCCGCTGGGGGACGCGGACCACCAGTACTACGACGATTTGGTGCGCCGGCTCAAGCAAGATCCCAAGCACGTGCAGTACGTCATGGATCTGTGGGGCAAGCCGCTCACCGCCGCGGGGGCGCAGAGCCTCGACGGCAAGGCCGCATACGTGCTGTTGCGCCTCGCGGGCGACATCGGCCAGATGCAGGCGAACCAATCCGTTGCCGCCGTAAGGGATGTCGTGGCCAAGGACGCGCCGCCGCCCGGGCTCAGGGTCTATGTCAGCGGCGCGGCCCCGCTCGCCTCCGACACGGTGACCATCGCGAATTCGAGCTTGAACGACATCACGATCGTGACGATCTTCCTCATCATCGCCATGTTGCTGTTGGTGTACCGCTCGATCGTCACCCTCTTCGTGCCCTTGGCGGGTGTCCTGTTCGAGATGCTGGTCGCGAAGGGAGTCATCTCAACCCTCGGGCATCTGGGATACATCGAACTCTCGTCGTTCGCGGTGAACATCGTCGTCGCGCTGACCCTGGGAGCGGGGACGGATTACGGCATCTTCCTGATGGGCCGCTATCACGAGGCCCGGCAGGCCGGCGAGACCAAGGAGGAGGCGTTCTACACCGCGTACAAGAGCGTGACGCCGGTGATCCTCGGCTCGGGCCTGACCATCGCGGGGGCGTGCTACTGCTTGACTTTCGCGCGACTCAACTACTTCCACACCATGGGGCCGGCCGTAGCCATCGCCATGATGTTCACCATCGCGGCCGCGCTGACGCTCGGGCCGGCATTCTTGACCGTGGGCAGCCTGTTCGGCCTGTTCGACCCCCGACGTTCGGCCAAGGCGCACCTCTATCGGCGGATCGGGACGAGCGTGGTCCGGTGGCCGGTGCCGATCCTCGTGACCAGTGCTGCCGCCGTCATGTTCGGCGCGGTCTTCGTGCCGACGTATCGACAGAATTACGACGACCGTCAATACCAGCCGCACAATTCACCCGCCAACCTGGGTTTCGCGGCGGCCGACCGGCATTTCCCGAAGAGCAAGCTGTTCTCCGAGATGCTGATGATCGAGACCGATCACGACATGCGCAACTCGGCCGACTTCATCTCGTTGGACCGGGCGGCCAAGGCGCTCGTTCGCCTTCCCGGCGTTGCGATGGTGCAGAGCATCACCCGGCCCCTGGGCCGCCCCCTGGAACACGCCACGATCCCCTACCTGTTCACCACCCAGGGAGGCGGCAACGGTCAGCAGCTGCCCTTCAGCCAGCAGCAGAACGCGAATACCGCTCAGCAGGCGCAGATTCAGGTGCACTCCGTGGAGGTGTTGCGCAAGGAGATCACCGTGTTTCAGCAGATCTCGGATGAGCTGCACAGCACGGTGCTCACCGTCGAGGATTTGGAGAAGGTCACCCAGGAACTCCGACAGGAGCTGTCGAACGTCGACGACTTCTTCCGTCCGGTGAAGAGCTATTTCTATTGGGAGCGGCACTGTTTCGACATCCCGATCTGCTGGACGTTCCGATCCCTGTTCGATGGGCTCGACAACATCGACAAGCTGGCCGACGACATTACCGATGCCAAGACCTCCCTGGAGGCCGTGGACAGGCTCCTGCCCCAAGTCATCACCCAACTCAAACTGACGGCCGACGACACCGAGCAGTTGTCGAACTTGCTGCTGAGCAGCTACGGCCAATCGGCTCTGCAGTCGACGCAGACGGACCAGACCTTCGACGACCTGGTCAACGTGGGGCTCGACTTCGACCGCGCCCGCAGCGACGACTTCTTCTACATCCCCCACGAGGGTTTCGACAACGAGGACGTCAAGACGGGTATGCAGCTGCTGATGTCGCCGGACGGCAAAGCCGCTCGAGTCATCGTCACCCACGAGGGCGACGCAAACGGCCCCGAAGGCGTGCAGCACGTCGAGCAGTTCCCGGCGGCGATAACGACGATTCTGAAAGAGACGTCGCTTGCCGGTGCGAGGGTCTATATCGGCGGTTCCGGGTCAACCAACAAGGACATCAAGCAATATGCCGCATCCGATCTGCTCATCGTGGGGATCGCCGCGTTCGTTCTGATCTTCCTCATCATGTTGTTCCTCACGCGGAGCCTGATGGCGGCCGTGGTCATCCCCGCGACGGTGGCCTTCTCCTACGCCGGGGCGTTCGGTCTGTCCGTCCTCGTCTGGCAGCACCTCATCGGCCTGCCCCTGCACTGGCTGATACTTCCGCTGACGTTCATCATCCTGGTGGCGGTGGGCTCGGACTACAACCTGCTCCTGATCCTCCGGGTGAAAGAGGAACTGCACGCCGGGATCCACACGGGTCTCATCCGCGCGCTGGGCAGCACCGGCGGCGTGGTGACGTCCGCCGGCCTGGTGTTCGCGTTCACCATGCTGGCGATGCTCACCAGCGATCTCAGGACCATCGGCCAGGTGGGGTCCACCGTGTGCATCGGGCTACTGCTCGACACGCTGATCGTGCGCTCGTTCGTGGTGCCGTGCATCATCAGGATCCTGGGGCCGTGGTTCTGGTGGCCCACGCTGGTGCGGCCGCGCCCGCTGCGGCAGGCCCCGGCGGCCGCTACCGCCCGCTAAGCGTCAGCGTCCCTTCGGTTTTCAGGACCTTGCTCGCCGTGATCCGCTCGGTCCGGCGCGCCTCGCGCTCCAGGTAACGCTGCTTGGATTCCTCGAACTTCTCGCCGGCCTGCTCGAGTTCCTTGATCAGCAGCGCGAGGTCGTCGCGCATCCAGGCGGCCTCGCCGGTGAAGTCCTCCCGTTCGAAGATGCGCCACTTCCGCAGGACCGGCATCACCACCTCCTCGAGGTGGATCCGCGGGTCGTACACGCCCCCGACGGCGATGATCACCGCCTTACGACGGAACTCCGGCACCGTGAAGCCGGGCATCTTGAAGTTGCGCAGGATCTTGTGCACCGACTTGATCGCCTGGTTGGGCGCGATGTCGAGTCCCGCGGCGCTGACGTCCCGATAGAAGATCATGTGCAGGTTCTCGTCGTGCGACACCTGAGCCATCAGCCGCTCGGCGATCGGGTCGCTCGCCGCCTTGCCGGTGTTCCGGTGCGACACCCGGGTGGCCAACTCTTGGAACGAGACGTACATGACGGAGTCGAACAGGCTCTCAGCGAACATGTCGCCCTGGTGGTTCTGGCCCGGGCTGAAGCCCCTCGTCATTTGCTCGAGGCGAAGCTTCTCGAGCTCGACCGGGTCCACCGCGCGGGTGACCACCAGATAGTCGCGCAGCGCGGTGCTGTGCCGGGCCTCCTCCGCCGTCCAGCGGTTCACCCACTGGCCCCACGGGCCGTCCATGCTGAAGTTCATCGCGATCTCGCGGTGATACGACGGCAGATTGTCCTCTGTCAGCAGGTTTTGCACGATCGCCACCTGCGCCACGTCGGGGATGCGGGACTGCCCGGGCTCCCAGTCCTGGCCGTCGAGGGCGTAGTAGTTCTTGCCGTCCGACCACGGGACGTAGTCGTGGGGGTTCCACTCCTTGAACATCGCGAGGTGGCGGTTGAGGAGTTTCTCGGCCACCGGCTCGAGCTCGTGGAGTAGCTGCAGATCGGTCAGGTCCTTGGACACGTGGTTCTCCCAGCTATGTGTAGCGGTAAGTAACAGGCAATGTATCTGTGTCATCCGGTTACATCAAGCTGACACGCGGGGACGCGACGAACTAGGGCCTAAAGTCCCTTCGGGGAGCGTCGATCCCGAATCGAGACCGGAATCACCAGGCCGTGGCGGGCGCAAGCGACTCAGCAGGGCCGTCGGCACGGTGGGCCCGACGTGGCAGTGACTACCGCGCGGCGGCCGTGGCCTTCTCGCTCCGGCGAGCCTCGCGCTCGATGTAGCGGCGCTTGGACTCGTCGAACTTGTCGCCGGCCCGGCCGAGTTCCTCGATCAACGCGCCGAGGTCGTCGCGCAACCGTGCGGCCTCGCCGCGGATGTCCTCGCGGTCGAACACGCGCCACTGCTTGAGCATCGGCAGCACGACCTCGTGCAAGTGGATGCGCGGGTCATACACGCCGCCGACGGCGATGATCACGGCGTTGCGGCGGAACTCCGGCCCCGTGAAGCCCGGCATCTTGAAGTTCCGAAGGATGCGGTGCACGGACTTCATCACCTCGTCGGGCGCGATGTCGAAACCCGCGGAGGTTAGGTCGCGATAGAAGATCATGTGCAGGTTCTCGTCGGCCGACACCCTGGCGAGCAGCTGGTCGGCGACGACGTCGCCACACGCCTTCCCCGTGTTGCGGTGCGCGACGCGGGTGGCGAGTTCCTGGAACGAGACGTAGACGACCGCGTCGAACAGCGTCTCGGCAAACACGTCGCCCTGCTGGTTCTGGCCGGGGCTGAAGCCCCGCGTGATCTGCTCGATGCGGCGCTTCTCGAGATCCACGAGGTCGACGGCCCGCGTAACGGCCAGGTAGTCGCGCAGCGCCGTGCCGTGCCGGTTCTCCTCGGCGGTCCACCGATTCACCCACTGTCCCCACGGTCCGTCCATGCTGAAATTCATGGCGATCTCGCGGTGATAGGAGGGCAGGTTGTCCTCCGTGAGCAGGTTCTGCACCATCGCCACGCGGGCGAGCGGCGAGAGCCGACTCTCCTCGTGCGCCCAGGCGCGGCCGTCCGCAACGAATAGGTTCTTGCCTTCCGACCAGGGAACGTAGTCGTGCGGGTTCCATTCCCTGGCCATCGACAGGTGGCGGTTGAGCAGGCGCTCCACCACCGGTTCGAGCTCGGTGAACAACTCCAGGTCGGTCACGCTCGTCAACACAAGGTGCCTCCCCGGATTGGTCGAAACGGTACGCGCAACATATCGGCGCAAGTCGGCACCGTCGGACAGACACGCCAGCGTACGCGCGGCCGATTCGACGGCCGACGACTCACCAACTGCTGTCGGCCGGAATCAGGTACGGCGCGAGCGTCGACAGCTTCTCGCAGGTCTCCTCGAACTCGCGCTCGGGCCGCGACTCGGCGATGATCCCGGCGCCGGCGCGCAACCACGTCGCGCCATCGCGTTCGTACACGGCGCGCAGCGTCAACGCCGCGTCCAGGCCGCCATCGGCCGAGAACATCACGACCGCGCCGGAATACAGCCCGCGCGGCGCCTCGTCCAGACGCAGGATCGCCTCGACCCCGGCCGCCTTGGGGATGCCGGACGCGGTGACCGCCGGAAAGAGTGCCTCCAGCGCGTCCATGCGATCGGCCGCCGGGTCCAGAAGCCCGCAGACGGTAGAGCCGAGGTGCTGCACGCTGCCCCGCTCGCGCACCGTCATGAAGTCGGTGACCGCGGCCGTGCCGGGTTGCGCTATCTCGGTGATCTCCTGCAGCGAGCTGCGTACCGAAATAGCATGCTCCACAATCTCTTTGGGGTCCGATTGCAGGTCTTCGCGCGCCCGGCCGTCGCGGACCGCGCCACGGCCCAGCGCGCGGGTGCCCGCGAGCGGCTCGGTCACGACGGCGCCGTCGCGCGCGACCGCCGCGACGAGCTCGGGGCTGTAGCCGAGCGCGCGCGTCGCCCCCAGCCGCAGCAGAAAGGATCTCACGGGTGTGTTGTGCCGGCGGCCCAGCCGGTAGGTGGAGGGGAAGTCGAGCTCGAATGGCACTGGCACACAACGGGACAGGATCACCTTGCGGTAGCGGCCCGCGCTTATCTCGCGAACGGCCGTCGCCACCCGGTCTCGGTAACCCGACGCGTCGGCCCCGACGTCCACCGCGCCGCTGCCGCGAATTTCCGGCGGGCCGTTGGCGATCAGGTCGAGGACCGCGTCGCGGTGGGTCGCGGGCCCGTCGAACAACCGAACCGCGCCGGGGGTCACCACGATCCGGCTGCGGGGCCAGAAGACCCGTGCCAGTGGGGTGCCCGGGGCGAGCCGGCGCTGCAGCCCGTAGCGGTAGAGGCCGAATTCGAAGGCGACCCACCCGAACAGCTGGTCGGTTTCCAACAGCAGGCGGTCGACGGCGTCACCGAGCGCCGATCCCGGACGTCCCGACCACGGCTGGCGGCGCGTCACCCCATCGCGGATCACCCGGAGCTCGTCGCTGTCCAGCTCGACCATCGCCCGCACACCGCTGGCCAGCACCCACTGGTCGCCGTGCTCGTAGAGCAGATATTCGTCGCCTGACCGCTCGGGCAGTGCCGCCGCGAGGGAAGCGGCCAGATCGGCCGGATCGATGTGACCGGGCAGCGCGATGGGCGGTGACACGGAGCCGGTGGCGCTGGGATCCGCCCTGAGATCGGTCACGGTTAGTAAATGTAGCCTAACCTTCCTTACCCCGCCGTCCCAGCCTCCCTCGGTGCCCGCGCCGCCACCATCGCGGCAATTCGGCGAGGGCCATTCACCCTCGACACACCAGACAATCCACAGCCAGGTAATTCACAGATAAGTCACAGAGCTTCCAAACTTTCGCAAGAAATTCCGCCGCTACCAGCGCCGCGTTGACCACGGGTTTTCAGGAACCGAGCGATTCCGGTGCAGCCGGGGTTACCACTATGTTTCGGCACCTGTTTTGGAGTGGCGACGCAAGATCGGCGGGTTTACATTTCTCCACGATCAACGGGATGGTCGCGGTTTCCCCCATTGCGGAGGGTGCTTCCCCTGATCACCGGATCGCTCGAGAGGGGCACCCCCATGCTGCAAGAGTTCTGGCACAACTTCACCCATAACCTGTTCAAACCGCTGCTGCTGTTCTTCTACTTCGGCTTCCTCATCCCCATCCTCAAGGTGCGGTTCGAGTTTCCCTACGTCATCTATCAGGGTCTGACGATGTACCTGTTGCTGGCCATCGGCTGGCACGGCGGTGAGGAGCTCGCCAAGATCAAGCCCGAGGAGATCGGCACCATCGCCGGGTTCGTCGTCCTGGGCTTCGTGCTGAACTTCGTGATCGGCGGGCTCGCCTACCTGCTGCTGGGCCGCATGAGTTCCATGCGAAGAGTCGACCGGGCGACGGTCGCCGGCTACTACGGGTCGGACTCCGCCGGGACGTTCGCGACCTGCGTGGCCGTCCTGGCGGCCGTCAACATTGCGTTCAACGCCTACATGCCGGTGATGCTCGCGGTCATGGAGATCCCCGGCTGCCTCGTGGCGCTGTATCTCGTTGCGCGCCTTCGTCATCGCGGTCTCAACGAAGCCGGCTACATGCCCGACGAGCCCGGGTACAAGCCGCCGGTGCGGGTCGGCATCGGCCCGGGGACCGCCGCGCGGCCCCAGCCGGGCGAGAGCCTAGACGCCGAGAACGCTCGGGGCATCGAGGAAGAGCTGGAACTCTCGATGGAAAAGCTCGAACACCCGAACTGGGAGCCCGACCACACGCCGGCCATCGGCAAGCCCAAGCGCATGCCGATCTTCTCCCGGGAGTTGTTGCAGGAGGTGTTCCTCAACCCGGGCCTGGTGCTGCTCATGGGCGGCATCCTCATCGGCCTCATCAGTGGCTTGCAGGGCCAGAAGGTGGTCGCGGACGACGACAAGTTCTTCGTGTTGGCGTTCCAGGGGGTGCTCTGCCTCTTCCTGCTGGAGATGGGCATGACCGCCTCCCGCAAGCTCAAGGACCTGCGGACCGCCGGTCCCGGTTTCATCTTCTTCGGCCTGTTGGCGCCGAACATCTTTGCGACGCTTGGCATTCTGGTGGCCCACATGTACGCGTCGGTGAGCGACGCCGATTTCAAGCCGGGCACCTACATCCTGTTCGCGGTGCTGTGCGGCGCGGCCTCGTACATCGCCGTACCGGCCGTGCAGCGGCTGGCGATACCCGAGGCCAGTCCGACGTTGCCGTTGGCAGCGTCCCTCGGTCTGACGTTCTCGTACAACGTCACCATCGGAATCCCGCTGTACATCGAGATCAACCGCCTGGTGACGCACTGGTTCTGACACCGGTGGGCGCCGTCGGCACCGCGGCGCCCACCGCCGGTGAGTAACAGACATCACATCAAACCGCCCGCGCCGCTTGTTAATTCTTCGTAAAAGCGGGTTGACGCCGGGGGGCTGAGTCCTCACAGTTTATGGGTGTTCGTGGACGCCCCCTGCCGCCTGCTGCTGCCCTCGTCGCAGAACTGAATTCCTGGGACCCGCGGATGATCCACGAGTTCTGGCAGAACTTCACGCACAACCTCTTCAAGCCGCTGCTGCTGTTCTTCTACTTCGGCTTCCTCATCCCGATCCTCAAGGTGCGGTTCGAGTTTCCCTACGTGATCTACCAGGGGCTCACCATGTATCTCCTGGTGGCCATCGGCTGGCAGGGTGGCGAGGAACTCGCCAAGATCAAGCCGGCGGACATCGACAACATCGCCGGGTTCGTCGCCCTTGGGTTCGTGCTGAACTTCGTGATCGGCGGGCTGACGTACGTCATGCTCAAATACCTGACCCGCCTCCGGAGTGTCGACAGGGCGACGGTCGCCGGATACTACGGCTCCGACTCAGCGGGCACCTTCGCCACGTGCGTGGCGTTCCTGACAAGCGTCGGCATCGCCTTCGACGCCTACATGCCGGTTGCGCTGGCGTTCATGGAGATTCCCGGTTGCCTGCTGGCCCTGTATCTGGTGGCCCGGCTTCGGCACCGGGGAATGGACGAGGCGGGGTTCATGCCCGACGAGCCGGGCTACACCGCCCCCGCCAAGATCGGACCCGGCGCCGCCCGTGCCGGGCTCGACGACCCCGACGAGCGCGGTGTCGAGGAAGAACTCGAGTTCTCACTGGAGAAGCGCGAACATCCCGGGTGGTACGGCGAACCGGGCGCACCCGCCGGGACGCCGACGAAAGTACCGCTGTTCTCCCGGGCGATCCTCCAGGAGGTGTTCCTCAACCCCGGGCTGATTCTGCTCGTCGGGGGCATCGCCATCGGCTTCGTCAGTGCGCTGCAGGGGCAGAAGGTGGTGCACGATCAGAACGAGCTCTTCGTCGCGGCCTTCCAGGGTGTGCTGTGCCTGTTCCTGCTCGAGATGGGCATGACGGCGTCACGCAAGCTGCGCGACCTCCGGTCCGCCGGCGGCGGGTTCATCTTCTTCGCCCTACTGGCGCCGAATGTGTTTGGGGCGCTAGGGATTCTGGTCGGGTATGGCTACGCATACCTGACCGACACGCACTTCCAGCCGGGAACCTACGTGCTCTTCGCGGTGCTGTGCGGCGCCGCGTCGTACATCACGGTCCCGGCTGTGCAGCGCATGGGGATTCCGGAGGCCAGCCCCACCTTGCCACTGGCGGCGTCGCTCGGCCTGACGTTCTCCTACACCGTCACCGTCGGCATTCCGCTGTATGTCGAGTTCAATCGCTTGGTGGCGCACTGGTTTCCGGGCGTTTGAGCCGGGGCTAGGTTTGAGGCCGGCGACCCGCTTCCCCCGGCTTCGCCGCGCTCGCGATCGCCGGCTAGCCCAGCAGCGAGCGCACCACCGCGTCGGCCAGCAGCCGGCCGCGCGGCGTGAGCACCAGCCGGTCGCCCTCCGACACCAGCAGGCCGTCTGAGACCGCCGTCATCGCGCGTTCGCGTTCGGCGGCATTTAGCCTGTCCAGCGGAAGGCCTTGACGCAGGCGGATTCCCAGCAGCACGTCCTCGGTGTGCATGGCGTCGGCATCGAGCCGCTCGAAGCCCGCGACCGGCAGCGTCGCGCGTTCCAGCATCTCCGCATAGCCGTTGGGATGCTTGACATTCCACCAGCGGGTCGCGCCGACGTAGCCGTGCGCCCCGGGTCCGGCGCCCCACCACTCACCGCCGTCCCAGTAGCCGACGTTGTGCCGGCACTCACCGCCCGGGCGTGACCAATTGGACACCTCATACCAACTCATGCCGGCCTCGGACAGGCGGGCGGCGACCAATTCGTACCGGTGCGCCAGGACGTCGTCGTCGGGGGCCGCGAGCTCGCCGCGCCGCACCCGCCGTGCCAGCGCGGTGCCCTCCTCGACCACCAGGGCGTACGCGGACACGTGGTCGACGCCGGTCTCGATCGCCGTGTCGACCGACCGCAGGAGGTCGTCGTCCGTCTCCCCCGGCGTCCCGTAGATCAGGTCGAGGCTGACGTGCTCGAACCCCGCGGCCAACGCCTCGCGGGCGGAGTCCGCCGACCGGTTCGGCGTGTGGATTCGGTCGAGGACGCCCAGCACCCGCGGCGACACCGACTGCATGCCGAGGGACACGCGGGTGTATCCCGCCGCGCGGGCCGCCTCGAAGAAGTCGGGCCACGCCGACTCGGGATTCGCCTCCGTCGTGACCTCGGCGTCGGGCGCCAGCACGAAGTTCTCGCGCACCATGTCGAGCAGGGTGGCCACCCGCTTGCCGCCCAGCAGCGAGGGCGTCCCGCCGCCGACGAACACCGTGTTCACCGTCGGCCCGTTCAAGCGGGCGGCCGCAAGTTCCAGCTCCGTGCGCAGCGCCAGCATCCAGGCGTCCGGGTTGACGCCCCCCAGCTCGGCCGGCGTGTAGGTGTTGAAGTCGCAGTAGCCACAGCGGGTGATGCAGAACGGCACGTGAAGATACAGGCCGAACGGCCGGTCCGCGGTGGGATCCAGGGCTGGCAGCTCGACCGGAGCCTGGCTGAGGGTCATGCCAAATCTTCCCACGCGCGGCCGGCTCCCAGCCCTTTCGCGGGTTTGTTGGCCGAAACACCCAGGCTTGGCGTCGAGTTTTACTCAGCGTGAGGGCAAGTTTGACCTGGTTGGATCCGCGCCGCGCATCCATGGCAGAATGGGCCCCGTGATTGCCGCCCCGTCCAACCTGCGCACTGCGCTGGTTTCGCGGCGGCACATCGATCTCAAGCGTGTCTGCAGCTGTTGCTGTCTGTCCTGATCTCGTAGACCCGCCCACCTGTATCAGCTGGCGTCGGATCTGCGCCGCCGACCCGATACCGGTGTGCCGCGCGTCCAGGCCCAGCAACGTTTGCGAAGGAGAACCGCTTCAATGACCACAGCACGTCCCGCTGGGGCCAACAACAAGGGCCGCAGCGAGGGCCAGTGGGCGCTGGGCAATCGCGAGCCACTGAACCCCAACGAAGAGATGAAGCAGGCCGGCGCGCCGCTTGACGTGCGGGAACGCATCGAGACCGTCTACGCCAAAGAAGGCTTCGACAGCATCGAGAAGAGCGATCTGCGGGGCCGATTCCGGTGGTGGGGCCTCTACACCCAGCGCGAGCAGGGCTACGACGGCTCGTACACCGGCGACGAGAACGCCGACCTGCTGGAAGCCAAGTACTTCATGATGCGGGTGCGCTGCGACGGCGGCCACCTGTCGACGGCCGCACTGCGCACTCTCGGTCAGATTTCGACCGAATTCGCCCGCGACACGGCCGACATCTCCGATCGCGAGAACGTTCAGTACCACTGGATCGAGGTGGAGAACGTCCCCGAGATCTGGCGGCGCCTCGACGCGGTCGGGCTGCAGACCGCCGAAGCGTGCGGCGACTGCCCACGTGTGATCTTGGGCTCACCCCTGGCGGGCGAGTCGCTCGACGAGGTGCTCGACCCGACGTGGGCGATCGACGAGATCGTCCGTCGCTACATCGGCAAGCCGGACTTCGCCGACCTGCCGAGGAAATACAAGACCGCCATCTCGGGGTTGCAGGATGTCGTGCACGAGGTCAACGACATCGCCTTCATCGGCGTCAACCATCCCGAGCACGGCCCGGGCCTCGACCTGTGGGTCGGGGGCGGTTTGTCGACCAACCCGATGCTGGGCCAGCGGCTCGGCGCCTGGGTGCCGCTCGAGGAGGTGCCCGAGGTATGGGCGGCGGTGACGTCCATCTTCCGCGACTACGGCTACCGGAGGCTGCGGGCCAAGGCGCGGCTCAAGTTCCTGGTCAAGGACTGGGGCGTGGAGAAGTTCCGCGAGGTGCTCGAGACCGAGTACCTGAAACGGGCCCTGATCGACGGTCCGGCGCCCGAGCCCGTCAAGCACCCGATCGATCACGTCGGCGTGCAGCGGACCAAAAACGGCCTGAACGCCGTGGGCGCCGCGCCGATCGCCGGGCGGGTGTCGGGCACCATCCTCTCGGCGGTCGCAGACCTGGCCGAGCGAGCCGGATCGGACCGCATCCGCTTCACGCCCTACCAGAAGCTCGTCATCCTCGACGTCCCCGACGACAAGCTCGACGAGCTCATCACCGGCCTCGAAGCGCTCGGTCTGCACACCAAGCCGTCGCAATGGCGGCGAAACCTGATGGCCTGCACGGGAATCGAGTACTGCAAGCTGTCGTTCGCCGAAACTCGGGTTCGGGCGCAGTCTTTGGTGCCTGAGCTCGAGCGTCGCCTCGAAGACATCAACTCCCGGCTCGACGTGCCGATCACCGTGAACATCAACGGCTGCCCCAACTCGTGTGCCCGGATCCAGGTCGCCGACATCGGTTTCAAGGGACAGATGGTCGACGACGGCCACGGAGGCTCCGTCGAGGGCTTCCAGGTGCACCTGGGTGGCAGCCTCGGCCTGGACAGCGGCTTCGGCCGAAAGTTGCGGCAGCACAAGGTCACCAGCGACGAGCTGGCCGACTACATCGACCGGGTGGTGCGCAACTTCATCAAGCACCGCCACGAGGGTGAGCGTTTTGCCCAATGGGCCCTTCGGGCCGGGGAGGACGACCTGCGATGAGCGAAACCGTCACGAGGCCAACCGAAGACGAATTACGCGAGCTGGCCGCCCGCGGGGCCGCGGAGCTCGAGGGGGCCAGCGCTACCGACATATTGCGTTGGACCGACGAGAATTTCGGCGGCTTCAACGGGCCGCGCGGCTGGGCGACGTGCAACTACGTGGTCGCGTCCAGCATGCAGGAGGCCGTGTTGATCGATTTGGCCGCCAAGGTGCGGCCCGGGGTGCCGGTGATGTTCTTGGACACCGGCTACCACTTCGTCGAGACGATCGGCACGCGCGATGCGATCGAGTCCGTCTACGACATCCGAGTCGTCAACGTCACGCCGGAACACAGCGTGGCCGAGCAGGACAGGCTCCTGGGCACGGACCTGTTCGCGCGGGACCCCAGCGAGTGCTGCCGGCTGCGGAAGGTCGCCCCACTGGGTAAGGCGCTGCGCGGTTACTTCGCCTGGGTGACCGGGTTGCGCAGGGCCGATTCGCCGACCCGCGCCAACGCACCGATCGTGAGCTTCGACGAGGGCTACAAGCTCGTCAAGGTCAACCCGATCGCGACGTGGACCGACGAGGACATGGAGAACTACATCGACGAGCACGATGTGTTGGTGAATCCCCTTGTCTACGAGGGCTATCCATCCATCGGCTGCGCGCCCTGCACGGCCAAGCCCGTCGACGGAGCCGACCCGCGCAGCGGGCGGTGGCAGGGGCACTCCAAGACGGAATGCGGGCTGCACGCGTCGTGACCACTCTGCTGCTCACCGCGCACGGAAGCCGAGATCCACGATCGGCCGACAACGCGCGGGCCATCGCCGACCGGGTGGCGTGCATGCGCCCCGGCCTCGATGTGCGGGTTGCGTTCTGCGAGTTGAACTCGCCATCTCTCGGCGACGCGCTCGCGGAGGTTTCGGGTGATGCGGTGGTGACACCGTTGCTGCTTGCTCACGCCTATCACGCGCGCGTCGACATTCCCAGGCAGACTGCCGGTTTCGGCCGAGTGCGACAGGCGCCGGTGCTCGGTGAGGACGACCGGCTCGTGTCGGTGGCGCGGCAGAGGGTGACCGAAGTGGGCGTCTCCCGGCTCGACGACACGCTCGGCGTCCTTGTGGCGGCCATCGGCTCGTCCGACGGCGCGGCTAACGCGCGGACAGCGCAGGTGGCGTCGAGGCTTTTGGCGGGCACGCGGTGGGCGGCCGCGACGACGGCGTTCGCCACCGGTCCGGAGTCCTCGCTCGCCGAGGCGGTCGACACCCTGCGCCGGCGGGGCGCCCGTCGCGTGGTTGTCGCGCCGTGGTTCCTGGCGCCGGGATTGTTGCCCGACCGGGTGCGGCGCTTCGCCGATACCGCCGGCATCGAGATGGCGGCTCCGCTGGGCGCGCACCGACTGGTCGCCGAGACCGTGCTGAGCCGGTTCGATCAGGTGGCGGTACAGCGCGTCGCCGCCTGATCGCGTGAAACCCCGTGTGGCACTTTTGCTTCACTAGTCCCACGCCGACGAGTTTTGTCGGCGTGCGGTCGTAGTGTTCCGAACATGAGTTCGAGTGACCGGGATGTGATTGAGGCGGACTACGCCGCCTTGGGCGAGGTGGTCTCGCGCATCCTCGGCCATTCCTACGACGCGGTGACCTGCCCCGAACGCCTGGTCTACCTCGAGCGACTCGAGCGCGAGACCCGGCGGCTGCGCTCACCGCAGCACGCCCTGATCAATCAGCTGGCCGCCCAATCCAGCGACGCGGAGCTCGGCGGCACCCTGTGCGCGAGCCTGGCCAACCGGTTGCGGATCACCAAGGCCGAAGCGGGCCGGCGCATCGGCGAGGCCGACGACCTCGGACCAGGGCGCACGTTGACCGGGCAACCGCTGCCCCCGCCGCTGCCGGCGACCGCCGCCGCCCAGCGCGAGGGCTCGATCGGCGACGGGCACATCAAGGTCATCCGCGGCTTTTTCGCCCACCTGCCCGCCGAGGTCGACGTCTTCGTCCGCCAGGCCGCCGACGCCGACCTGGCCGCCAAAGCCACCGGGTATCGCCCCGACGAGCTCGCCAAATACGCCCACCGCATCCTGGACTGGCTACACCCCGACGGCGACTACACCGACGCCGAACGCGCCCGCAAACGCGGCATCACCCTGAGCAAGCAGGACGTCGACGGCATGTCTCGCCTCACCGGACTGATCACCCCGGAATTGCGGGCCGCGATCGAAGCCCTGCTCGCCAAGCTGGCCGCCCCCGGGGCCTGCAATCCCGACGACGAGGCGCCGCTGGTCGATGACACCCCCGACGAGGACGCGGTGCGCCGCGACACCCGCTCGGCGGCGCAGCGCAACCACGACGGCCTGTTGGCCGGGCTGCGCGGCCTGCTCGCCTCGGGCACGCTGGGCCAACACAACGGCCTTCCGGTCACGATCGTGGTCACCACCACCCTGCAGGAGCTGGAGGCCGCCACCGGCAAAGCCCTGACCGGCGGGGGCAGCCTGGTGCCGATGTCGGATGTGATCCGCTGGGCCGGCCACGCCCACCACTACCTGGCCCTCTTCGACGGGTGCAAGCCGCTGGCGCTGTATCACACCAAGCGGCTGGCCTCCCCCGCGCAGCGGATCATGTTGTACGGCAAGTATCGCGGCTGCACCCGGCCGGGCTGCGACGCCCCGGCCTACCACAGCCAGGTCCACCACGTCACCGGCTGGACCAAGACCCACCGCACCGACATCGACGACCTCACCTTGGCCTGCGGACCCGACAACCGCCTCGCTGAGAAAGGCTGGACCACCCGCACCAACGCCCGCGGGGAAACCGAATGGATCCCCCCACCCCACCTCGACCACGGCCAACCCCGAACCAACACCTACCACCACCCCGAAAAAATGCTCACCCCCGACGAAGACGACGACGAAGAGAAACCAGGGGCGGCTTAAATCGCCGCCTCCGGTAGGGGCTCGACGGAGCTCAGTTCCACTCGCAGCACTTTGGCCGGCCTGACTTTGCCGTCAGGCGGCGGCGCCGTCGTGCCTCCGTCGGTGCTGACATAGGCGACGCGGCCATAATCGGTTGGGCCGCGCCCCCATCGATGAAGAACTGCTCCAGGAACTCGGCGACGGTGACGAGCTTCGCGCGGGACACGTACTGCAATGAAATCCGGCGCGTCCCCTAGTTCACGCCGACGTTCAGCGTGCTCGCGTCCTGCTCGGCGCCGCCGCTCGCGTGCTGGGGAGCGGCGGTGTCGCCGGTGATCGGCGGCACTCGGGTGGCCCGGACGTAGACGGTGTCGCCCTCCTTGAGCGCGAGCGCCTCGGCGTCACCGCGGGTGATCTGGGCGGTGAACGGGGCTTTGGTTGCGGCGCTGGTCAATTCGACCCGCACCTCGAAGCCGAGCATCACCACGCGGTCGACCGTCGCACGAATGACGCCGGCGGATTCCGCGGTGCCGTCGGCGGTGGCGACGGCCATGTCTGGCGTGCGGCCGACGCGGATGTCGTGCGGGCGGACCAAGACGCCGTTGAGGGAGGAAACGGCGCCCAGGAACGACATCACGAATGCGGTGGCGGGCGAGTCGTAGACCTCTCCGGGCGAACCGATCTGTTCGATGCGGCCCTTGTTCAGCACGGCGATCCGGTCGGCCACGTCCAGCGCCTCCTGCTGGTCGTGGGTTACCAGCACCGTGGTGACATGCACCTCGTCGTGCAGGCGCCGCAGCCACGCCCGCAGGTCCTCGCGCACCTTGGCGTCCAGCGCTCCGAACGGCTCGTCGAGCAGCAGTACCTGGGGATCGACGGCCATGGCCCGCGCGAGCGCCATGCGCTGACGCTGCCCACCGGACAACTGGTTTGGATAACGCGTCTGAAAGCCGCTCAGCCCAACGACTTCCAGCAGGTCGTCGACCTTCTCCTTGATCTCGGCCTTGGGGCGCTTGCGGATCTTCAGGCCGTACGCCACGTTGTCGCGCACGGTGAGGTGCTTGAACGCCGCGTAGTGCTGGAACACGAAACCGATACCGCGCCGCTGCGGCGGCACGTGAGTGACGTCCTGGCCGTTGATGGTCACCGTTCCCGTGTCCGGCTGGTCGAGCCCGGCGATCGTGCGCAACAGGGTCGACTTCCCCGAACCGCTGGGTCCCAGCAATGCCGTCAGCGAACCGGTGGGCACCTCGAAATCGACGTGGTCGAGTGCGACGAAGTCGCCGTAGTGCTTGTAGGCGTCGCGGACCACGATCGCGGGCTGGACGCGTTGGGCGTGTTCGGTCATGTGCGAGTCTCCTTGTCAGGCCTATTTCGTCGCGCGTGCCCGGCGGGCATCCAGCACCACTTGGAAGATCAGGACCAGCACTGCGACACCCATGAGGAGCGTCGAGAGTGCATAGGCGCCGTACTCGGCACCGCGGTTGTAGCGGTCGGCCACCAACAGCGTCAGCGTCTGCGACTTCCCCGGGAGGTTCGACGACACGATGATGACGGCGCCGAATTCACCGAGCGTGCGGGCGACGGTCAACACGACGCCGTAGGTCAGTCCCCACCGGATCGACGGCAGCGTGATCCGCCAGAACGTCTGCCACCAACTCGAACCCAGGGTGGCCGCGGCCTCCTCCTGGTCGATGCCCAACTCGTGCAAGACGGGCTCGACCTCGCGCACCACGAACGGCAGGGTCACGAAGATGCTGGCCAGCACGATGCCGGGGAGGCCGAAGATGATCTTGAAGCCGAGATCCTTCTCGACGAAGCCGAACGCACCGGCGGCCCCCCACAACAGGATCAGGGCCACGCCCACGATGACGGGCGACACCGCAAACGGCAGGTCGATGATCGCCTGCAGCACGCCCTTACCGCGAAACCGGTTGCGCGCCAACACAAGCGCGGTCGGGATACCGAACAACACGTTGAGCGGCACCACGATGGCCACCACCAGCAGCGTCAGGTCCAGCGCCGACTGCGCCGCCGGGGTGCTCACCCAGTCGAGAAACTGCCCGAAGCCGGGCCGGAAGGTGCGCCAGAGGATCAGCGCCACCGGGACCACGAGCAACACGAAAAGGTATGCCAGGCCGACGAACCGGATCAGGTACCGAACCCGGGAAGACGACGTCACGACAGCTCCTGTCGCTTGGCGGCCCGCCCACCCACGATCCGCAGGATGAACAGCACCACGAACGAGATCGACAGCAGCACGATCGATATGGCCGCGGCGCCGGTCCGGTCGTCGTTCTCGATGAGGGTCCGGATCCACTGCGACGAGACTTCCGTCTTCCCCGGGACCGCACCGCCGATGAGCACCACCGAACCGAACTCGCCGATGGCCCGCGAAAACGCCAGGCCCGCACCGGACAACAGCGACGGCAGAAGCGACGGCAGCACCACCGACGTGAAGATCTTCGGGCCGTTGGCACCCAGGGACGCGGCCGCCTCCTCCGTCTCGCGGTCGATTTCGAGCAGCACCGGCTGGACCGCGCGCACCACGAACGGCAGCGTCACGAAGGCCAGCGCGACGGCCACGCCCCACGCGGTGTGCTGCAGGTGCAGGCCGATCGGGCTGTTGTTGCCGTACAGCGCGAGCATGACCAGGCTGGCGACGATCGTCGGCAACGCGAACGGCAGGTCGATGATCGCGTCGACGAGTCGTTTGCCGACGAAGTCATCGCGCACCAGCACCCACGCGATGATCAGGCCGAACACCAGGTTGACGACCGTCACCCCGGCCGAGATGGTGAGGGTGACGCGGAAGGACTCGAGCGCCGCGTTCGATGTGACGGCCAACCAGAAGGCGTGCCAGCCGCCGCCCGCGGCCTGCCACGCGATGGCGGCCAATGGCAGCAGCACGATCACCGAAAGCCACAGCGTCGCAACGCCGAGCCGAAGCGCAGTCGTGCCGCGCCGGCCCGGCCGCGGCTGTGCGCCGTGCGGCTCGAGCTCGGGCCGGATCGCCGCGGGACCCGGGGTGACTGCGGCGGTCATCCGGTGGCCTTCGTGTAGATCTTGGTGATGCTGCCGGAGTTCTTGTCGAACAGCGCGGGGTCCACGGCCGCCCAGCCGCCGAGGCCGGCGATGGTCCACAGCTTGGCCGGCGAGGGATAGCGGTCGCGGAACTCGGCGGCGACTGCGGGATCGACCGGGCGGAAACCGGCCTGCGCCCAGACCTTTTGGGCGTCGGCGGTGTATTGGAAGTTCTTGAACGCGACCGCCGCCTCCAGGTGCGGGCTGGTGGTCACCACCGCCACCGGGTTGTCGATCTTGAAGGTCTGCGGCGGATTGATGTGTTCGACCGGCTTACCCGCCCGCTCGGTGGCGATGGCCTCGTTCTCGTAGCTGATCAACACGTCACCGCTGCCCTGGACGAACACGTCGGTGGCCTCCCGTCCCGATCCGGGCCGCAGCTTGACGTGTTCGCGCACCAGCTTGCTGATGAAGTCGACGCCCGCCTGGCTATTGGCGCCGCCCTGGCTCTTGACGGCATAGGGCGCGAGCAGATTCCACTTCGCCGACCCCGAGCTCAGCGGGCTGGGGGTGATGACCTCTACGCCCGGGCGCAGCAGGTCGTCCCAGTCCCGGATGTTCTTCGGATTCCCTTTCCGCACCACCAGCGTGACCACCGAGCCGAACGGGATTCCCTTGGTGGCGTCGGTGTTCCAGTCCTTCGAGACCTTGCCCGCCTTGATCAACCGGGTGATGTCGGGCTCGACGGAGAAGTTCACGATGTCGGCGGGCTTGCCGTCGACCACGCCGCGTGACTGGTCGCCGGAGGCCCCGTACGAGGCGACCACCTGGATGCCCTTGCCCTCCGGGGAGGCGTTGAACGCCGGAATAACCTTGCTCCACCCCGGTTCTGGGACCGAGTAGGCGACCAGGGTGATGCTGGTGTGCGCGTTGGCCGGGCCACCGCCGCCGACAGCGTCGCTGGCACCGGGATTGCACGCGGCGACCACACCCACAATGGCGGTCGTCAGCGCCAGGACACAAACATGTCGAGCGGTCCGTCGGCGCGGTGCGCCGCCGATGTCCTCGACGGTCGTGGACTCGGGAGTTCTAGACAACGGGTGGTGGCCTTCCGGTGCGGGACTCGGGGGGTTTTGATCCCGGGCTGCGGAAGGGCACTCGACTGGACGAGGATTCACCAACTCCATACCAACCGCGCACGGGATGAGGAGTCAGCGACAACAGCGCACGAAAACACCGGGGGCCGGAACGCCGGGTGCCACATGCATGTCGCGAAGCCTAACAGGAATCCGGCAACCCGCCACCGGGCCGTCGCTTACCGCCCAGCAAATCACTTGCTAGTGCGTCAGGAGCCAGGTGACGATGACCAGCACCACCAGCGTGACGAGAACCAACGTCACGTGCGACCGAGGCATCGGGGTTACCCGGTCGTCCCGTCGGCGTGACGGACGCGCTGCATCAACGCGATGCTCTTGCCGAGCAGGCCGTCCATGGCGGTCGCCGTCAGGTAGGCCACCGCCAGCACGACGGGCATCACGACCATGGCCTGCAGGATGAAGGCCAGGCCCGAAAGCCACAGCTCGTTGCCGTCCCACCAATTCAGAAACCCGTCCATCGCGCCCAGACTATGCGCCCCAGAAGCCGAAACCAATCCGCCGGCCCGCTGCCCGAGCATGCGCCCGCATTCGCGGGGCGCCCGGCGTGGGGACGTCTGGAGCAAAAAATAGACGCGGGGCAGGTAAACAGTCGATGATGTCGGGATGGTCCTGCACGTTGAACCCGACGACCAACCCGCCGACTCGGTGACCCAGGAGGCGTTGGAGGTGGCCTCGGATGTGTCCAAGACGGCCCCCGAGCCGTTCGCCCCGTCGGCCATCGACTTCAGCGCGCCGGCGCCCTTCTCGTCCACGGGAACGCTGCGCAACCCGTTTCCGCCCATCGCGGACTACGCGTTCCTGTCCGACTGGGAAACCACCTGCCTGATCTCCCCGGCCGGCTCGGTGGAATGGATGTGCGTGCCCCGGCCCGACTCCCCGAGCGTGTTCGGCTCGATCCTCGACCGCAGCGCCGGCCACTTCCGCCTCGGCCCCTACGGCGTCTCCGTGCCGTCCGCCCGCCGCTACCTGCCCGGCAGCCTGATCATGGAAACCACGTGGCAGACCCATACCGGGTGGCTCATCGTGCGCGACGCGCTGGTGATGGGGCCATGGCACGACATCGAGCGCCGGTCGAGGACGCATCGCCGCACCCCGATGGACTGGGACGCCGAGCACATCCTGCTGCGCACGGTCCGCTGCGTCAGCGGCACGGTCGAGCTGATGATGAGCTGCGAACCGGCTTTCGACTACCACCGCGTCGGGGCGACCTGGGAGTACTCGGCCAACGCCTACGGCGAGGCCATCGCCCGGGCCGCGAGGCACCCCGACGCCCACCCCACGCTGCGGCTGACCACCAACTTGCGGATCGGCCTGGAAGGGCGGGAGGCGCGGGCGCGCACCCGGATGAAAGAGGGCGACGACGTGTTCGTCGCGCTGAGCTGGACCAAGCACCCGGCGCCGCAGACCTACGAAGAGGCCGCCGACAAGATGTGGCAGACCACCGAGTGCTGGCGGCAGTGGATCAACATCGGCAACTTCCCCGACCACCCGTGGCGGGCCTACCTGCAGCGCAGCGCGCTCACCCTGAAGGGGCTGACGTACTCGCCCACCGGCGCGCTGCTGGCGGCCGCCACCACGTCGCTGCCGGAAACGCCGCAGGGCGAACGCAACTGGGACTACCGCTATGCGTGGGTCCGCGACTCGACGTTCGCGTTGTGGGGGCTTTACACGCTGGGCCTGGACCGCGAGGCCGACGACTTCTTCGCGTTCATCGCCGACGTGTCCGGCGCCAACAACAACGAGCGCCATCCGCTGCAGGTCATGTACGGGGTCGGCGGCGAGCGCAGCCTGGTCGAGGAGGAGCTGCACCACCTGTCCGGGTACGACCATGCCCGGCCGGTGCGCATCGGCAACGGCGCCTATAACCAGGACCAGCACGACATCTGGGGCTCGATCCTGGATTCGTTCTACCTGCACTGCAAGTCGCGCGAGCAGATCCCGGAAAGCCTGTGGCCGGTGCTCAAGAAGCAGGTCGAGGAGGCCATCAAGCACTGGCGCGAGCCCGACCGCGGCATCTGGGAGGTGCGCGGGGAGCCGCAGCACTTCACGTCGTCGAAGGTGATGTGCTGGGTGGCGCTCGACCGCGGGGCCAAGCTCGCGGAGCGGCAGGGCGAGAAGAGCTACGCCCAGCAGTGGCGCGCGATCGCCGAGGAGATCAAGTCCGACATCCTGCAACACGGCGTCGACTCGCGGGGAGTGTTCACCCAGCGCTACGGCAGCGACGCCCTGGACGCCTCACTGCTGCTCGTGGTGCTCACCAGGTTCCTGCCGCCCGACGACCCGCGGGTGCGCAACACCGTGCTGGCTATCGCTGACGAACTGACGCAAGACGGTCTGGTGCTGCGCTACCGCGTCGAGGAGACCGACGACGGGCTCTCCGGCGAGGAGGGCACCTTCACGATCTGCTCGTTCTGGCTGGTGTCGGCCCTGGTCGAGATCGGCGAGGTCAGGCGCGCGAAACGGCTCTGCGAGCGGCTGCTGTCCTACGCCAGCCCGCTGCACCTGTACGCGGAGGAGATCGAGCCGCGCACGGGCCGGCAGCTCGGCAATTTCCCGCAGGCGTTCACCCACCTGGCGCTGATCAATGCCGTCGTGCACGTGATCCGCGCCGAGGAGGAGGCCGACGGGTCGGGCATGTTCCAGCCCGCCAACGCGCCCATGTAGCACCCATGTAGCGCGCGCTTCTCGCAGGGCGCTTCAGTGGGCAGTGTCGAGCCGGTCCATGATCGCGTGCGCGACGTCGACGGCGCTCGTGGCGATGTCGGCCGATCCCTCGTCCCCCGGATAGGAGACGGGACTGAAGATGACGTTGACCTCGACCAGGCAGTTGCCCCGCACCCCTAGCGCGTGGGCTTCCGGGATGGCGGTCAGGATCGGGTGCTCCTCGCCGGCCCGGCGCGAAACAGTCGCCGCCGCAACGGAATCCGTGACCCGCACGTCGCTGATCGCGTTCTGGGACCAGATATCGGACGGATCGGTCATCGTCGTGCCGTCGCATCGCTTCCACTGGTCGGACAACTTTGCGAACAGGGCGGCGGCCACGCCCGCGGTGGGCAGCGCGGCGACGTCCTCGACCACCATGTCCACCTTCACGGCACGACCGCCGTGCGCCCACCCTTCGTCGGCGATGTTCTTGACATCGGCGGACTGGTAGTCGGATCTCTGCATCCTGAAGACGACGCCGACGCACTCGGCGGGTGACCCCGATCGGTCGTCGAGCAACTCGGCGCCACCGAGGTGCGAGAAGTGCGGGACCGCCTCGAATGGCTGGTTGAGCATGGTCGTCAGCCGAGGGCCGTCGAGCAGCGCCCGCTTGATCGCGGGACCGGTCACGGTGCCCGACGCCCCCTTCGGGGCCGGGCTCGCGGTGCCGAGCGTCGTCGTGGTGCAACCGGTGACCAGCGCCGCAACGAGCAGGACCACCGGCAGGGCGGCCGGACGACGCCGGCGAGGTCTCATCCCTTCATCCTTGCCGCACACGCTATTCCGTCAACTCAGTGCGTTGACCTTGTCCATCATGGCGCGCGCGATGTCGATGGCGCTGGTGTCCACCTTGGCCGACCCGGGGTCGGTGGGGCGTCGCCCGCCGAAGAACACGACCTCCACCTCGACGAGGCAGTTCATCTGCACCCCGATCGCCCGCGCCTGCGGCGTGGGCTGCAGGGGCGGCATGTTGGGCAGCACCGACGTCGCGGTATTGGTCGCCGCGACAATGCTTTTCGAGGGGTCGACGCGGACGTCACTGATGACGTTCGTCGTGCTGATCGGGCCCGTCTGGTCCGTCGTCGTCGTGCCCGAGCACTGCTGCCATTGCTGCGAGAACTGCCCGAACAGCGTCTGCGCCTGCGCGGCCGACGGCAGCGTGACCACACCCTCGATCACGGTGAGCACCTGCGCCGGCTCGCCGTTGTTCCACCACGATTCGGACGCGACGTCCTGGACGTCCGCGGACTGGTAGACGCTCTTCTGCAGCATCGCCGTCACGCCCACGCAATTGGGTGGCGGCGTCGCGTCGTCGCGGTGGTAGAGCTTGTCGGGTCCGCCGAACTCGGGTGGATTGCGGGCGACGAAGGGCTGGTTGAGCATTCGTGACAACGCCGCGTCGTCGAGCAGCACCTTCCTGACGGTCTGGCCCGTCAGCGGCCGCGGCTTGAGGTTGGGCGCCGGCTTCGCCGTGCCCTCGACCACACCACCGCAACCCGCCAACCACGCGACCGCGAACAACGCCGTCACCGGCCTGAGAATGCGCACGGCTACTTCTTTGCCTTGTCACCGGCGGCGTCGGTGGACAGCGCGGCGACGAACGCCTCCTGCGGAACGTCCACGCGACCAATGGTCTTCATCCGCTTCTTGCCTTCCTTCTGCTTCTCCAGAAGTTTGCGCTTGCGGGTGATGTCACCGCCGTAGCACTTGGAGAGCACGTCCTTGCGGATCGCACGGATGTTCTCTCGCGCAATGATCTTCGAGCCGATCGCCGCCTGCACCGGCACCTCGAACTGCTGGCGCGGGATCAGCTCCTTGAGCTTGGTGGTCATCTTGTTGCCGTACGCGGACGCCGAGTCCTTGTGCACGATCGCGCTGAACGCGTCGACCGCCTCCCCCTGCAGCAGGATGTCGACCTTGACCAGTTGGGCCTCCTGCTCCCCCGCCTCCTCGTAGTCCAGGCTGGCGTAGCCGCGGGTGCGCGACTTCAGGGAGTCGAAGAAGTCGAAGATGATCTCCCCCAACGGCATTGTGTAGCGCAGCTCCACCCGTTCCGGTGACAGGTAGTCCATACCCCCCAACTCGCCCCGGCGTGACTGGCACAGTTCCATGATGGTGCCGATGAACTCGCTGGGCGCGATGACGGTCACCTTCACCACGGGCTCGTACACCGAGCGCACCTTGCCTTCCGGCCAGTCCGACGGGTTGGTCACCACGATCTCGGTGCCGTCCTCCTTGATGACGCGGTACACGACGTTGGGCGAGGTCGAGATCAGGTCGAGGTCGAATTCCCGCTCGAGCCGTTCGCGGGTGATCTCCATGTGCAGCAATCCCAGGAAGCCGCAACGGAATCCGAAGCCCAGGGCCACCGACGTCTCGGGCTCGTAGGTGAGCGCCGCGTCGTTGAGTTGCAGCTTGTCCAGGGCGTCGCGCAGGTTCGGGTAGTCCGAGCCGTCGACGGGGTACAGGCCCGAATAGACCATCGGCTTGGGTTCGCGGTAGCCGGTCAGCGCCTCCTTGGCGCCGTTGCGGGCCGACGTCACGGTGTCGCCGACCTTGGATTGGCGGACGTCCTTGACGCCCGTGATCAGGTAGCCCACCTCCCCCACGCCCAGGCCGTCACTGGCCTTCGGTTCGGGCGAGACGATGCCGACCTCGAGCAGTTCGTGCGTGGCCCCGGTGGACATCATCAGGATGCGCTCGCGCGGGACGATCTTGCCGTCGACGACGCGGACGTAGGTGACCACGCCGCGGTAGATGTCGTACACCGAGTCGAAGATCATCGCTCGGGTCGGGGCGTCGGCGTCGCCCTGGGGGGCGGGCACCTGGCGGACCACCTCGTCGAGCAGGGCGGCCACGCCCTCGCCGGTCTTGCCCGAGACGCGCAGCACGTCGTCGGGCTCGCAGCCGATGATGTGGGCGATCTCACCCGCGTAGCGCTCCGGATCGGCGGCCGGCAGGTCGATCTTGTTGAGCACCGGGATGATCGTCAGGTCACGGTCCAGCGCCAGGTAGAGGTTGGCCAGCGTCTGGGCCTCGATGCCCTGAGCGGCGTCCACCAGCAGGATGGCCCCCTCGCACGCCTCGAGCGCCCGCGACACCTCGTAGGTGAAGTCGACGTGGCCCGGAGTGTCGATGAGGTGCAGGACGAATTCTTCGTCTCCAACCTTCCACGGCAGCCGGACGTTCTGCGCCTTGATGGTGATCCCGCGTTCCCGCTCAATGTCCATCCGGTCGAGGTACTGGGCGCGCATCGAGCGCTCGTCGACGACGCCGGTGAGCTGAAGCATCCGGTCCGCCAGCGTCGACTTGCCGTGATCGATGTGAGCGATGATGCAGAAATTCCGAATCTGCGCCGGCGCGGTGAAGGTCTTGTCGGCGAAACTGCTGATGGGAATCTCCTGGTCTGCTGTGCTCGGGTGCGCCCGTCCAGGGTATCTAGGCGGCGGCCCGGTGACCTACTCGGCGAGTCCCTCGGACGCGGTTGAGCCCGGCCGCTCGCGTCTATGCTGCGAATATGGCGTCTGGGCGGAAATCGCAGTGGAAGACGTTCCGGCGATTGGCGGAGAACCTGGTGGTCACGGGGGCTCCGCGACTGGTGCGTCACCTGGAGAACTCGCAGACCGTGTTGCGCGAACTGCAGCAGGCCGTGAAGATCACCGCGAACGTCATCGCCGCCGCCACCC
>NZ_CACRUY010000057.1 GCF_902652685.1 Mycobacterium sp. Marseille-P9652
GGGGTACGGGTGCTCCGGGGCGAGGCGGTGCTCCACCGCCGCCACCGCCACCCCGGTGCGCTGGGACAGCTTGCGGAGAAACTTGTCGTCCTGGGCGGCGATGCCCATCAGCGTGCCGCCGCCGTGTATCCACAGCATCGCCGGAACCGGCTCGGTGAGGCCGGCAGGGCGGTGCAGCCGAACCCTGACGTGCTCGTCGACCGCGGCCACCGGCACCGTGCGGATCCGGCCCGCGCTGCCCATCATGTGCATCAGCGCCCGCTGGACTTTGTAGCCGCGGTGCAGCGCATACCCGCGGGGCAGGAAGCGGGCCACCTTGCGCAGGCCCGGGTCGACCGCCGGTGTCGGACTCCCAAAAGTATTGCTGGGCAATGCCTTTGCCATCGCACGCTCTCTATTCCCTTAGGCCCCCGGGTCTTTCGACCATACCCGACGAGGACGGCGTCCGGAACGGCATTGATTTCGCTGCGGCCCTCCGACCGCGCTGATTGAGGCCCGCGCCCGGCGGGTAACCGAGGGCGTGTCTTCTCCGCTGACCAAGATCATCAGTGTCCTCGATCCGCGCACGGGCGACGCCGTGACCCAGGTGCCCGTCACCGATGCGGCCGACTGCGATGCGGCGGTCGCGCGTGCCGTCAAAGCGGGCGAGACCTGGTCCCGCACCGCACCCGCGGAGAGGGCCGCGGCGGTGGCGGCCGCGGCGGCCGACGTGAGCGACGCCGCCGAGGAGCTCGCCGAACTGAACGAGCGTGAGACGGGAAAGCTGCGCGGCGACGCGCGGGGCGGTGTCGACGCCGGCGTCGGCACGCTCCTGCAGTACGCCCAGCTCGGGCCTCTGCACCGGGGAAGTGCCCTGCAGGGAGGATGGTCGGCCACCGATCTGATGATTCCCCAGCCGCGCGGCGTCGTCGCCGTCCTGACGCCGTGGAACGATCCCGTGGCCGTGGCCGCCGGTCTGCTCGGTGCGGCCCTGGTCACCGGGAACACCGTGGTGCACAAGCCCAGCGAGCGCTGCCCCCAGACGGGCCGGCGGTTCGCCGAGTTGTTGGCCGCGCGGTTGCCCGATGGCGTGCTGGAGATCGTCGACGGTGACGGCGCGGTCGGCGCCCACCTCGCCGAATCCGCGCACGTCGACGTCGTCGCCCACGTCGGGAGCAGCGCGACCGGCCGGGCAATCACGCGCGCCTGCGCCGAACGCGGCGCCAAGGCGCTGCTGGAAAACGGTGGCAACGACGCCCTGATCATCGACGACAACGTGGACCCCGGGTGGGCCGCCAGCCAGGCGGCGCTGGGCGCCTTCGCCAACGCGGGACAGATCTGCGTGTCGGTGGAGCGGGTGTACGTCGTGCAATCCATTGCCGACGTGTTCGTCAACGCCTTGGTCAACGAGGCGGCGTCGTGGAGCGAGCGCATCGGGCCGCTGGTCGACGAGCGGCACCGCGAGCACGTGCATTCCCACGTCACCGACGCGACGCGTCGCGGGGCCGGCGTGCTGATCGGGGGCGAACCGCGGACCGGCCCGGGCACGTTCTACCCGCCGACCGTGCTGGCGAACTGCACGCCGGACATGCTGGTCATGTGCGAGGAGACGTTCGGTCCCGTCGCGCCGGTGCGGATGGTTCCGGACTTCGGGGCCGCCCTCGCCGAGGCGGCCGACGATCGCTACGGATTGGCCGCCACGGTGCTGACCGGCGACATGGCGCACGCCCAGGAAGCCTGGCGCTCCCTTCCGGTCGGAACGGTGAAGCTCAACAACGTGTTCGGTGGCGCGCCCGGCGGAGCGTCCGAGCCGCGCCGCGCCAGCGGGAACGGCTTCGGCTTCGGTCCCGAGCTGCTCGACGAGATGACGGCCGTGAAGGTCGTGCACTGGTCGGCGCCGGTCATCGACCCGACGGGGTAGATTGCGCCGAGTGGGCGCACGCCGCGATTCGACCTGGCAGCGACGGGTCGACAACGCCGATTGGGACGCCGCCGCGACCGAATTGAACACCGTCGGCGGCGCGCTGCTGCCGAAGTTGCTGACCGCCCGCGAGTGCGCCGCCGTGCGCAAGCTCTACGGCGACGACACGTTGTTTCGCGCCACCATCGACATGGGCCGCCATCGCTACGGGCAGGGGGAGTACCGCTACTTCGCCCGGCCCTACCCGCAGCCGATCGAGGAATTGAAGCAGGCGCTGTATCCGCGGTTGCTGCCGATCGCCCGCGACTGGTGGACCAAGCTGCGCCGCACGCCTCCGTGGCCCGACGGGCTCGACGACTGGCTCGACATGTGCCACCGAGCCGGTCAGACCCGGCCCACCGCCCTGATGCTCAGGTACGGTCCGGGCGACTGGAACGCGCTGCATCGAGATCTCTACGGAGACTTGGTGTTTCCGCTTCAGGTCGTCATCAATCTCGACGAACCGGGCGTGACGCACACCGGAGGTGAGTTCCTGCTCGTCGAGCAGCGCGCGAGAGCGCAGTCGAGGGGGACGGCGACCGCGCTGCCGCGGGGGCACGGCTACGTCTTCACCACGCGGGAACGACCGGTGCCCTCGGCCCGGGGATGGTCGGCAGCCCCGGTGCGCCACGGGGTGTCGGTCGTGCGTTCGGGCGAGCGCTACACCCTCGGCCTGATCTTCCACGACGCCGCGTGACGTGATCGGCGGGGTCGCTGACCTTCTGACCTGCTGACCTCGAGGAGTGGTCCTTAGGCCCTTCCGGCGTGGCCGGTGCCGGCGCGACACTCGGATGATGAAGCGGTTCGACGATGACGGCGCCGCGGATGGCCCGCTGGCCCGTCGCCTGGTTTCGTTGCGCGGCAAGGAAAGACTCTTCGACGATCGGGGGGACGCCGGTCGTCAGCTGGCCAGACGCCTGGAGTCGCTAGGAGGCCAGGACATCGTGGTGTTGGGACTGCCGCGCGGTGGGGTTCCGGTGGCGTTCGAGGTCGCCAAGGGGCTGGGGGCACCGCTCGACGTCCTCGTGGTGCGCAAACTCGGTGTGCCGTTTCAGCCGGAACTCGCCTTCGGGGCGATCGGCGAGGGCGGGGTCCGGGTCGTCAACCACAGCATCGTGCGCGAATTGGGCCTGTCGGATCGTGACATGGCGGCCGTCGAGGCGGCGCAGCGGGCCGAGGTCGAGCGGCGGTCGGAACGATTCCGCGGTGGTCATCGGCGCATCCCGTTGGCGGGGCGGATAGCGGTTATCGTCGACGACGGTGTCGCGACCGGAGCCACCGCCAAGGCCGCGTGCGAGATCGCCCGCGCGCAGGGTGCCTCGCGGGTCATCCTCGCCGTTCCGATCAGCGGCCGCGACATCTTCGCGCGAATGGCCGGATTCGCCGACGAAGTCGTCAGCCTGTACACGCCGGAATTCTTCTGCGCCGTCGGGCAGGGTTACCGCAATTTCACCCAGACCTCCGACGACGAGGTGGTCGCGCTGCTCGACCTCGCGCACCGCGATTCTCGCCCGTCGACCGCGGGCGGTGCGTCCGACGACCCGCCCCTGCGCGACGAAGAGGTGCGGGTGAGCGCCGGCCCGGTGTCGGTGTGCGGGCGCCTGACGATCCCCGAGAACCCGCGCGGCATGGTGGTTTTCGCGCACGGCAGCGGGAGCAGCCGCCACAGTCCCCGCAACCGCTATGTGGCCGGGGTTTTGAACGCGTCGGGCATCGGCACGCTGATGTTCGATCTGCTGACGCCCGGCGAAGAGCGCAACCGCGCCAACGTTTTTGACATCGGCCTTTTGGCGCGGCGGCTCGTGGACGTCACCTGCTGGCTGGCGACCCAGCCCGACGTGCTCGGGCTGCCGGTCGGCTACTTCGGGGCGAGCACCGGCGCCGGCGCGGCGTTGGCCGCTGCCGGCGATGCACGAGTGAGCGTCCGCGCGGTCGTGTCCCGCGGGGGACGGCCCGACCTGGCCGGTGCGGCTCTCACCAAGGTGCGTGCGCCGACACTGTTGATCGTCGGCGGCCGTGACGACGTGGTGCTGGAACTCAATCGGCGCGCCAAGGCCATGATGCCGGGGCCCTGCAAGCTGGTGGTCGTACCGGGGGCGACGCACCTGTTCGAGGAGCCCGGCACCCTCGAGAGGGTCGCGGTGCTTGCCCGGGACTGGTTCGTCAACCACCTGACACCGGTGGGAGCGTCGATAAAGCCCTGAATGCTCAGGCGCTTTCGCGCCCACGCATCATCCGATCTCGACGCCAAGCCCGTCATGCCGCTGTTCCAGCTCGCTGCTCACGCCGGTAAACAGGTCATGGGCGTCGGCGCCCACGCCTCTCAGCTTCACGTGCAGGGCGCCCGGAGTGCGATCGATGAGAATGCCGCCCGCGGGGCGCAATAGGTACTCGTTGGCGCCCGACGCCGTGGGCCGGACCTCCTCGGTCAACGCGCAGCCGTGGTCGTCTCTCAGCCTGTCCGCCACCGCCGTCAGCAGTTCTCGTTCGAGTTCGGCGGCGTCAACCGTATCGGGCACGGACACCTTCAGGCTGGTCATTTCGGCGACGCTACCAGCCGCCGGACCCGCGACGCGGACGTCTGAAGGGACAAATGACCCTAGGCGGTCTCCCGTCACCGTCCCTATGTTGGGATCCGCCGTACCAACACGATCGAGGAGCACACAATGACCGCCTTCCCAGGCGAATACAGCGTGGACGACGACAATCAGCTTCAGCCCGAGGACACGCTGATCGACCGGGGTGTTGACGACATATTGGACGAGGGCTACTCACCGCCCGAGCGGCCGTACGGGCGGGAGGCCTTCAGCTCGTCGGAAAGCCTGGACGAGCTGCTCGCGGAGGAGGAACCGGACCCCGCGTCGCGCATCAACGTCGTGCTGGACGAATTCGACCAGCAATGCTCCGACGAAGCCGAGCGCGACTCGGAATTCCCCGAGCGGCGTGAGGTCGGCAGCTCGCGGGCCGGCCGGCTCGTCGCGCCGGATCACGGATTCGGGGCGGACACCGAGGCCGACTTGCTCGCCGAGGACGTCGGCATCAGTGGCGGGGCGGCCTCAGCGGAAGAGGCCGCGGTTCACGTGATCGAGGACGAGGACTGAGCCGTTCAGGATTGGTGCTGGGCGGAACCGGAAGCGTCGGAGCCCGGACGGTCCGAGAAGGTCGGGTTCTCAACGGGTTTCTTGGTCGCTTCGCGCGAAGCGACATGTTGGGGCGCTTCGGGGTGCGAAAACAGGTTCGAACTGTCCATGTGTGTCCTTCTGAAGGGTCGGCCGCTACTCTCTGCTGAAAGACGGGCGACGGTCGAATCGGGCTTTGACCAAGCCTTTTGCGATTCGTAGTGACCGCGATGCCGCGGTTCCCTTTCGACTCTACAGGTGGTGCACGACGGCGCGCAGGGGCCGCGCCGTCCTGGGCTCGGTGCGTGTCGGGTCGTGGCCCTGCTAGACTGGTCCCATTGTTGGCTGTCCGAATGATGGCCGGCACGTCGTGAAACGCTTCTTCATCTTCCGGTGTTCGCCCTGATCGAGTGGCGGACGCACCGAATCCGGCGCAGTTTCGTATCGCGGCGATCGATATTGCCCACCGGCAATCTCGCCACCTTTGTGCCTCCTTAACGCGCGGATTCGAATCCGCCACCTCGGCACAACCGATGCTGAAAGACATCACGTGACAACTGGCATGACTTTTGCCGATCTCGGCGTGCGTGAAGCACTCGTCGAAGTGCTCACCCAGCGCGGGATCACCCATCCCTTTCCCATTCAGACCGAAACACTGCCCGACACCCTCGCCGGCCGAGATGTCCTCGGCCGCGGCAAGACGGGCAGCGGAAAGACGCTTGCCTTCTCGATTCCGATGGTCAGCAGGCTGAGCGGCCGCCCCCGCCGCCCGTCGCGCCCGTCGGGACTGGTACTCGCTCCCACGCGGGAGCTGGCGAGCCAGATCACGGCGACATTGGAGCCGTTGGCCGCGGTGAGCGGCCTGCGGGTGACCACCATCTTCGGAGGCGTCTCGCAGGGCAGGCAGGTGGCGGCACTCAAATCGGGCGTCGACATCGTCGTCGCCTGCCCCGGCCGCCTCGAAGACCTGATGAAGCAACGCGTCATCAGCCTCGATTCGATCGAGATCACCGTGCTCGACGAAGCCGACCACATGGCCGATCTCGGCTTCCTACCCGGCGTGACCCGCATCTTGGCGGCCACGCCCAGTGGCGGTCAGCGCCTGTTCTTCTCCGCCACCCTGGACAACGGCGTCGACAAGCTCGTCAATCGTTTCCTGACCAAGCCCGTGCTGCACTCCGTCGACGGCTCCGACTCGCCGGTCGCCGAGATGACGCACCACGTGTTCCATGTGTCCGGCGTCGAAGCCAAGAAGGAACTGGTCCACCGGCTCGCCTCCGGCACCGGCCGCCGAATCCTGTTCATGCGCACCAAACATCAGGCACGCAAGTTGGCCCGGCAACTCACCGAATCGGGCGTACCGGCAGTCGACCTGCACGGCAACCTTTCCCAGCCCGCGCGCGACCGCAACCTCGCCGCCTTCAGCGCCGGTGAGGCGCGGGTGCTGGTCGCCACCGACATCGCGGCCCGCGGCGTGCACGTCGACGGCATCGAGTTGGTGGTGCACATCGATCCGCCCGCCGAGCACAAGGCCTACCTTCACCGGTCTGGCAGGACCGCGCGAGCCGGCAATTCCGGCGACGTCGTCACCGTCGTCCTCCCCGAACAACGCAGGGAGACACAGGCGCTGATGCGCCGAGCGGGCATCCGAGTCACCCCGCAAGAAGTCACCGTCGACTCGGCCGCCGTCCAGGCGGTAGCGGGTGACCCGGCGCCCTACCGCGCCCCCGCACCGAAGACGCATGCCCCGCCGACGCAGCCGCGCCGCCCGGGCCCACCCGCCCGCGGGCGTCGCCGGCGATCGGGTGCTCGGCGCTGAATCGCATTGTGATGCAATACGTTTATGAATTGTTCCGCGGCGTGTTAGGCTGACGGGCCGGATGTTTACGGTACATCCGCATTGAAATGAGAGAAGTAAGTAAATGGCACAGGGAACTGTGAAATGGTTCAACGGTGACAAGGGCTTCGGCTTCATCACCCCTGACGACGGTGCGAAGGACCTCTTCGTCCACTACTCCGAGATCCAGGGAAGTGGCTACCGCTCGCTCGAGGAGAACCAGCGCGTTCAATTCGAGATCCAGCAGGGAGCCAAGGGCCCCC
This sequence comes from Mycobacterium sp. Marseille-P9652, assembly GCF_902652685.1. Classification (GTDB taxonomy): domain Bacteria; phylum Actinomycetota; class Actinomycetes; order Mycobacteriales; family Mycobacteriaceae; genus Mycobacterium. Next base: position 7,159 of record NZ_CACRUY010000057.1, read on the forward strand.
AGGCGGTTGGAGTGAGTGCCGTCTAGGAAACTCACATACCTCACGATGGGCTGGTGCGCTACACGCGCACCAGCCCATCGGCTTTTCGGGCCGAGCCGGCGCCGTATGCCGAAGCCCCGTTCCGCTTGAGACAATGCTCAGATGGCTGAGCAGAGCATCTGGATGCAGAAGGTCGCTGCCGACCCCGGTCATTCCCATTGGTATGTGGAACGTTTCCGTTCCAAGGCGCGTGCCGGCGAGGATCTGGCCGGCGAGGCTCGCCTGGTGGACGCGATGACGCCGCGCGCGGCCCGCATTCTCGACGCGGGTTGCGGGCCGGGCCGAGTGGGCGGCTATCTGGCCGCGGCCGGCCACCACGTGGTGGGCGTCGACGTCGACCCGGTCCTGATCGAGGCGGCCGAGCGTGACCATCCAGGGCCGCGCTGGCTCGTCGGGGACCTGGCTGAGCTCGATCTACCTGCGCGTGGCATCACCGAGCCGTTCGACGTTGCCGTGATGGCGGGCAACGTTATGACTTTTCTTGCCCCGAGCACGCGGGTCCAGGTGTTGAGCCGGCTGCGCGCCCATCTGAGCGGTGACGGCCGGGCGGTGATCGGTTTCGGCGCCGGGCGAGGGTATGAGTTCGCGCAATTCTTCGCCGACGCGTCGGCCGCGGGGCTGGCACGCGACGTGCTGCTGTCCACCTGGGATCTGCGGCCGTTCACCGATGAGTCTGATTTTCTGGTCGCAATCCTTCGCGCTGCACCGTGAGCGAAGACTGCGGGGCGCGAGGTAGCGTTTTCGCAGTGTGAAGTGCGAGCAGGAGTGCGCTGTGATGCAGCCAAGTCCGTGGTACGCAAACCCGACGCGGGCCAGCGACGCCGACCGTGCCGACGTGTGCGCCATTCTCGACAATGCCTACGCGACTGGTGAACTCGACGCCGATGAGCATCGGCAGCGCTGTGCGTCGGCGATGGCGGCCAAGACGCGCGGTCAACTTCTGGGCATGGTTGCCGATCTCCAGGCGAAACCCCCGGCGTTCTCGCAGGATCACACGACTGCGATCAAGCCCGCCCCGAAGCGCAAGTGGATCGTCGGGGCGGCCGCCGCCGGTGCCCTGGCCGCCGCCGCACTCTTCGCTTTGATCGCCACGTGGCACGGCGGTTCGGGCGGGCCGCCCACCCAGACCCACGGTGTGGACACGGGCGGGGCGTTCCTGCCCCGGGCCGACGTGGTGGGGGAGGTATCGGGGGATTTTCAGGACCTGAAAGGCCACCCACCCCAACGCGTCGATTGTCCCGGTGACCTGGCCGGCACGGTCGGCGCATCCGAACGATGCTCGATCGAGGACGGAAGCAGGCGCTACACCGCCGACGTGACCGTCACGGCGGTCGACGGCAATCGCATAACAACGCACGATTCGATCGACGAGACCGTATCGCCGCCGCCGAGCCGACCCTGAAAGGACCGCCGAATTCGTCGTACCGATCGCTTTTACACGTCTGCCTCGCCCCAGCTCTTCGTCCTGGCCGCGCTTCTCGACCGCAGGTAGGCCAGGATCGCGTCGGCGACCGTGTCGGGTTGCTCGGGGAACAGTGCGTGGCTGGCATTGTCGATGACGGTGGTGGTGATGCGGTCACCGTAGCGCGCACGGAGGTCTCCCCATTCGTCGCGGTGGTGGAACGGGTCGAGGGCGGCGATGAGCTCGAACACCGGCGCGCTGCCCGCACCCCAATACCGGCTCACGTCGGCGCGGCGCGCGCAGTCGACTTGCATCGCCAGGGTCCGGGGGTACCAGCCGGTCAACCAGATCGACGCGTCGTGGCCAGGAGCGAAGAACGCCAGCCGCAACGCGGCCAGCCGTTCGGCCTCCGGCAGCGCCGGGTCGCCTGCGCGCATAGGCGCCGAGTTCACCTCGGCCGTAACGGTTCTTCCCGACGCGGCGGCCAGGACGACCCCCGCCACCCGGTCGGGGTGGTGCACGGCGGTGGCACGAGCGACGAAGTTACCGAAGGCGTGTCCGAGCACCACCGCGGGCCCGTCGGCGAGATTTTCGATCACGGCGGCAACGTCGCGGGCCATGTCTTCGAAGGTCACCGCGGTCATGGGGCCCGCGGAGCGCGCGATGCCGCGGGGCTGGGGACGCAGCACGCGGTAGCCGGCCCCGACGAGCGCGGCCGTGAGCGGATCGAAGTCCGCGCCGCCGTCGCGTCCGTAGGAAGGGACTATCACCACGGCCGGGCCGTCTCCATCGACATAGGTCTCGATCAAAGCCGTTCCAGCCCTGACCAGTTCGCTGTGACGGGTCATGATCGCTCCGTCGCGGAGTAATCAAGCTCGACGCGCAGCAGCGCGGCGTTGCGCACGACGCCGTGCGGGGGAGCGGTGGTGCCGCCGTCGGTGGTGACGTAGAGCACCCGGCCCGGCTCCCCGTCACCGCGGCCCCAGGCGGCGCTGGACGGCCCGACGAGGACCTCGTCGAAGGGGTCGCCGGCTATGTGGCGCACCTCGCTACCGTGGCGCGGCGCCAGGGGAACCCGGTCGAGGGTGTTGGCGCGGTGGCGGGTCACGTAGGCGAACCCGGCGTCCGGATCGATGCAGAAGTCGTCGGCGTTGTCGATCGCGGCCACGAACTCGGGTGACGCTGCCGGTTCATGTGTTTCGGGGTCGACGGCGACGCGCATGAACACCTTCTGCGCGGTCGAGGTGTAGTACAGGTAGCCGGTCCGCGGGCTGTAGCGGACGCCGTTGACCCCCGGTTGCGGCGGCGGCGGCACGTCGCTGTCCGGGTCGAACGCCATGGTGTCATGCGTCGACCACACCCGCGCGGTGGCCGTACGCGCATCGTCGGCGAGGTCCACGCGCCAGATCAGACCGGCGAAACAGTCCGCAACGGCCAGCACGCCCGGTCCCAGCAGGCAACTGCCATTGAGCCCGCGGGCGCGGTCATCGAAGCGGTAAATCGTCTCCGGCGCCACCGGGTCGCCGGGCCGCCAGCGGGTGAGATCGATTCTCGCCAAGAATGATTCGCCGGTGGTGTAGCCCAAGGTGAGATTGACGACGAAGATGTCGGGGAGGACCTCGGCGATACCGGTCACCAGCTGGTCGAAGGTGTGCACCAGTACGGGTTCGGCCGTCGCGCCGGGCCCGGCGGGTGGGACGTACCAGAGCTCCTTCTGCAGGACGGCGGTGATCAGGACGGAGCCGTCGGCGCGTACGGCGAGGTTTTCCAGGAAGTACTTCTGCGGAAACAGCGCCACGGGCGTCAGCGTCACGGTGGGAAGCGGCGGAAGGGGCATGGCGAGTCCTTTCAGCGCTGGTGCGGTGTCTCGGGCGCGGGGATGGCGAAAGCTGTCAGGATGTTGCAGACCGTCTGGTAGATCCCGGCGAGCACGGCGACGTCGAAAACGCCTGCGCTGCCGAGGATTTCCTCCGCTTGGTCATACACGTCGTCGGTGACGGGGCCGCCGGTGGACAGCGCATGGGCGAGACGGTGGGCGGCCCGCTGCGCCTCGGTGAGTTCGCCGGGCTCATCGCCGTCGATCAGTGCGGCGACCAGGGTGTCGGAGAGTCCCGTGTGCCTGGCGACCGCGGTGTGGGCATACAGCTCGTAGGGTGCTCCCCGGACCGCGCCGACGGTGAGGATGACCACTTGCCGGACTCGCTCGTCGAGTGACGTGGCTTGTTGCTCCGCGACCTGCAAGCTCAAGAACGCGGCGGCGACGGCGGGATTCAGCAGGCTTGGGTTGAACGGCCCGATGAGCCGGCCGTCGATGTTGGTCGCCGCGAAGCCGCTGGCCTCGGCCCAGGGCACGGCGGTGGATCGGATGCGCTCGAATAGGTCCCGCTGCGGGCGGCTCAATCCCTCGGTGTCAGCGAGCGGCAGGCGGCCGCCCAGCCCGCCGGTGGCGCTCACTGGTCCAGACCCGTCGCGTCGGCGGGCACGTCGTACGCGCCGAGGGTCATGCACACCATGGTGAACCACCCCAGCAACACGGTGACGTCGACGATGCCGACGTCACCGAGCAGCGCCTTGGCCCGCCGGTACAGGCCCAGGGGGACCGCACGCGCGGCGAGCAGTGCCGAGGACAACTCGTAGACCACCTGTTCGCGCGGGTCGTCAAAGGCGGTGGGCAGCCCCGCGATCAGCGCCTCGACGCGATCCGGCCGCAGGTGGCCGTCCCGTTCGCCGATGATCTCGTGTTCGTAGCTGGCGTACGCGCTGCCCCAGTGGCCGCAGACCAGGTTGGTCGCGATCTCGATCTCGGCTTTGGTCAGCGTAGATTCGCTCTGGTAGTAGGCCCCGGTGGGGACGATCGTCCGGGACAATGTCGGGTTGGCCAGCCAGATTCTGTGTGGACCCGGCACCTGCCCCCGGAGCTTCCGGGTGTAGTCGTACGCGTCCTTCATGTCGGGTGGCATCGCGTCTGCCGGCGTCTCCACGAAACGGCCGAATGTGCCGAATGATGTTGTGTCACTCACGTTCTGAACTCCTCCGCTGACGGCGGCGATGGGCTCATGCGCTGGGAGTCGCGGCCCTTAAGATGAATGAGTATTCACGTTGTAAGCATGACACCGGCCGCAAAGGGTTGTCAAACGCGAACGCTCATGTTTTTTAGATGGCGTGGCGCTATGGTCGGCGACGCGCGCCGACGGGCGGGTCGGCCGAGATTCCCTTCACGGCGTGCGGCACGCGATTTACCGATGCCTCACCGCCGAGGGCCAACTGCATCAGGTAGCCGGGCAGCACACATAGCAACACATCGTTCACCGCGGGGCCACGGCCACGGCTCTTCGGCCGTCCCGAGCTCAAGAGTTGCCCCGCAGCGGCGTTGGCGTTGCGCAGGAGTTCGGCCAAAGCCGGGTTGCGCAGTGCCTCCGTCCATACGAGCAAGGCGATCGCCGCGAAGCCGTCCTCGGCGTGGCGTTCGGTGACGAACTCGAGAACGGCGGCGATGGCCGCCTCGGCGGGCAGGCCGTCCGCGACGGATTGACGGATCACCGATACGACCTGCTCGAGGTTGTCGGCGGCGATCGCCTCGATGACCGCGTCCTTGCTGGGGAAGTAGCGGTAGACCGCGCCAGAGGAGATCCCGGCCTCGTTCACCAGGTCCTGCATCGAGGTGCCGTGAAACCCGTCGCGCACGAAGCAGCGGCGCGCGGCCGCCAAGATGTGTGCGCGCCGATTGGCGCGGTACTCCTCGGACACCTTTGGCATGCGTTCAGTCTATCGAATAAAAACATGAGCGTTCGCGTTTAACTGGGGCGTGTCACGGCAAGCCCTTCTCCGGTCGTCACCTAACTCCGTGTCACAGGACAAGACCCAAGATGGGAAGTGCAGCATGCACGTGTACCGCTTCGATGACCATTCCGGGCTGGACGGCCTGCGATTGCACGACGAACCCGTTCCGTCGCCGCAGCGAGGAGAGTTGCTCCTGCGCATCATCGCGGTCTCCCTGAACTACCGCGACATCGCGATTCCGCTTGGCCGATATGTGCGCGACACCAGGCCCGGTCTGGTTCCGTGCAGCGACGCCGCGGCCGAAGTCGTCGAAATCGGTGAGGGAATCGACGATTACCGCCCCGGCGACCGCGTCGTCAGCGCCTTCCACCCCAGGTGGTTCGGTGGCCCGATGCCCCCGACCGCGAACTCGGACAGCTATGGCAGCGGCCAGGACGGCTGGCTCACGGAGTACAAGGTGGTCTCGCGGGAGGCCGTCGTTCGCGTTCCGCCCGAGATACCCGACGAACACGCCGCGACGCTGCCGTGCGCCGGAGTCACCGCCTGGAATGCTCTCGGTGGTTCGACGCCGCTGCGCCCCGGTCAAACCGTGCTGACACTCGGTTCGGGCGGGGTTTCGATATTCGCGTTGCAGCTGGCCAAGGCGCTCGGACTTCGCGTGATCGCGACGACCTCGACCGACGAGAAGGCCACGAGGCTGCGGGCGTTGGGGGCCGACGAGGTCGTCAACTATCGCGCCGATCTCGAATGGGGCTCTCGCGTAAGGGAATTGACCGGTGGACGCGGGGTGGACCGCGTGATCGAAGTCGGCGGGCCGGCCACCATCGGCCAGTCGCTGCGGGCGGTCGCCGCCGGGGGAGAAGTGACGTTGATCGGCTTCCTCAGCGAGGACAACCCGGGCGTCGACTACTTCCTGCTCAAGGACGCCATCACGCGATCCATCACGGTCGGGGACCGGACTGCATTGCAGGAGCTGGTGCGAGCCGTCGCGGCCACGGGGCTCACGCCGGTGATCGACGACGTCGTCGAATTCGCCGACGCCAAGACGGCGTTCGAGAGATTGCGCGACGGTAAGCACATCGGCAAGCTCGTCATCCGGGTCAGCTGAGGCGCGTGGCGTCCGAGTCGACGAGCGGCTGTGTGCCGATCACCGCCAGCAGCGCCAACCGGTCGGCGTCCTCGGACCCGGGCTCGGCGGTGTACAGCATGAGCGTCAGGTCGGCGCCGGGCACGGCTAGCACGTCGCAGTCCAGCGTGATGGCGCCGACCTGCGGGTGGTCGACCGTCTTGCGCGACGTCAGCTGGAGGCCGGCCACCGCGCCCGAATCCCACAGCTGGGCGAAGAGTTGGCTGCCAGAACGCAACTGGTGGATCAACCGTCGGACGGTCTGATCGGACGGGTAGCGATGCGCCGTGGCCCGCAATCCCGCGACCAGAGCGGTCTGCAGCTCGAGCAGTGACTCCGGCGTGTGCCGCACACGCCCGTGTGAGCCAAGGAAATGGCGCCACAGCGCGTTTCGCTCGTTGCCGGCATGCTCTCCCATCAGTGCGACGTAGAGCGGGCTGGCCATTAGCTGCGTCATCGCCGCGTCGAAGACGGCCACCGGCGTCTCGCGTAGCCGGTCGAGCATCCGCTGCACGCCCGGCGGGATGTAGGTCGGGACCGTGCCCTCGCCCGGCGGCACTCGGCCGGCGAGGTTGAACAGCCGGACCCGCTCGGCGCTGGACAGCCGCAACGCACGAGCCAGCGCCTCGATGACCTGTTCGGACGGATTGACCGCCCGGCCCTGCTCCAGTCGGGTGACGTAATCCACCGATATCCCGGCCAGCTGCGCGAGTTCTTCGCGGCGCAGGCCGACGGCACGGCGACGACCGCCCGCGGAGAGCCCGGCGGCTTCCGGGGCCAACTGATCGCGCCAGCGCCGTAGGGCCAATCCAAATTCCGTGGTCGCCATATCTCCACTGTGCGCCATTTCGGGTCCAGCGTCCTGGTATCGACAGTCCCAGGAAGACAGGACTCCTGGCTCCCGGGGTGCCCGCGGCGCATGGTGGACGTATGACAACGACACTCATCACCGGAGCCAACAAGGGGATAGGCCTGGAAGCCGCCCGCCAGCTCGTGGCGATAGGACACACCGTGTACCTCGGGAGCCGCGACCCGGCGCGTGGGCGCCAGGCGGCCGAAGCCGTCGGCGCACGGGCCATTCAACTCGACATCACCGACGACGAATCGGTGCGGGCCGCCGCCCGAATGATCGATTCCGACGGCGGTCTCGACGTGCTCATCAACAACGCCGGCATCGAGGAACGCGCGGACGGCAATGCGGTGATCGGGCCAGCGGACGTCACCGCGGAGGTCATGCGAAAGACGTTCGAGACGAATGTTTTCGGCACCGTCCGCGTGCTCCACGCTTTCCTGCCGCTGCTGGAGAGGTCCGCCGCGCCGGTGGTGGTCAACGTCAGCAGCGGCCTCGGCTCGCTGACCCTGATGGCGCCCACGCCGCCGGACTTCTATTTCGGGGTGGCCTACCCGGCGTCGAAATCGGCAGTGAACATGATCACGGTGCAGTACGCCAAGGCCTTCCCGCACATCCGAATCAACGCTGTCGACCCCGGCTTCACCAAGACCGACCTCAACGGCAACACCGGTACGCAGACGGTGGCCGAGGGCGCCGAAATCCTCGTGCGCATGGCTCAGGTTGGGGCCGACGGACCGACCGGCAGCTTCGTCAACCGCCAAGGTGCATTGCCCTGGTAACACGTCTTTCGGTGTTGCGGGCGATCGCCGGGACCCAGTAGTGCCCGCACTGACTGGCGAAAGCGGTTCTGCCGCAGGGCGTTATATCGTCACGGTGACGTAATGGTGGCCAGCTAAGCCTGTTCATGTTGGCCTGGTCGGCTGCGCAACAGGGGGTCGGCCGCAGTTCGTGCTGGCGAGTTCGCTCGTAGTGCCCCGCCGGGGATAGCCTTTTGCTCACTGCAACAGTCCGGCGATGTGAACTTCGCCTTGCTCATCCTGACGCCCGTTGGTGCCGTCGTCCTCGGAGCCTTGGACTCGGTGAGTGGCCTTGGACTCGGTGAGCGCGTTTCTGCGTGCCGGGTGCGCGTTGGTGCTGTTGGGAAGTTATGTCGCGACGGGCCGCCGGTGTGCGCGGGCCGTGACCAATTCGTCACAGTGACGATTGTTGAGCTGCCGTCGGGGCAGGGGCATGTGCCGCAAAGCGGCGCGGATGCAGCGGATGTGGCCGGTCGATGTTGTTGCAGTCCGAATCGCCGCCGCGCGGTCCAGGCCAGCCGATGCAATCGGGCGATGGGTATGTTGCGTCGCGGGCTCGAGGTCGATGTGGCTGCGGGGGCGCGGGCCCACGCCGGGTGCATGCGTTGCGGTTCGCCTGCTCGGCGCAGCTGCGCGTTGTGCCGATAAGCGACATTATGTCAACTCAATTCAAGCGTGGTCAGCAGGTAAATCGGCTTCGATCGACCTACGCTCCCCGGGCTCACCCGCCGCCTGCTCGACGGAGACTCCTGTGCTGGGAATCCAACGAACCGGGGTCGTGTGATCGGGCGGATACGCCTAAGAGAGCGCACGCTGAGCCCATTGCGTCGTCATACTGACAACGTGACGCCAAGACGAGTGCGGGACAGATCACCAAAGCAGGAGTGGCTGACCCCGAGGCAACAGCGCGCCTGGGTGGCCTACATGCGGGTGCAGCTGCGGATGAACTACGAGATGAACCGGCAGCTCCAGGCCGACTCCGGGTTGTCGCTGGCCGACTACGACGTGCTGGTCGCGCTTGGCGGTGACCGCCAGGAGGCTATGCGCGTCAGCGATCTCGCGGCCCGGATCGGCTGGGAACGCAGCAGGCTTTCACATCACCTGCGGCGCATGGAGGAACGCGGCCTCACTGAACGCCGGCCCAGCGCCGAGGACGGCCGCACCATCCATGTCGTACTCACCCGGAGTGGGCGGCAGGCTCTGGTCGAGGCCGCTCCCGGCCACGTCGACCTGGTGCGCACCCTCTTCTTCGATCCCCTGCCCGAGAACCTGCTGGCGCCGCTGACCGCCGCGCTCGAGCACATCCACGTCAACCTCGAACACAACAGCTCCCTGCCACCGGCGACACGGTAGCGGTGTTACGGTAGGTGATACATCACCTAATGCCGGAGTGTGTCACATGAGCGATATCGTCACTCGCCTGATGGAAGCCAACCTGCTGGCCGTGTTCAACGAGCGCGATCCACAGCGGCGCATCGAGGCGATCGCGACAACCTACGCGGCCGACGTGCAGTGGATCGACGACGACGGCGTAGCCGCCGGACATGATGCGCTGAATGCCAAAGCCGCTGATTTGCAGAAAAATCTGCGTGGACTGAACTTCATTAAGGCCGGCGCGGTCCGGCAGACCCGTGGGCTGGGTTTCTTGGCATGGGAGCTACGCTCCCCTGACGGCTATACCGCGGCATCAGGCTTCGACGTGGCCGAAATATCCGGTGATCGGATCCAGCGGCTGTGGACGGTATTAGACCGGCAGGAATAAGTGATATGTCACCAAGGTTGAGCCGGTAACGGATCGACACACCGAACGAATGGGACCAATCATGGGACAGCTCGACGGCAAGACGGCACTGGTCACTGGCGGATCCTCGGGTATAGGCCTGGCCACCGCGAAGCGCCTCGTTGACGAAGGCGCCTATGTCTTCATCACCGGCCGTGACCGCGCCCGCCTCGACGAGGCGGCCACCTCCATCGGGGCCCACGCCGTACAGAGCGATGTCAGTAGGCCAGAAGAACTAGACGCCCTGGCCGCCGAAATCTCCACGCATCGGAAAGGGCTTGACGTTGTCTTCGCCAACGCGGGCGGCGGCGATTTCGCGACTCTGGCCGATGTGACCCCGGAACACTACCGAGATAACTTCGACCGCAACGTCGCCGGCACGGTGTTCACCGTGCAGAAGGTGCTGCCATTGCTCAACGAGGGTGCGTCGATCATCCTCGCCGGATCCACCGCGGCCTCCCAGGGCGTACCCGCGTTCGGTCTCTACGCGGCATCCAAAGCGGCCATCCGGTCCCTCGGCCGCACGTGGGCCGCGGAACTGGCCGACCTCAAGATTCGGGTCAACACCGTCGTCCCAGGCCCCGTCGAAACTCCCGGACTCACCGGCCTGGCACCGGCTGATCAAAAACAGGATCTGCTCGACGGCCTGGTCGCTCAGGTGCCGATGAAGCGGCTGGGACGCCCTGAGGAGATCGCCTCGGCGGTGCTGTTTTTGGCGTCGGATCAGAGCAGTTTTCTCACTGGTGCGGAGCTCACCGTGGACGGCGGACAGATTCAGGTCTGACTTCTATGTCATGCGAACGCCCCGCGATGTGCTCACTTCCCCAGGGGGCGATATGGGGTCGCAGGAAAAATCTTATGGCTTGGGGTTGACTGTCACTCGTGCGCTGTGAGCACACGCGAGGGACGACCGGGAGGAACGACCATGGCCACCATCACCACGCCGGACGGTGTCGAGATCTTCTACAAAGACTGGGGCTCGGGACAGCCGATCGTGTTCAGTCATGGCTGGCCGCTGACGGCCGACGACTGGGACGCGCAGATGATGTTCTTGCTGCACCACGGTTATCGGGTGATCGCTCACGATCGGCGCGGGCACGGCCGGTCCGAGCAGAGCGCAAACGGCAATGACATCGACCACTGGGTGGCCGATCTAGCCGCGCTGACCGACCAGCTCGATCTGCGCGACGTGGTCCACATCGGACACTCCACCGGCGGCGCTGAGGTGGCCCGCTACGTGGCGCGCCACCAAGAGCGGGTCGCCAAGGCGGTCTTGGTCTCCTCCCCCACACCGAACATGGTGCAGACCGAGGACAATCCGGGCGGACAGCCCCCGGAGTGGTTCGAGGCGGTGCAGACGGGGGTCTTGAAGAATCGATCGGAGTTCTATCGTGCCGTGGCGGAGGGGCCGTTCTACGGTTTCAACCGATCTGGGGTGGAGCCGTCCGAGGCGGTCATCGCGAATTGGTGGCGACAGGGTATGGCCGGCAGCGCTCACGCGCACTATGAGACCGTGTTCTCCTGGCTCCAGGACTACACCGAGGATCTGCGGGCGATCACCGTTCCCGTCTTGGTGATGCACGGCGACGACGACCAGATCGTTCCGTTCACCAGCTCGGTCCCCCGCGCCGTCGACCTACTCCAGAACGGCGCGTTGAAGACCTATGCCGGCTATCCGCACGGCATGCTGACCACGCACGCCGATGTACTCAACCAGGATCTGCTGGCGTTCATCGCGTCGTGATGACTGCCCTTGCCGATCCTCAACCCGGCGGATCGCCTGTGACGGCAACGGTTGTGCGGCACGCTGTCATCGCCGCATCGTCCCGCGCGGCGCCACCCGGTCAGCCGGCCACTGCGTCACGCGAGATCGAGAACTGTCTTGAGCCATCCTTCCCTGCGCTGGTCGAAGGTTTCGTACGCCTCGATCGCGTCGGTTAATTCTTTTCCCTGCGTGATGTAGTCGGTGGGTCGGACCGTTCCGCCGCGAACCAGTTCAAGTAGCTGCGGGATGAACCGGGGATGGTTGGCGTTGCCCATGCGCACGGTCAGATTGCGCATCATCGCCGTGCCGATCGGCCAGCTGGAGAACCCGGGCGCGTAGACGCCGACGATTCCGATCGTGCCGGCTTTGGCCACCGCTTCGGCGGCCCAGCGCGAAGCTTGGCTCGGCGCGTCACCGGGTCGCCACACGTCGCCCCGCAGGTGGGCGTGGGGTGCCGCGGCGTGTTGTTCGGCGGAGAACTCCTCGGCCTGCTGGGCGGTCGTCGCCGCGACCGGCCCGCGGCGGGGAGCCTGCGCATCGATCCCCACGGCATCCACGACGCAGTCGACCCCCGCGCCGTTCGTGAGCTCGCGGATGGTGGCCACGGGATCTTCGGCGTTAAAGTCGATCGTCTCGACGTTATGGTTCCGCGCCAGCGCCAACCGTGACTCGATGCCGTCGACGATCATCACCCGGCCGGCCCCCTGGAGTTTGGCCGACAGGGCGGCGAACTGGCCGACAGGACCCGCGCCGAAAACGGCGACGGTGCGGCCAGGCTGCACTCCTGCCAGGCATGCGCCGAACCATCCGGTCGGGAAGACGTCTGACACCAGGATCGCCTCGTCGTCTGAGACCTCGTCTGGGATGCGCGTCAGGTTCGTCGAAGCGAATGGGATGCGGGCGAATTCGGCCTGTAACCCGTTGATCGGTCCCGTCGCCTCCGGACCGCCGAAAAAGCATGTGCCCGCGAGGGGTCCGTTGGGGTTCGCCCGGTCGCATTGCGCGTAGATGCCCTCACGGCAGTAGCGGCACGCACCGCATCCCATCAACGAGGCGACTACGACCCGGTCTCCGCGGTTGAAGGCGCGGCACTCGGGGCCGACGTCCGCTACTTCGCCGACCGCCTCGTGACCGAGAACCGTGCCCGGGATCATTCCGGGGAGCGTTCCGCGGATCGCGTGGAGATCGGTGCCGCAGATGGCGCTTCGCGTGATTCGCACGATCGCGTCGCCTGGTTGTTCGATGAGGGGGTCCGCGACGCTTTCGAGTGAGATTTCAGCAGGTCCTTGGTAGACAACGGCTTTCATGTCAGCCTCCTTCGAGAAGCGTTCCCTCAGCGTGAGAAGACGTCGACCAGGTTGGGAACGAAGTGGTCGGGGATGTCATCGGGGCGGCGGCTGGTGACCAGATTGCCGTCCACGACGACGGGTTGGTCGAGCCAGTGCGCCCCGGCGTTCTTCAGATCGGTTGCGAGGGAAGGCCACGACGTCAGAGTGCGGCCCGAGACGACATCCGCCTCGATGAGGAGCCACGGCGCATGGCAGATCACGCCGGCCGGCTTGCCGCGGTCGAAAAACGAGCGAACGAACGCAACGGCTCGCGGATTCATCCGCAAGGTGTCCGGATTGCCTACCCCGCCGGGCAATACCAGGGCGTCATAGTCGTCCGCCGTGGCGTCGTCGACCTTCACGTCAACATCGAAAGTGTCGGCCTTGTCGTAGTGCTCGAACATCTGGATGGAGGTGTCGTTGGGCGACACCAGGGTGAGCGCAGCGCCCTGGGCCTTCAGGCCTTCCCAGGGGCCGGTGAGCTCGGCCCGTTCCACCATATCGGTGGCAAGAAAAGCAATCTTCTTCTGCGACAGTCGTTGTCCTACCATTGGCGCTCCCTCCTCGCTGGTCCTCCTTCAACGAGGCTGTCACGCCGCGGATCCACCAACCATCGCGTGCCTGGTGATTTTTAAGCGTTACCGGTGACTACGTCGTTGACCGCACGTCCCCTATCATGAACGGATCAGGAGCTGACGCGACGCGCACGGGCTGCTGACTCCCTCAGGCCCTGGGCAAATTGTCGGCCGATCCAGTCGCGTGCCCGCCTCTCGGGCCAGCCGAGCACCTTGATGGTGAAGTGAAGGCCGTTCTGCGGGCCGTAGTAGAACAGCACCACGTCAGCGAAGTCATCGTCTGAGAAGGAATTCGGGAACCCTCCCAGCTTCCTTGCCTTGCGAGCGATTTCGTGGAGCGCGGTGCGGTGTCGTTGCATCGCCTGGTCGAGTAATGCCATGGCTTCGGTGTCATGCGCGGCGGTGGTGATGACTACCTGGACGATGTCGTCGAACTGCCGAAAGAATTCGAAGTAGGCGTCAGACAGGTTTTGCAGCAGCTCATCGAAAGATTCGGTCGCGTTGACCCGATCGAGCGTCTGCTGGACCAGAGGGGCGGTGGTCCAGATGTCCATCAAGGTGCGCAACAGTCCGTGTTTCCCGCCGCACTGCTGGTAGACCGTTCCGGCGGAGACTCTGCCGGCCTCGGCGATCTCGTTGACGGTGCAATTGAAGTAACCCCGCTCGGCGAACAGCTTTCTGGCGGCGTCGATCACCGCTAGCCGCGTCTGCTCGGCGTACTCGTCCCGCCGAGAGCGCCGCAGGGAAGGTTGCCCGTCCTCGGATGTCATGAGCGACCGACAGAGCTCTTCATAGCCACCGCATGCTAACAGCAAGGTGTAGTGCCACTCAATCAACACGAGCAACAGCTAGTAACTAATACTAATCTTCAACTAGTAGAGATTAATGTTACTCGGTAGAGTGTTACTTCAGTGAGTGCTGATCGGGCCGGCCAGCTACCAGTCGGAGGAGGCCGTGAGGAATCAGCTCATGAGTAGCGTCATTCACACCGAAATGCTGCCCATCCGAGGCCGGTCCCGCGAGCTGGCCGTCGTAGACGCACGCGTCGCAGGCCTGTCCGAGGGACGGGGATCGGTCCTACTCATCGACGGGCCACCGGGGATCGGTAAGACGCGCCTGCTTATCGAAGTAGGGATGCGGACAGAGGCCCGCGGCGGCCGGCTGCTGTCGGGCGCCGCGTCCGAACATCAACGGGCCGTACCGTTCGGGCCACTACTCAGCGCGACCCTGGGCGCAGACCCCCCAGTCGGTGACGCCGAGGCGCTGCGGACCCTCGGTTCCTCGGGCGACTTGCGCTATTGGGTGGTCCACGAGCTGGAATCGGCCATAACCGACGCCGCGCGGGCGACACCGCTCACGGTCGCCATCGATGACGCCCACCTCGCCGATGCGGGAACGATCGTGGCGATACGGATGCTGATGGCGGCTTTGGTCGACGTGCCGGTCCTCTGGGCCCTCACCGCACGAACCGGCTCGTCCGGCGCGGCGATTCGCGATGCCGTCGAAGCCCTTGCCAGCAGCGGCACCGACCACGTCAGCCATCTGCGGTTATCGACCGTAAATCCCGCCGCGGCCGCCGACATCGTGGCGGACATCCTTGGCAGCAAGGTCGATGACTCGCTGTTGCAGCTCACCACCAAGGCAAAAGGGAACCCACTCCTCATTCGCGAGTTGCTCCGCGGTCTGCGCGAGGACAATCGAATTCACGAAGCGGTCGGACGTGCCTCGGCGATTGGTGCCACGCTTCCCCAGCGGTTGTTCGCGACCATGGACCATCGGCTCGACAGCCTCGACCCGATGACACGGCGACTCGTCGAAGTCGCGGCCGTTTTGCCGGAGCGGTTCTCGGTTGCGCTGTTGGCGCGAATGACTGACCGGCGTCCCTCCGAGCTCGCCGCTGCGATCACCGAGGCGGTGCATGCCGATCTTCTCGTCGGTGATGAAAAGCGGCTGCGGTTTCGTCATGACCTTGTTCGGAGCGCCGTCCGCGCAACCATTCCCGAATCGCTCCTGCGAGCGCTGGAACGCGAATCGGCCGACATTCTGCTCGACATGGGTGCTGCTCCCGAAGAAGTTGCTACGCAATTGGCCAGCAGCGCCGATGTCGGTGACCGCGCGGCTGTGGAGTCACTGCGGTCCGCGGCGCGGGCGTTGGCGCGGGCGGACTGCTCGGCCGCGGCTGACATCGGTCTGCGGGCGCTGGAGTTGACCGGCCCTCACTCCGATCTTCGCGCCGCGTTGCTTTCGGAAAGCGTCGAACTGCTGGTTCGTGCCTCTCGATTCGACGAGGCAGAGGCCATGGCGGCCAGAGCGCTCTCGGAAGAGTTGACGGCCCAACTCGAGGCTGACATCCGGCTCAACCTCTCAATGCTCCCGACCCGCTGGCCCGACCAGCGGTCCGCGGAAAACCGGCGAGCTTTGATACTGCCCGACGTAACTCCGCTGACACGAGCGCGCAACCAGGCCTGGCTCTCCTCCACCGTGATGCTCGACGGTGACCTTGCAGCGAAGCCTGCCGCCTTGGAGGCGCTCGACCAACTCGGGTGCCTCGACGACGTCGACACCCGGATGCTGGCGACCGCGGTGCTCGCAGCCGTGGAGCTCGCCACCGGCCATGGACAGCGTGCTTCCACCATCTGCGACGACATTGTGGCCAGCATGGCCGAGATCGGTGGCTCCTCCCCCGCCGGCCAGGCGGTGGCACGGTACTGCGCGATGGTTCTCGCGGCGCTCGGGAGGCTAGGTGACGCCGCCACCGTCGTGGCCGAGAATCGAGCCGTCGCCGAGGCGGAACGAAAGATATCGACCGTTCAGTTGCTCAACATGATTCAAGCGATGTGCGACACGGCGGCGGGACGATTCATCGCCGCGCGCGCAGTGTTCATGCCGTCCGTAGCGACAGTGGCTGCCCGAGGGTACGTCATCGCCGACGTCGTGGCGCTGACGCACCTCGCGTCAGCTGCCGTCTACCTCGATGACCAGACGCTGATCCGAGATATCAGCAGCGCCGCCCGAGAAGTTCTCCGGACAGTCGGCAACGAATCCGCACGGATGCGGGCCCGCTACGTCTTGGCCCTCGCCGCCTGGCACCGCGACGACCTCGACGGAGCCGTCGGCCATCTCGCGCCGGTGAAGCGGCTGTTCACGCTTCCGTTTTGGCCGATCGACTTCGACAACGCCGTGCTCACTGCCCGACTCGCGGCGGGCACGCAAGACGACGGCGTCCGGAGACTTGCGTTGACAGCGCTCGACATTCTCGAACGCGACAATCCTGGAGTCCCCTTGATGACCGGGATCGCCCGACACGTCCGCGGACTCCTGGAAGATGACGTCTCGCTGCTGACAGAGGCGGTTCACCTACTGGGCACGGGTGAGCGGCCGATCTTGCACGCCGCGGCCCTGGAAGATCTGGGCAACGTTGCACGGGGCATGGGCCAAGGCCACACCGCCGTCGACGGGCTCGGCCGAGCGTTCGATCAGTACAGCGCCCACGGAGCCGTGTCCGGGGCACGCCGGACCGCACGGAGCCTCCGCGAACTCGGGGTGGTCCGGCGCACCGTTCGACGCAGAGCCAAGACGGGGTGGGACAGCCTGACCGCGGCCGAGCTGCGGGTCGCCGAGCTGGTCATCGAGGGCGCCACGAATGTTCAAGTCGCCGAAAGGCTGTCGGTGTCGCCACACACGATCAACAGCCACCTGCGCAACGCCTACAGCAAGCTCGAGATCAACTCGCGCGCCGAGTTGAAGGCTTTGTCACGGGGGCAACGCCCAGGCCGCTGACACGCATAACCGGTTCAGCGGGTGGCAGCTTCCGTTCGGCCGATGCGCGAATCGGCACAGAGCGCGCGTTTCACGTGCCGAGCAGTGTGTCGCAAGTAATCGGAAGGTCGCGCACCCGTATGCCGCTAGCGTGGTAGACGGCATTGGCGACGGCAGCGGCCGAGCCCACGATGCCTATCTCGCCGGCACCGCGCGAGCCCATCGGATTTGTATGCGCGTCGACGCTGTGCAGCACGCTGACATCGAATTCCGGGGTATCGGCATGACTGCTGATGTGATAGCCCGCGAAGTCCTGTGTGACGACGTGGCCGAATCGGTGATCGCGAACACTCTCCTCGTGCAACGCCATTGACATTCCCATGATCATGCCGCCGATCAGCTGCGAACGTAATGTAATCGGGTTGATCACCCGGCCGACGGAGAACACGCCGCACATACGCGACACGCGGATCTCGCCGGTGTGGCGGTTCACCCGCGTCTCGGCGAACTGCGCCCCAAAGGAGTAGAGCCCGAAGTGTTGCGAGTCGTCAGCGTCCGATGCTTCGGCCACGGTCGCTGCGCCGAGGGGTGGTAAGCCACCGTGTTCCTTCCGGAACGCCTCGGCCGCCGCGCAGATGGCGCGCCCCCACGAGCTGGTACCGGACGAGCCGCCGGCCACCGAGGCGACCGGCAGGTCGGTGTCACCGATCTGCAGGTCGATGTCCTCGACTCGGCAATCGAGGGCATCGGCGGCGATCTGCGCGAGGACAGTTCCGCTTCCCGTGCCAATGTCGGCCGCCCCGATCTGCACTGCGAACCGGCCGTCAGCAACCCGTTCAATCCGAGCGGCATTGCCGGGCATGATCTTTGCCGGGTACACCGCCGATGCCACGCCGGTACCGATAAGCCACTCGCCATCTTGGCGGCTCCTCGGCGCAGGATCGCGCTGCGCCCAACCGAACCGTTCCGCGCCCGACCGCAGGCAGTCAACCAGCCGCCGGTCCGACCACGGGTTGCCTGTCTGGGGCTCGACAGGCGGGTCGTTACGGACGCGAAGCTCGATGGGGTCGACGCCACAGGCGACCGCGAGTTCGTCCATCGCGACCTCGAGCGCGAACGAGCCGGGGCATTCGCCCGGGGCGCGCATCCAAAACGGCACCGGCACATCAAGTCTCGCGAGCCGATGAGTGGTCTTGCGATTCGTGGCCGCGTACATCATCCGTGACAACACGGCGGTCTGCTCGGCGTACTCCTTCACTGTTGCGGTTTGTTCGACGACTTCGTGACTGAGCGACGTCAGACGACCGTCGAGATCGGCGCCGAGGCGCACCCGCTGGATCGTCGGTGTCCGGTAACCGACTACGGCGAACATCTGTTGGCGGGTGAGCGCCATCTTGACGGGACGTCCGCCACCGCGTTGCGCGGCCATCACGGCGAGCACGTTGTGCGAATGCGGTGCCCCCTTGGAGCCGAAGCCACCACCGACGTATCTGGCGACAACTCGTATTTGGCTTTCTTTGAGCCCGAACAGCGTAGCCATCTTCCGACGAACGGTGTGCACTCCTTGAGTCGCGTCGTAGAGCGTCAGTTGTGGTCCGGTGGGCTCCCAGATCGCAATGGTCGCGTGGGGTTCCATCGGGTTGTTGTGTTCGAGGGGCGTGGTGTAGCTGTTGTCGACGGTGATCGGTGCGTCGCGCAACCCGGCGCCGACGTCACCCTCGTGAGTGTCGGTTGCGAAGTCCGGGTTGACCCGCTCCGGGGCATACAGGCCGGGGTCATCGGCGCGCAGTTCGGTGTGGTGCGTTGCCGATTCGTACTCAACGCGCACGAGACTGGATGCCTGGCGGGCGATCTCGGCCGTTTCGGCGACCACGCCGCCGATGAATTGGCCGCGGTAGTGCACCAGGTCGTCCTGGAGCACAGTCAGGTCGCCGTCCGACGTATCGGTCAATCTGGGCGCGTCGAAGACGCTCAGGACGTCCGTGACGCCGTCGACTTCGCAGGCGCCGGCGGTGTCCATCGTGGTGATGCGGCCGCGAGCGATCGTGGCTTGAATCGGAAATAGATAGAGAGGATCGGCAACGCTGTATTCGAACGCGTACGGTGCTGTGCCAGTCACCTTGGCCGGACCGTCGAGTCGGGTGAGTCGCGCACCGATGGCGCGAGGGCGAAGCGTCGTCATCGTTGCCGCCCCTCCGCAAGGGAGTTGAGGGTGGCCGTGATCGCGCCCTTGGTGAGCTCGACCTTGAATTCGTTGCCGCGCAACGGTTCGGCCTGGTTGAGCTCCGCGTCGGCTGCTTGACGGAAGCGCGCTTCGGTGGCGGCTCCGCCGACCAGCGCAGCCTCGGCGAGGCTGGCGCGCCAGGGCTTGGGCGCGACACCACCCAGGGCGATGCGGGCGGCCGCAACAATTCCACCGTCGATGACGAGTTCGGCTGCCACCGACGTCAGCGCGAACGCGTACGAGGCACGGTCGCGGACCTTGCGGTAGGTGGAACGGGCGCCGTCAGGAGGAGGCGGGATTTCTACCGCGGTGATGAGGGCGCCGGTCGGGAGGGTGGTGTCGCGGTCGGGTTGGTCGCCGGGTAGGCGGTGAAAATCCAGCAGGGATATCCGCCCCTCGCCTCGGGAGCCGACCCATATGACCCGGGCGTCAAGCGCGGCCAGCGCGACGGCCATATCGGAGGGATGGACGGCACTACAATGCCGTGACACGCCGAGGATGGCGTGGTAGCGCACGTAGCCGTCGTGGGCCGCGCATCCGGTGCCGGGCGCCCGTTTGTTGCACAGGGTCGTCAGATCTTGGAAGTACGCGCATCGCGTCCGTTGCAACAGATTTCCCGCTGTGGTTGCGACGTTTCGCAACTGGCCCGACGCTCCCGAGAGTAAGGCGCGGGAAAGTACCGGATAGCGACTGCGCACGACCGGGTGTGCGGCCAGGTCACTGTTGCGGACACCCGCGCCCACGCGCATCGTCCCATTGGGGAGTTGCTCGATATCGCCGAGGGGCAGGTCGGTTACGTCCACCAATAACCTGGGCGCTGCGAGTCCCAGCTTCATGTGGTCAACCAGGTTGGTGCCGCCGGCCAGGAAGAAGGCGTCGGGTTTGCCGCCGACGGCGGCGACGGCGTCGGCGACGCTGGTTGCGCGCTGATACTCGAATGGGATCACGGAGCGACCTGCCGGATCGCAGCCAAGATGTTTGGATATGCGCCGCAGCGGCACAAGTTGCCGCTCATCCGTTCACGAATTTCCGCGTCCGTGAGATCCGGCGCCGACTCGAGGTCCTCGGTGACATGGCTGGGTGCGCCGGCTTTCACCTCATCGAGCATGCCGATCGCCGAACAGATCTGCCCGGGCGTGCAGTAACCGCACTGGAATCCGTCGTGCGTCAAGAACGCCTCGGCCATCGGATGCAGTCCGCCCGAGTGGCCCAAACCAGCGGCCGTGACGATGTTCGCACCCTGATGGGCGACCGCCAGTGCCAGGCACGTGGTCACCCGGCGGCCGTCGAGAAGCACGGTGCAGGAGCCACACTGGCCGTGATCGCATCCCTTTTTGGCAGAGGTTACGCCAAGGTGCTCGCGCAGCAGGTCCAGCAGCGTGACCCGGTTGTCGATGCTCGCGGTTCGGTCGACACCATCCACGCGGACCGTGACGTCAGTGAAGTGGGCGGGCTGCATCGTTCGTCCACTGAGCCTTTCGCCGTCTGTGCCGTCGTCAGAGTTGATGGCTTCCCGCCTTCTTGTTGATCTGTGCGAGCGCACTCCAGATATGACAGGTGCCGTGGGAATAGATCTCGACGATGTTGCCGAAGGGGTCCTCGCAGTAGCAGACGTAAAACCCTATTCCCTCGGCGAACTCCCACACGGCACTGCGCTGTTTGCCGCCACTTTCGGCGATCCGCCGCGCCAGGCCCTCGACGTCCGGGTCGATCACGCAGAAATGGAACGTACCGGTCTTGTGCAAATAGAACTGCTGGTTCTCGTCAGCGCCGCGAGGGTCGGGCTTCGGTTCGGAGAACTCGAACAGCTCGAGGCCGACCCCGTTGCCGGCGTCCATCATTGCGATCTTTCCCCTCACCACATGCGGACCGAGCATGTCGGCGACGAGTCCGCCGAAATAGCCCTCACCCGAGACGTATTCCTGAGGCTCGTGCAAGAGCTGGAATCCAAGAATGCGTCGATACCAATCGATCGCTTCCTCCGCGTCGGTGACCGTCACCCCGACGTGTGTGATCGTGCGGGGCTGCTCGGAGCTCGGTGCTGGTTGACTCATGACGCCTCCTCCGTGGAGATAAGTGCGGTGGGTGCAATGGGGACCCAGGTCCGTGCGTATCGACAGACCGCGGCGCCGTTGCCGACAGGCCCATGCTGGCATTCCGCGCGGGTCGCAGGAATCGCACGGCGTGCGATATTTAGTCGGCTGTTCCGTCGCGCCCGGCGACAGGGATGCGGCGCAGCCCGTAGTCGGTAGCCGGCCGCCGCAGCCTGCTCGGCGTGCCCCGCCGCGACAACGCCTCAGCCAATCGCCAGGCCGAGTGGGTTGAGGCCGACGGCGATCGTGGTGAGGACGCTGTTGCTGGTGGCGTCGATCACTGAAACGGTGTTGTTGAACGGGCCGGTGATGTAGACGTCGCCCGCCGATGCGCCGGTGGGACTGATGGCAACACCGTCGGGTCCACCAGCAACGGGGATGGTGGTCAGGATGGTGTTCGTGGGCCCTATCACCGACACCGCGTTCCCGTTCCCGCCTGCGACGTAGACGTCGCCGGCGTTGGGTGTGCCGGTGGGACTGACCGCCACTCCGACCGGATGACCCCCAGTCGCAATGGTGGCGATGACTTGATTGGTGGGGCTGAGGACCCACACACTGCCTGTCAGGTTAGTGACGTAGACGTCTCCCGCGTTCGGGTTGCCGGCAGGGCTGATGTCTATCCCAAATGGATCGCCAGTGACGATGGTGGCGAGCTTAATGTTGTTGGCGTTGAACACAGTGACGGTGCCGGCGCCTTCGCTGGTGACGTATACGTCACCAGCGTTCGCGGTTCCCGCGGGAGCCACCGCCAAGCCCCATGGTTTCTCGACTCCGAACGTCGTCGGCAAGGTGTTGGTGGGGCTGATCACCGATACGGAGTCGCCGCCGGTGTTGGCCACGTACACGTCGCCGGCGCTGGGTGTGCCTGCCGGACTGACGGTCACCGCCGTCGGAGAGACGCCGACGGGGATGGTGGTGATCGGTTTGCCGGGAGTGATCACCGAAACGGTGTCGTCGAGCCTGTTCGTGACGTAAACCGTACCGGCGTTGACGGTGCCAGCCGGTGCCACAGCTACTCCCATTGGGTCATTGCCGACCGGGATGGTGGTGACGACCTCGTTGGTGGCGGGGTCGATCACGGTCACGGAATTGCTGTCGGCGTTGACCACGAAGACCTCGCCGGCATGAAGGGTGGGGCCGCCGGTGCCGGCGGGGCCCCCCGCTCCGGGCGCTCCCCACAGCAGCCCGCCGCGGCCTCCAATGCCGCCGCCTCCGCCGGTGCCGTAGGCGACTGTGTCCGACCCGCCGGGTCCGCCGGCCCCGCCGGCGCCGAACAGCGGCGCGTAGCCGCCGGCACCGCCGGTGCCGGCGATGCCCGCGTAAGCGGGGTTGTTACCGCCGTGTCCGCCCGCGCCTCCGGCGCCGTACAAC
>NZ_CACRUY010000058.1 GCF_902652685.1 Mycobacterium sp. Marseille-P9652
CATACGAGATTTCTGCCTGTCTCGTGGGCTCGGGGATGGGTATAAGAGACAGGCAGGGGGGCGGCGAACGGGGACGCCCGCGCCGTCTCGGCCAGCGGGCGCTCGAGTTCCCGGATGCGCTCTTCGGGGTCGTCCTCGTGGGCCATTCACCGAATATGCCATTCCACTCGGTGTTTTCAGCCGGATTCACCGCCGGTTTCGGTAGTTTTACGCATCGTGTCGAACGTGCCGAACCGCCAGATAGTCTTGCGCCGCCGCCCGACCGGCCTGGTCCGGCCCGACGACACCGAACTCGTCACCGGATCGGCGCCGGAGCCGGCCGACGGCGAGGCGCTGGTTCGCACCACCTACATCGGGCTCGACGCCGCGGTCCGCACGTGGCTCAACGACCAGCAGGGCTACCTGCCGCCGGTGCAGCTGGGCGAGGTCATCCGGGCGGCCGGGATCGGCGAGGTGGTCGCGTCGCGGTGCCCGGCCTACGAGGTGGGCGACGTGGTGACCACGCTGACCGGCTTCCAGGAGTACGTGCTGGTCCGCGACGACGTGTTCTGCACCCCGTATCCGCGCAGCGAGAAGGTCGACCAGCGGGCGGTGATGTCCGTGTACGGCCCGACGGGCGCCACCGCCTACATCGGGATGATGGACATCGGACGGCCGAGGGAGGGGGAGACCGTGGTGGTCTCGGCCGCCGCGGGCGCCACGGGTTCGGTGGCCGGGCAGATCGCCAAGATCGCCGGCGCCAGGGTGGTGGGCATCGCGGGGGGCCCCGACAAGTGCCGGGCGGTGGTCGAGGACTTCGGGTTCGACGCGTGCATCGACTACAAGAACGACGACCTGGACGCCGCGCTCAAAGAGCACTGCCCCCGCCGCGTCAACGTCTACTTCGACAACGTCGGCGGTCCGATACTCAACGCGGTCCTGGGCCGCCTGGCCATGAAGGCGCGGGTGGTGCTCTGCGGCGTCATCTCCAGCTACCTCAGCGGCGACCACCCGGGCCCGGCCAACTACGTCAACCTGTTGTCGAAGACCGCGTCGATGCAGGGCTTCAACGCGCTCGACGACTGGGGCCGCTTCGACGAGGCGTTCGCCGCGCTGCGGCGCTGGGAGCAGGAGGGCCGCATCCGGCACCGCGAGACCGTCTTCGAGGGCATCGAGTCCTGCGTCGACGCGCTCAACGGCCTGTTCACCGGCGCCAACATCGGCAAGATGCTGGTCAAGCTCAGCGAGCCCACCTCGGGTTAGCGCGCCTAGGCCTCGCCGAGTACCCGGTACAGCGACTTCTTCGCCTCGGTCACCGCCTCGAGCACCTTGGTGCGGGCCTCGGCGAGCTGCTGCTTCTGCTCGTCGGTGCCGGTCCAGGCGATGGTGCGGGCGAGCCGCGCGAACTCGAACATCTCCCGCCGGATCTTGAAGGCGTCGCCGTGCTTGGCCGCGCGGCCCAGGAAGGCGCGCGCGGTCTCGCTGCTCACGCCCCGCCAGGCCAGCAGGTTGCGGCCCAGTTCGGTGAGCGTGGCAACGCCGTCGTCGACCGTGACCATGCCGCGGCCCGCCAGCAGCCCGATCGCAAGCTCGGCCACGTCCTGCGGGGGCGTGAACGCACCCTCGGTCGCGTCGGACACGCGCTGCACCACCTGCGCGGCGTCGGCGGGCCCGTCGAGCAGCATCGCCGCCGTCACGAACGCGGCCCGCTTCATCATCCCACCTCTGAAGCCACCCTTGAAGCCGCCCTGAAAGCCCGGGCCGCCGAAACCGCCTTGCCCCCAACCCTTTTCCCAGCCGCCGGGACCGCCCCAGCCGCCGGGGCCACCGCCGAAGCCGGGCCCGCCGAAGCCGGGATCACCGAAGAATCCACCAGACATCATTGTCATTCCTTTCCCTGTCTGACTATCAACCTCCTTGATACCACCGACGATGAAGATGTCAACAAAATTGATGGTGACCGGCGCGGAACCGGTTGGGCCCGATAACGGCGCAGCAACGACGTGCACCCGGTCAGGTCACGTCGGCGGCGCGCCGTCCGGGTGGGATGCGTGCCACCCCCCTGCGTGGTTTCATAAAACCGTTTGCGAGAGTTGCCTCGGGGTAGGGGACAGGTCGACAAGAGCCCGTCACGAGCGATGCAGGAATGGGTGGTTAGGTAGATGGATCGTCGCAGCATGATGGTGATGACGGGGCTGGGCATGCTGGGAGCCGCGATGCGCCTGCCGGGAGCCTGGGCCACCCCGACGGGCCCGTCGGTGCCGGCCGCACCGGCCGCCGGCCCGGGCGCATACATCTTCTCCGACGAGTTCGACGGACCGGCGGGCTCCGCCCCGGACCCCGGCAAATGGACCGTGCAGTCCTGGCAGGACGACGTCTTCCCGCCGGTGGCCGGGATCTACCGCGACGACCGCCGCAACGTCTTCCAGGACGGCAACTCCAACCTCGTCCTGCGCGCCACGCGGGAGGGGGACACGTATTACGGCGCCAAACTGCGGGGCAACTTCCGCAGCATGATCAACCAGACCTGGGAAGCGAAGATCAAACTGGACTGCCTGGAGCCGGGCCTGTGGTCGGCGTTCTGGGGGGTCAATGAGGACCCGCTGCCGGACGGCGAGGTCGACGTCTTCGAGTGGTACGGCAACGGCTCGTGGCCGCCGGGGACGACGGTGCACGCGGCGTCCAACGGCAAGACCTGGGAGGGCAAGTCGATCCCCGGCATGGTTGACGGCGCCTGGCACACCTGGCGGATGCACTGGGGCGAGGACGGATTCCAGTTCGCCCGCGACGGGGCGCAGTACTTCACCGTCCCCAACAAGCCCATCCACGTCCACGGCGGCGCGCCCGACGACTTCCGGTGGCCGTTCAACAACCCCGGCTACTGGATGACGCCGATGTTCACGCTGGCGGTCGGCGGGGTGGGCGCCGGGGATCCGGCCGCGGCCGGCCTTCCGGCGGACATGCTCGTCGACTACATCCGGATCTGGTGAACCTCAGCGCTCGGCCTTGAGCACCTGAACCAGGCTGAACTGCCAGCGCTCGACCAGGCGGAAGCCCAGGTCGTGCGGGACTGCGAAGGCGGGGGTGAAACCGTAGACGGGGCCGGGCGGCAGCGCCACGCCCTGCTCGTGGGCGGGCTGCGAGGGGTCGGCCTGGGTGATGATCCACACCACGCGGCAATGGCCTAAGGGGGCCGCGACCACCTCGGGGATGAGGTTGGTGTCGAACACGTCGTTGCGGTCGGTGGCCCGCTGCCACAGGGTCAGGTCGACCAGCTTCCGGTAGGCGTCCGGGCGTGCGGCGAGCAACGGGCGCATGGGGGCGGGCATGAAGGTCACCGTGTCGTTGACCAGCAGGCAGTCGCCGGGCGCCGCCTTCGCGCCGACCAGGTCGGCCACCTGGCTGTAGTCCATGCCGTACTTGGCGTACGGACCACGTTGCGCACGAACATAATTGGGTGCGGCGGCGACGGCGAAGAGGGCCACGAGCGCCGCGGTCAACCACGGCCTGCCGGCCACCGAGGCGGCGCAGACGCCCAGGATCAGCGCCATCGCCGGCGCCGTGAAGGACAGGTAGCGCGGCGTGTAGATGGGGTGAAACACCGCCGACCACAACACGATCGCGGCCGTCGGCACCACCGCCCACGCCACCGCGATGGTCAACAGCCGGCGCTCCTCTTCGGTGAAGACGCGAATGCGGCCGAGCCACAACATGATTGCGGCAAGGATGACCAGGGCGGACAGCGCCGCGAACGGCGGGCTGCGCTCGAAGTACTGCTGGACGACGACGTCCTCGAGGGTGCGATGGCCGATCGGCGGCACCCACTTGATCTGATGTGCCTGCCCGGCGACGGTGGTCAAAAACGGGGCCAGCGCGGCGATCGCGAGCACCGACGCGAGCGCGGACCGGGCCACGACGGTCCGGGTGCGGCGGTGGGCGAAGACGAATGCCGCGTACGCCACGGGCATCAGCACGAGATAGGCCTCGACCAGGATCGACGCGACCAAGGCCAGCGCGTACGAGAGCCACGCCCCCGCGCTGTCGCGGCGCGTGGCGCGGACGAACAGGACGGTCAGCCACACGGCGGCCAGCATCGACAGGGCGTAGGGGCGGGCCTCGATGCCGGCCCACGTCGTGCGGGGGAGGATCGCGCAGAACGCCCCCGACGCCAGCGCCACGGTGCGCGACGAGAACTGGCGGGCCAGCACCACCACCCCGGCCGCCGCGCCGCCCACGGCGAGGCCGCTGGGCACCCGCGACCAGAACTCCGTCGGTCCGAAGAGCTGGAACCAGCCGTGCATCAGCAGGTAATAGAGGCCGTGGACCGCGTCGACGTTGCCCAGCATCCGCCACAACTGGCCCAGCGACCGGCTGTAGGCGGCCGAGATCGTCGCCGCCTCGTCGTACCAGAATGACGGCCGGCCGGCGCCGCCCAGGCTGACCGCGGTGGCCAATACGGCGACCACCAGCGGGTCCAACGCACGTTTCACGGCATCCCTCGGCAAAGTCCGCAGGCGGCCGCGAAGCACACCGCTATGCTGCCATTCGAACGTATGATCGACGGATGGGCGACCTGGCGTCGATCGGATACAACGGCCAGCCGCTGCGCAGCCCGTTCCGTGTGGTGCGCCCGCCGGTCCCGGTGCTGGTCGACCTCACCGTGCTCTTCCCGCGCGAGCCGCACCGATCCGGCCGGTACCAGCCCAACGGGCTGCAGCTGCACAAGGTGGTGGAGGGCCGGCTGAGCTGCTGGGGCGTCTGCGAGCAGGGCGACTGGTGGGGACTGGTCACCTACCCGGTCGCCTACGGCTCCAAGCGCCGGACCGTGACGCACTGGGTGCCCGCCTGGACGCTGCGACGGAAACGCTAGCGGGATGCGATGATGTCGCCCGTGACGACAAGTTGGGGTTCGTTGCTGGCCAAGCTCTTTGCGCTGGCGTTCGTTGTCGCGTCGTCGCCGATCACCGTCATTCCTGCGGTGCTGGTTTTGCATGCGCCCCGGCCGCGGCCGACCGGCCTGTCGTTCCTCGTCGGCTGGCTGCTGAGCATGGTCGCGCTCACCGCGGTGTTCGTCGGGGCCTCGGACCTGCTCGGCGGCCTGCACAAGGCGCCGCCCGCCTGGGCGTCGTGGGTCCGCGTCGTCTTCGGCTCGGCGCTCATCCTGTTCGGCGCCTACCGCTGGTTCACCCGGCGTCGCGAAAGCGACACCCCGCGTTGGATGCGTTCGTTCTCCACGCTGACGCCCGCGCGTGCCGGCGTCACCGGCGCGGTGCTGGCGGTCGTGCGGCCCGAGGTGCTGATCATTTGCGCGGTGGCCGGGCTGGCCGTGGGCACGAGCGGCCTGGGACTGGGCGGAATGTGGATCGCCGGCGCCTTCTTCGTCGCCGCCGCCTCGTCGACCGTCGCGATCCCGATCCTGTCGTACGTGGGCGCCGGGGATCGCCTCGACGACGCGCTCGAACGGCTCAAGGTCTGGATGGAACAGAACCACGCGGCCCTGCTGGCGGTCGTCCTCGTGCTGATCGGTCTGATGGTGCTCTACAACGGAATTCACGCGCTGTAGCAACCCGTCGCGTAGATTGCTGCCCATGGCAGGAAGCTGGGTTACGGTCGCGACGGGGCTCATCCCGCTCGGGCTCGTCATTTCGCTGTCGCCGCTCACCGTCATCCCCGCGGTGCTGGTGCTGCAGGCCCCGAAGCCGCGGCCGACCGGTCTCGCCTTCCTCGGCGGCTGGGTGTTCAGCCTGGCCGCGCTCACCGCGCTCTCGGTCGCGGCCTCCGGCCTGCTCGGCGGCCTCGACAAGTCGCCGCCGCGGTGGACGTCGTGGCTGCGCGTGGTCCTCGGCTCGGCGCTGATCGTCTATGGCATCGTCAAGTGGTTCACCCGCAAGGGCCACAGCGAGTCACCCGGCTGGATGCGGTCGTTCGCCACCATCACCCCCACCCGGGCGGGGCTGATGGGCGCGGCGCTGGCGGCGCTGCGGCCCGACGTCTCGCTCATCTGCGTGCCCGCCGGGCTGGCCATCGGCGGCGCCGGCCTCGGCGCGGCGGGTGACTGGTTGGCCGCGGCGTTGTTCGTCGTCGTCGCGGCGTCCAGCGTCGCGATTCCGATCCTGGCTTACGCGGCGGCGGGGAGCCGCCTCGACGACACCTTGGCGCGGCTCAAGGAGTGGATGGACAAGAACAACGCCGCCCTGCTCGCGGCCGTCCTCGTCGTCATCGGCGCGATGATCCTCTACCACGGCATCGACGCGCTGAGTCACCGGTAGCCGCCGTCGGACAGCCCGGCCTCCTCCTCCATCCGGTTCGGCAGCCGAAAGGCCAACTCGCGCACCAGTTCCCTTCCGTAGTCCCTGAACATCCCCGCGTAGCCCCGCGCCGCCCACTGCCGGGAGTGCCGCTCCTCGTGGTGCAGCAGCCGGTCGAGGTCGAGCCGCCAGGCGCGCCCGGACCGGACGATGCGCCGGAGCTGTTCGGCGGGTTCGGCGGCGCGGCCGAGGTTGAGCATGAAGATGTCACCCCACGTGGTGCCGCCGCGCCGGCTGAACTGCCGCTGAATCAGGTTGCCGCCCGCGCCCATCAGCATCCCGTTCGGGGTGGTGACGAGGCGACCGCCGTTGCGGTCGACGAAACGGACGTCGCGGCTGTAGGTCCAGCCGTTGGCCCGCTGCCGGGCGGCGATCCGGGCGACCTCGCCGGCGGAGTAGGGCGTCGGGGGAAAGTCGCCGGGCCCGCCGTCCGCGCGATAGCCGGTGCCGGCATTCAGGACGTAGGTGAGCAGCGTCGCCCGCCGCACGTCGTCGCCCCGCGTGCCGCGCGGGACGACAAAGAAGGACTTGCCGTCGGGATCGCGAATCTCCTCCATGCCCTTCAGCACGCCGAAACTCTCCCGGGTGATGCCGTGCCGACGGGCGATCTCGGCGACGACGTCGGGGGCAACGCCGCGGCGCTCGGCGTTGCGCAGCCACTCACCCGAGAGGTCCATCCGGGGAGAACTCTAAGGTGTAGCTGATGAAGAGGCGGCCCAGGCAACGCGCGCGCGGCGTCAAACAGATCACCCGGGGCCTGGGAACGCTCGACCGCGAGCTGTTCGACGCGATCGCCGAGACACCGACACCACTGCTGGACTCCGTCATGCCGCCGCTGACGCGCGCGGCCGACCACTCCAAGCTCTGGTTCGCGATCGCAGCCGCCCTGCTGGCCTCGGGCAACAACTCCGCGCAGCGCGGCGCGGTCCGCGGGGTCATGACGCTCGGCGTCAGCAGCCTCGTCACCAACCAGGTCGCCAAGCGCATCCGGCGCCGCCCGCGTCCCGGGTACGACTCGGTGCCGCTCGTCCGGCGCGTGCGCCGCCGCCCGGTGTCCAACTCGCTGCCGTCCGGGCATTCGGCCAGCGCCGCGGCGTTCGCCGTGGGGGTCGGGCTGGAGAACCCCGTGCTGGGCTTCGGGCTCGCGCTGCTCGCGGGGCTGGTCGGGCTGTCGCGGGTGGCCACCGGGGCGCACTATCCCGGCGACGTGGTGGCCGGGTTCGGCATCGGCGCCGGGGCGGCCGTGCTCGGGGGGCGGCTCGTCCCCCCGATCGTCGAAACGGAGCTGCCCAGAACCGAACCGCTGCGAGTCGACACACCCGAACGTCCCGACGGCGCGGGGGTGGTGCTCGTCATCAACCCGAAGTCGGGCAGCGGCACCGGAGCCCGCGTCGTCGACGAGGTCCGGGCGGCGTTGCCCGAGGCCGAGATTCGCGAACTGGGCTCCGACGACGACCCCACGGAGGTGCTCCGCGCCGCCGCCGAACGCGCCGAGGTGCTCGCCGTCGGGGGCGGTGACGGCACCGTCGCGACCGCGGCGTCGGTGGCGGTCGAGGCGGGCCTGCCGCTGGCGGTGTTCCCCGCCGGCACGTTCAACCACTTCGCCAAGGACATCGGGTGCGACACCGTTGCCAAGACCGTCGACGCGATCCGGCGCGGCAGCGTCGCCTGTGTGGACCTGGTGTGCCTCAACGAATCTCGCATGGTCATCAACACCGCCAGCATCGGCGCGTACCCCGCGTTCGTCCGGCGGCGCGAAAAACTCGAGAAGCGGATCGGCAAGCCGGTCGCGAGCTTCTACTCGATGCTGCGCACGCTGCGCCACGACCGGCCCGTGCGGATCACGTACGACAACAAGACCCTGCTGACGTCGATGTTCTTCCTCGGCAATTCGGTATATCTGCCAAAGGGATTCGCTCCGTCGCGGCGCTTCCGCATGGACGACGGCCTGATCGACGTCCGCATCCTGGAAGCCGGCCGCCGCCTGGCCAGGACCCGGATCCTGACCGCGCTCGCCCTCGGCCGCCTGCAGCGCAGCCCGCTCTATCACGAGATGCAGGCGCCCGAGTTCAGCTTCTCCGCCGTGGACGGCCCGACGTGCGTCGCGCTCGACGGCGAGGTCGACGAGGAGCTCGAGCGGGCGAGCTTCGTTGCGAAATACCGCGTCCTGCCGGTCTTTCGACCCCTGCGCTGACCGCTTCGTTCAGGTCCCGGCTAGGCGCCAGGGCACAGATCCTGCCGCGCGGCGGCGATCAGGTCGGCGGCCTGCTGCGGCGTGAGGCCCTTGGCACCCAGGTCGCTGTCCGACTTCTGCAGCGCCAGGTCCGCCAGCTGTTGCGGCGTGGCGCCGTAACGCAGCTGGGTGCAGATCTTCCAGCCCGTCACCAACAGCGCCGAGTCGCCGCCGCCGACGTCGTGCATCCCGAGGGCGTGCACGTCGTTGAGAAACGAGACGTCGTCCGCCCGCGCCGGTCCCGCTGCCAGGAGTCCGGCGGCGAGGAGCGGGCCAGTCAACAAAGCCGTGCCCATGAATCGGCGATAGCGCTTCTGCGCTGCCATAGCTGCGTCTCCTTCGAAGTGTGTGGCGCGCTACTGGGATGGCGAATTTTTGCACGAAAACGGCCGGACGGACACGGTGCGCGGCCAATTCGGGAGTGAAGACGCGGCAAGCGGTGCGTTAACGGCCACCGACACGAGACGCCGGGACCGGGGCTGCCGTGCGCGGGATGGTTCAGCCGGCGCCCGCGGCGATGACCTGATCCACCTCGAGGGCCCGGTCGGCCATCTCGGCGTGTGCCCTGTCGAGAGCCTCGGCCTGATCTTCGTCGGCCTTCATCAGGGCCTCGATGTCGAACCCGGCCATGTCGTGAACGCCCATGTCCCGGAAGGCTTTCTGCACCTTGTCGCCCCACAGCCCGATGTCCTTGACGATGGGCACGATGCGGCTGAACAGGTGCGAGCGGAACTGGATCATCAGCGGCGACGTGTCGACCCATTCGGCACACTCCTTGACGTTCATGCCGAGGGTCTCGAAGACCTCCTCGCCGCGGAACCGGTCGCGCATCAGGTAGCAGGCGTCGACGACGAACTCCTCGCGGTCGTTGCGCTCGACCTCGGTCAGCTGGGAGTAGTAGTCCTTCAGCGAGATTCGGCCGAAGGCGACGTGGCGGGCCTCGTCCTGCATGACGTACGCGAGGAGCTGCTTGGCCAGCGAATTCGGGGCCGTCATGTCGCGCAGCACTCCGAACGCGGCGAGCGCGAGCCCTTCGATCAGGACCTGCATGCCGAGGTAGGGCATGTCCCAGCGCGAGTCGTGCAGGGTGTCCTCGAGCAAAGCGGTCAGGTGCTTGTTGATCGGATAGACCAGGCCGATCTTCTCCTGCAGGAAGCGCGAGAACGCCTCGACGTGCCGCGCCTCGTCCATGGTCTGGGTGGCCGCGTAGAACTTCGCGTCCAGGTCGGGGACCACCTCGACGATCTTGGCCGCGCACACCATCGCGCCCTGCTCGCCGTGCAGGAACTGAGAGAACTGCCAGGCCTGGAAGTGCTGGCGCATCTCGGCGCGGCGCGCGTCATCCGCGGCGTCCCACATCGGGCTGCCGAACAGCGGGTGGAACTCGTCGGGCAGCGCCACCGCGTTGAGCGGGTCGACGTCTTGCGACCAGTCGATGCGCGACTGCGCGTCCCACTGCTTGTCCTTGCCCTTCTGGTAGAGGGAGAGGAGTCGGCCGCGACCCTCGTCGTACTCCCAGGTGAAGCGGGCGTCGCCCGTGCTGGGGACCGCCCACGAGTACGGCTCCGGCACCTTCGTGTACTTGTCCTTGGTGGTCATAGCTGCCGCCCCTCTGCTCGATGTGACCACTGGTCATATGACTTCTATCACAGTGCACCGCCTCTGGCGGCGGCGTCAACCCTGGGCGGCGAATTGGCGCTGCGGCGTCGCCCTGAATGCGCCGTGCGCCGGTGACAAACACATTCACGTGGAGCGATCAGGAACACTCGGCATGAGCGGCAACCCAGGCGTCGACCTGCGTCCAGGTGCGTTCCAACCAGGGCCCGATGCGGGCCGGTGGTGGGATGCGCGCGGCCGGTATCAGGGCCGTGCGGATCAGCAGCCGGCGGTGAATGGGCAGTTGCCACCATGGTCGGTCTCGCCCGTCGGCGCAGAAGCCGTTGTGCGTGACCACCAGGATGCTGGCTGACGGAGCCCCCGCCACCGCGGCAGCGGCGCCGCCACTGCGTGGTGGCAGCGTGTGCGACTGGCGCAACGCGCGCCGGGCGGCGCGGAACCCGCGGGTCCAATGGAGTTGGGAGACCGCATCGCGCCACCGGGGCCAGCTGAAATTCGCCCCTTCAGGGAAGAGCAGCATGGCCTGCCCGCCGTCAAGCGACCCGGCCAGGCCGCGGATCTGCTCGCGTGCGCGATCGCCGCGGTCGAGGAAACACAGGCATCCCAATTCACCAGCCACGTCCAGGACCGGATCGCAGCGCAGGGCGGATTTGAGCACGATCCGCACGTGTAGCCCGTACTCCATCGCCAGGAGCCACGCCACCAGCACGCTGTCTCCGGGGCCGCAATGGCGCGACAGCACGATGATCGGCTCATCGCGCGGGATCGCGTCCGCCTTAACAGACGCAGGGTCGAGCACGACCTCGACGTCGAGAAACCTGCGGACGGCCGCATAGACGGACGTCAAGACGTTGCGCATGAGTCGATCGCAGTCCCGATTACCGCCCAGAAGCTTTGCCAGCGTGCGCAATTCAATCAGCGCGTACGCCATCAGCACGGCGACCGTGCGCGCGGGCCTGGTGGACCGGGTGAAGAGTCCAGTGATGCCCGCGCCGGCCAGCAGCAGTGGCCCCGCCACCAAGAGCGTGGCCATGACGATGGTCATCAAAGGCACGGTGAACGCGCGACGCAGCAGGTTCATGTCTGCGCCTCGAGGTATTCGCGGGTCGCCTCGTAAGCCAGTTCGGCCCGTCCGGCGATCCGGCGAGTGTCGCGATACCGCAGATTCGACCACGTCGCCGAGGGCCGCTGCGGCAACCCGGTGGGAAGCACATGGACCGTCACGTCGGAGCGCACCCGCTCGAGGTCGCTCAAGAAGCGATGGCGCCGTGAGATCTCGAAGGCGACGAACGCGACCTCCCAGAGAAACCGCGGCGCGGTCAGATCCTCCTCCAACCGGCCGACATGCAGCACCCATACGATGTCGGCACCCCGTGCCACCGCGCGGTCCAGCGGAATGCTGTTCACGAGGCCGCCGTCCAGGAAATGCTCGTCGCCGATCCGGACCGGGGGGAAGACGCCGGGCAGGGCGCAGGACGCAAGCACCGGCTCGATCAGGTCCCCGCGGTCGAACCACTGCTCCCGGGCGCGCTCGATGCTGGCCGCCACGCACTCGAACGGCACGGCCAGATCCTCGAAAGTGCGCGCAGGCAGGCGCTCACACAGCATCCGGCGCAGCGGGCCATTGCCGTGCAGCGCCGTCCTCCGGGTCAGCAGGCTGGCGGCCCGGCCGACCAACGAACCGCCGAGCATGTCCGTCCGGCCCAGTGCCTCCCACATCTCCAAGAGGCGTTGGGCACCCTCGGGCGTGGGATCGGCCGCGATCGCCGCGCCGTTGATCGCGCCGACCGATGTGCCGCAGACCAAGTCCGGACGCACTCCCGCCTCCAGCAGTGCGCGCGCCATGCCGACCTCCGCGGCCCCGAGCATGCCGCCACCACCGAGCACGAAGGCGTGGAACGTCACCCGGGCCGTATACCCGGTGAACCCGACCGTCCTTCGCCGCATGTCAGTGCCCGCTATCCGCGGTTTCCCGGAAACCGATTTCGACCCGTTGTTCGGGTCGCTGCGCTTCTGCCCGCAAGGCATCGGCGTAGTACGCCTTGTCGGCCTCCGTGAGCGCGGGCTGAACGATGCTCCGGGGCCAGAGGTGCCGGGTGCGAACGACGTCGGCCTCGATCGCGTAGACGATCACGGTCACCTGAAGCGCGAGCCATGCCAGGAGCCCGAGCACGACGCCGAACAATCCCGCGACGGCCTGAGCGTGGCGAAGTTGGTGGGCGATAACCATTCCGGCGGCGGTCAGCAGGATCTGCCATCCCAAAGCGCTGATCGCCGCGCCGGGCATCATCGCACGGGTCGGCACCTTTCCTGACACCGCGACCCGAAACAGGACGAGAAAGAACACGAAGCCCAACGCGGTACCGACGACGATGCTGGCGATCCGCGCCGGAAGACCGCCGAAGCCCAGCGATGCCGCGACACCCGCGGCGGTGCTCGCGGCCCCGGTGACCACAACGATGAGGCCCAGCAACAGGAGCAGTGCGAAGGTCCTCAGGTAGCGCGGAAAGAATCCCGGGCGGTCGACCTTGGGCACGGTCCACACGGTGTTGAGCGTGTTCTGCATGGCGTGGGCGAACCCCCTGCCGCCGATCAGCGCTCCCGCGGCGCCGATCAGCAACGAGGGAAGCGTTCCCCCAAGGGATTCCACGCCGAGTTGGTCATGAATCTGGCCTCCGACGATGGGGAACTCGGCGAACGCCGAATTCACCGCCTTCTCGTGTAGTCCGGGATGACTGCGCAAGGCCACCCCCAGGACGGCCGTGAACGCCAACAGCAGGGGGAACGTTGCCAGGAAGGCGTAGTAGGCGAGCAGCGACACGAGGTTTCCGGCTTCGTCATCGCCGAATTTTTTGATCACCGCGACCGGGAACCCGATTACGGCGTGCCGTCGCTGCCAGCTGTCGAATCTGCGAACGACCCGCTCGACCGGATTTGTCGATGGCGCGCCGGTGTCCTGACCGCCTCTCGGATCATCTTCAGTGGCCATCGTTCGCCCTTTGCGTTTCAGGCCCCCCTGGCGGGTTGGATACCCGAGAATCCAACCGTTGCAACGGCAATCACCGAGTTCGTTCGGACGGGGCCCGAATTGCCACGCCGCGGGCGATCCACTCGCTCAACGCGTGTTAAATAACGCCCGCTCCGGGTACCCCTCGTGGAAGACGAAGGAGAATCGACATGCGAGCGTTGAATGGATTGCTCGGTGTGGTGTTAGGGATTCTCGGCGCCGTGCTCGGCGTGGTGTTAGGGATCCTCGCGGCTGTGGTCTGGCTCGTCGGCCTGGTGCTGTGCGTGACCGTCCTACTGATCCCGCTGGGGATTCCGGTCATGAAGCTCGGCGGCCGGCTTCTCGCCATCGCCGGGGATCTCATGCACATCTCTTGACACATACCGGCTTGACGCCGAGACGCGAGTCCCTGCGGGCCCGGCGGTGCGTGCCACTGGGTCCCGCGGTGCTGCGTTGAGAGCCCGCGCGGTGGTTGCGCGGGCCGCTTAGGCACACTGTTATCGAAACCGGTTGGGACGGTGCGTAGTAGCACCTCGGCCGGGAAACCGCACGGGCTGTCGAAGCCGCCGGCGACGCGGCCGTTCCGCCGGACGCAGCGCGTCGTCCGGGCCGAACCGTCAGGCAGCCAGCCGGCCGATTTGCCCACTAGAACAGGTTCTTCTGTTGTCAGGCAGGTCGTTTAAAGTGTCCGCGGCAGTTCGTGCACCTTTTCACTGAAACAGTCGTTTTCGTCACCAAGACTCCGTCACAGCGACTGGTGCGGCAATCGCAGCGGAACGGATTCGGGTTCGCCGGCGGCTGCGCGCAAACTGATCAGAGGACCGGCCGACTGGGGGCGACAAAGCCAAGGGAAAGCGGGTGGCGCCGATCACAATTTTGGGAGCTCGGCCAATCTCCCCCGGTGCTGGTGGCGGTGAATACGGGCTCATGCATTCGGCGGCCAGTCTGCTTCTCGCGCGACCGCAACCGCGAACGGTGCCTCTGGCCCGCCGCCGGATCTGTTGTTCGGTAAAGGTTTTCGGCAACTCACCACGTCACTCCCGAAGTGGTGCCGTGCGGGGTGCGAGTTTTCACCAATGCAACGTGTGCGCAATAACTGGCCGTGTTCGGTCATCGGAACATGCAGCGCTTGAGGTTCTCGAATCCGGTAAGTCGGATGGGCCCGGAGGCGGTTGGTTTCCTTTGGTGCTTTCCCGTTTCCCGCGCCCGTCGGCAACTTCGCGGTGCCCCTTTAGATGTTCGGCGAAGCGTCCGGGGCTGAAACCACGAGTAGTTACCAATCTAGCCTTTCCAAGCCTGGCTAACTTCCGGAATTGCTGTTGCACAGAAGTTTAACAGAGTCAGTTAATTAACAATGGCGACCAATTATTGACGTTGTTAGCTACGTAAGCGTAGGTTGTGACGCTCGCTGTGGAGAGGTAGCTGCACCGACGGCCAAAATTTGAACTATGGCCGTGTACAGCCGTTTACGCGATGCTCTGGCCGCACCGGCGAGTTGCCGACAGAGGGTAAGCAGCCAGTTGAAAAAATTATCGGCAAATCCCACCACCCGCGGTTAGCCGTTCCTCACCAGGGGTAGCCCGCTCCGTATGCATCCGTCGAAATCCTCGGGAATCCGGATGACAGGAAACGAAGTAAACGGCACGCAAGGAGCAGGATATGTCGAACGGATCGAAAGTCGCTTTGGCGGTGGGAGCTGGGTACTTGTTGGGCAGAACCCGCAAGATGAAGCTCGCACTGATGCTCGCCGCCGCCGGGGTCACCGGGAAATTCCCGGCCGGGCCGGCCGACCTCATGGCATCCGGACTCACCTCTCTCGGGGGCTCGGCCGGGTTGGGGGAGCTGAAGGAGCAACTGCGGGGCGGCGTGTTGGAAGCGGCCCGGGCGGCAGCTCTCACCGCGGTCACCAATCAGGTCGATTCCCTGAACGATCGGCTGCAAGGCGTCACCTCGGCCGTCGGTGCGGACGAAGTGCTCGATGACGTCGGCAACACGGTTGGCGACACCGTGAACATCGTTGGGGGACGGCGGCGGACGCGGTCCCAAGATGAGGGTCTGGACGAAGACGACGGCTACGACGAAGCAGAGGACGAGGACGCCTTCGACGTCGACGAGCAAGAAGACGACGTCGACGAGGATGACGACCTCGATGAGATGGACCTGGACCAGGAGCCGGAGCTCGAAGAAGAGGAAGAGCCCGCGCCGCCGGTGAGACGCCGGCGGACGATGCGGCGGGCCACCGAACCCCGGGCGTCGGCGCGGCGGTCGGCACGAGCGGCCACCCAGGACGAGCCGTCCACCAGGGCGGCAAGGCACCCGCGTAAGGCAACGGCAACGGCGACGAAGCGTTCAACCGCGCGTCGAGGACGGTGAGGACAATGAGGCAGACAGTCAAGGGAGCCACCCGGCGGACCCGACATGCCCGGGAAGCCACCAAGAGTCCTGAGAGCGCGTCACCCGCAGGCGGCCAGCTACAGGCCTCCCTGCAGAAGCTTGCCGGCACATTCACCGACCGGGCGGTGTCATCGGTGTCCGGTCGCCTGAACGGTGCGACCGAGCGGCTGACCGACTATGCGCAGAACGGTGGGGGTAACGGACTGCTGTCCGCCGTGACGGGTGTTGACGACCTGACCTCGCCGGTCAAGACCGCCGTAAAGGCGGGTTTGAGCAACGCGAGCGGCAAGGTCACGGACACCGTCAAGAACGCCGCCGGATCGCTGTTCGGCGGAAAAGG
Source organism: Mycobacterium sp. Marseille-P9652 (assembly GCF_902652685.1). Lineage (GTDB taxonomy): Bacteria > Actinomycetota > Actinomycetes > Mycobacteriales > Mycobacteriaceae > Mycobacterium. Next base: position 15,879 of record NZ_CACRUY010000058.1, read on the forward strand.
CAAGGGCGGCAAGAAGTCCAAGATCACCAACATCGTCGAGCACATCGACGTCGGAGCGTCGCCGGACCTCGTGTACAAGCAATGGACGCAGTTCGCCGAGTTTCCGAAATTCATGAAGAAGCTGGAGCAGGTGGAGCAGCAGTCCGACGACAAGCTGCGGTGGAAGGCGCAAGTCTTTCTATCGCATCGCAGCTGGGAGTCGACGATCACCGAGCAGGTTCCCAACGAGCGCATCGTTTGGCGGTCGAAGGGCGACAAGGGATATCTCGACGGGGCCGTCACGTTCCACGAATTGGCGCCCAATCTCACCCGCGTGGCGGTGGTGCTCGAATATCACCCCCAGGGCTTCTTCGAGAAGACGGGCAACATCTGGCGGGCGCAAGGACGACGGATTCGCCTGGAGTTGAAGAACTTCCAGCGCCACGTCATGACGCAGGCAGTGCTTCACCCCGAAGAAGTCGAGGGTTGGCCGGGTGAGATCCGTGACGGTGAGGTCGTGAACGACGGCCGCGACGAGGAAGACGGCCCGTCGCGACCCCCATCGCGGGCGAAGCAGAGGCAAACCCCTGAGCAAGGGCGCCCCGCCAAGCGCGGCACTGCGCGCCGGGCCGGTTCCGGCCGCCCCGCTGCCGTGAGGACAGGGGGCCGGGCGTGACTACCGCCATTCAGCCGGCAGGCGGCAGCAGTGGGCCTTCGGGCGGGCCCAGTTCTAGCGGCCTGGCCGACGTCATGGACACCATCCTGGACAAGGGCCTCGTCATCGATGCCTACGTACGGGTCTCACTCGTGGGCATCGAGTTGCTGACGATCGACGCGCGCGTCGTCGTCGCGAGCGTCGACACCTACCTGCGATTCGCCGAGGCGGTCAACCGCCTCAACATCGCGGAGTCTGACCCCAAGTCCGGTCTGCCCGAGATCGTGGACGACGTCACGTCGGGGGCGGCCAAGAGCAAGACCAAGGGCGTACTCGACGCGGCGGGCGAGAAGTTGGGAGGCCTCCTCAATGGGGAACAGCCACAGCGGAAGGCGACCCGGGTCCGAAGCCGGCGGGAGGACCGATGACCACCTCAACCAAAGTGGGTGATGCGTCTGACCGCACGCAGTCCGACAGCGCGGTGTACGTGTACGGGATCGTTCCGGGTGACGTCGAGATCGAAAAGTCCGCACAGGGCGTCGGCGACCCGCCCGCGGACGTCGAGGTCGTTCACGAAGGTGACATCGCGGCACTGGTCAGTGTCATCGCGCTCGACCGCGCCCTGGGTACCCCGGAAGATCTGCAGGCCCACGCGAACTTGCTCGACGGCACGGCGGGTGTCGCGCCCGTCCTGCCGCTGCGGTTCGGCGCCGTGATGACCGACGAGGACGCTGTGGCGCAAGAGTTGCTGCGCGAGCACCATGACGAATTCCTGCAGGCCCTCAATTCCCTTGAGGGTCAAGCGGAATACGTCATCAAAGGCCGGTACGACGAAGACGCCTTCCTGACGCGGTTCCTTTCGGAGAGCGAAGAGGCGCGCCAGCTGAGTGAGGAGATTCGCGACACACCAGAAGACGCGTCGCGAAATTCCCGGATCGCCCTCGGCGAGCTCATCGCGAATGCCATCGAGGCGATGCGCGATGCCGACACTCATACGCTCATCGACGACCTGGGCGGCGTCGCCAGCCAGATCAATGCTCGGGAGCCCACACACGAGTGGGATGCCGTGCACGTCGCGCTTCTTGCCGAGGTGGAACGCCAAAGCGAGCTGGAAGACATCGTCCACGGTCTGAACGAAAACGCCGATGGGCTAATGAAATTACGTCTACTCGGACCGTTGGCCGCGTACGACTTCGTCGTCACTGCCGGTGCTGGAGGCTGAGGTATGGGGCTCTTCACCGGCATTGTGCTGCTGCCGCTGGCTCCGGTGCGGGGCGTGGTCCGGCTCGCCGAGGTCATTCAGCAACAGGTTGAACAGGAACTGCACAACCCCGCCAATACCCGAAGGCAACTGGAAGAGCTGAACGAAGCGCGGGAGCGCGGCGAGATTTCTCCCGATGAGGAGAAGCAAGTTCAGCAGCAGATTCTCGAACAGAGGGTCAAGCCGGTGACGCCAGATACTTCGGGTCCCGAGGAGGGCTGAGAACCATGACACAACGCGCACGTGCACGAGCGCCTCGTGACCCAGAGGCCGAGGAGCCGACCCTGACCGCGCGCGAAGCTGTCGACCTCGTGCGCGAGACCCTCGGCGAAATCTCCGATGGAGAGCCCGGACGAATCACGTCAGCAGTCCCCACCGACGAAGGTGGTTGGGTTGTCGAGGTGGAAACCGTGGAGGACAGGCGCATCCCGTCCTCTGCGGACATGCTGGCGCTTTACGAGGTGGAACTCGATTCCACCGGAGAAATGCTCGCGTATCGGAGGACTCGCCGGTACATGCGCGGTCAGACGGATCGGGGAGGTGGGTCGGAGTGACGCTCGCCCCGGGCGATGACTTCTCGGCTGTGCAACAGGCTTCCGGCTCACCCATGTCCGGTGCGCAGTCGACCAACCTCGGCGACATCTTGGAGCGAGTGCTCGACACCGGCATCGTCATTGCCGGTGACATCCGGGTGAACCTTCTGGACATCGAGCTTCTGACGATCAAGTTGAGGCTCGTGGTGGCGTCCTTGGAGACGGCCAAGCAAGCTGGGATCAACTGGTGGGAGAACGACCCTTGGCTGACGGGCAAGTCGTCGCAACTCGAACTCGAGAACGAACGGCTGCGACAGCGCATCGAACAGCTCGAGCAGGGCAACGGTCATCGGCATGCGATCAAACGCCAAGCGACGGAGTACGAGGATGTCGACTGAAGGCGTCTGGGCATACGCGGTCCTCAGCGGATATGTGGCCGCCCAGGGCTTCGGAAGTCTGCGCGGGGTTGCGGGCGAACCCGTTCGCGCGGTGAGCGATTCGGGTCTGACCGCCGTAGTGGGGACCGTGGGCCTGGACGACTTCGGCGAGCAGGCGCTGCGCCGGCACCTCGAGGATCTGGACTGGCTCGCCGCGGCGGCACGCGCCCATGATGCCGTCGTTTCGACGATCGCCCGGAGTGGCCCCGTCGTTCCGATGCGCATGGCGACCGTGTTCCTCGACGATGGCCGGGTGCGTGAGCTCCTGGTCAAAAGGCGCACCGACTTCGTTGCCGCGTTGGATCGGGTCACCGCGCGAGAAGAATTGGGCGTCAAGGCGTATGCCGACCCGAAGGCGCTGACCGGCGCCAACGAAACGGCTGATGACCGGCCGGGTGGCAAGCTCACCGGCACCGCTTATCTGATGCGGCGACGCCGCGCGCTCGCCTCGGAGGACGACGCGTTTCGTATCGCGGCCGCGCACGCCGAACGCATCCATGCCGGCCTGTTGGAGCATGCCGTTGCCGGAAAACGCAAGCCGGCGAGCGACCGCCGCCTATCCGGGCGAGACGGCTGGACCGTGCTGAACGGAACCTATCTCGTGGACCAGGACGAGGTCGACGTCTTCCGCTCGGTGGTCGCGAAGATTGAACACAACACCCCGGGCATCGAGCTGGAGATCACCGGTCCCTGGCCGCCGTACTCGTTCGCGGGCGAAGCGGCCGGCTCGTGACCGAGACACTCCCCGCCGACAACAACCGAGAGCTCGCTCTCGTCGACCTGCTCGATCGAGTGCTGGCCGGAGGCGTAACGATCAGCGGCGACATCACCTTGTCGATTGCCGACGTCGACCTCGTCGTCGTGTCGTTGCGCGCCCTGGTCTCGTCGGTCGGCGCGTTGCTGCCCGAGGATGATCCGGTGGACGGCGGATGACCGAATCGGATGACCAGACGGCGCCCACGGATTCGCTTCGGCAGCGGATTAATTCGGACCCCGCTTCGGTTGAGCGAGGTCTGGTGAGCCTGGTACTCACCCTCGTCGAGTTGCTGCGCCAACTGATGGAGCGCCAGGCCATCCGGCGGGTGGACCACGGTGACCTCACGGACGAGCAGATCGAGCGCATCGGGACGACTCTGATGTTGTTGGAAGAGAAGATGACCGAATTGCGTGAGCATTTCGGCCTGGAACCGGAAGACCTCAACATCGACCTGGGCCCGTTGGGGCCGTTGCTGCCCCGGTAAGTTGCGAGCCCCGGCTGACATGTCAGCCGGGGCTCTGTGGAGGGCGACCGTCATCGATGCTTGTCCCGTCGTGGGCGGGGCAGCACCGCTCGGTTACCCGTTTTCGTCTGCACCCGGCGACGGCCGATGGCTCGCAACATGCTGAGAACCTCACCGGAGTTGCTGAATCAAACCGTCGGGGTTCGGCCGCTAGTTTCGGGCCCGGCTGTTTCTGTTGCTCCGTTGGTGTCTCGATTGGAGTGTTTGCGCCGCCGCGCCAGACCGGCGAGTCCGGCCAGCCCCGCAAGCCCGGCCAGTCCCCACAGCCCCGTCTTGTCGTTGTGGCGGGTATCGGTGCCGTTGCCCGCGAGTGCAGCCGTGGTCGATGACGATCCCGCCGCACGCGGGACCGGGGGGTTGACAGCGGCACCGCCGAACAAGAGTGCGCCGGTGACGGCTGTGACAGCGATCGTCCTCTGCATGGCAAACTCCAAACGTGATCCATTAAGCCGTATCAGATGTCTACCCAGCAAAGTGAGTCTTAACCAACGTGTGTGTTATAAGCCGGTCGGTTCGGGGAACCCCTCGTTGAAGATGGAGCCCATCCGGGGCGCCGTTACGGCAGGAGTAGCAATGATCGGGTCAATAGTTCTGGCCATCGTCGTCGGTGCGATCATCGGCTTGGCGGCGCGTCTCGTGATGCCCGGCAAGCAAGACGTCGGCATGATCATGACGGTTGTACTGGGCGCTTTAGGTGGGCTGATCGGCTCATGGGCCGCCGGCAAGTTCGGGTATCACAACGCCAATGGCGGGATTGCCTGGATCCCGTTCTTCATCGGGATCGCCGCGGCCGTCGTCCTCATCGCCATCTGGGAGACGGTGCGGGGTCGCCGGAGCCGCCGTAACGGATTGCTGCACCGATAGCCGGTATCGGCCAACGCCTGCGGTTCGCCGTCAAGCACGGCAAGCTGCGGCGATGGCCCGTTCGCGGCCGTCACCAGCCTCTTACAGCAAATATCTGGCCGAGGCAAAGTGGCGCTGGGGAACTGATCGCGCAGGCGGACAGAATTGCCCTGCCGAACGCGGCGCGTTCAGGATTCATCCTGGCCACCGATTAGGGTTGGCGGGCGTGAGGACGCGGACTATCGGGTGGCTCGTGCTGTCAGCGGGGGTGGTCGTCGCGGGCGCTGCACTGTCTTCGGCGCATCGTCCGACGGCATCCCCGATCGCGCTCGCCGATCACGCCGTGCCGCTGGACCCGGCCTCCGACCCGGGCGACGGTTCGCTGCCCGACGGGCGCGCGCTGACCCCGTTCGACGTTCAGAACCCGGCGATCGGACGCTTGGATCCGGCGTTGTTGGCTGCCATCCAGAACGCCGCCACGGCAGCGGGGGAACAAGGCATCACCATGACGATCACGTCGGGCTGGCGATCCCCGGCGTTCCAGCAGCGCTTGCTCGACGAGGCCGTGCAGACCTACGGCAGCATGGCCGCGGCGCGGCAGTACGTGCAGACGCCGGCGGCCTCCAAACACGTCTCGGGCGAGGCGGTCGATGTCGGCGGTGCGGGCGCCGACCAGTGGCTCAGCGCCAACGGACCCCGTTTCGGGCTGTGCCGGATCTACGCCAACGAACCGTGGCACTTCGAGCTCGCCGCGGACCCGGCGGGAAACTGCCCGCCCCTGCTGCCCAACGCGGCGGGTTAGTACGACCGTTTGGAGTCTTGGCTTTGACTTCGGGTTGCGGAGACGTCAACCAACACCTCTGCGGCGGTCTTCGCCCCAGCTACTAGCTGCTGAACCTCGGCCTTGCGTGATTTTCTGTCACCAGTTCGATGAGAGCACGTCTACTCATTTTGTCGAGCTGGTGCGTTAGCAGCCCCTCCACCGCGAACACTCCAAGAGCGGTCCGCGCGGCAATTTCCGCTTCAGCGAAGCCGGCCTCTCGCAGACCATGTGCCAACATGGCCTCAACGAGTAAATGAAAACCGCTGTGCCATTGGTCGATACGAGATGATACGGCGGTTCGCGAGTGCACAACCGTCACCAGATTGTGGTACCGCTCAAGGCGTCGGACGACCCACAGCACTCGCTCGCTGAGTGCCATCTCGGCCAATGTGGCCAATTCTGCGACCGCCTTGCCGACAATCTGCTCAAGCACTCCGACCAGCAGAGCGTCTTTGTCCTCGAAGTACCAGTAGATCGTGGTCGGTGTCACCCCGGCAGCAGCAGCGAGCTGAACCATCGATGTCTTGTCGTACCCGACCTCTGTGAACAGCCGCTCGGCGACCGCGAGTATCTCACCGCGCTTCTCCTCAGGAGCCTGCGGTCGTCGGTTACGGGGCATCGTGACAGCTTATCTTGACTGTCATACAAGAAGCGTTGTAACGTTCTTGTACGTCATACAAGAACGCTTGGCTGCCGCCGCGGCACCGCAAGCCCTCGCCGACCCCGACTCGCAACTGGAGATTCGTGACCGCGACACCCGAACCGACCTTCGCCTTCACCGAGGAGTTCTTCACCTCGGGAGGCGGCGTCCGCTGCGCTGCCCGGGTCTACCGCCCCGTCGGCGCGCAGAGCGCGCGACGGCCGGTGATCGTGATGGCGCACGGATTCGGCGCGGTCCGCGCGCTGCGGCTCGACGCCTATGCTGAACGATTCGCGGCAGCCGGTTACGTCGTCGTCGCCTTTGACTACCGAGGCTTCGGCGAAAGCGAAGGTGAACCGCGGCAGGTACTGAACATCAAGGCGCAACACGCCGACTGGCGAGCGGCCTTGGAGTACGCACGCAAGCTCTCGGACACGGACGGCAACCGTGTGATTGCTTGGGGAACCTCTTTCGCTGGCGGCCACGTCATCACGCTTGCTGGCACAGGGGAACCGCTAGCAGCGATCATTGCCCAAGTGCCCCATATCAGCGGACCAGCCGCCGTTCGAGCTACCGGCCTCCGGGCAAGCCTTCGCCTCGCACCATTCGGTCTACTGGACCAACTGCGGGCGTGGGTGGGCCGTTCTCCGGTGTACGTCGAATCCGCGGGTGCCACCGGGACCACCGCCGTCATGACGACTCCGGATGCCTTGGACGGCATGGAGAAGCTCATCACGGACTCGGGACTGGCCGAGGGTGCGTACCCGACGACCGTCGCCGCGCGCATCGTGTTGCGCATTGGCGCGTACTCGCCGGGGCGACACGCTAAGGGCGTGACCTGTCCGGCGCTGGTTCAGATCGCCGAGCGGGATGCGATCACCCCGACGCACGTCGCGCAGCGGGCGGCCCGCAGGATGGCGCAACCGACCGTGCGAACCTACGACTGCGGCCACTTCGACCCATATGTAGAGCCACTCTTCTCCACCGCCATATCGGATCAACTCGCTTTCCTCGACGAGCACGTCCCCGTCCATCCCGACCGGGTGATGCGGTAGGTGCGGAAAATGCGGCGAAGTTGCGTCGAAAGCCGAGGTACGGGCGGGTATAGAACCTCGGACGAGGCGGGGGACTGAGCACGTTCGCGCTGCTAAACGTGGAGCCGATGACGGGAATCGAACCCGCGTATTCAGCTTGGGAAGCTGATGTTCTGCCATTGAACTACATCGGCGCTGTCGACTGAGAAGGCTAGCATCCCGGGCCCGGCGCGAGGTGGGCTTGCCGAGCCGTCTCTGTCGCCTACGGATCGCCGAACATAGCCGCGCCTGACCCCGACGAACGCTCTCGGCAGCATGCCGAAATCCATCCCGCAAGCATTTCCGCAGCGCGCCGAGTATCCCATCGCCGCTGCTAGACGCTCCAAAAGAATGTTCGGGAACGCGTTCTTACAATCACCACATTTATTCTTTCGTTATTGTGCCGTAATCTGCTCGCGTGGGTCGGCACGCATTACCGAGAAAGCGGCGCAAGCCGTCGATAGCCCTCGCGGCGATCCTCGCCCCGGCCGCCGTCTTCTTCGCGACGGCCGGCGATTTCCACCCGGGCGCCGCGAGCCACCAGGAGGCCGCGCCGGTTGCCGAGGCCGCACCGCACTTCGAGATCGTCGCCGCCGGCCCGTCCGCGCACGCGGGTGCCGGCGTGGCCCGAACCGAACTGGTCCGCGCATCGAGGCTGCGGGTGAGTGACCGGTTCCTGCCCGTCGGGCGCGCGCCGGAGCGGGGTCTGCAAGTGAAGACCATCCTGGCGTCCCGGGCCATCAGCGCGACCTTCCCGCAGATCCACGAGATGGGCGGTGTACGACCGGATCCGCTGCCCTGGCATCCCCGCGGCCTGGCGATCGACGTCATGATCCCCAACCCGACCAGCACTGAAGGCATCGCGCTGGGCGACGCGATCGTGGCGTTCGTGCTGCAGAACGCGGATCGGTTCGCGATGCAGGACGCGATCTGGCGGGGCGTCTACTACACGCCGCACGGCGCCCGGCCCATGGGGATGGGCCACTACGACCACGTCCACGTCACGACATACGGTGGCGGCTACCCCACGGGCGACGAGGTCTATCTCCGCTGAGGGCCCATCCGGCGGCTAGGCTCTTCGCGTGCTGCTCTCCGACCGCGACCTCAGGGCTGAAATCACCACCGGCCGGCTGGGCATCGAGCCGTTCGACGACTCCCTGGTGCAGCCGTCCAGCATCGACGTCCGCCTCGACTGCATGTTCCGGGTCTTCAACAACACGCGCTACACGCACATCGACCCCGCCCAGCAGCAGGACGAGCTCACCAGCCTCGTCGAGCCCGCCAAGGGGGAACCCTTCGTGCTGCACCCGGGCGAGTTCGTGCTCGGTTCGACGCTGGAGCTGTTCAGCCTCCCCGAGGACCTCGCCGGGCGCCTGGAAGGCAAGTCGTCGCTGGGGCGGCTGGGCCTGCTGACCCACTCGACCGCGGGCTTCATCGACCCCGGCTTCAGCGGGCACATCACGCTCGAGCTGTCCAACGTCGCGAACCTGCCGATCACCCTGTGGCCGGGCATGAAGATCGGCCAGCTGTGCATCCTGCGGCTGACCAGCCCGGCCGAACATCCCTACGGCAGTTCGCACGTCGGGTCCAAGTACCAGGGCCAGCGGGGGCCGACGCCGTCGCGCTCGTACCAGAACTTCATAAGATCTACCTAGCTTCTAGGGTCCCCCCGCACCCTCGTTCTGAGGGATCATTAAACGGTCCGTGGTTTCTCCTCCGCCCGACCATGGCTTGGATCGCAACACCTTTGGAGGGGTTGATTTGGATATCGTGCTCGGGGTGTCGATGGCACCGGCGTCCATCCAGATGGTGGTGCTCGAAGGCGAACACGCCGACGGCGCCACCGTGGAAGAGGACGAGTTCGACGTCGCCGCCGCCGACGACCCCGCGACCAACGCCGCGCCCGATCAGGTGATCGCGGCCATCCTCGGCACCCGCGAGGGCGCGGCCGACGCCGGCCTCGAATTGTCGTCCATCGGGGTCACGTGGACCGACCAGCTGGAGGCCGCCGCCCTGCGTGACGCGTTGGCCACTCACAAGATCGAGAACGTCATGCTGGTCTCGGCGTTCCTGGCCGCGACGGCACTGGCCCAAAGCGTCGGCGGCGCAATCGGTTACGAGCGCACTGCCGTGCTGTTCGTCGAGCCCGACACCGCGACGCTCGCCGTCGTCGAGACCTCCGACGGCTCCATCACCGACGTCTACCAGCGACCGATCTACGCCGATTCGTACGACGAGGCCACCTCGCAGCTCGCCGGGCTGGTCGCCCGCCTGAACGACCTACCCACGGCGCCGAACGGGCTGTTCCTGGTGGGTTCGGGCGTCGACATCGCGCCGCTGAAGCCCGGCCTGGAGTCGACGACCCGATTTCACGTGAGCGCCCCGGAGGAGCCGGAGACGGCGCTGGCCCGCGGCGCCGCGCTGGCGGCGGCGAACGCGCCGCTGTTCGCGTCGTCGACCGCCGCGCTGGCATACGCGCAGGACCCGGGCACCGGCGCCCTCGACGAGTACGTCATGCCGGAGTACCTCAGCATCACCGGCGGACCGATCGGCGACGACGAACTCGCCTACAGCGCCGTTCCGGACGACGACGCGAACGCCCAGACCGTCGTCATCGAGAAGCTGTTCCTCCCCGACGAGAGCGAGCCGCGCCGCAGGCCCATGCTGCTGCTCGGCAGCGGGTTGGCCGTCGTCGGGATCAGCGCCGTGCTGGCGCTCGAGATCGCGCTGGCCATCGGCATCCGCACGACGGGGACGGTCGCGTTGCGACCCACACCCGCGCAGAACCTCATCGTGCCGACGCAACAGGCGCCGATCGAAGCGTCCGCGCCGGCACAGAAGATCAACATGCCCGAGCCCGTGGCGGCGCCCCGGCCCATCAGCCCGGCGATCGCCGCGCCGATCCCGGCTGCCCCGGTTCCGGCGGCCCCGCTTCCGGCGGCCCCGCTCCCGGCGGCTCCCGCGCTTCCCGCGCCGGCGGCGCCGATAGTGCCCGTTCCCGTCGTGGTCCCGCCGCTGGCGCCGGTGATCGCGCCACCCGTCCTGGCACCCCGCCTGCCGCTTCCCAACCCGGTGTTCAATCCGCCGGTCATCCAGGCGCCCCGGTTGGCGCCCCCGCAGCCCGTGGTGCCGCAGCCACCGCTGCGGATCCCGGAGCCGGTGACCCCGCCCCAGTTCGGTGGCCCCGGCGGCGGACATCTGCCGATCCCCGGTGCCGGTCCCGGCAGCGAGGGTGGAAGCCACGTCTCGATCCCGGGCGCCGGTCCCGTGCCGATCCCCGGCGCTGGACCCGGCGGCCCGGGTGGAGGCCCCATTCACCTCCCGGGCGGCGAGCCGGGCGGCCCCGGCGGTGGGCCCATCCACATTCCCGGCACCGGACCCGGTGGCGGCGGTCCGATTGGCGGTCCGTTCGGCGGCGGTCCGATCGGCGGCGGCGGTCCGATCGGCGGGGGGCCGATCGGCGGTCCGTTCGGCGGCGGGCACGCTGGCGGTCCGTTCGGCGGCGGCCCGATTGGCGGCGGTCCCTTCGGCGGCGGCGGACACGGCGGCTTCGGTGGCGGTGGCGGCGGCTTCGGCGGTGGCGGTGGCGGCTTCGGTGGCGGCCACGGTGGCGGCGGCCACCACTGATGGCCCAGTCCCGTTCGCGAGCCAGGCTTCGGATTAGGGCGTGGCCGCGGCGGGTAGACCGAAAGGCCGTGGCAGCGTAGCCGTTTCGTTGGCGCGGGAGACAGGGACTGGAGGGCCGTGGACGTCGTACTTGGTGTGTCGATAGCTCCCGAGACGGTGCACATGGTGCTCGTCGAGGGGGAGGCCGCGGGCGGAGTAACCCTCGACCAGGACACCTTTCGCGTCAGCGGTGACGCTCTGGCCGCCGCCGACCAGGTTGCCGCGGCCATCGCCGGGACCCTGCAGAGCGCGGCGCAAGGCGGGTACACGCTCGCGTCCACCGGTGTGACCTGGACCGACCCGGCCAAGGCGGCCGCCCTGCGAAACGTGCTGGCGGCGCACAACTTCCAGAATGTGACGTTCGTCTCGGCCTTCACCGCAGCCGCGACCCTGGCCCAGGCGGTCGGCAGCGCAACCCGGGGCGCGCGAACCGCGCTGCTGTTCGTCGAGCCGAGCACCGCGGCGCTGGCCGTCGTCGACTCAGCCGACGGCTCCGTCGCCCAGATCCGACAGCGGAGCCTCCCGCGCGGCGACGACGCCGGGCTCGACGAGCTGGTTGCCGCGGTACGGGGTGTGGAGGCGACGAGGGCGCGACCTGACGGGCTGTTTCTGGTCGGGTCGGAGGTGGACATCGCGCAGATCAAGCCGGCCCTGGACGCGGCCACGTCGTTGTCGGTCATCGTGCCCGAGGAGCCCGACACGGCGTTGGCGCGAGGCGCCGCGCTGGCGTCGGCGAACGCCCGACTCGGCGCTCCGAGCACGGTGGCCTTGCCGCCGGCGGAGGACCCGGTAACCGGGCGCCAACTCGCCTACAGCGCCGAAGCGGATGCCGAACCCGCCGTCGACCCCGGATCCCTCGCGGAGCCGGAGGAAAGGCGCAGCCGAAAGCCGTTGCTGGCCATAGTCAGTGCGACGGTCGTCTTCGTCGGCGGCGTCCTCGCGCTCGCGGTCGCGCTCGCCATGGGAATCCGTCCGCACGCCGACCAACGCCCGGATGTCAGCCAGAACGTCGTCGCCCCCGCGACCCAGCTGCCGCCGGCGAACGAGGCGCCGGCCGCGCCGCCGCCGGCCCCGGAATCGGTGCCGCCGCAGGCGCCGGCGGCCCCGGCCCCTGGGGCCCCGGCGCCCGGCCCGAACGTCAATCCGCCGCGCCAATGGCTGCCGTCGCACCCCAGGGATGACGACGATCACGGCGCCGACGATTGGCTTCGCCGGCATCTGGAGCACGGCATATTCGGGCCATGACCGCGTAAAATCAACGCCTAGGGGAACACCACGTGTTGACTCGGTAACGCTTCCATCGGGGGATCGCGCGATCGCGAGTCTTGATCTTTTAAGAGTGGCAAACGACTTTGGAGGAGCATTGGACACCGTACTTGGCGTGTCGATGGCGCCGACGGCCGTCCGAATGGTGCTGGTGGAGGGCCAGAACGGGGACGGCGCCACCGTCGATGAGGACAACTTCGACGTCCACGCCGACGACGACGCAGCGACCATAAGCGCGGCCGACCAGGTCGTCTCCGCGATCCTCGGCACGCGCGAGGGCGCGGTGGAGGGCGGCTACCAGCTCGCCGCGACCGGAGTGACCTTCACCGACCCCATCGAGGCCGCCGCACTGCGAGATGCCCTGGCGCAGCACAAGGTCGAGAATGTGATGCTTGTCTCGGCCTTCCTGGCCGCGGCCGCACTCGCCCAGTCGGTTGGCCACCAAACCAATTACGCCCGCACGGCACTGCTGTACATCGAACCCGACACCGCGACGCTCGCGGTGGTCGACAGTGCGGACGGATCGGTCACCGACATCGTTCAGCAGCCGCTGCCCGACGACGACGAGGCGGCGGTGGCACAGCTCACCTCGATGGTCTCGGGCGCCGAGGCGCTTCAGACTCGGCCCGACGCCGTGTTCGTCGTCGGCTCCGGCATCGACCTCCCCCTGATCAAGCCGGCCCTCGAAGCGGCCACCACGCTTCCGCTCGCGGCGCCCGAGGAGCCCGAGACGGCGCTCGCCGGCGGAGCCGCGCTGGCGTCGGCCAACTCTCCGCTGTTCGCGTCATCCACGGCGGCCCTGGCCTACGCGCAGGACCCCGGCACCGGCGCTGTGCCGCCGCTCGCGGTGGCGGCGCCCGGCTACTTCGACAGCCCGGGCACCCTGGCCAAGGACGGCCTGGCCTACAGCGCGGTCCCCGATGACCTCGACGAGCCGTTCCTCGGCGAGCCGACCGGCGCTACCGCCCTCGTCGGCACAGATCACCGGGAGCGCTCGTCTTTCCGCCTGGTGGGGGCCGGGGTCTCGGCGCTCTTCGTCACCGGCGTCGTGGCGCTGGTCGTCTCGCTGGCGGTCGCCATCCGGCCGACGGCGTCGGTGCAGCCCAATCCCGACCAGCACGTCGTGGCGCCCACGC
>NZ_CACRUY010000059.1 GCF_902652685.1 Mycobacterium sp. Marseille-P9652
GCACCCGACCCTCCATTGCCGCCGTTACCGAAAAGCCACCCGCCGTCCCCGCCGGGCAGGCCGCTGCCCGCCGGCGCATTGGCGCCATCGCCAAACAACGGGCGCCCCGTCAGAAACTTCACCGGGGCTATCGCGAAGGCCTGCAGGTTCTGCTCCAGGGTCTGCAACGGCGAGACATTGGCCGCCTCGGCAGCCGCATACGCGCCCGCCGCGCTGTTCAAGGCCTGCACAAACTGGTCGTGGAACACCGCCGCCTGCGCACCGAGTGCCTGAAACTGCTGGCCATGGAAGGAGAACACCGCCGCAATCGCCGCCGACACCTCATCCTCAGCCGCGGCCAGCACCCCCGTTGTCGGGGCGGCCGCCGCCGCTTGCGCGACGGTCAGCGTTGAGCCGATGTTGGACAGATCCGTTGCCGCCGAGGTCATTATCTCCGGCGCCGCGATTACATACGACATGTCGATCTTCCTGCTGGCTAGCCCCTGGTTGTCACTAGCCCGGCGGTCCCCAACCGTCAGGTAGGTGAACCGTAAGCAAGGGGTCTGGGGGAAGCATCAGTAGTCGACCACCTAATTCTCGGACATCGCGTGGACGCTGCCGAGGAACACCACTGCTCGCGACACTGAATGGCGGCCGTCTAGCCAATGTGCTTGTCGCGCAACATCACTCAAGAGTGCTCAGAATTCAGCTGCCGCACGGCGTCGATGCGCTCCTTGAGCTGCTCGCGGGTCGCGGCGGCGATCGGCGGCCCCCCGCAGCGGCGGCGCAGCTCGTTGTGGATCCAGCCGTGGGGTCTGCCGGTCTTGTGGTGGGCGATGGACACCAGGGTGTTCAGCTCGCGGCGCAGCTCGCGGAGCTGGCCGTGCACGGTCGCCGGCGGCGGTGCCCCCTGAACGGCCTGTTTCTCGGCCCGCCTCTGCAGTTGCTCGTCCTGGCGCCGGTGCAGCAGGGCGCGCATCTGGTCGGCGTCGAGCAGCCCGGGCAGGCCCAGGTAGTCCGCCTCCTCGTCGCTGCCGGCCGGCGCCGCGGTGCCGAACGAGGACCCGTCGAAGATCACTTGGTCGAGCTCGGCGTCGGCGCCCAGAGCGGTGAAGCCGTTGTCCGTGTCGTCCTTCTCGGTCTGCGTCCGGGTGGCGGGGTCGCCGTCGAGCGGGTCCTCCTCCGGCCGGTGCGGCTGCCCGAGCACGTGGTTGCGCTGGGCCTCGAGCTCGCTGGCCAGTTGCAGCAGGTTGGGCACCGAAGGCAGGAAGATGCTGGCCGTCTCGCCCGGCCGTCGCGACCGCACGAACCGGCCGATGGCCTGGGCGAAGAATAGCGGCGTCGACGCGCTGGTCGCGTAGATGCCGACCGACAGCCGCGGCACGTCGACGCCCTCGGACACCATGCGCACGGCGACCAGCCACCGGCTGGTGCTCTGCGCGAATTCCGTGATGCGCGTTGAGGATCCGGGGTCGTCGGACAGCACCACCGTCGGCGCCTCGTCGGTCAGCCGTTTGAGCAGGGCGGCGTACGCGCGCGCCGCGGTCCGGTCCGAGGCGATGATCATGCCGCCGGCGTCGGGGATGTGCGTGCGTAGCTGGCGGAGCCGCTCGTCGGCCGCGGCGATCACCGCCGGCATCCACTGGCCGGCCGGATCGAGCGCCGTGCGCCACGCCCGGGCCGTCTGCTCGGCCGAGAGCGGCTCGCCCAACCGCGCGGCGTGCTCCTCGCCGGCGCTGTCGCGCCAGCGGGCCTCGCCGGAGTAGGCGAGGAACACCACGGGCCGGACGACGCCGTCTGCGAGGGCCTCGGCGTAGCCGTAGGTGTGGTCGGCCTCCGAGCGCGCCACCCCGTCGGCGCCCGCGACGTAGCTGACGAACGGGATGGGGCTGTCGTCACTGCGAAACGGCGTGCCCGTCAAAGCAAGCCGGCGCGTCGCGTCGCCGAACGCCTCGCGGATCGCCTCGCCCCAGCTCTTGGCGTCGCCGCCGTGGTGGATCTCGTCGAAGACGACCAGCGTCCTGCGCTGCTCGGTGCGCACCCGGTGCAGCGTCGGGTGCGCGGCGACCTGGGCGTAGGTCACCATCACCCCGTGGTACTCGGACGAGTTCTGCGCGCTGGTGTTGGAAAACCGCGGGTCGAGGGCGAGGCCGTGCCGCTGCGCGGCCAGCGCCCACTGGACCTTGAGGTGCTCGGTCGGCACGACGACGGTGATCTGGTCGACGGCCCGCTGGCTCAGCAGCTCGGCCGCGACCCGCAGTGCGAACGTCGTCTTCCCGGAACCGGGGGTCGCGACCGCCAGGAAATCGCGGGGGCGACCGGCGAGGTACTTGACCAGCGCGCGGCGCTGCCAACCTCGCAGGGGCGCGCTGCCGTCCTGGCCTGCCTCGACGCGCGACGGCGTGTGGCTGACCTGTTGCAACGGCAAAGCTCCCCCCGGTGGTCGCGCGTGATTTGCGGCCCGCCCCAATCGGTGGCGGCGCTAAAATCTAGCACGCCAATGGTTTTCGCGCGCTCAGCCACGCGTCGATTCGTCGGGCGACGTCGCGCCAGCCGGGTTCGAGCATCATGTTGTGACCCATCTCGAAGAATTCGGGTTCGGTGCGGTAGGCGCGCGCCGTCGCGCGCACGTCACCGACGCTGACGAAGCCGTCGTGCACGGCGCCGAGCACCAGCATGGGCGTGGTCACGCGCTTCGTCCGCACCCGGCGGACCACGGGATCGGTCATGGCGGCGCGAATGCTCTCGGCGCCGGCGCGTTGCATGCAGGCTTGCACGACGTCCTCGGGCGTGTCGGTGCAGAAGAGGTACTCGCGGGTGAGCGCCGGGGTGGCGAGGAACTTCAGCAGCGTGGGGTCGCTCCAGGCCTCCATCGTCATCGACGGCCGGCGGCGCCACACGCGCAGCGCCAGCCGAAGGACGCCCTGCGGCGGCACCGAACCCACCAGCACCGCGGCGGGGGCGGTGTGGGTTTCGAGGTAGCGCTGAATGACGAAGCCGCCGAGCGAATGGCCGACGAGTACCGGAGCCCCGCCCAGGTCGTCGGCCGTGGCGCGGACATCGTCGAGGTAATCGGCGATGGTGACCTTGTGCAGGGGCTTGGCCGTCGGGCTGGCGCCGTGCCCGCGCAGGCTGATCGCGACCGCGCGGTAGCCGGCGCCGGCGAAGAAGTCGAGGAAGTGCTCCCAGCACCAGGCGCCGTGCCAGCCGCCGTGGACGAACAGCAGCGGGTCCGGATGCGCGTCGGTGCAGGCGCCCTTGTCGATCACCTCGAGCACCCGACCATTCAATCCCGCCGTCGCCTGCGCCGAGACTGAAACCACGCACACCCGTCCGCGGCGTGTCGTGTGCTCTGGCGGGCTTCGCCGTTCGCGAGACGTAACTGGTTGCGACTCGCCGCGTGTCGTCGCAACCGTTTACGTGTCGTGGCGTCCCGGGGCCCGGGGAGCCGCCGAAACCCGGTCGTCTCGCACTACCACTAGGCTGGTCGGGTGTTTGAATCCCTCTCCGACCGGTTGACCGGTGCGCTGGCGGGGCTGCGCGGGAAAGGTCGACTGACCGACGCCGACATCGACGCGACGACCCGCGAGATCCGCCTGGCGCTGCTCGAGGCCGACGTCTCGCTGCCCGTCGTCCGCGAGTTCGTCGGCCGCATCAAGGAACGCGCCCGGGGCGCCGAGGTCTCCGGCGCGCTGAACCCGGCGCAGCAGGTCGTCAAGATCGTCAACGAGGAGCTCATCGGCATCCTCGGCGGCCAGACCCGCCAGCTCGTGTTCGCGAAGGCCCCGCCGACGGTCATCATGCTCGCCGGCCTGCAGGGCTCGGGTAAGACCACGCTGGCCGGCAAGCTGGCCGCCTGGCTGCGCGGCCAGGGTCACACGCCACTGCTGGTGGCCTGCGACCTGCAGCGGCCCGCCGCGGTGAACCAGCTGCAGGTCGTCGGGCAGCGCGCGGGCGTTCCCGTGTTCGCGCCGCACCCCGGCGCGTCGCCCGAGTCGGGACCGGGTGATCCGGTCGCCGTGGCCGCACAGGGCCTGGAGGAGGCACGCGCCAAGCACTTCGACATCGTCATCGTCGACACCGCCGGGCGCCTCGGCATCGACGCCGAGCTGATGTCCCAGGCCGCGGCCATCCGCGACGCCGTCGACCCCGACGAGGTCCTGTTCGTCCTCGACGCGATGATCGGTCAGGACGCCGTCACCACCGCCGAGGCGTTCCGCGAGGGCGTCGGCTTCACCGGTGTCGTGCTGACCAAGCTCGACGGCGACGCTCGCGGTGGCGCCGCGCTGTCGGTTCGCGAGGTCACCGGCGTGCCAATACTTTTCGCCTCCACCGGCGAGAAGCTCGAGGACTTCGACGTCTTCCATCCCGACCGCATGGCCAGCCGCATCCTCGGCATGGGCGACGTGCTGAGCCTCATCGAGCAGGCCGAGCAGGTCTTCGACGCCCAGCAGGCCGAGGCTGCCGCCGCCAAGATGGGCAGCGGCGAGCTGACGCTGGAGGACTTCCTCGAGCAGATGCTCGCGATCCGCAAGATGGGTCCCATCGGCAACCTGCTGGGCATGCTCCCCGGCGCCGGCCAGATGAAGGAGGCGCTGGCCGAGGTCGACGACAAGCAGCTCGACCGGCTGCAGGCCATCATCCGCGGGATGACACCCGAGGAGCGGGCCGACCCCAAGATCATCAACGCGTCTCGGCGGCTGCGCATCGCCAACGGGTCGGGCGTGACGGTGTCGGAGGTGAACCAGCTCGTCGACCGCTTCTTCGAGGCCCGCAAGATGATGTCGACGATGCTCGGCGGCATGGGCATCCCGGGCATGGGCCGCAAGTCGGCGACCCGGAAGGCCAAGGGCGGCAAGGGGAAGAAGGGCAAGAAGGGCGCCCGCGGACCGACGCCGCCAAAGGTGCGCAACCCCCTGATGCAGGGCGCGCCCGGCATGCCCGCCGGCTTCCCCGACCTGTCGCAGATGCCCGAGGGTCTCAACGAGTTGCCGCCGGCCCTGGCTGACTTCGACCTGTCCAAGCTCAAGTTCCCGGGCAAGTCGTGACGATCGCGAGCGCGGCGAAGCCGGGCGACGCGGGTCGTCACCGAAAGACCGTGACGATCGCGAGCGCGGCGAAGCCGGGCGACGCGGGTCGTCACCGAAACACCGGACGGACGTAGCCGCCCCGTGCGCCTGCACGTGCGGGGGCGCGGGCTGCCCGACGAAAGCCCGGTCGAGCTGTGGATCGTCGACGGCCGCATCAGCACCGAAGCAATCGCGGGCGCCGACACCGTGTTCGACGGCGGGTGGATCGTGCCCGGGCTCGTCGACGCGCACTGCCACGTCGGGCTCGGCGACCACGGCGAGATGCCCATCGAGGAGGCGGCCGCCCAGGCCGAGACCGAGCGCGACGCCGGCGCGCTCCTACTGCGCGACTGCGGCTCGCCGACCGACACCCGCCGCCTCGACGACCGCGACGACCTGCCCCGCATCATCCGCGCCGGCCGGCACCTGGCCAGGCCCAAGCGGTACTCGCCGAACCTGGCGCGCGAGCTCGAGGACGAGTCGCAGCTGCGCGCGGCGGTGGCCGAGGAGGCCCGGCGCGGCGACGGCTGGGTCAAGCTCGTCGGCGACTGGATCGACCGCGGCACCGGCGACCTGGGGCCGCTGTGGTCCGACGACGTGCTCAAGGCCGCGATCGACACCGCCCACGCCCACGGCGCCCGCGTCACCGCGCACGTCTTCGGCAACGAGGCCATGCCGGGCCTGATCAACGCCGGGATCGACTGCATCGAGCACGGCACCGGCCTCACCGACGACACCATCGCCTTGATGCTCGAGCACGGCACCGCGCTGGTGCCGACCCTGATCAACATCATCGACAACTTCCAGGGCATCGCCGCCGCCGCGACGAAGTACCCGACGTACGCCGCGCACATGCGCGAGCTGTACGCCCGCTGCAACGAGCGGATCGCGGGCGCGCGGGAGGCCGGCGTGCCCATCTACGCCGGCACCGACGCCGGCAGCCTCGTGGCCCACGGCCGGATCGCCGACGAGGTGGAGGCGCTCAAAGGCATCGGCATGAGCCCCACCGAGGCGCTCGGCGCGGCGTGCTGGGAGGCGCGGCGCTGGCTGAACCGGCCCGGGCTCGAGGACGGCGCACCGGCCGACCTGCTGTGCTACGCGGAGGACCCGCGGCGCGGCCCCGGGGTCCTCGCCCGGCCCGATCTAGTAGTTCTGCGCGGCAAGACGTTTCGACCGTAATGCCCGCAGGGCGCGTCGCCGCGCTCGCGGGTAGGCTCTTCCAATGGCGTTGGCCAGCGGCGCGGCGTTTGCCGGATACGTCATCGCGCGAAGGCTGGGTTCCGGGGCGACCGGTGATGTCTATCTTGTCCAGGACCACCGGTCGTCGTGCTGGCGGGCGGTGAAAGTCCTTGCGCCCGAACTGTCGACGGACGCCGAGTTCCGGCGCCGGTTCTGGGCCGAGACGCCCGCGGCGGCGCGGCTGCGGCACCCCCACATCATCGAGGTGCACGAACGCGGCGAGTTCTACGGCCAGCTGTACGCCGCCATGGACTACGTCGACGGCATCAACGCGGCCCAGCTGATCGCCGGCCGGTTCCCGGCGGTGTCACCCGTGGCCGAGGTGCTGGCCATCGTCTCCGCGCTGGCCGGGGCGCTGGACTACGCGCACCAGCGCGGCATGCTGCACCGGGACGTCCGACCCGCCAACATCCTGCTCACCGGCCGCGCGGACGAGGAGCAACGCATCCTGCTCACCGACTTCGGGATCCCTCGTCCCGAGGTCGACGCGCGTTACGCGGCGCCCGAACTCGCGGCCGGGGGCGCCACCGAAAAAATCGACCGGCGCGCCGACCAATACGCCCTGGCGGCCACGGCATTTCACCTGCTCACGGGTGCGCCGCCCGCGGCGCGTCCGGCCCGGCTGAGTGAGCAGCGCCCGGAGCTGGCCCGCCTCGACGGCGTGTTCGCCCGGGCGCTCGCCGAGCGGCCCGGCGACCGGTTCGCCACCTGCGGCGAATTCGCCCGCGCGGCCAACCGGCAGGCCGGCGTCGCGGGCGGGGACCGCACGCCCGAGGCCGTGCTGGTGGCCGAGCAGCCCGCCCGGGCCCGTCCGGCACCGGCCGGCACCAAGGAGCCGGCCCCGGGTCCCCGTCCGGCGGCCCGGCGGCCGGCGTCCCCGTCGCCCGCCCGGCCGGCGCGAGGCCACGGCGCCGCAAGAACGCCGCCGCGGCGCCCCACGCCGCCCCCGCCGCCACGACGCATCCTGGGCCGGGTCGTGCTGGCCCTGACGGTGTTGGTGCTGGTGGTCGGCGCGGTCGCGCTCGGTTTCCTCGTCGGGCGCACGAGCGCCACCACGCCGACCGTCCGACCCGCGCCCGTCGCCCAATCCGCCCCCTCGCCCGCGCCGGTCCCGGCGCCGCCACCGCCCGTCCCGCTCGAGGGCTCCTACCGGCTCGAGGTCCAGCGCAGCAAGCAGACCTACAACTACGTCGCCGACCCGCAGCCGCCGGACGTGGCCACCTGGTGGGCCTTCCGCACCACGTGTTCCGCCTCGGCATGCGCCGCCGCGGCGCTGCAACTCGACAACGACGACCATCAGCAACCGGCGTCGCCGGGCGGCCGGCAGCTGATCATGCGGTTCGCCGACGGTCGGTGGCAGTCGCAGCCGGACGACGCTCAGATCGCCTGCGTGGGGCCCAGCGGGTCGAACCGGACCCAGGCCACGACGGTCGTGCTGTCGTTGCGGCCCCAGCCCGACGGCGACCTCGTGGGGGAGGAGACCGTCACCGTGCAATCCAACGACTGCGGACAGCGGTCCGCCGTGCTCCGCGTCCCCGCCGTGCTCGCCCGCCGCGGCGACGTGCCGCCGGCCATCACGGGCCTGGAGCCGGCGACCGCGACCGAGGTGCCCAAGGTGGCCCGTCGCTGACGCTCGCCGGGAAAAGATTGCGAGTGCTTGCTATCTATGTTACGGTTCCCGCAACCGAACAGCCTGGAGGAAGCAATGGCCTACGACGTGATCATCCGCGACGGACTGTGGTTCGACGGCACCGGCGCCCAGCCGCACACCCGAAACCTCGGCATCCGCGACGGTGTGGTGGCCACCGTGTCCGAGACCCCGCTCGACGAGGCCGGGTGCCCGGAGGTGATCGACGCGGCCGGCAAGTGGGTGGTGCCCGGGTTCATCGACGTGCACACCCACTACGACGCCGAGGTGCTGCTCGACCCCGGGCTGCGCGAGTCGGTGCGCCACGGCGTGACGACGGTGCTGCTCGGCAACTGCTCGCTGTCCACGGTCTACGCCTCCTCCGAGGACGCGGCCGACCTGTTCAGCCGGGTCGAGGCGGTGCCGCGCCAATACGTCCACGGCGCGCTCGACTCGCGCAGGACGTGGTCGACGCCGGCGGAATACATCGAGGCGCTCGACGCCCTGCCGCTCGGGCCGAACGTCGGCTCGCTGCTGGGCCATTCGGACCTGCGGGCCACCGTGCTCGGGCTCGACCGTGCCACCGACGCCGACGTCCGCCCCACCGACGCCGAGCTGGAAAAGATGGCGGCCCTGCTCGAGCAGGCGCTGGACGCCGGGATGCTCGGCATGTCGGGCATGGACGCGGCGATCGACAAGCTGGACGGCGACCGCTTCCGGTCGCGTGCCCTGCCGTCGACCTTCGCCTCTTGGCGCGAACGGCGCCGGCTCATCAAGGTGCTGCGCAAGCGCGGCCGGATGCTGCAGAGCGCGCCCAACGTCGAAAGCCCGGCCTCGGCGCTCATGTTCTTCCTGACGAGTAGCCGGATTGTCAACCGCGGCAAGGGCGTTCGCATGAGCCTGCTGGTGTCCGCCGACGCCAAGTCGATGCCGCTGGCCGTGCACACCTTCGGGTTCGGCACCCGGGTGCTCAACAGGCTGCTGCGTTCGGCCGTGCGGTTCCAGCACCTGCCCGTGCCGTTCGAGCTCTACTCCGACGGGATCGACCTGCCGGTGTTCGAGGAGTTCGGCGCCGGGACGGCCGCCCTGCACCTGCGCGACCAGCTGCAGCGCAACGAGCTGCTGGCCGACGAGTCCTACCGGCGGCGGTTCCGGCGCGAATTCGACCGCGTCAAGCTGGGCCCCTCGCTGTGGCACCGCGACTTCCACGACGCGGTGATCGTCGAATGCCCCGACGAGTCGCTGGTGGGCAAGAGCTTCGGCCAGATCGCCGACGAGCGCGGGCTGCATCCGCTGGACGCTTTCCTCGACGTGCTCGTCGAGAACGGTGAGCGCAACGTCCGGTGGACGACGATCGTGGCCAACCACCGGCCCAGGCAGCTCGACAAGCTCGCCGCCGACCCGAGTGTGCACATGGGCTTCTCGGACGCCGGCGCGCACCTGCGCAACATGGCCTTCTACAACTTCGGCCTGAAGCTGCTCAAGCGCGTCCGCGACGCCCACCGGGAGGGCCGGCCGTTCCTGTCCACCGAACGGGCCGTGCACCGCCTCACCGGCGAGTTGGCGGAGTGGTTCGGCCTCGACGCCGGCACGCTGCGGCCCGGTGACCGTGCCGACTTCGCGGTGATCGACCCGGCCGCCCTGGACGATTCGCTGTACGCCTACCATGAGGAAGCGGTCCCCTTCTACGGCGGCCTGCGCCGCATGGTCAACCGCAACGACGACGCCGTCGTCGCCACCGGCGTGGGCGGCGCCGTGGTGTTCCGGGACGGCAGCTTCCGCGAGGGCTACGGCGAGACGGTGAAGTCGGGCCGGTACCTGCGGGCGGGCGTCCGTCAGGCCGCGCCCCGGCAGCCCGCCGCCGTCGGCGCCTGAGATGGCGCGCACCCAGCAGCAACGCCGCGAGGAGACCGTCGGGCGGCTCCTCGAGGCGTGCATCGAGAGCATCGTCGAGGTCGGCTACGCCCGCACGTCCGCGGCCGTCGTCGCCAAGCGCGCGGGGGTGTCCGTGGGGGCCCTGTTCCGTCACTTCGACACCATGAGCGACTTCATGGCCGCGACGGCGTCGGAGGTTCTGCGCCGCCAGCTGGAGTCGTTCACCAAACGCGTGACGGAGATACCGCCCGACCGGCCGGCGCTGGAGGCGGCTCTGACGATCCTGCGCGACATCACCGGCAGCCCAACCAACGCCGTGCTCTACGAGCTGCTGGTCGCCGGCCGCACGGACGAGAAGCTCAACGCCCATCTGCGCGAGTCGCTCGGCCCCTACACCGCCAAGATCTACGAGGCCGCGCGGGCGCTGCCGGGCGCCGAGAGCCTCCCGCAGGAGACCTTCGGAGTGCTCGTGGCGTTGCTGACCAACGTTTTCGACGGTGCCGCGCTGGTGCGCGGCGTGTGGCCGCAGCCGGAGATCGAGGAGCAGCGCATCGCGCTGCTGACGTCGTTGATCGCCGGCTTGATGCCCGGCTAGAGCGAGCCGATGCCGGTCTCGGGGTTGAGCGCGAAACCCCAGTCGAACAGGCTCGCGGCCTGGTCCCAGTAGGTGGGGCCGCCAGCCTTGACGAGGCCGTACATCATCGCGATCACCAACCGCCGGCCCCCGCGGCCGGCGGCGCCGACGAAGGTCTTGCGGGCCGCGTCGGTGAAGCCGGTCTTGCCGCCGATCGCGCCGGGATACCGCGCCAGCAGCTCGTCCTGGTTCTGGATCGGCTGGTCGCCGTGGTCGGAGGGGAACATCGCCGAGGGCTCGGCGGTGATCTGCGCGAACACCGGGTTGCCCATCGCGGCGCGGAAGATGACGGCCAGGTCGTGCGCGGTCGAGGCCCCGGATCCGCCGGGCCCGTCCAGGCCGGACGGGGTCGCGGCGTGGGTGCTTGTGGCCCCCAGCGACGCGGCCTTGGCGTTCATCTTGGCCACGGCCGCGTCCGCCCCGCCCAGCATGTGCGCCAGAGTGTTCGCGGCGTCGTTGCCCGACACCAGCAGCAACCCGTCGAGCAACTGGCGCGCGGTGTAGGAGCGGCCCGGCTTGATCCCGACGCAGTTGCACTCGACGTCCGCGTCGGCGGCGTCGGCGACCACGGTCTGGTCCAGGCTCACCTGGTCGAGCGCCACCAGGGCCAGCAGCACCTTGATGGTGCTCGCGGGCGGGTGGACGACGTTCTGGTCGCGCCCGGCCAGGATCTGGCCACTGTCCATGTCGGCGACGATCCAGGTCTGGGCGGGGCCGTCGGGGATGGGCACCGAGCCGGCCGGCTGGGCGTTGTCGGCCGAGGCCGGGGACACGCTGACCGTGGCAACACCCGTACCGATCGCCAGCGCAGCGGCGACCACCCCCATGAGCTTGCGCATGGCCGCAGAGTTTAACTTCTTGGCCTGCGCGGGGGCCAATGCCCGATTGGCGTGACGGCCTCTAGTGCCAGGGCATGTCCCGCCAGGCGTAGAAGGCGCCCGTCCCGACGTCGTGCACGCCGTAGTAGTCCCAGTAGTAGTCGTGGCAGACGTTGCCGTCCCACGGCACGGGGCGGCCCGCCGGGAGGACGTCGCCCGGGCACCAGTGCTGGCAGGACACCATGTTCGGGCAGGGGGAGGCCTGGGCGGCCGGGGCCGCCAGGCTCATGCCGCCCCAGATCATCAGCGGCGTTGCCAACGCCGCGAATGCTGCCTTCATAGACCCGGAATTATTCACCCGTCGAGCGCGGCGTGTCCTGCGAAAAGGGGAGAATCGCGGGGCCTTGTCCATGGCGGGCTCCTTCGTTGCTGAGGTCTGCGATCAAGTGCAACCCGCGCGCGGCGCTACCGATCCCAACTACCCGTCGACCGAGCGGCCGAGGTAGGCCATCAACCCGGCCGTCGGCGTCGCGCCGTCCGGCGCGGGCCGGGCCGGTCCGAAACCCCCGGGGCGCCGCAGCAGCTCCGGCGCGACCGACTCGACCAGCCCCCGGCAGAACGCCAGCGTGTCGTCGGGCAGCTCGACCAGACGCCCCTGCGAGCGGTGCACGTCCCAGGCGTGCATGGCCAGGTCCGCGACGGGGAAGGCCAGCGCGCGCCGCAGCGGCACCTGCCCCTGCGGCGAGACCCGCGTGGCATCCAGATCGGCCGAGGGCAGCGCGTCCCGCAGGCGGGACGCGAGCTCGCGCAGCCGCTCCGACGGGTCCTCGCAGACCCAATCGGCCGGCTGCGAAGGGCCTTGCCACAATTCACCGTCCTCGACGAGCGTCACCACCTTCGCGGCGCTGCCGGTGGCGTGGCCCACCAGCTCGCGCACGCTCCAGCCCTCGAGGTTGGACGGACGATCCCAGTCGTCGGGCCCGATCGTCGCCACGGCGTCGATCAGGAGGGAGAACGCCTGGGTGGCCAGCTGGCCGATCGGGGCGTCGTTCATGACCGGATCGTAGGACTGCCCGGTGACAACATGGTCGTGTTCAATCGACGCATGCTCACCCCCGCGGAAATCTCCGACCGCCTCGAGATCCAGCAGCTGCTGGTCGACTACTCCACCGCCATCGACAATCGCCGATTCGACGACCTGGACAAGGTCTTCACCCCGGACGCCTACATCGACTACACGGCCCTGGGCGGCATCGAGGGGCACTATCCCGAGGTCAAGAAGTGGCTGTCGGAGGTGCTGCCGAACTTTCCCGTCTACGCGCACATGCTCGGCAACTTCTCGGTGCGCATCGACGGCGACACCGCCTCGTCGCGGGTGATCTGCTTCAACCCGATGGTGCTGCCCGGCGAGAGCGATCAGGTGCTGTTCTGCGGGCTCTGGTACGACGACGAGTTCGTCCGCACCCCCGAGGGCTGGCGCATGACCCGCCGCGTCGAGACGAAGGTCTTCCAGAAGGTGATGTAGGCCGCCGCGATTAACGCCGGGCCAGCAGGTTCTGGCACAATGGGCGGCTGTCCACCGCGCGATCACGATCGCCCGTTGGTCACACACGCGAGGCAAAACCGGACCCTGGCATCCCGCCCGGGTCGCTGAATTGCAGCGTGACACCCACAGGAGAAGTCGCTCAATCATGGCTGTCAAGATCAAGCTCACCCGGCTTGGCAAGATCCGTAATCCCCAGTACCGCATCTCGGTCGCCGACGCGCGGACCCGCCGCGACGGGCGCGCCATCGAGGTCATCGGCCGGTACCACCCCAAGGAAGAGCCGAGCCTCATCGAGATCAACTCCGAGCGCGCCCAGTACTGGCTGTCGGTGGGGGCTCAGCCCACCGAGCCCGTGCTCAAGCTGCTCAAGATCACCGGCGACTGGCAGAAGTTCAAGGGGCTGCCCGGCGCCGAGGGCACCCTGAAGGTCGCGCCGCCGAAGCCGAGCAAGCTGGAGCTGTTCAACGCTGCCCTGGCCGCCGCCGACGGCGGGCCGGACACCGAGGCCGCGAAGCCGAAGAAGAAGGCGCCGGCCAAGAAGGCCGCCAAAGCGGCCGAACCCGCCGAGCAGACTGCCGACGAAGCCCCGGCCGAGGCCGCCGAGCAGGCCGAGCCGGCGGCCGAGGGCTGACCGTCATGAGCACGGTGGTCGTCGACGCTGTCGAGCATCTGGTCCGGGGGATCGTGGACAACCCCGACGACGTGCGCGTGGACCTCGTCACCAGCCGGCGCGGCCGGACGGTGGAGGTGCACGTGCACCCCGACGATCTGGGCAAGGTGATCGGGCGGGGCGGACGCACCGCGACCGCGCTGCGCACCCTGGTCGCCGGCATCGGCGGGCGCGGGATCCGCGTCGACGTGGTGGACACCGACCAGTAGCGGGGCGCTGCTCATGGAACTCCGTTGGAGTTGACCGTCGGCCGCGTCGCGAAGGCGCACGGCGTCCGCGGTGAACTGGTCGTGGAGATCCGCACCGACGACCCGGCGGCCCGGTTCGCCCCCGGAAATGCGTTGCGGCTCAAGCAGGCGCGCGGCGGCGCCGAGCACAGCTACGTCATCGAAGAGGCGCGCGAGCACGGCGGGCGCCTGCTGGTGCGCCTGGCCGGCGTAGACGACCGCGACTCCGCCGAGCGGTTGAGGGGTGGCCTGTTCGTCGTCAACTCCGGTGACCTGCCGCCGATCGACGAGCCCGACACCTACTACGACCACCAGCTCGAAGGCCTTAGGGTCCGGACGGTGACGGGTCAGGACGTCGGTGTGGTCGCCGAGGTGCTGCATACCGCCGCCGGGGAACTGCTTGCGGTGCGGCGGGATTCGGGGGAGGCGCTGGTGCCGTTCGTCGGCGCGATCGTCACCTCGGTGTCGCTCGAGGACGGCACGGTCGAGATCGACCCGCCCGACGGCCTGCTGGACCTCGCATGAGGATCGACGTCGTCACGATCTTCCCCGCCTGCCTCGAACCCCTTCGGGAGTCGTTGCCCGGCAAGGCCATTCAGTCCGGTGTCGTCGACCTTCGGGTGCACGACCTGCGGCGGTGGACGCACGACGTGCACCACTCGGTCGACGATTCCCCGTACGGCGGCGGCCCCGGGATGGTGATGAAGGCGCCGGTGTGGGGGGAGGCGCTGGACGAGATCTGTTCCGCCGAAACGCTTCTGGTGGTGCCGACGCCGGCCGGTTCGTTGTTCACGCAGGCGAGCGCCCAGCGCTGGAGCGCCGAGGCCCACCTGGTGTTCGCCTGCGGGCGCTACGAGGGCATCGACCAGCGCGTGATCGAGGACGCGGCCCGGCGGATGCGGGTCGAGGAAGTGTCGATCGGCGACTACGTCCTGCCGGGTGGGGAATCGGCGACGGTGGTGATGATCGAGGCGGTGGTGCGACTGCTCGCCGGAGTGCTCGGCAATCCCGCCTCGCTGCAGGAGGATTCGCATTCGCCGGCCCTCGACCGGCTGCTGGAGGGGCCGAGCTACACCCGGCCGCCCTCCTGGCGCGGCCTCGACGTCCCCGACGTCCTGCTCTCCGGCGACCACGCGCGGATCGCCGCCTGGCGCCGGGAGGTGTCGCTGCGACGCACCCGCGAGCGCCGGCCCGACCTGCTGGGCTGAGACGCCTCAGATCCGGCCGGTGGGGAACATCGTCCGGACCGCGCGGGTGATGACGTCGCGGGCGGTGGCGTCACCCGAGGTCTGCAGTGACTGAACCACCATGATGTAGCGGTGATCCGCGCCGATCACGCCGGTCGACAGGTGCATCCACGCGCTGCCGATGCAGCACATCCAGCCCTGCTTGACGGCCACCGGCTCGGCGTACAGGCCGTCGGGGATGCCGAAACGTTGCGGGTAGCCGTCGACGCCGGTGGGGGTCGACTTCGCCAGGTCGTTGATGATGACCTTGACCCGGTCGGGCGGCAGGCCACCGGACCCGTCGAGAAGCAGGTCGTAGTAGCGGACCAGGTCCGACAGCGAGCTCATGGTGTTCCACCAGCGCCCGTCGTCGCCCGGGGTGGTCGAGGCGAGCCCGTACCGGCTGGCGACCGCGGTGGTGATCGCGTCGCCGCCGCCGGAGTCCCAGAACCTCTCCGCCGCGCCGTCGTCGGACGACTGCAGCATGACGTCCAGGGCCTGGCGGTCCTCCGGACTCAGCGCGACCTTGCCCTGCGACTCGCGCAACAGCAGGTCGTCGGCGATGAAGAGCTTGGCCACCGACGCGGTGCCGACGACCTGGCCGTTGCCGTTGGTGAGCAGTTGGTGGGTCTTGCGGTCGAGGATGGCCACCGAGAGGCTGGCGCCGGCGGCGGCCGCCTCGTCCGTGGCCTGCTGGATTCGGCCCTGTAGCCCACCGAGCCCCGCGCTGGGCGCGGCCTGCGGCGCCGTGCGGGACTCGGACAGGAGCTCGGCCAGCTGTGGGGGTGGTTCGGACACTGCGAGGCTGGGCGTGGCGTACACCGGCGCGCTGTTGGCCTTGGCCTGGACCTTCGCCTCACAGCCCGCGACGACCACCAACGCCACCGCCGCCGTGGCGGTGAAGAGCGTCAGCGGCCGGACCGGCATCTGCTTCCCTCCGAGCTTCTCCTCCGTGTGGGTGTGGGGCGGGCCGCATCGCCGTCTGCCCCGGGACGTCGCGCGCGATGTTCGGCGCGCGTTGACCCCAGCTATATGTACCATTCACCAGCAGGTTTAGCGCGCCACGAACCGCAGCGATTTCCTGTGATTTTCTCCGCATGCGACCCGTCTGGCACAATTGATCAGTTGTCTCCAGCGGATGTCGGCTGAACGGCCCGCTTTCCGCCCGTTGCGAGACGCGCCGAATCCCGAAACCATCGGCTCGGTGACCGCCCCACGCCCACGTGGGAGCGGCTGCCGCACGCCGCGACCGCAAGGAAGTGCTGCTCGAGATGAACCGGCTGGACTTTGTCGACCAAGCGTCGCTGCGCGACGACATCCCGGCGTTCAGCCCGGGGGACACCATCAACGTGCACGTTAAGGTCATCGAGGGCGCCAAGGAGCGCATTCAGGTGTTCAAGGGCGTTGTCATCCGCCGGCAGGGCGGCGGCATGCGCGAGACGTTCACCGTGCGCAAGGAGAGCTACGGCGTGGGCGTGGAGCGGACCTTCCCGGTCCACTCGCCCAACATCGACCACATCGAGGTCGTGACCCGCGGCGACGTGCGCCGCGCAAAGCTCTACTACCTGCGCGAACTCCGCGGCAAGAAGGCCAAGATCAAGGAGAAGCGCTGAGCCTCACCCGCCCCGGCGGCCGCACGCGGTCGCCTCGGCGGAGTCACACCGTGCTGGCTACGCTGATCTCGTGACCGACACCCCGGACTCTCCCGCGGAATCGTCCGAGCCCAAGTCTGACGCCGGCCGGCAAGAGCCCAAGGTCTCCACCCGCGACCTCGACGCGTCGCCCGACGTGGTGCCGCCGCCCGACGCGCCCGAGCCGGAGCCCAAGAAGAAGTCAACGGTGCGCGAGCTGGCGATCCTGGCGCTGATCGCCGTGGTGCTCTACTACGTCATGCTGACGTTCGTCGCGCGTCCGTACCTGATTCCGTCGGAGTCGATGGAACCCACGCTGCACGGGTGCGCCGGCTGCGTCGGCGACCGCATCATGGTCGACAAGCTCACCTACCGCTTCAGCGACCCGCGGCCCGGTGACGTGGTCGTCTTCAAGGGCCCGCCCGCCTGGAACCGGGGATACAAGTCGATCCGGTCCGACAACACCGCGCTGCGCTGGGTGCAGAACGCCCTGTCCTTCATCGGCTTCGTGCCCCCCGACGAGAACGATCTGGTGAAGCGGGTCATCGCCGTCGGCGGGCAGACGGTGGAGTGCCGGGCGGACACCGGGCTCACCGTCGACGGCAAGCCGCTCAAGGAGCCCTACCTCAGCGCCGCGACCATGAACGCCAACCCGGCGATGTATCCCTGCCTGGGCAGCCAGTTCGGGCCGGTGAAGGTTCCGCCCGGGCGGCTGTGGGTGATGGGGGACAACCGGACGCACTCGGCCGATTCCCGCGCCCACTGCGAAAGCGTCCCGGCCGACGCGCTCAAGGAGATTCTCTGCACCGGCGACCCGAACTCCGGGACCGTGCCGGTGTCCAACGTCATCGGCAAGGCCAGGTTCATCGTGTGGCCGCCGTCGCGGTGGGGCGGAGTCAGTTCGGTGAATCCCCAGCAGAGCCAGTAGCGGTGGCCACCACGTGGCCGCCGCGGACGGTGATCCGCAAGTCGTCCGGATTGCGCACGCTGGAGTCCGCGCTGTACCGCAGCGGCCTGGGGCCGGTGGCCGGGGTCGACGAGGTCGGCCGCGGCGCCTGCGCGGGTCCGCTGGTGGTGGCGGCCTGCGTGCTGGGTCCCGGGCGGCTCGAAAGCCTTGCGGCCCTTGACGATTCGAAGAAACTCACCGAGGCGGCGCGGGAGCGGCTGTTCCCCCTCATCCGCCGCTACGCGCTGGCCTACCACGTGGTGTTCATCCCGCCGGCCGAGGTTGACCGCCGCGGCGTCCACGTCGCCAACATCGAGGGGATGCGGCGGGCGGTGGCCGGCCTGCCCGTGCGGCCCGGCTACGTGCTCAGCGACGGATTCCGGGTGCCCGGGCTTGCCGTGCCGTCGCTGCCGGTGATCGGTGGCGACGCGGCGGCGGCCTGCATCGCCGCGGCCAGCGTGCTGGCTAAGGTCAGCAGGGACCGGTTCATGGTCGCGATGGAGGCCGAGCATCCCGGCTACGGGTTCGCCGAACACAAGGGCTACAGCACGCCGGCGCACAGCGCGGCGCTGAACTCGCTGGGCCCGTGCCCAGAGCACCGGTACTCGTTCATCAACGTCCGGCGGGTGGCGGCCGGTTCGGGCGCCCGGGTGGTGGCCGAGTGCAAATCGGACCCTCCGGGCACGCAGGTGGACATGGGTGGGGAAAATGAAGCGAAGCGCCAGGGGAGAAGGACGTCCGAGCAGGTGAGTGGCAGATGAGTGCAGAAGATCTCGAAAAGTACGAAACCGAGATGGAGCTCTCGCTGTACCGCGAATACAAGGACATCGTGGGCCAGTTCAGCTACGTCGTCGAGACCGAGCGGCGCTTCTACCTGGCCAACAGCGTGGAGATGGTGCCCCGCAACGCCGACGGCGAGGTCTACTTCGAGCTGCGGCTTTCCGATGCCTGGGTCTGGGACATGTACCGGCCCGCCCGGTTCGTCAAGCAGGTTCGGGTGGTCACGTTCAAGGACGTCAACATCGAAGAGGTCGAGAAGCCCGAGCTGCGCCTGCCCGAGTAGGTCCGAATGGGTCAGTGCCGGTCAGGCGTCGGCCGAGAGCTCGCCCTGACCGTCGGAGGGCAGCTGCCCGCGCCTCTCGATGACCGCGCGCGCCACGTCGGCCAGCTTGATGTTCAGCGCCTGGGAATGCCGTCGTAGCAGGTCGAACGCCTGGTCCTCGGTCATGTCGTGCAGCAACATCAACATGCCGACCGCCTTGCCGATCTCGCGGTTGCTCAGCAACCCCCGGCGCAGGCTCGCGGCGTCCTCACCCTTGGCCATCGCGTTGATGGCCACGCTCGCGAACGACGCCAGCACCGCCGCGCGTCCCGCCGACTCCGCGTCGAACAGGTTGGGGGTCTCGCTGAAGAGGTTCAGCGCCGCGCCCTTGCGCTTGTCGACCAGCAGCCGGAACCCCATCGCGCCGCGCACCGGGGTTTCCGCGACCAGGACCTTGGCGAGCTTGGGCCACAGCGACGGAGTCGTCAGGTCCGGGTCGATCTGCGGAGTCTCCTCCTCGATCGCGTCGATGCACGGGCCGTCGCCGGCGCGACGTTCGAGCTCGTCGACCTCCTGCGCGAGCCGGGAGCTGGCGCCCACGGTGACGTAGCGGTCGTTGTCGCGGACCAACAGGCTGGCATGGTCACAGCCGCGGACGATCAGGGTGGCGGCGACGCAGATCGCCGAGTACATCTCGCCGGCGTCCGAGCCCTGGTAGATGATCTCGGCAAGAGCGGCGAAAACCGTGGCGGGGTCGGCTCTCTCCCCACCGGGCGCAACGCCGCCCGTGGTCGACTCGTCTGCCATGTCCCGCCTCCCGCGTCGCGGGTCATTCGACCCACGTCTAACGCCGTAGATTAACCGCCCCTGGCGAGCCTCACACGCTACCGGTCCCGGCTGGGTTGCCGGACTCCTCGTCGGTGCAGCGCAGCGCCGGTGGCAAAGTTACCCATGAGTATCCAACGGCGCGGCGAATCCGGGGCCCGGTTACCTGCCGAAGTTCTGTTTTCCCCGGTCGGCGGAGGGGAAGGATCACCGAATGGGAATCACCGTCGCCGTGACCGGGCCAACTGGAGAGATCGGAATCTCGGCGGTGACCGCGCTCGAGCGCGAACCGGCCGTCGAGTCGATCATTGGGATGGCCCGCCGGCCCTTCGACCCCGCCTCGCGCGGCTGGCAGAAGACCACCTACCAG
Source organism: Mycobacterium sp. Marseille-P9652 (assembly GCF_902652685.1). GTDB lineage: Bacteria > Actinomycetota > Actinomycetes > Mycobacteriales > Mycobacteriaceae > Mycobacterium. The sequence continues at coordinate 19,725 of NZ_CACRUY010000059.1, forward strand.
CAAGGCGACATCCTCGACCGCGACGCCGTGGACGCCCTGGTGGCCCAGGCCGACGTGGTGGTCCATCTGGCGTTCATCATCATGGGGTCGCGCGAGGAGAGCGCCCGCATCAACCTGCAGGGCACGCGCAACGTCTTCGAGGCGACCGTGGCCGCCGAGCGCCCGCGGCGGCTGGTCTACACCTCGTCGGTGGCCGCCTACGGCTACCACTCCGACAACCCCGTCCCCCTCACCGAGGACGTGCCTACGCGCGGATCGGCCGAGCACTACTACTCGGAGCAGAAGGCGGCGTGCGAGGCCCTGCTCGCGGAGATCACCGAGGATGCGCCGCTGGAGGTCTTCGTCCTGCGACCGTGCATCGTGGCCGGGCCCAACGCCCCTGGCCTGGCCGACGCGATGCCGTGGAACCAGCTGCCAGGCCCGGTGCGCGCCGTCGTCAACGCAGTGCCGGGGATCAAGCCGGTGATTCCGGACCCCGGCGTCCCGCTGCAGCTCGTCCACCACGACGACGTCGCCACCGCGATCGCGCTGGCGGCGACCACGCCGGCGCCGCCCGGGGCGTACAACATCGCGGGGGATGGCGTCGTGACCGTGTCCGACGTGGCCAGGGCGCTGGGCGGGCGGCCGGTGCGGGTGCCCGCGGTCACCGCATCGGCGGCGTCGGCGGCGATCTCGCGGCTGCCCAAGCTCCCGTCGATGCTGGAGTGGCTGCACAGCGTCCGGACGTCGGTGGTGATGGACACGACCAAGGCCAGGACCCAGCTCGGCTGGCAGCCGGTCTACTCGTCGGCCGAGACGCTGGCGGCGCTGGCCTCGTCGCTGTGAGGCTCGCGGCGGCGGTCGGCGGTACGTTGGCCTGATGAGGTCTGTGGGCCCGTGGGCCGGGTAACGGCGCGTCGGCGGGTCAGGCACCTGGCCGCCGGAACCGCGACCACCCGGCCGGAAACCCTTGTCGTCGAGGAACCGCTGGAGATCCGGGTCAACGGGACGCCGCTCACCGTCACCATGCGCACGCCGGGCTCGGATATCGAACTGGCGCAAGGGTTTCTGCTCACCGAGGGGGTGATCGGGGCCCGCGACGACGTGCTGGGCATCCGCTACTGCGGCGGCCTGGGCGAGGACGACACGAACACCTACAACGTCCTCGACGTCACGCTTGCGCCCGGCGTTGCGCCGCCGGACGTCGACGTCACCCGCAACTTCTACACCACGTCGTCGTGCGGGGTGTGCGGCAAGGCGTCGCTGGAAGCGGTGCGGGTCGGTAGCCGCTTTCCGGTCGGCGAGGACCCGGCCGTCGTCGCCGCGGCCACACTGAGAGCGATGCCGTCCCAATTACGTTCGGCCCAAAAGGTTTTCGACAGCACCGGCGGCCTGCACGCGGCGGCGCTGTTCGCGGCCGACGGCACCATGCTCGTCGTCCGCGAGGACGTCGGGCGGCACAACGCGGTGGACAAGGTGATCGGCTGGGCGCTGGAGCACCGGCTGGTGCCGCTGCGGGCTTCGGTGCTGCTGGTCAGCGGGCGCGCTTCCTTCGAGCTGACCCAGAAGGCCGTGCTGGCCGGCATTCCGGTGCTCGCCGCGGTGTCGGCGCCGTCGTCGCTGGCCGTCTCCCTGGCCGAGCAGTCCGGGATGACGCTGGTGGCCTTCCTGCGGGAGGACTCGATGAACATCTACGCCCGGGCGGACCGCATCACCTGACCGCCGGTTGTGGATGGGCGCGCGACTGGGGACAACCCGCCACTACGCCCCGGATGCGGCCGCGCGACGGGCAGCCTTTGTCGGGGCGCCGGTGCACCGTGGCGGCATGACGACCGAACAGACGATGACCCGGGCAGAGCTGGGGGCGCTTGGCGAGGCGCTCGCGGTGGAACACCTCACCGCCAAGGGCCTGCGGATCGTGGCGCGCAACTGGCGGTGTCGCTACGGCGAGCTCGACGTGATCGCCTGCGACGAGGCCACCCGCACGGCGGTCTTCGTGGAGGTGAAGACTCGCACCGGCGACGGGTACGGCGGGCTGCCGTACGCCGTCACCCCGCGCAAGGTCCGGCGGCTGCGCCGGCTCGCCGGCCTCTGGCTGGCCGGCCAGGACCGGCGCTGGTCGGCGATCCGCATCGACATGATTGGCGTTCGGATCGGCAGGCGCCGCACTCCCGAGATCACCCACATCTGGGGAATCGGCTGATGGCCCTGGGGCGTGCGTACTCCGTCGCGGTGCAGGGGCTCGACGGAGCGATCGTGGAGATCGAGGCCGACATCTCCTCAGGCCTGCCCGGCGTGCACCTGGTGGGGCTGCCCGACGCCGCCCTGCAGGAGTCGCGCGACCGCGTCCGGGCGGCGGTCACCAACTGCTGCAAGGACTGGCCGACATCGCGGCTCACGCTGGCGCTGTCACCGGCGACGCTGCCGAAGATGGGGTCGGTCTACGACATCGCGCTGGCGGCGGCCGTGCTCTGCGCGCAGCGCAAGAACCCGTGGGCACGGCTGGAGAAGGCGGTGCTGCTGGGCGAGCTGTCGCTGGACGGGCGGGTGCGGCCGGTGCGCGGCGTGCTGCCCGCCGTGCTGGCGGCCAAACGCGAAGGCTGGCCAACCGTTGTCGTCCCGGTCGAGAACCTGGCCGAGGCGAGCCTGATCGACGGCATCGACGTCTGGGGGGTGCGCACGCTGGGGCAGCTGCGGAAGTGGCTCGGCGGGTCCGGCTCGCTGGTCGAGAGGGTCACCGGCGGGGTCACCATCGTCGAGCCGGTCGAGGACCTGGCCGACGTGGTCGGGCAGGCGCAGGCGCGCTTCGCGGTCGAGGTGGCTGCGGCCGGGTCGCACCACCTCATGCTGACCGGGCCGCCCGGCATCGGGAAAACGATGCTGGCGCAACGGCTTCCGGGCCTGCTGCCGCCGCTGTCGGAGAGCGAGTCGCTGGAGGTCACGGCGATCCACTCGGTCGCCGGTCTGCTGTCGGGCGACACGCCGCTCATCACGCGGCCGCCGTTCGTCGCGCCGCACCACAGCTCCAGCGTCGCGGCGCTGGTGGGCGGGGGGTCGGGGATGGCGCCTCCCGGCGCCGTCAGCCGCGCGCACCGCGGGGTCCTCTTCCTCGACGAGTGCGCCGAGATCCGGGTGAGCGCGCTCGAGGCGCTGCGAACCCCGTTGGAGGACGGCGAGATCCGCCTTGCGCGGCGCGACGGGGTGGCGCGCTACCCGGCCCGGTTCCAGCTGGTGCTGGCCGCCAACCTGTGCCCGTGTGCGCCCGCCGATCCCCAGGACTGCATCTGCGCCGCGGCGACCAAGCGCCGCTACCTGGGCAAGTTGTCCGGGCCGCTGCTCGATCGGGTGGACCTGCGGGTCGAGATGTATCAGGTGCGTGCCGGGGCGTTCTCGGCCACCGACGGCGAATCGACGGCGCAGGTGCGCCATCGCGTCGCGACGGCGCGCGCTGCCGCGGCCGAGCGGTGGCGGCCATACGGGTTCGGCACCAACGCCGAGGTCAGCGGCGTGCTGCTGCGGCACCGGTTCCGGCCCGGCAATGCCGCGATGGAACCACTGCGCCGGGCGCTCGATCACGGGCTGCTGAGCATCCGCGGGCTCGATCGCACCCTGCGGGTCGCGTGGAGCCTGGCGGACCTGGCCGGCCGGGTGTCACCCGGGGTCGACGAGGTCGCCACCGCGCTCAGCTTCCGGCAAGCCGGTGCGCGGCGATGAGCGATCCGGTGTCGCGGGCGTGGGCGTACCTGTCGCGGGTGGCCGAGCCTCCCTGCGCCGAGCTCGCCGCCCTGGTCGACGCCGTCGGGCCGGAGGAGGCGGCCGAGCGGGTCCGGCGCGGGCAGATCGCGGAAGACCTGGCCAGGCACACCGACGCGCGACGCGACATCGACTGCGCGGCAGCCGATCTCGAGCTGCTGGCCCGCCGGGGCGGGCGACTGATCACGCCCGACAGTGACGAGTGGCCGATGCTCGCGTTCGCCGCGTTCGCCGCGTTCGGCGGAGCGGCCAGGGCGCGGGGCGGACCGCCGCTCGTGCTGTGGGGGCTGGGCCCGTCGACGCTGGACGAGGTCGCCCAGCGCTCGGCGGCGCTGGTCGGCACGCGCGCGTCGACCGCGTACGGCGAGCACATGGCGTCCGACCTCGCGGCCGGGCTGGTCGAACGCGACGTCGCGGTGGTCTCCGGCGCCGCCTACGGCATCGACGGCGCCGCTCACCGCGCGGCGCTGCTTTCCGAGGGTGTCACCGTCGCCGCGCTGGCCGGCGGGCTCGACATTCCCTACCCGGCGGGGCACTCCAGCCTGCTGCATCGCATCGGTCAACACGGGTTGCTCTTCACCGAATACCCGCCGGGCGTGCGGCCGGCCCGGCACCGGTTCCTGACCCGCAACCGCCTGGTCGCCGCGGTCTCGGGGGCCGTTGTGGTCGTGGAGGCGGGCCTGCGCAGCGGGGCCGCGAACACCGCCGCGTGGGCCCGCGGCCTGGGTCGGGTCGTCGGCGCGGTTCCGGGGCCGGTGACGTCGTCGGCGTCGGCGGGGTGCCACGCCCTGCTGCGGACGGGCGCCGAGCTGGTCACCCGCGCCGGTGACATCGTCGAGCTGGTCGGCCGCATCGGTGAGCTGGCGCCCGACGAACCCCGCCCGAGCACCCCGCTCGACGGGCTCGGCGAAGCCGAGCGCCGGGTCTACGAGGCGCTGCCGGGCCGCGGCGCCGCGACGGTCGACGAGATCGCGGTGGCGTCGGGACTGGTCCCCGAACGGGTGCTCGGGCCCCTGGCGATGCTCGAGGTGGCCGGGCTGGCGCAGCGCGACGAGGGCCGGTGGCGCATCGTGCGTGCGGGCCACGCTGCGGCGACGCCCCGCCTCGTATAGTCGACCGGGGGCCGGGTCTGAACAGGGAGGACAAGTGGCAGGTCGACCGCTGCAGAGTTTCGAAGTCGTCGGTACCCGGCAGCTCGCGCCGCACATGGTCCGGGTGACGCTGGGGAGCCGTCATTTCGACAGCTTCGTGCCCAGCAAATTCACCGACTCCTACGTCAAGCTGGTGTTCGTTCCCGACAACGTCGACATGGACCGGTTGCCCCACCCGTTGACGATGGACAGCTTCGCCGAGCTGCCCCCGGAGAAGAAGCCGTCGGTGCGCACCATGACGGTCCGCCACGTCGACGTCGCGGCCCGGCAGATCGAGATCGACATCACGGTGCACGGTGAGCACGGCGTCGCCGGGCCGTGGGCGGCCGCGGCCCAGCCCGGCCAGCCGATCTACCTGATGGGCCCAAGTGGCGCCTACGCGCCCGACCCGGCGGCCGACTGGCACCTGCTGGCCGGCGACGAGTCGGCCCTGCCGGCCATCTCCGTCGCGTTGGAGGCGCTGCCCGACGACGCGGTCGGCTGCGCGTTCATCGAGGTCGCGGGGCCGGACGACGAGATCCCGCTGACGGCGCCGGAGAAGGTCTCGGTCAACTGGGTCTATCGCGGCGGCCGCGCCGACCTCGTCCCCGAGGACCGCGCCGGCGACTTCGCGCCGCTCATCGAGGCCGTCACGACTTCGCAGTGGCTGCCGGGGCAGGTTCAGGTCTTCATCCACGGCGAGGCGCAGGCCGTGATGCACAACCTGCGGCCCTACATCCGCAAGGAGCGCGGGGTGAATGCGAAGTGGGCGTCGTCCATCTCCGGCTACTGGCGGCGCGGCCGCACCGAGGAGACGTTCCGGCAGTGGAAGAAGGAACTCGCCGAGGCGGAGGCCGGGGCCAAGAGGGGGCCTGTAGGTCACCTTTTCGAGCACCTGGCTAACCGCCTCGGGCGGTGAGCCTGCCGCCGATCAGCCTGCGGCGCACCCGAAGATGAACAGTGCGGCAGGGATTTTGGCGTCGGCGGGGGCGGTTGTCGTGGTGGGTTGCTTCCGCACACCTTTGCTTTGTCCTGCACGACCCAGAATTGGCCCTCCTGCTCAAACACGAAGGACGTGGGCGCACCTCTGTCTGGGGAGTCCTTGTTGGCCAATATGCCGGTGGTGACCGCCCATTCGTCGGCGCACTGGAGATCTCTGAGGGTGTAGACGTTGTCCTTGCTCTTGTCGTCCATCTCCGGCAACCGGCGGCGCGGCACGCACCGAGGCGACGTTCCGGCAGTGGAAGAAAGAGGTCGCCGAGGCCGAGGTCTAGGAACGGGTCACCTCCGCTCAGCCGACCGCGCCATGATGTCGCGGCCCCGGACCAAGCGTGTCCGGGAACCAGAGACCCAAGCCGAGGTGAACGACTTCGAGAACGAGGACTAGCACCAGAAGCCGGAAGACCCATTTCGCGGCATGGGGTCCGAGTGCCAGCCGGGCGCCGAGCAGCGCTCCGACGATGCTGCCAAGCGCGAGTAAGCACGCTGCGCGCCAGTCGATTTCACCTCTGTCCGAGAACACGGCGAGGGAGACCAGGGCTGCCACGCCAAGGGCTGTCACCTTGATCCCGTTGGCTTCCCGAATCGGAAACCGGGCGAGGAGCACCAGGACCGCAAGCGCGTAGGTGCCAGAATCGACGGCGATCAGTCCTGCCCACGCCCCAACTAGTCCCATCAGGACGAGGACAACCGGTCCCTTGTTCGGCGGGCGATCGGTCCGGTCCGCGGAAAGCCATGTCGCCGGGTTCGCGAACAACAAAAGGAGCGTGACCACTATTGCGGCGATGACCAAGTTGGTGGTGCGGCCGTCACCGAAAACCGACGCGATTGACGAACCGACAACGGCCCCCATTGCTGCGGGGATGGAAAACCGGATCGCGTCGCGCCAGAGGAGATGTCCCGCGCGGTGGAATGTCCATGCCGCCGTCGCACATCCGATGACAATCGGGAGCCGGTTCGACGCGTTTGCCACCACGGGTTCCAAGCCGATCATGATCATCACGGGTATGGTGACCGCCGATCCACTGGAAGCGGCGGTATTGAGAAATGCCGCCACAAGGCCGGCGAGGATCAGAATGAGAGAACCGGTCATGGACTCCGGCACTCCCGCGACGACACGACACTTTTTAACATGCACGCGGCGGCACGCTTTGGCGAATTGTGCAGAGATGCGCCCGAGTTGCCGTTGTCAGCGTTGATTTGGGCCTATTCGCAAATCAGACAGGATAAATGGGGATATGCACTTCGGCGACTACCAGAACGAGATCTACCTGCGCGGCCTCGGCGGGGTGGTGCCGTCGTATCCGATGGCCTTCGCCGAGTGGGAAGCCAAGGCGCAGATGGCGCTTCCGCCGTCGGTTTGGTCCTACGTCGCCGGCGGAGCCGGTGACGAGCGCACCCAGCGGGCCAACTGCGAGGCGTTCGAGCGGTGGGGCCTCATCCCGCGCATGTTCGCCGGCGCCGCGCAGCGCGACCTCTCCGTCGATCTCTTCGGCCTGACGCTGCCCGCCCCGGTGTTCATGGCCCCGATCGGTGTCATCGGCCTGTGCGCGCAGGACGGCCACGGCGACCTGGCCACCGCCCGCGCGGCCGCGGCCACCGGCGTCCCGATGGTGGCCTCGACGCTGACCGTCGACCCCATGGAGGACGTCGCCGCCGCCCTGGGCGACACGCCCGGGTTCTTCCAGCTGTATACGCCCAACGACCGCGAGCTGGCGGCGAGCTTCGTCCAGCGCGCCGAGGCCGCCGGCTTCAAGGGCATCGTCGTCACGCTCGACACGTGGGTCACCGGGTGGCGGCCGCGCGACCTCGGCACCTCGAACTTCCCGCAGCTGCGAGGCCATTGCCTGGCCAACTACACCAGCGACCCGGTGTTCCGGGCCGGCCTGCAGCGGCCGCCCGAGGAGGATCCGCAGGGGGCGGTCCTGCGCTGGGTCCAGGTCTTCGGGAATGCCCTGACCTGGGATGATCTGCCCTGGCTGCGCTCGCTGACCGACCTGCCCCTGCTGGTGAAGGGCATCTGCCACCCGGACGACGTCCGGCGGGCCAAGGACGGCGGCGTCGACGGCATCTACTGCTCCAACCACGGCGGACGGCAGGCCAACGGCGGGCTGCCCGCGCTCGACTGCCTGCCCCAGGTGGTCGAGGCGGCCGACGGGCTGCCCGTGTTGTTCGACTCGGGCGTGCGCAGCGGCGCAGACATCGTCAAGGCGCTCGCCCTGGGCGCGACGGCCGTCGGCATCGGCCGCCCCTATGCCTACGGCCTGGCGCTCGGCGGCGTCGACGGACTCGTGCACGTGCTGCGCACGATGCTCGCCGAGGCGGACCTCATCATGGCCGTCGACGGCTACCCGACCCGCAAAGATCTCACCCCGGAAACGCTTCGGCGCGTCATGTGAGTCGCGCCCGCGTCGCCTGCGACCGTTGACGGCGTGGAGGCGATCCTCGCGGAGTTCGACGACTACCTCAACCTGCAGTGCGGCCGATCGGCCCACACCCGACGCGCTTATCTGGGCGACCTGCGCTCGCTGTTCGCCTTCCTCGAGGCTCGGGGATTGGGCCTGGACGGGCTGAGCGTGCCCGTCCTGCGAGCGTGGCTGGCGTCGGCCGCGGGTTCCGGTGCGGCGCGCACGACGCTGGCCCGACGCACCTCCGCCGTCAAGGCCTTCACCGCGTGGGCCACGCGGCGCGGCCTGCTCACCACCGATCCGGCGGCACGGCTTCAGGTCCCCAAGGCCCACCGCACCCTGCCGGCGGTGCTGCGCCAGGACCAGGCCCTGCAGGCCATGATGGCCGCGAAATCCGGTGCGCAACAAGGTGATCCGCTTGCGCTGCGCGATCGGCTGATCGTCGAGATGTTGTACGCCACCGGGATCCGGGTCAGTGAGCTCTGCGGGCTCGACGTCGACGACGTCGACACCCACCACCGCGTGGTGCGCGTCCTGGGCAAGGGCAACAAGCAGCGGACCGCACCGTTCGGGCTGCCGGCCGCCGACGCGCTGCGCGCCTGGCTGGCCGACGGGCGACCGGCCCTGGCGACCGCCGAGTCGGGGGCGGCGCTGCTGCTCGGCGCGCGGGGGCGCCGGCTGGACGTCCGCCAGGCGCGCACCGTCGTGCACCAGACCGTCGCCGCCGTCGACGGCGCGCCCGACATGGGTCCGCACGGGCTGCGGCACAGCGCGGCCACGCACCTGCTCGAGGGCGGCGCCGACCTGCGCGTGGTCCAGGAACTGCTCGGCCACTCGAGCCTGGCCACCACGCAGCTCTACACCCACGTCGCCGTGTCCCGGTTGCGGGCGGTGCACGACCAGGCGCACCCCCGCGCCTGATGCGGGGACCGCGCGACACATCGGCGGGGTCCGCACAATAAATCTGCGTGAACAGGCTAAACATCGATCGGTCACCGGGCTAGCGTTAACCGTTGCCGGTGTGGGGGACTTCTGGTTTCGGCATGACGCGGGGGGTCATGGCGGTTGGGAGGTCCGATGTCAGTGGTCATCACGGCGCCGGAGGCGCTGACGGCGGCGGCCTCGCAGTTGGCCGATCTCGGGTCGGGCTTGGATGCGGCGCAGGTGACGGCGGCGGCGCGCACGGCGCGGGTGGCCGCCGCGGCTGAGGACGAGGTGTCGGCGGCCGTCGCGGAAGTGTTCGCACAGTACGCGCAGGAATTTCAGGCGCTCTCGGCGGGCGCGGCGGGGTTTCACCGGGGTTTCGTCCAGGCGTTGGCCGCCGCGGCGAGCACGTACGCGCATGCCGAGGCGGCCACCGCCTCGGCATGCGCGTACGTGCTCGCC
>NZ_CACRUY010000060.1 GCF_902652685.1 Mycobacterium sp. Marseille-P9652
CGCCGGGTGACAAGGTCGTAATCTTGTCAACCATGCTGAATACAGCAGATCGTCAGCTGCAGCTACGATGTAGAAGCATCTTGCTGTGTCTTTTTTTTTTTCAGTTTAGCCCGCCCCGCCGACATCTCCGCAGGGAGTATCGTCGGCAGCGTCGGATTTCTATAAGAGACAGCCCGCCCCCGGCCCCGCCGAGGTGTCGATCCCGTTGGGCGGGTTGCCCATTCCGGCGCCGGCCCCTGCGCCGCTGGCCCCGCCGGCTGAGGTGCCGGTGCTCGTGCAGCCGGGGGCGGCGCCGCCGCAGGCCCCCGCGATCGCCGGCGTCATTCCGCAACCGGCGCCGGCCGGCGCACCGCTGGCACCCCCCGCCGCCGTGACGCCGGGTGCCGGCCGATGAGCCGGGACGACAAGCGGGCGCGCCGTTCGGGGCCGGCGCGCGGTCCGCGCAAGGCCCGGCAGGCAGACGACCCCGCGGTGCCGAAGCGGTCGCGCAAGCGGCAGGCGCCGCCGGCGCCCGACGTTCGCGAGCCCCGCAGGTGGCGGAAGGCCAAGGAGGCGAAAGAAGTTCGCGCGGAGGCGGCCCCGGCCGGCCACTCGGCGCGGGAGCGTCGCACCCGTCAGATCGTGGAAGCCGGCACGCGCGGCGCGTCGTTCGTTTTCCGGCACCGGGCGGGCAACGCGGTGATCCTGGTGCTGATCGTGGTGGCGGCGGTGCAGCTGTTCGTCCTGCAGGTGACCGAGGCGCCGACGCTGCGCGCCCAGGCGGCCGGGCAGCTCAAGGTCACCGACGTCGAGAAGGCGGTCCGGGGCAGCATCGTCGACCGCAACAACGACCAGCTGGCGTTCACCACCGAGTCCCGGGCACTGACGTTCCAGCCCAAGCGGATTCGCCGACAACTCGACGAGGCGCGGGCGAAGAACTCGGCCGCGCCCGACCCGCAGCAGCGGCTGCGCGACATCGCCAAGGAGGTCTCGACGCGGCTGAACAACAAGCCCGACTTCGCGACCGTGCTGAAGAAGCTGCAGAGCGACGAGAACTTCGTGTACCTGGCCCGCGCCGTCGACCCCGCCATCGCCAGCGCGATCTCCGAGAAGTGCCCGGAGGTCGGCTCCGAGCGTCAGGACCTGCGGCAATACCCCGGCGGGTCCCTGGCCGCCAACATCGTGGGCGGCATCGACTGGGATGGACACGGGCTTTTGGGGCTCGAGGACTCGATGGACTCCGTGCTGTCCGGGACCGACGGCTCGGTCACCTATGACCGCGGCTCCGACGGCGTCGTCATCCCCGGCAGCTACCGCAACCGGCACAAGGCGGTCAACGGCTCGACCGTGCAGCTGACCATCGACGACGACATCCAGTTCTACGTCCAGCAGCAGGTGCAGCAAGCCAAGAACGTGTCGGGCGCGCACGACGTCTCGGCCGTCGTGCTCGACGCGAAGAGCGGCGAGGTGCTGGCCATGGCCAACGACAACACCTTCGACCCGTCGCAGGACATCGGGAAGCAGGGCGACCGTCAGCTGGGCAACCTGCCGGTGTCGTCGCCGTTCGAGCCGGGATCGGTGAACAAGGTGGTCACCGCGGCGTCGGTGATCGAGTACGGCCTGTCCAACCCCGACGAGGTGCTGCAGGTGCCCGGCTCGATCACCATGGGCGGGGTCAACATCCATGACGCCTGGGAGCACGGCGTGATGCCTTACACCACCACCGGCGTCTTCGGGAAGTCGTCCAACATCGGCACGCTGATGCTGGCGCAGCGCGTCGGGCCCGAGCGCTTCTACGACATGGTGCGCAAGTTCGGGCTCGGCCAGCGGACCAACGTCGGGCTGCCCGGTGAGAGCGCCGGCCTGGTGCCGCCGATCGACCAGTGGTCGGGCAGCACCTTCTCCAACCTGCCCATCGGACAAGGGCTTTCGATGACCCTGCTGCAGATGGCCGGCATGTACCAGGCGATCGCCAATGACGGGGTGCGCATCCCGCCGCGCATCATCAAGTCGACGATCGCCCCCGACGGCACGCGCACCGACGAGCCGCGGCCGGAGGGCGTCCGCGTGGTGTCGCCCCAGACCGCGCAGACGGTGCGGGGCATGCTGCGCGCCGTCGTGCAGCGCGACCCGATGGGATATCAGCAGGGCACCGGGCCGGCGGCCGGCGTGCCGGGCTACCAGATGGCCGGCAAGACCGGCACCGCGCAGCAGATCAACCCGGCCTGCGGCTGCTACTTCGACAACGTCTACTGGATCACCTTCGCCGGCATGGCCACGGTCGACAATCCCCGCTACGTGATCGGGATCATGATGGACAACCCCGAGCGCAACGCCGACGGCACGCCCGGCCACTCCGCGGCCCCGCTGTTCCACAACATCGCCGGTTGGCTGATGCAGCGGGAGAACGTGCCGCTGTCGCCCGACCCGGGACCGCCGCTGACCCTGCAGGCCACCTGACCTCCCGGCGCCGAGCGCGGTTGCGGCGCCACACGTCGGGCGCGGCTCGGTAGGGTGTCATGGCCATCATGGGGTGAGGCCGGGACGGAGGTGAGGGCGGTGTCTGATGGATTGCGCCCGGGCTCCGTCGCCGGGGTCCCGCTGGCCGGGTTGGCGGACCGGGTGGGCGCCGTGCTCGCCGACGGCGGCACCGTCATCCCCGACGTGCCGGTCACCGGCGTGACGCTGCGCGCGCAGGACCTGCGCCCCGGCGACCTGTTCGCCGCCCTGCCCGGCTCGTCGACACACGGCGCCCGGTACGCGGGCGACGCGATCGCCGCCGGCGCCGTCGCGGTGCTCACCGACGCCGCCGGCGTCGCCGAGATGGGCGACCGGGTCGCGACCGTGCCGACGCTGGTGCACCCCGCGCCGCGCGGCGTGCTGGGCGGCCTGGCCGCCACGGTGTACGGCAACCCCTCGGAGAAGGTGGCCGTCATCGGCATCACCGGAACCTCCGGGAAGACGACCACGACCTATTTGGTGGAGTCGGGCCTGCGCGCGGCCGGGCGCACGGCCGGGCTCATCGGCACCATCGGCATCCGGGTCGACGGCGAGGGCATCCCCAGCGCGCTCACCACCCCGGAGTCGCCGGCGTTGCAGGCCATGCTCGCGGCGATGGTCGAACGCGGCGTGGACACCGTCGTGATGGAGGTGTCCAGCCACGCGCTGACGCTCGGCCGCGTGGACGGCACCGCGTTCGCGGTGGGTGGCTTCACCAACCTGTCGCGCGACCACCTCGACTTCCACCCGACCATGGCCGACTACTTCGAGGCCAAGGCCCTGCTGTTCGACCCGGCGTCCCCGCTCCGGGCGCGGAAGGTCGTGGTGTGCGTCGACGACGACGCCGGGCAGGCGATGGCACAGCGCGCCGGGGACGCCGTAACCGTGAGCACCGCAGAGCATTTCGCCCGCCCGGCCGACTGGCGCGCCGCCGACGTGGCGCCGCTGGGGGCGGGCGGCCAGCAGTTCACCGTCGTCGACCCCGCCGGCGTTCACCACCGGGTCGGCATCCGACTGCCCGGCCACTACAACGTCGCCAATTGCCTTGTTGCGCTTGCGATCCTGGACCTGGTGGGCGTGTCGCCCGAGCAGGCGGCGCCGGGATTGCTGGACGCCCGCGTGCCCGGCCGGATGGAGGAGATCGACTGCGGCCAGGGCTTTCTCGCGCTGGTCGACTACGCCCACAAGCCGGGCGCGCTGCGCGCGGTGTTGAGCACCCTCAAGCGCCCGGACCGCCGGCTGGCGGTGGTGTTCGGCGCCGGCGGCGAGCGCGACCCGGGCAAGCGCGCGCCGATGGGCGCGACCGCCGCCGAGCTGGCCGATCTGGTGGTCGTCACCGACGACAACCCGCGCGGCGAGGACCCGGCCGCCATCCGCCGCGAGATCCTGGCCGGTACGGCCGAAGCGGGCGCCCGCGCCGAGGTGGTCGAGATCGGCGACCGGCGCGCGGCGATCCGGCACGCGGTCGCCTGGGCGCGCCCGGGTGACGTCGTGCTGGTTGCGGGCAAGGGCCACGAGACCGGGCAGAGCGGCGGCGGCCACACGCGCCCGTTCGACGACCGGGTAGAGCTCCGGGAGGCCTTGAAGGCGTTGGGAACTCGCCGGTGATCGACCTGACCGTCGCCCAGATCGCGGACATCGTCGGCGGGACGCTCGCCGACATCACACCCGAGGCGGCCGCCGCGACGCGCGTCACCGGGACCGTCGAGTTCGACTCGCGCGCAATCGGTCCCGGCGGCCTGTTCCTGGCGCTCCCGGGGGCGCGTGCCGACGGGCACGATCACGCCGCGTCGGCCGTGGCGGCGGGTGCGGTCGCGGTGCTGGCCGCCCGGCCCGTCGGCGTTCCCGCAATCGTGGTGCGGCCCGCCGCCGCCGCGGCCGCGCGGGCCGGCGTGCTCGAGCACGACGCCGACGGGTCGGGCGCCGCGGTGCTCGCGGCGCTGGCCAAGCTGGCCCGGGCGGTGGCCGCCGAGCTGGCGGCCGGTGGGCTGACGATCATCGGGATCACCGGCTCGTCGGGCAAGACCTCGACCAAGGATCTGGTCAGGACGGTGCTCGAGCCCCTGGGCGAGGTGGTGGCCCCGCCCGGCTCCTTCAACAACGAGCTCGGGCACCCGTGGACCGTGCTGCGCGCGACCCGCGACACCGACTTCCTGGTCCTCGAGATGTCGGCCCGGCACCCCGGCAACATCGCCGCGCTGGCCGAGATCGCCCGGCCCGCCATCGGTGTCGTGCTCAACGTCGGCACCGCGCACCTCGGCGAGTTCGGCTCCCGGGAGGCGATCGCACGCACTAAATCCGAACTGCCGCAATCGGTTCCGGCGGCCGGCGCGGTGATCCTCAACGCCGACGACCCCATCGTGGCCGCGATGGCGCAGAAGACCGCCGCGCGCGTCGTCCGCGTCGGCCGCGACCGGGACGCCGACGTCTGGGCCGGCGACGTGTCCCTTGACGAGCTGGCCCGCCCGCGCTTCACGTTGCACGCGCGCGGCACGCAGGCGCCGGTGCGGCTCGGGGTCTCCGGGGACCACCAGGTCAGCAACGCGCTGTGCGCCGCGGCGGTCGCCCTGGAGTGCGGCGGCACCGTCGAGCAGGTCGCCGCCGCGCTCGCCGGGACGGGCCCGGCGTCGCGCCACCGCATGCAGGTGACGACCCGCGCCGACGGGGTAACCGTCATCGACGACGCCTACAACGCCAACCCCGACTCGATGCGCGCGGGCCTGCAAGCGCTCGCCTGGATCGCGCACGGGGGCGCCGACGAGGGCGAAAAGCGCAGGAGCTGGGCGGTGCTCGGCGAGATGGCCGAGCTGGGGGAGGACGCGATAACCGAGCACGATCGCATCGGGCGGCTGGCCGTGCGCTTAGATGTGTCTCGACTCGTCGTCGTCGGAAGCGGGAGGTCGGTGAGCGCCATGCACCACGGAGCGGTCCTCGAAGGGGGATGGGGCTCCTGGGGCGCCGAGGGCGATCGGGGGGCGGTGACCGTGGCCGACGCCGACGCGGCCCTGGCCCTCTTGCGCGCCGAACTGCGGCCCGGCGACGTCGTGCTGGTCAAGGCGTCGAACGCGGCGGGACTGGGCGCGCTCGCCGACGCCCTCGCGGCCAACGGCGGGATCCACGGCGGGGCCCGCCTGTGAGACAGATCCTGATCGCCGTCGCCGTCGCCCTGATGGTGTCGATCCTGTTGACGCCGGTGCTGATCCGCCTGTTCACCAAGCAGGGATTCGGTCACCAGACCCGCGAGGACGGTCCGCCCACCCACCACAGCAAGCGCGGCACGCCGTCCATGGGCGGGGTCGCCATTCTGGCCGGAATCTGGGCGGGCTACCTGGGCACGCACCTCGCCGGCCTGGCGTTCGACGGCGAGGGCGTCACCGCATCCGGCTTGCTGGTGCTGGGCCTGGCCACCGCGCTGGGCGCCGTCGGGTTCGTCGACGACCTGATCAAGGTCCGCAAGTCGCGCAACCTCGGGCTCAACAAGACCGCCAAGGCGCTCGGCCAGCTCGCGGCCGCGGTGATCTTCGGGGTGCTGGTCCTGCAGTTCCGCAACGGCGCCGGCCTCACTCCGGGCAGCCCCGACCTGTCCTACGTGCGCGAGATCGCCACCGTCACCCTGACGCCCGGGCTGTTCGTGCTGTTCTGCGTCGTCATCGTCAGCGCCTGGTCCAACGCGGTCAACTTCACCGACGGCCTCGACGGCCTGGCCGCCGGGTCCATGGCCATGGTCACCGCCGCCTACGTGCTGATCACGTTCTGGCAGTACCGCAACGCCTGCGTCACGGCCCCGGGGCTGGGCTGCTACAACGTGCGCGACCCGCTGGACCTGGCGCTGATCGCGGCCGCCACGGCCGGCGCCTGCATCGGCTTCCTCTGGTGGAACGCCGCGCCCGCCAAGATCTTCATGGGCGACACCGGCTCGCTGGCCCTGGGCGGCATCATCGCCGGGCTGTCGGTGACCAGCCGCACCGAGATCCTCGCCGTCGTGCTGGGTTCGCTCTTCGTCGCCGAGGTCACCTCCGTCGTGCTGCAGATCCTGGCGTTCCGGACCACCGGGCGCCGGGTCTTCCGAATGGCGCCGTTCCACCACCATTTCGAGTTGGCTGGATGGGCCGAGACCACGGTGATCATCCGGTTCTGGCTCCTGACCGCGATCACTTGCGGCCTGGGTGTGGCGCTGTTCTACGGTGAGTGGCTCGCCGCGATCGGTGCGTGATGAGCGGTCTCGAACCACTGGGTCCGGAGACGCCGGTGCTGGTGGCCGGCGGCGGGGTGACCGGAAAGGCCGTGCTGGCGGCCCTGACCCGGTTCGGTGCGGCGCCAACGCTGTGCGACGACAACCCCGAGACGCTGCGCCGGTTCGCCGACGGCGGCGTGGCGACGGCCCCGACGGACGAGGCGATGCGGCGCATCGGCGACTACGCCCTGGTGGTCACCAGCCCGGGCTTCTCCCCGGCCACCCCGCTGCTGGCCGCGGCGTCGGCCGCCGGCGTGCCGATCTGGGGTGACGTGGAGCTGGCCTGGCGCCTCGACGCCGCCGGCCAGTACGGGCCGCCGCACCGCTGGCTGGTGGTCACCGGGACGAACGGCAAGACGACCACGACGTCGATGCTGCACGCCATGCTGGTCGCCGGGGGACTGCGTAGCGTGCTGTGCGGCAACATCGGCGATCCCGTGCTCGACGTGCTCGACGCCCCCGGTGACCTGCTGGCCGTCGAGCTGTCCAGCTTCCAGCTGCACTGGGCGCCGTCGCTGCGCCCCGAGGCGGGCGTGGTGCTCAACATCGCCGAGGACCACCTGGACTGGCACGCCTCGATGGTCGAATACACCGCCGACAAGGCGCGGGCCCTCAACGGCCGGGTCGCGGTCGTCGGCCTGGACAACGCCCGGGCCGCCGCCCTGCTGCCGTCCGCGCCGGCGCCGGTGCGCGTCGGGTTCCGGCTCGGCGAGCCGGCGCCCGGCGAGCTGGGTGTGCGCGACGGGCTCCTGGTCGACCGGGCCTTCGCCGACGACCTGGTCCTGCTGCCGGTCGACTCGATCCCCGTGCCTGGGCCGGTCGGGGTGCTGGACGCCCTGGCCGCCGCGGCCCTGGCGCGCAGCGTCGGCGTGCCCGCCGACGCGATCGCGGCCGCGGTGGCGTCGTTCCGTCTGGGCAGGCACCGGGCCGAGGTGGTGGCCGTCGCGGACGGGATCACCTACGTCGACGACTCCAAGGCCACCAACCCGCACGCCGCCGAGGCGTCGGTCCTGGCCTACCCGCGGGTGGTCTGGGTGGCGGGCGGTTTGCTGAAGGGCGCCTCGCTGGACGCCGAGGTCGCCAGGATCGCCCCGCGGCTGGTCGGGGCGGTGCTCATCGGCCGTGATCGGGGGGCGGTTGCCGAGGCGTTATCGCGACACGCGCCGGATGTCCCCGTCGTCCAGGTTGTGACAGGCGAGGATGCTGGTATGGATGCGACTGCTGTGGTTATCGGTACAGATGTGACAGAAGTCAACAATTCGCCCGGGACCCTCGGCGCTCGCGTCATGACGGCCGTCGTCGCCGCGGCCCGTGGCCTCGCCAAGCCCGGCGACACCGTGCTGCTGGCGCCCGCCGGCGCGTCGTTCGACCAGTTCACCGGTTACGCCGACCGGGGCGACGCCTTCGCGGCCGCCGTGCGCGCGGCGACCCGGTAGGTGGGTGTGGCTAACCCGCTGACCCGGCGCCTGCGCCGGAGCAAGAAGACCGCGGCCGAAATCGACGCCGCCGCCCCCGACGCTGCTGTTGACGCCGTCGAGGCCGAGGACGACACCGTCGAACCGGAACCCGGCGTCGACGAGGCGCCCGAGGTCACCGCCCCACCGGCGGCCCCGGCGACGCAACCGCCGCGGGAGGGCCCGGCCAGCCGGTTCGGCGCGTGGCTGGGCCGGCCGATGACCTCGTTCCACCTGATCATCGCCGTCGCGGGGCTGCTGACGACGCTGGGCCTGATCATGGTGCTCTCGGCGTCCGGTGTGCGCTCCTACGACGCCGACGGTTCGGCGTGGGTGATCTTCGGCAAGCAGGTCATGTGGACGGTGATCGGCCTCATCGCCTGTTACTTCGCGCTGCGGATGCCGGTGCGCTTCATCCGGCGCGTCGCGTTCACCGGGTACGTCGTCACGATCATCCTGCTGGTGCTCGTCCTCGTGCCCGGTATCGGCAACCTGGCCAACGGATCCCGCAAGTGGTTCGTGATCGCGGGCTTCTCGATGCAGCCCTCCGAGCTCGCCAAGATCGCGTTCGCGATCTGGGGCGCGCACCTGCTGGCGGCCCGCCGCATGGAACGGGCGTCGCTGCGCGAGCTGCTGATCCCGCTGGTGCCGGCCGGCGTGATCGCGCTGGCGCTGATCGTCGCGCAGCCCGACCTCGGGCAGACGGTGTCGCTGGGCATCATCCTGCTGGCGCTGCTCTGGTACGCGGGCCTGCCCCTGCGCGTGTTCGTCACCTCGCTGCTGGCCGTCTTCATGGCCGGAGCGGTCCTGGCCATGTCCGCGGGTTACCGCTCCGACCGGGTGCGGTCCTGGATGAACCCCGAGAACGACCCCATGGACACCGGCTACCAGGCCCGGCAGGCCAAGTTCGCGCTGGCGCACGGGGGCGTGTTCGGCGACGGGCTGGGCCAGGGCGTGGCCAAGTGGAACTACCTGCCCAACGCGCACAACGACTTCATCTTCGCGATCATCGGCGAGGAGCTCGGGTTCGTCGGGGCGTTCGGCCTGCTGGTCCTGTTCGGGCTGTTCGCCTACACCGGGATGCGGATCGCGCGCCGCTCGGCCGACCCGTTCCTGCGGCTGCTGACCGCCACCACGACGATGTGGGTGCTGGGCCAGGCGTTCATCAACATCGGCTATGTGATCGGCATCCTCCCGGTCACCGGCATCCAGCTACCCCTCATTTCTGCCGGTGGAACATCAACGGCGGCAACGCTTTTCATGATCGGCATCATGGCTAACGCGGCGCGCCACGAACCCGAGGCGGTGGCCGCGCTGCGCGCCGGGCGCGACGACAAGGTGAACAGGTTCCTGCGCCTGCCCCTGCCCGAGCCCTACGTGCCGAGCCGCCTGGAGTCGTTCCGCGATCGCAAGCGCGGTGGCGCCGGGTCCGGCAAGGGGTCGGGCAAGGCGGCCAACGGGGCCGGCAACGGCGCGCGCAAGGCCGCCAAGGCTCCCGCCCGCAAGGCGTCGCGCGACTCAGGCGCGCCGCCGCGGAATGCGCCGGCGCGGCGGCCCCGCCAGTCTGGCGGCACGGCTCAGACGCGGGGAAGGCATCATGGATCTGGCCAGCGCTCCGCAGCTCGCGGAGCCGGCCAGAGTCAGACACGGCGCGCACGCGCACTGGAAGGTCAGCGTTACGGGTGAACGACAGGGTCACAAGGCCGGCCGGCGGGCTGGGGGCAAGCCCCTCGCCCGCCGGTGCCGCATCATCCGTTGATCAGGCCCCGGCGCCCGACCCGTCGCCGCATCGCCCACTGTCGGTCGTGCTCGCCGGCGGCGGCACCGCCGGGCATGTGGAGCCCGCGATGGCCGTCGCCGACGCGCTCAGCGCCCTGGATCCGGGCGTCCGGATCACGGCGCTGGGCACCCACCGCGGCCTGGAGACGACGCTGGTGCCCAGGCGCGGCTACCACCTCGAGCTGATCACGCCCGTGCCGCTGCCGCGCAAGCCCACCGGCGACCTGGCGCGCCTGCCACCGCGGGTGTGGCGGGCCGTCCGCGAGACCCGCGCCGTGCTCGACGCGGTGCACGCCGACGTGGTGATCGGGTTCGGGGGGTACGTCGCCCTTCCGGCCTACCTGGCGGCGCGGGGGATCCCGCGGGTGCGCAGCCGCATCCCGGTGGTGATCCACGAGGCCAACGCCCGCGCCGGGATCGCCAACCGGGTCGGCGCCCGCAGCGCGGACCGGGTGTTGTCGGCGGTGCCGGCCTCCGGCCTGCCCCGCGCCGAGGTGGTGGGCGTGCCGATCCGCGCGACCCTCACAGCGCTGGACCGCGCCTCGCTGCGCGCCGAGGCGCGCAGGCACTTCGGCTTCCCCGACGACGCGAAGGTGTTGCTGGTGTTCGGCGGCTCGCAGGGCGCGGTCTCGCTCAACCGCGCCGTCTCCGGCGCCGCCGCCGACCTGGCCGCCGCCGGCGTGGCCGTCCTGCACGCGCACGGACCCAAGAACACCCTGGACCTGCGCACCCCGCAGCCGGGCGATCCGCCCTATGTGGCCGTGCCCTACCTGGACCGGATGGACCTGGCCTACGCCGCGGCCGACCTGGCGATCTGCCGGTCCGGCGCGATGACCGTCGCCGAGGTGTCGGCCGTCGGCCTGCCGGCCGTCTACGTGCCGCTGCCCATCGGCAACGGGGAGCAGCGGCTCAACGCGCTGCCGGTCGTCGAGGCCGGCGGCGGCATGCTCGTCGCGGACGCCGCGTTGACGCCGGCCGTGGTCGCCGAGCGCGTCGCCGGGCTGCTCAACGATTCCGACCGGTTGGCGGCCACGGCGCCGGCCGCGGCCCGGGTCGGTCACCGCGACGCCGCGCGGCAGGTCGCCCAGGCGGCCCTGGACATCGCGACGCGCGCCCGCGGTGGGGGACCACGGTGAACGCCGGGCTGCCCCCCGAGTTGGCCCGGGTGCACATGGTCGGCATCGGGGGAGCGGGAATGTCGGGCATCGCCCGCATCCTCATCGACCGCGGCGCGCTGGTCTCGGGCTCCGACGCCAAGGAGTCGCGCGGCCTGCACGCGCTGCGGGCGCGCGGCGCCCTGATCCGGGTGGGGCACGACGCCTCGTCGCTGGACCTGTTGCCCGGCGGGCCCACCGCGGTCATCACCACCCACGCCGCGATCCCCAAGACCAACCCCGAGCTGGTCGAGGCCCGGCGGCGCGGCATCCCGGTGGTGTTGCGGCCGGTCGTGCTGGCCAAGCTGATGGCCGGTCGCACCACCCTGATGGTCACCGGCACGCACGGCAAGACGACGACGACGTCGATGCTTATCGTGGCGCTGCAGCGCTGCGGGCTCGACCCGTCCTTCGCGGTCGGCGGCGAACTCGGCGAGGCCGGCACCAACGCCCACCACGGCAGCGGCAACTGCTTCGTCGCCGAGGCCGACGAGAGCGACGGCTCGCTGCTGGAGTACACGCCCGACGTCGTCGTCGTCACCAACATCGAGACCGACCACCTGGACTTCTACGGGAGCGCCGACGCCTACGTCGGGGCGTTCGACGCTTTCATGAAGCGCATCGCGCCCGGGGGAGCGCTCGTCGTCTGCACCGACGACCCCGGCGCGGCGGCGCTGGCCGAGCGGACGGCCGAGCTCGGCATCCGGGTGCTGCGCTACGGGTCGGGCCCCGACGACCGGTTGGCCGGCGCGTTGCTCTCGTGGGAGCAGCAGGGCATCGAGGCGGTCGCCCACATCCGGCTCGCGGGCGAGGCGCAGCCGCGCGTGATGCGGCTGTCGGTGCCCGGACGGCACATGGCGCTCAACGCGCTGGGCGCGCTGCTGGCCGCCGTCGAGATCGGAGCGTCGGCCGACACAGTGCTCGACGGGCTGGCCGGCTTCGAGGGGGTGCGCCGCCGGTTCGAGCTGGTGGGGTCCTCGGGGGTCGGCGCGGAGTCGGTGCGGGTGTTCGACGACTACGCCCACCACCCGACGGAGATCAGCGCCACGCTGGCGGCGGTCCGCACGGTCCTCGAGCAGACCGGTGGCGGGCGGTCGATCGTGGTGTTCCAGCCCCATTTGTATTCGCGCACAAAGGCTTTCGCCGCCGAGTTCGGACGCGCGCTGGACGCGGCCGACGAGGTGTTCGTGCTCGACGTCTACGGCGCGCGCGAACAGCCGCTCGCCGGCATCAGCGGCGCGACCGTCGCCGAGCACGTCAGCCGGCCGGTGCATTACATCCCCAATTTCTCGGCGGTCGCCGAGGAGGTGGCCGCGGTCGCCCGCCCGGGCGACCTGATCGTCACGATGGGGGCCGGCGACGTGACCCTGCTCGGGCCGGAGATCGTGACCGCGCTGCGGGCGCGGGCCAACCGCAGCGCGCCGGGACGCCCGGGGGCGCGGCGATGAGCGAGCCGCCGCAGGAACCCATCCCGGAGCCGGCCGGCAACGCCGGCACCGACGTGGCCGAGACGGCGGGGGAGCAACCGGCCGAGGCGGTCACCGCGCCGGTCCCCACCGGCCCGGCGGACCCGGCGGACCAGGCGGACCTCGAGGGACCGCGCCGGCGGGCCCGGCGGGAACGGGCCGAGCGCCGCGCGGCGCAGGAGCGCGCGCGGGCCATCGAGGAGGCGCGGCGGGAGGCCAAACGCCGCGTCAGCGGCCGGATCGTCGACGAGCGACCGGCCAAGCGGGGCGTCGTGCGGGGCCTGAAAATGCTGCTGGCGACGGTGCTGCTGGCGGTCGTCGGAGTCGGGCTGGCCCTCGTGCTGTACTTCACGCCCGCGATGTCGGCGCGCAGCATCGTCGTCACCGGCATTGGGACGGTGACCCGCGAGGAGGTGCTCGACGCGGCCCGCGTCAAACCGGGCACGCCGCTGCTGCAGATCAACACCAACCAGGTCGCCGACCGGGTGGCGGCCATCCGCCGCGTGGCCAGCGCGCGCGTGCAGCGGCAGTACCCGTCCGCGCTGCGGATCACCATCGTCGAGCGAGTTCCGGTGGCGGTCAAGGACTTTCCGGACGGCCCGCACCTGTTCGACCGCGACGGCGTCGACTTCGCCACCGGTCCGCCGCCGCCGGCGCTGCCGTACCTAGACGTCGCCGATCCCGGCCCCAACGACCCGGCGACCAAGGCCGCGCTGCAGGTGTTGACGGCCCTGCGCCCGGAGGTCGCCGGCCAGGTGGGCAAGATCGCGGCGCCGTCGACCGCGTCGATCACCCTCACCCTGGGCGACGGACGGGTGGTGATCTGGGGGACCACCGACCGCGCCGACGAGAAGGCGGAGAAGCTGGCCGCGCTGTTGACGCAGCCCGGGCACACCTACGACGTGTCCAGCCCGGATCTGCCGACGGTCAAGTAGGCGCCCGGAGCCCGGTCCTGGCGAGCGTCACTCTGGCGTGACGCTCGACGGGTGACGTCGACCGAACGTGAAGCCAGCCGCACGCTCGGCGCACGAAAAAAACACGCGCCGCCCGTCGGCGCGCCTGCGGGGTTAGCGCGCGCCGTGCCCATACCGTTCTGGTTGCACGGAACTACTTGACATAACTCTAACCCTATGGTTGAGGTTGAGGGTTTCGACACCCCGGCGGACACCCGCCATGGCGAGAGCTTGAGCCCACCAGGGAGGAAGACGAATGATGACCCCCCCGCACAACTACCTGGCCGTGATCAAGGTCGTGGGGATCGGTGGCGGCGGCGTCAACGCCGTCAACCGGATGATCGAGCAGGGCCTCAAGGGCGTGGAGTTCATCGCCATCAACACCGACGCGCAGGCGCTGTTGATGAGCGACGCCGACGTCAAGCTCGACGTCGGGCGCGACTCCACCCGCGGGCTGGGCGCCGGCGCGGACCCGGAGGTCGGACGCAAGGCCGCCGAGGACGCCAAGGACGAGATCGAGGAGCTGCTGCGCGGGGCGGACATGGTGTTCGTCACCGCCGGCGAGGGCGGCGGCACCGGCACCGGCGGCGCGCCCGTCGTCGCCAGCATCGCCCGCAAGCTGGGCGCGCTGACCGTCGGCGTGGTCACCCGTCCGTTCTCCTTCGAGGGCAAGCGCCGCGGTAACCAGGCCGAGAACGGCATCTCCGCGCTGCGGGAAAGCTGCGACACCCTGATCGTGATCCCCAACGACCGGCTGCTGCAGATGGGCGACGCCGCGGTGTCGCTGATGGACGCGTTCCGCAGCGCCGACGAGGTGCTGCTCAACGGCGTGCAGGGCATCACCGACCTGATCACCACGCCGGGCCTGATCAACGTCGACTTCGCCGACGTCAAGGGCATCATGTCCGGCGCGGGAACGGCGCTGATGGGCATCGGGTCGGCGCGCGGGGAGGGCCGCTCGCTCAAGGCCGCGGAGATCGCGATCAACTCGCCGCTGCTGGAGGCCTCGATGGAGGGCGCGCGGGGTGTGCTGATGTCCATCGCCGGCGGCAGCGACCTGGGCCTGTTCGAGATCAACGAGGCGGCGTCGCTGGTCCAGGACGCCGCGCACGCGGACGCCAACATCATCTTCGGCACCGTCATCGACGATTCCCTGGGCGACGAGGTGCGCGTCACGGTCATCGCGGCGGGCTTCGACGCCGCCGGGCCGGGCCGCAAGCCCGTCGTGGGCGACGCGACTGAAGCAGGCACGGGCGGCGCGCACCGCATCGAGTCGGCCCGGGCCGGCAAGCTCACCTCGACGTTGTTCGAGCCCGTCGACGCCGTCAGCGTCCCGGTGCACACCAACGGCGCCACCCTGAATATCGGCGGGGACGACGACGAGGTCGATGTGCCACCGTTCATGCGCCGCTGAGTCACATGTCGGTGACAACCGGACCCCGACGCCCGTCGGGGCGGCCTGGCCGACAAACTTTTCTCGATACTGGTGACGTGAGCGTTCGCATCCGGCGCGTGACCACCACCCGCGCGGGCGGTGTGTCGAGGCCGCCGTTTCACAGCTTCAATTTGGGCGACCACGTCGGCGACGACCCGCGCGCCGTCGCCGCCAACCGCGCCCGCCTGGCGGCCGCGATCGGCCTGGGTGACAAGCGGGGCGCCGACCGTGTGGTGTGGATGAACCAGGTCCACGGCGACCGCGTCGAGGTGGTCGACGGACCGCGTGAGTCGGCCGTCGAGGAGGCCGACGCGCTAGTGACCGCCACGCCGCGGCTGGCGCTGGCGGTGGTGAGCGCCGACTGTGTGCCGGTGCTGCTGGCCGACGCCCGCGCCGGGGTGGTCGCCGCCGTGCACGCCGGCCGGGTCGGTGCTCAGAAGGGAGTGGTGGCGCGGGCGGTCGAGGCGATGCTGGGGCTGGGTGCGCAGGCCGCCGACATCTCCGCGCTGCTGGGTCCGGCGGTCAGCGGCCGCAACTACGAGGTGCCCGCGGACATGGCCGACGAGGTCGAGGCGGCGCTGCCGGGCAGCCGCACCACCACGGCGGCCGGCACCCCGGGGCTCGACCTCCGGGCCGGGATCGCTTGCCAGCTCAAGGGTTTGGGCGTCACGTCGATCGACGCCGACCCGCGCTGCACGGTCGACGACCCGACGTTGTTCAGCCATCGCCGCGACGCGCCGACCGGGCGGCTGGCGTCCCTGGTGTGGATGGAGTGACCGCGTGGCCACAGGGGTGGAGGCCCAGGGAAATCCGGGGAGCCAGGGAGACCGCGAAGCGGAATTGACCCGCACGCTGGCGGCCGTGCGATCACGACTGGCGGCGGCCGCCGAAGCGGCGGGCCGCAATGTCGGCGAAATTGAACTTCTGCCCATTACCAAATTCTTTCCAGCAACCGATGTGATGATTTTGTCCCGATTGGGTTGCCGGGCCGTCGGCGAATCGCGCGACCAGGAAGCGTCGGCGAAGGTCGCCGAACTCGCCCGGCTGGCGGGTGCGTCTTCGAAGTCCCCCGGGAAGGCGCCGCAGGGCGACTTTCGCGGCATGCGCTGGCACATGGTCGGCCACATTCAGCGCAACAAGGCTCGGTCGGTCGCACGGTGGGCGCACACCGTCCACTCCGTCGACGGCGTCGCGCTGGTGACCGCGCTGGAGAGGGGGGTGGCCGCGGCGCTCGCCGAGGGCCGGCGCGCCGAGCCGCTGCGCGTCTACGTTCAGGTCAGCCTCGACGGCGACGCGGCGCGCGGGGGCGTCGACGTCTCGGCGCCCAAGGCGGTCGACCAGGTGTGCGATCAGGTGGCGGGCGCCAAGAACCTCGAGCTGGTCGGGCTGATGGGCATCCCACCGCTCGGCGCCGATCCCGACGAGGCCTTCGGTCGGCTGCGCGCGGAGCATCGGCGCGTCCTCGAATCGCACCCGGACGCCGTCGGCCTGTCCGCCGGAATGACCAATGACTTCGAAATTGCGGTCAAACACGGTTCGACGTGTGTGCGTGTCGGTACCGCGCTATTGGGTCCACGGCCGCTACCGTCACCGTATTGAGTCACTGTAGTCACATCTTCATCACTGACAACACACGCCAGGGGCTAGAAGGGTCAACGCAATGAGCACACTGCACAAAGTCAAGGCGTACTTCGGTATGGCTCCGATGGACGACTACGACGACGAGTACTACGACGACCGCGCCCCGTCCCGCGGCTTCCCCCGCCCCCGCTTCGATGACGGGTACGGCCGCATGGATGGCCGCTACGAGGGACGCGACTACGACGAGCGCGACCCCGACTACCCGCCGACCGGTGGCTACCGCGGCGGCTACGCGGACGACCCCCGCTACGGGCCGGTCCACCCCCGCGAGTTCGACCGGCCCGAGATGCCGAGGCCGCGCCTGGGCTCGTGGTTGCGCAACTCCACCCGCGGTGCGCTGGCGATGGACCCGCGCCGGATGGCGATGATGTTCGAAGAGGGCCACCCGCTGTCGAAGATCACGACGCTGCGCCCCAAGGACTACAGCGAGGCGCGCACGATCGGCGAGCGCTTCCGCGACGGCACACCGGTCATCATGGACTTGGTCGCGATGGACAACGCCGACGCCAAGCGGCTGGTCGACTTCGCGGCGGGCCTGGCGTTCGCGCTGCGCGGCTCGTTCGACAAGGTGGCGACCAAGGTGTTCCTGCTGTCGCCGGCCGACGTGGACGTCTCCCCCGAGGAGCGGCGCCGCATCGCCGAGACCGGCTTCTACGCTTACCAATAGCGCTCCCGGGCGCCGGATCACCGGGTCCGGCGCCCGCCCCGGCGGTTGATGCTGCTCACACGAGATGTGTGTCCGGCTACCTAGTCGGTACGCTGGCGATTGCCGCGCCAGTGCGCGGCGTTTGCCGTCTCATTGAGTAAGGTCGGGCTCGCAGTTGGTGCTGTTCTTTCAGATTCTCGGGTTTGCGCTGTTCATCTTCTGGCTGCTGCTCATCGCCCGGGTCGTTGTCGAGTTCATCCGCTCGTTCAGCCGTGACTGGCGCCCCACCGGAATCACCGTGGTGGTCCTGGAGATCATCATGTCGATCACGGACCCGCCCGTGAAGCTGCTGCGCAGGTTGATCCCGCAACTCACCATCGGGGCCGTCCGCTTCGACCTGTCCATCATGGTGCTGTTGCTGGTGGCGTTCATCGGCATGCAATTGGCCTTCGGGGCGGCTGCCTGACCCTGGGCGAATCGGGCG
Organism: Mycobacterium sp. Marseille-P9652; assembly: GCF_902652685.1. Classification (GTDB taxonomy): domain Bacteria; phylum Actinomycetota; class Actinomycetes; order Mycobacteriales; family Mycobacteriaceae; genus Mycobacterium. The sequence goes on from NZ_CACRUY010000060.1 coordinate 17,725, forward strand.
TGAATGGGGTTCAGTGGCGAGGCCGGAACGCCCGGAGACGGTTTGGCCACGTTTGGGCTTCGGTTCGGGAGCCGCGATTTAAAAAGTCTGAGGAATGGGATTTTATTGCCCTTAGTGTTTGAAATCCGTTCTTAAAAATTGACCGATTCAGCAACGTTCGCGGCTGGTGTGACAGGATGGACGGCAGTTGCACGACGGCTAGCACTGCGTTCTACACTTTCCAGAACGTTCGAGAAGGAACTTGAGGGGACGAAACAATGCCGCTTACACCAGCCGACGTCCACAATGTGGCGTTCAGTAAGCCACCCATCGGCAAGCGGGGCTACAACGAAGACGAGGTCGACGCCTTCCTCGACTTGGTGGAGGCCGAGCTGACGCGGCTCATCGAGGAGAACGCCGACCTGCGTCAGCGGATCGAGGAGCTCGACCAGGAACTGGCCTCCGGTGGCGGCGGCGGCGCGTCCGTCGCGGCGCAGCCCACGCAGGCGATCCCCGTCGCCGAGCCCGAGCCGGTCAAGGCGCCCCCCGCCCCGACGCCGGCCCCGGTGCAGGCGGCCGCGCCGGCCGCGGCGGCCAACAACGAGGAACAGGCCATGAAGGCCGCGCGCGTCCTGACCCTGGCGCAGGACACCGCCGACCGGCTCACCAGCTCCGCCAAGGCGGAGTCGGAGAAGATGCTGGCCGACGCCCGCGCCAACGCCGACCAGATCCTCAGCGAGGCCCGGCACACCGCCGAGACCACGGTGGCCGACGCGCGGCAGCGCGCCGACGCGATGCTGGCCGACGCCCAGACCCGCTCCGAGACCCAGCTGCGCCAGGCGCAGGAGAAGGCCGACGCCCTGCAGGCCGACGCCGAACGCAAGCACTCCGAGATCATGGGAACCATCAACCAGCAGCGCACCGTGCTGGAGGGCCGCCTCGAGCAGCTGCGGACCTTCGAGCGCGAATACCGCACCCGGCTCAAGACCTACCTCGAATCCCAGCTCGAGGAGTTGGGCCAGCGCGGATCGGCGGCACCGGTCGACTCCAGTGCCGACGCCGGTGGGTTCGACCAGTTCAATAGGGGTAACAACTAGCCTGCGGAAGCGTGTCCGGCCGCTGCCAGGCCGGCACGCCGCCTCTGCGCGCCTGGAAGGTCGCCGATGCTGATCATTGCGCTCGTCCTCGCCCTCATCGGGCTCGTCGCGCTGGTGTTCGCGGTCGTGACCAGCAACGAGCTGGTGGCGTGGGTGTGCATCGGGGCCAGCGTCCTGGGCGTGATCCTGCTGATCATCGACGCGGTGCGGGAACGCCAGCGGCGCGACGCGGGCGACGAACCGCACGACGAGGCCGAGGCGCACGACGAGGGCCACGAAGACGACCAGGTGGCCTACGACTACCCCGAGGAAACCGAGGGCGAAGCGTCGGAGGAGGCGCCCCCCGCCGGCGAGGAGCCGACGGCGGTCGCCGACACCCACGGCGACGAGCCGGCCAAGTAGCCCTCTCTTCAGCGCGTCGGCGTGTTCAGCAGGTCGCGGACCTCGTCGTCGCTGACCTGCCCGAAGTCGGCGTAGAGCTGGCCGACGGCGTCGAACTCGCGGGGCATGGTCGCGCACACCACCTCGTCGGCCTCGCGCGCGAGTTCGCGGCAGGTCGACGGCGGTCCGACGGGCACGGCCACCACGATCGCCGCCGGGCCGGCGGCCCGCACCGCCCGCACGGCGGCCAGCATGCTCGCGCCGGTGGCGATCCCGTCGTCGACGAGGATCACCGTCTTGCCGCGCAGGTCGGGGCTCGGGCGGTCGCCGCGGTATGCGCGCTCACGGCGGCCCAATTCCGTTCGCTCCCTTTGAATTACCTCGGCGATCTGGTCGTCGGTGACCCGGACGCCGGCGATCACGTCGTCGTTCATCACCACGCCGCCGCCGCTGGCCAGCGCGCCCATCGCGAGTTCCGACCAGCGCGGCACCCCGAGCTTGCGCACCAGGAACACGTCGAGCGGGGCGCGCAGCGCCGCGGCGACCTCCCAGGCGACGGGGACGCCGCCGCGCGCCAGCCCGAGCACCAGCGTGTCGGCCCGGTCGCGGTAGGGGCTCAGTTCCCCGGCCAGGACGCGGCCGGCCTCACGACGGTCGCGGAACGGACGCGTCGCCGTGCGCCGGAGAAAGCCGCTGGGTGGGTTCATCGATCGCGTTTCAGGCTACCGCCGGCCGCAAGGCCGCCGGGATGCGCGCGCGGTTTAGGCGGACTGGGTCAGCGGACGCCGGTCTCGCCCTGCTCGCCGAGGGCGGAAGGCGCGACGAGGTGGTCGAAGGTGCCGGTGACGTCGAGGATGCGGTCGAGAAACTCGGGCCGGTGGTCGAGGTGCAGGTGCGCGCCGGCCCGCTGCGCGTGGCGGTGGGCGAGCAGGAGTCCGGACAGGCCGGCGGAGTCGCAGAAGGTCAGCCCGGCGAGGTCCAGGTGCAGATGCGCCGGGCCGGGATCGGCGTTGAGCAGCCGGTCGACGGCCTCCATGAAGGCGGTGGTGGTCTCGTAGTCGAGGGGACCGGTCACGCGCAGGCAGGCCGAGCGGCTCGACGTGGTGGCGGTGAGTTGCACGTTCATTCGGGTGCTCCCAGGCTCGCATTGACGGGGAGGGTTTGGTTGAGGCAGTGGTGTGCCGCCTTCAGCAGGCGGCCGGCTCGCGGGAAGTCCTTGAGCTCCAATTCCAGGAGTTCCAGCGCGGGGCGCAGGGAGGCGGCCGGGACGCCGCGGGCCGTCAGGATGTCGGCCGTCCATCCGATGAAATCGGTGAACAGGGCGTCGTCGTCGGTGTAGAGGCCGATGGCGAGGAAGTCGACGATGTGCGCGATGTCCTCGGCGGTGTGCTGACGCTGCGCCGCGGTGTAGCCGCGCATCGCCGGAAAGCGGTCCTCGAGAGCCGTGATGGTCGTCCTCACCAATCGCCCCGCGGCGCGGCTCACCAGGGTGTACTCCTGGTCGGCGAGGTGTGGCAGGTCGTCGACGGGCTGGCGGTTCAGGGCCCGGTGGACGCCGGGAAAGCCGAGCGCCATCCGCGTGGCGGCGGCGCGGGCGTCGGGCGCCCACGCGTCGGCGCCGAGCTGGACGGCGTAGCGCCCGTCGACACCGAAGGCGGCGCCGCCCGCCAGCACCGGGAAGCCCGCGGCCTGGCAGGCGGCGATGGCGTTGTGGGCCACCGGCAGCCGGCTCGGGATGGAACAGGACAGGGCGACGACGTCGGGGCCGTGCTCGTGCAGGTGCGCGACCAGGTGCGGGGTGGGGACCTGGGCGCCGAGGAAGTCGACCTGCCAGCCGCGCAGCCGCAACACCTCGGAGAGCAGCCGGGCGGGCAGCGCGTGCCATTCGCCGTCGACGCAGGCCACCGTCACCCGGCCGGCCGGGGGTTCCGAGCCGCGGCCGGCGTGGTGGGCGAGCGCGGCGATGACCCGATCGTTGATGGCGGTCGCGGCGTGTTCCTGCGCGACGCTGATGCGGTTGGCGGCCCACTCGCTGCCCACCCTGCGCTGGACGGGCGCGATCACGTCCAGCAGGACGTCCTCGGCCGACATGCCCATGTCCACCGCGGCGAAGACGGTGGCCGCGGCCGCGTACTCGTCGCGGTCGGTGAGGGCGCCCCACAGCCGCTCACGGACCGTGTCGGGGGTGGCGTCGGTGATAGTGTCGTCCGCCCGAATGTCGTTGGTGCTCAAGCGATGTACCGCCCGCGGGTGTGGCCGTCGACGGCGCTGAGGTGGGTGCGGCGCGGGGCGGTGATGGCGACCACGGCGATGTCGTCGTGGGTGCGCTGACCCACCCACTGCGCCGTGAGCATCAGGACGCGTTCGACCACCGCCTCGGCGGGCATCCCGGCACACTCCGTCAACGCGGCTGCCAACCGCTCGTCGCCGAAGAAGTCGTCGCCCAGCGGTCCGCCCCGGGCCTCGGTCACCCCGTCGGTGTAGAGCACGCACGTCTCGCCCGGGGCCAGCGACGTCTCGAAGGTCTGCACCTTGATCCGCGGCAGCGCGCCGACGAGGGTTCCGCGCGTGTCGGCCTCCTCGACCCGACCGTCGTCGCGGAGGATCAGCGGCGCGGGGTGTCCCGCGCTGGTCAGCCGCAGGACGACCTCGCCGTCCCGGTAGGCGACCGACGCCAGCACCAGCGTGGCGAACCGCGTGTGATCGGCGGACAGCATCGCGCGGTTCAGCAGGGTGAGCACGCCCTCGTGGTCCTGCGCCAGAGGGGTGAGCGCCTGCAGCGTGTTGCGGATCTTGCCGGTCATGACGGCGGCCTCGAGCCCCTTGCCGCACACGTCGCCGAGCACCACCAGCGTCTCGTCCTCGGGCGTCGCCGCGGGATGGAAGTCGTAGAAGTCGCCGCCGACCACCTCGTAGTCCTCGGAGGCCCGGTAGCCGCCGGCGAATTCGATGCCGTGCAGGCCGTGCAACGGCGGGGGCAGCAGGTCACGCATCAGTGTGCGGGTGATCGCGGCCTGCTCCGCGTACAGCCGGGCGGTCGACGACGCGGCGCCGGCCCGGGCCGCGAACAACCGGGCAAACAGCTCCTCGTCGTCGCTGAACACCGGCCGGTTGTCGCGCCGCAGCAGCACCAGGGCCCCCGCGGACACGCCGTGTCCGGGCAGCGGAATGATCATCACCGAGCCGACCGCTCCCGGAAATGATTGCGGCACAAGCCATTCCGGCAGCGCTACGGGGTCGATCCAGCCCGACGACACCGGGGGGAAGCCGTGCAGCGCCTCGCTCAATCCCGCCACCGACGCGGGATCGGCGTCCACGCTGTACTGCTCCACGGCGCCGGCCCCGTCGCCGGAGAAGACCGGCAGCCGCCGGCCCCTGCCCGCGGGGGCGACCATGACCGCCGCGTCGGCCAGATGCCGCGCCGCCATCTGGACCGTCGCCTCCCGGCAGCGGTCGACGTTCAGCGACGCCGTGAGAATCGAGGACGCCTCGAGCAGGATCGCCGTGCGCTCCTGTTCCCGGGCCAGCGCGCGCTGCGCGTCCCGCAGGAGCTGCCCGGTGTCCTCGACGAGGGACCAGACCACTTCACCGCTGGGGAGCACCGCCGCGTGCGCGTCGAACTTGCGTCCGCCCAGGCTTCCGGTCGCCAGCGATACGTTGGCTATCGCAGGGTCCACCGGCGCCTCTACCAGGCGATCGTGGGCCGTCCGCAGCCAGTCGGCCGCGTCCTCGAGCCGGATGCCCAGCGCGGCGTCGGGAAGCACCGACCGCGCCGAGGCGCTCAGTGTCAGCACGACGCCGGCGCGGTCGACCACCAGCGTCGGGCACGGGACGGCAGCCCACAGAGCGTCGAGCTCGGATTCGACGCCTACGGGCGCGCCATCGTGCATGCAGTTGACCTGTCAATGGTCGTTTTATGGATTTCCCCACCTGATTTCTCGAGTCTACGCATACGGCAAACGAAACCGCCGTGCGCGCGCCTCACAGATCGAGGATCACGTCCTCGCGGTCGTCGGCGGGAGCCGAAACGCAGAGAAGGACGTTGCCCTGTGCGGGGGGTTCGAGGGGTTCGACGTCGTAGCGCACTCGCCCGAAAAGTAGCGCAGTCTCGCAATTGTGGCAGACGCCGGTGCGGCACGACCAGCGCGTCGGCACGTCGCACGCCTCGGCGAACTCGAGAAGGCTGCCGTAGGCGGGGGACCACGGCGCGGACAGGGCGCTGCGCGTGAATTGGATGCCTGGGCCGGGGCCCGGCGGGCCTTCGGGTGCGTGCGGGGGCTTCGCTTCGGCCGCGATGCCGGGCGTGAGGCCGGCGTGGGCGCCGAACCGTTCCGCGTGGACGCGGCCGATGCCCAGCGCGGCGAGCGCCTCGCCGATGTCGTCCATGAACGATTCCGGGCCGCAGACGTAGGCTTCGGCGTCCGCCGGGAGACCGAGCCGCGACAGGACCTCGGCCCCGAGCCGGCCCCGCTCGTCGTAGTCGACGCCGGCGCGGTCCGCGGTCGCGGGTCTGCTGTAGAGGACGTGAGATTGCTTGTACGGCAATCGGTTCAGCAGGGTTTTCGCTTCGACGGCGAAGGCGTGTTCGGTGCCGTCCCGCGCGCCGTGCAGCCACCACAGCCGCCGTTGCGAGTTTGACGCGGCCAACAGGTGCAGCATCGAGAGCACGGGCGTGACGCCCACGCCCGCGGAAATCAGGATGACCGGGCCCTGCCCGTCGTCGAGGAAGAAGGAACCCCGAGGCGCGGCGACGTCGACCGCGTCGCCGACCGCGGCGCGGTCGTGCATGTACGCGCTGACCGTGCCGCGTTGTTCCCGCTTCACGCTGATCCGGTAGGCGCCGGAGCCGGGTTCGTTGGACAGCGAGTAATTGCGAATCAGCGCGCCGCCGCCCGGCCCGGCGGGGACGCGCAGTGTGATGGACTGGCCGGCACGCCAGGACGGCAGGATGCCGCCCGCGGGGTCCGACAGCACCAGCGAGCGAACGTCGCGACTTTCGTTGTGGGCGTTGGTCACTCGCAGCGGACGGAAGCCGGGCCAGGCGGGGGGTGGTGCGTTCGTTCCCGTCAGGCCGCTGTTTCCCGTTGTGGCGTCTGGGCCCTGCTCGAGCAGGCTCTGCAGGGACGTCTTCCAGCCCGGGCTCAGCGCGGGGATGCGCGCGGCGCGCTCCAGCGCGTCGCGGGGATGACCGGGCAGGTAGAGCAGCGCGTCGATCTCCGCCACGGTCACGGATTCCGGCCCGTCGGCGATCTTTTCGATGCCCTGCCCGGCCTCCACCTCGCCCTCGTTGAGGACGCGGCAGTAGAAGCCCGGCCGTCGGTGCGAGACGAGCAGCGCGGGCATCCGCGGCTCACCGATCCGCAGCCCGACGCGGTAGCAGGTGACCCGCGGCTGAGTGACCTCGACGACCAGATCGCCGATCCGGTAGCGGTCCCCGATGCACACCTCGTCGTCGGGGAGTCCGTCGACCGTGAAGTTCTCGCCGAGGGCGCCCGGTGTCAGGTCGTCGCGGCCGAGTTCTTCGGCCCAGTGCCGGTAGGAGTCCGTCTGATAGACGAGTACCGCGCGGTTTTCCCCGCCGTGGCCGGCCAGGTCACCCTGGCCGTCACCGTCGATGTTGAGCCTGCACACCATCCGCGGCCCTGGCACAGGAGCCTTCCAGATGCCGGTGTAGACCGTGCGCCCGTTCCACGCGACGTTCTTCGGCATGCCGACGTTTACCGACACCAATGTGGCCATGCACAAGATCGTTGACCTGATTTCGCCGGTTGTCAGCTTAGGGAGCGAGATAGGCCTGTAGGAGCACGCGCCCGCGCTCACCGCGACGCGCGAATCTCCTTGCGTAGCAACGCGTTTTCGGCTTCCAGGGCCGCCAGTCGATCACGCAGCGGCGCCACCGCCGATTCGAGCTCGGCGGCCGTGTATCGGGGCGTGATGTGCTGCGGGCAGTTCCAGTCGAAAGCCTCGACGTCGACGACGACGGCGCGTTCCACCGTGGCGTCGTACGCGGGGTCCGCCAGCGAGGATGCCAGTCGGGGATCCTCCTCGGCGGTGACGACGCGCGCGTGGCCGAAGATCTTGAGCCGGCGCCGCCCTGCGTAGTCGACGGCGATGATCGCGACGCGGTCCTGGCCGGCGAGGTTGCCGGTGCTGATGTATTGCAAATTGCCGCGGAAGTCGGCCCAACCGATGGTGTGGTCGTCGAGAACCTTGAGGAAGCCAGGGGGGCCGCCGCGGAACTGGACGTACGGCCATCCCGTCTCGCCGACGGTCGCCAGGTAGAAGTGGTCACGTTCGGCGAGGTAGTCGCGCTCCGTCGTGGTCAGCGGGTCCGGGCCGGGCGACGCCTTTCCGGCGATCCGCTTCCGGTCGTAGAAGGCCTCACTGCCGTGGTCACGCTGGACCGCCCGGACGTCGTCGGTGAATGCGATCGTCCCGTAGTGCTTACTCATGGGGATTTTCCTGGCGCACGGCATTCTCAACACCGCGCAAGTCCTCGGCATTTCCCGGGAGGCACCGCCGCGCTCGTCGCAGTCGGGAGCCGCATCGCAAAAAGTGTCCGAGGGGGGACTTGAACCCCCACGCCCATTAGTAGGGCACTAGCACCTCAAGCTAGCGCGTCTGCCATTCCGCCACTCGGACAAGACCAACCGAAGTTGGCAGCTAAGGCTATCGGATCGGCCCGCGCGAACCCAACCCAGCCGGGCCGGTCCGCCCACGAGCCGAGCGGCGTCGTCGATGGTAGGAAAGGGGGTTGTGACCTTTCCGAGCGGGGCGGCCGAGGCTCCTGTCAACCCGAGCGACGACGTGGTCGATGTCGTCAGCAGGCTGATCCGGTTCGACACCACCAACACCGGCGAAGCCGAAACCACGCGCGGCGAGGCGGAGTGCGCGCGCTGGGTCGGCGAGCAGCTCGCGGAGGTGGGCTACGAGACGCAGTATGTCGAATCCGGCGCGCCGGGCCGCGGCAACCTCTTCGCCCGCCTGCCCGGAGCGGACAGCTCGCGGGGGGCGTTGCTGATCCACGGCCATCTCGACGTGGTGCCTGCCGAGCCGGCCGATTGGAGCGTCCATCCGTTTTCCGGCGCGGTGGAGGACGGCTTCGTGTGGGGCCGCGGCGCGGTCGACATGAAGGACATGGTCGGCATGATGATCGTGATCGCGCGGCGGCTGAAGAGCGCCGGCATCGTGCCGCCGCGCGACCTGGTGTTCGCCTTCCTCGCCGACGAGGAGCACGGCGGGACGTACGGGGCGCAGTGGCTCGTCGACAACCGGCCCGAGCTGTTCGACGGCGTCACCGAGGCGATCGGCGAAGTGGGCGGCTTCTCGCTGACGGTGCCGCGCCCCGACGGCAGCGAACGCCGCCTCTATCTGATCGAGACCGCCGAGAAGGGGCTGTCGTGGATGCGGCTGTCGGCTCGGGGGCCGGCCGGCCACGGTTCGATGGTGCACGACCAGAACGCGGTCACCGCCGTCGCCGAGGCGGTCGCCCGGCTCGGTCGGCACCGATTTCCGCTCGTCCTGACCGACACGGTCGCGCAGTTTCTGGCCGCGGTCAGCGAAGAGACCGGCCTCAGCTTCGAGCCGGCCGACCTCGAGGGCGCGATCGAAAAGCTCGGGCCGATGGCCCGCATGCTGAACGCCGTGCTGCGCGACACGGCCAACCCCACCATGCTCAAGGCCGGGTACAAGGCGAACGTCGTCCCGGCGACGGCGGAGGCCGTCGTCGACTGCCGCATCCTGCCGGGCCGCAAGGCGGCGTTCGAGGCCGAGGTCGACGAGTTGATCGGCCCGGACGTGACGCGCGAGTGGCTGCGCGACTTCTCGTCGTATGAGACCAGCTTCGACGGGGATCTGGTCGACGCCATGAACGCGGCGGTGCTGGCCTTCGACCCGGAGGCCCGGACGGTGCCCTACATGCTGTCCGGTGGTACGGACGCGAAAGCGTTCGCGCGCTTGGGGATTCGCTGTTTCGGGTTCAGCCCGCTGCGCCTGCCCCCCGACCTCGACTTCACCGCGTTGTTCCACGGGGTCGACGAGCGGGTACCCATCGACGCGCTGAGGTTCGGCACGGAAGTGCTGGCTCAATTCCTGACACACTGCTAGCGAAATCAACGACGAGAGGACTGCCCATGAGCACCGCGCCCGACCCGTACGCCTCGCTGCCGAAACTGCCGTCGTTCACGCTGACCTCGGAGTCGATCACCGATGGCCAGGCGCTGGACAACGCTCAAGTCAGCGGGATCATGGGCGCGGGCGGGGAAGACGTGAGCCCGCAGTTGAGCTGGTCCGGATTCCCCTCGGAGACACGCAGTTTCGCGGTGACGGTGTACGACCCCGACGCGCCGACGGGGTCCGGGTTCTGGCACTGGGCGGTCGCCAACCTGCCGGCCGACGTCACCGAGCTGCCCGCAGGCGCGGGGGACGGGAGCAACCTGCCCGGTGACGCCCTGACGCTCGTCAACGACGCCGGCATGCGCCGCTACATCGGTGCAGCCCCGCCTGGCGGTCACGGCCCGCACCGTTACTACATCGCCGTGCACGCCGTGGACGTCGACAAGCTCGAGTTGCCCGAGGACGCCAGTCCCGCTTTCCTCGGCTTCAACCTGTTCCAGCACGCGATCGCGCGGGCCGTCATCCACGCGACCTACGAGCAGAAGTAGGCGGGCCGAAAAAACTTCCGTCACATCTGTCTCATACGTCACCTGGCCGCGGTTTTTTGTCGGCGGCCGGTCGTAGTGTTTCGAACATGAGTTCGAGTGACCGGGATGTGATCGAGGCGGACTACGCCGCCTTGGGCGAGGTGGTCTCGCGCATCCTCGGCCATTCCTACGACGCGCTGACCTGCCCCGAACGCCTGGTCTACCTCGAGCGACTCGAGCGCGAGACCCGGCGGCTGCGCTCACCGCAGCACGCCCTGATCAACCAGCTGGCCGCCCAATCCAGCGACGCGGAGCTCGGCGGCACCCTGTGCTCAGCGCTGGCGGATCGGCTGCGGATCACCAAGGCCGAAGCCGGGCGGCGCATCGGCGAGGCCGACGACCTCGGACCAGGGCGCGCGTTGACCGGGCAACCGCTGCCCCCGCCGCTGCCGGCGACCGCCGCCGCCCAGCGCGAGGGCCTGATCGGCGACGGGCACCTCAAGGTCATCCGCGGGTTCTTCGCCCACCTGCCCGCCGAGGTCGACGCGTGGACCCGCGAGGCCGCCGACGCCGACCTGGCCGCCAAAGCCACCGGGTATCGCCCCGACGAGTTGGCCAAGTACGCCCACCGCATCCTGGACTGGCTACACCCCGACGGCGACTACACCGACGCCGAACGCGCCCGCAAACGCGGCATCACCCTCAGCCCCCAAGACAGCCAGGGCATGTCACGACTGAGCGGACTGATCACCCCGGAGTTGCGGGCCGCGATCGAAGCCCTGCTGGCCAAGCTGGCCGCCCCCGGCGCGTGCAATCCTGAGGACGAGGCGCCGCTGGTCGACGACGCGCCCGACGAGGACGCGGTGCGCCGCGACACCCGCTCGGCGGCGCAGCGCAACCACGACGGCTTGTTGGCCGGGCTGCGCGGCCTGCTCGCCTCGGGCGCCCTGGGCCAACACAACGGCCTTCCGGTCACGATCGTGGTCACCACCACCCTGCAGGAGCTGGAGGCCGCCACCGGCAAAGCCCTGACCGGCGGGGGCAGCCTGGTGCCGATGTCGGATGTGATCCGCT
>NZ_CACRUY010000061.1 GCF_902652685.1 Mycobacterium sp. Marseille-P9652
CCCCCTCCCCCGTGCGACCCTCCCCCGCGCGAGCTTTGCGGGGCTGGCAGGCACATTAGCAATCGTCATTCGGTCAGCGTTCCGCGGTAGGCCTCCGGGTCGAGCAGCCCCGAGATGGCCGACTCGAGGTCCGCCGCGTCGGACACCTCGACGCCGACCAGCCAGCCGGCCCCGTAGGGATCCGAATTGACCAGCTGCGGGCTGCCTTCGAGCTCGCCGTTGACGGCGGTCACGGTGCCCGAGACGGGCGCGAAGAGGTCCGACACCGACTTGGTCGACTCCACCTCGCCGAAGGATTCGCCGGCGGTCAGCGCGGTGCCGACCTCCGGGAGCTGGACGTAGACGACATCCCCCAGCGCCGACTGTGCGAAGTCGGTGATGCCCACCCGCGCTACGCGGTCACCGCTTCGGCTCACCCACTCGTGTTCGGCGGTGTAGTACAGGTCGGACGGGATATCGCTCACAAGTCATCCTGTTCTTGTCGGTGCTCACTTGACCGGCTGAGCGTATTGGTGCGGTTTTGGTTGCCGCAAGGTGGTCACGTCCACCCGGTTCGCCTGTTGGACGGTCATCCGCGCGCCCACCCGCTTGACGCTGTCCTCCGCGCCGCCGGGAATGTTCATGGCCGCGGCCAGGGTGGGCGGATCGCCAATCGCCAGAACCGAATACGGCGGCGACAGCGTCTTGTTGTCGACCATCAGCGAGCCGGGCGTTCCGACCACCCAGGTGTCGACGCCCACCCGGACCGACTGGTGTGCGTCGTTGACCTCGATGGCCTCCGCTCCGGCGGCGCGCAGCTCGTTGACCACGTCGAGCAACGCCTCGGGCGAGACGCCGGGGCCCGGGTCCTCGATGGTGACGGTGACGCCCGGCCCGGTGGCGCCGACGGTCCCGACCAGGATCGACAGGGCGGCGAGCCGGGCCTGCGCGCTCTGGATGGCGGCCTGGTCGGTGTTGCCGGACGCCTGCAACGAGTTCAGGGTGTTCTGCAGTTCGGTCACCTCGGTGTTGAGCGTCGCTTCGCGCTGGCGCAGCGAGTCGAGCAGCACCAGCAGGTCGGCGGGGCGCGCCGTGTCGAGGGAGTCGCCGGATTTCGTCTGGCGGACCTGGGTGACGATCGCGACGCCGAGCACGAGGCACAGCAGGACGGCCAGCGCCCCGAACGCCAGCCGGGAGCGACCGACCTGCGGCAGCCGCGCCCGGCGGGCGGTCCGGGCGGCGGCGGGCAACTCGTGGCGGCCCCGCGGCGCGTCCGCGGCACCCTTGCCCTCGGCGACGGGTGGGCCGTCCGGGGTTGGCGCACCGGGGTTTTCGCCGCCGGGGCGGTCCGGGGAGTCCTCGCTCATGCCGACCTCATCGCCGTCACGCCCCGAAAAGCCGGCGCCGCAGCGCGGCGGCGTTGCCGAAGATGCGGATGCCCAGCACCACGATGATGGCGGTGGACAACTGGGTCCCCACGCCCAATTGGTCGCCGACGTACACGATGAGGGCGGCCACGCAGACGTTGAAGACGAACGACACCACGAATACCTTCGGATCGAAGATGCGTTCCAGGTAGGCCCGCAGCCCCCCGAACACCGCGTCGAGGGCGGCCACCACGGCGATCGGCAGGTAGGGCTGAATGACCTCGGGAACGGCCGGGTGGAAGATCAGGCCGAGCACGATGCCGATCGCCAGCGCCGCGATGCCGATCATGCCCGCTCCCCCGTTCTCACGTATGTCATTGCGGCCCAATCGGTTTGGCGAACTTCACCTCGCGGACGGACCCGGCCGGCAGCGACAGGCCGTCGGCCACGTTCACCGTGACGCCGACACCGTAGGACACCTCCAGCAGCCGCAGTCGCTGCAACCCCGGGCTGTTGTCGAAAGTTTCTCGCATGGCGTGCGGCGGCCCGATCGCCAGGATCGCGTAGGGGCTGGCGGTGGGGTTGTTGTCCACCAGGGTCGCGCCGCCGGCCTGCCGGATGGTCACGTCCGGCCCGATCCGCACGCCACCGACCGAGATGGCCTCGGCGCCGCTGGCCCACAGCGAATTGACGACGAGCTGCAGGTCGCGATCCAGGATGATCTGCCGGCTGCCGTTGAGCCGCTGCTTGGACACGTCCGAAAGGTTTGGGCCGGCACCGGGATCCGTCACCGTCACCGTTAGGCCGGGGCCGATGACGGGCCTGCTGGCCGCGGCCAGGCTGAGCGCGTCCAGGCGGTTCAGCAGCCGCTGCCCCTCGGCGTCCTCGGCCAGCGCGTGCCGCTGCACGTCGTCGACCCGGGTCGACAGCTCGCCGCGCCGCTGGGCCAGCCCGGTCGTGGTCGCCTCGGTGGACCGCACGGTGCGCACCAGCAGCTGCTGCGCGTCGCGCACCCCCGGCGCCACCGATCGCGCCTGCGCCACCGCGGCGGCGAACACCGAGGCGATGAGCAGCGCCGCCAGGGCCTGCCACATCCAGCGCGACGCGCGCCCGCGGCCGCCCGCCTCGGTCCCGGCCTCGGCGCGCCTCGCGGCGGCCGCGGCGTAGCCCGGGTCCAGGTGCTCCGAGAGCAGCGCCCGCAGCAGCGAGGGCACCGGGATGAATTGCGGACGCGCGACATTGGGGCGGTGACCCGCGTTGGGGTCGTAGCCGCCGAGCGCGCGGTCCGGCTCAGCCATGCTCACCGGCCGGTTGACGGGGACGGTTGAGCTTGGGTACCCGCCGGATGACCAGCGTCAGCTGCACGACGTACAGCACGAACGACCACAGGTAGGCGTACAGCCCCCAGCCCAGGAAGCCCCAGCCGCACGCCCCCAGCACCCGGCTCCAGGTGGCACCGCCCGTGCCGAGCAGCACCAGCGGAAAGCCGGACATCAGGGCGAACGTCGCCGCCTTGCCGACGTAGGTGACCGGCAGCGCCGACAGCCCGCGGCTGCGCAGCAGCGGCAGCGTCGCGGCCAGCAGCCCGTCGCGTGCCAGCAGGGCGGCCACGAACCACCACGGCACGATGCCGTCGAACGCCAGCACGATCGGCACCGCGACCATGTAGAGGCGGTCGACCGCCGGGTCGAGCAGGACCCCGAGCCGCGACGACTCGTCGAGCAGCCGGGCGATCTTCCCGTCCGCCCAGTCCGAGAAGCCGCTGAACATCAGGATCGCCACCGCCCAGCCGTTGGCGTGCAGGCGGAGCAGGAGGTAGGCGAACACCGGGATGAGCGCCAGGCGGATGACGCTCAGTGCGTTGGGCACCGTCAGCACCCGGTCGGGCGGAAGCACCGGCTCCATGAGCCGTGACCTTAACGCGGGGATGTTGCGGCGCGTTAAACGGACGCACGATTCGCGGGCCTGACCTCTCAGGTCAGTGCACCTAGCGGAACACCCCGGGCAGGCTGAGCGTGGACAGCGTGTCGTCGGACAGCGGGTTGTCGTTGACCATGTAGGTCCACGTCGACGTCGGCCGGGCCAGCTTCGACAGGTCCAGGCCCTGCTCCTCCTCGAGGACGTTCGCCGTCTCGAACGTCTGCTGCGCCGCCTCGATCGCGTCGGCCGCCAGGGACGCGAACGCGTCGACCGCCAGCCGGTGGAACTCGTCGAGCGGGTTCTGGCGGCCCAGCGCCCGCAGGTGGATGCTCTCGCGGATGTCGGCCAGGTACGCCAGGTGGTCGGCCCAGCCGCGGTCCAGGTGGAACAGCATGATCTGCCGGCAGATCTTCTCGAGGCGGTCCTCGGGGATGTCCTCGGCGAGCTCCTTGTATCGCTTGGGCGCCAGGTCGGCCAGTTCCTCGCGCGCGGTATCGGTGCGCAGCAATGTGTTTCGGCGATCGACGATGATGGCGCGCTGCTGGGCGATCAGCTGGTTGTAGCGCCAGGTGTTGGCGTGCACGTCGAGCATGCGGCCCTCGGCAACCCGCTGGGCGTGGTCGAGCAGCCCGGCCGCCTTGGGGCTGACGATGCGCCCGTCGTCGTCGGTCTGCATCGGGAGCTTGTTGTGGTCGAGGTTGGCCGCGACGACGTCGTCCTCCCAGCTGGAGAAGAACACCGACGATCCCGGGTCGCCCTGGCGCCCGGCGCGCCCGCGCAGCTGGTTGTCCAGCCGCTGGGTGTGGTGGCGGCCGGTGCCGACGACGTGCAGGCCGCCGAGCTCGGCCACCCGGTCGTGGTCGGCCTCGTCGGACCCGCCGAGCCGGATGTCGGTGC
Source organism: Mycobacterium sp. Marseille-P9652 (assembly GCF_902652685.1). GTDB lineage: Bacteria > Actinomycetota > Actinomycetes > Mycobacteriales > Mycobacteriaceae > Mycobacterium. Next base: position 4,164 of record NZ_CACRUY010000061.1, read on the forward strand.
CGCGCCCGGCCATCTGCGTCGACACGGTCACCACCCCGAACTTGCCGGCCTCGGCGATGACCTCGGCCTCCTCCGCGTCGTTCTTCGCGTTCAGCACGACGGCGGGCACGCCGCGGCGCAGCAGCCGCTCGTGCAGCTCCTCGGATTCGGCCACGTCGCGGGTGCCGACCAGCACGGGCTGCCCGGTCTGGTTCACCTCGGTGATGTGCGCGACGATCGCGTCGTTCTTGGCGGCCGCGGTGATGTAGACGCGGTCGGCCTCGTCCTCGCGAATGTTGGGCTCGTTCGGCGGGATTGGGGACACGCCGAGCCGGTAGAACTGACGCAGCTGCTCGCCGGCCGCCAGCGCGGTCCCGGTCATCCCGCACACGGTCGCATAGCGGTTGATCAGCGCCTGCACGGTGATCGTGTCGAGCACCTCGCCGGTTTCGGTGGTCTCGATGCCCTCCTTGGCCTCGACGGCGGCCTGGAGGCCGTCGGGCCAGCGCTGCAGCTGGGCGATCCGGCCGCGCGCGGAGTTGATCAGGTGCACGGCGTCGTCGCGGACGATGTAGTGCACGTCGCGCTGCAGGAGCACGTGGGCGTGCAGGGCGACGTTGACCTCGGTCAGCGTGGTGCCGACGTGCTCCTCGGAGTACAGGTCGATGCCGCCGAGCGCCTTCTCGACCTTGCGGGCGCCGACGTCGGTCAGGTGGACGTTGCGGCTGTCGGAGTCGGTGTCGTAGTCGGTGCCGGGCTCCAGCTGCCCGACGAGCGCGACGATCTCGAGGCGCGGCGTCTCGCGGTGCGTCGTGCCGGCCAGCACCAGCGGCACCAGCGCCTCGTCGACCAGGACGGAGTCGGCCTCGTCGATCAGGGCCACGTCGGGGTTGGGCGACACCAGGTCGTCGACGTCGACCACGAGCTGGTCGCGCAGCACGTCGAAGCCGATCTCGTTGACCGAGGCGTAGGTGACGTCGCAGCCGTAGGCCTTGCGACGCTCCTCGCTGGTCGACTCGGCGGTGATCCAGCCGACCGTCAGGCCCATCGCCTCCAGCAGCGGACCCATCCACTCGGCGTCCCGGCGGGCCAGGTAGTCGTTGATCGTCACCACGTGCACGTGCCGCCCGGCCAGCGCGTAGCCGGCCGCCGCGATCGCCCCGGACAGCGTCTTGCCCTCGCCGGTGGCCATCTCGATCACGTCGCCGGCCAGCATGCGCAGGGCACCCAGCAGCTGGACGTCGAAGGGGCGCAGGCCCGTTGACCGTTCGGCCGCTTCCCGGGCGATCGCGAGGAACTGCGGGATGTCGCTGGACTCGGCCAGGTCGTCGAGCTTGAGCAGTCCCGCCGCCTTGAGCAGCTTCTCGTCGCTGAGGTCGGCGGCTTCCTTCTCGTAGTCCGCGGAGGCGGTCACCTGGGCCAGCGAGCGGTTGCGGTTCTTCTCGGTGCTGGCGCCCAGCAACCGCCAGAAGCGGCTGGTCAGGCGGCCGGATTGGGCGGGGGTGGTCTTCGGCACAGGTCAACGGTACGCGAACCGCCGACCGGCGCGGACGCCCGCGACACGCCCTTACGCGAGGTTGGACCGGCGGGGGTAGGCCACGTTCGGGTCCGTCAGCACGTTGACGACGGCGGGCAGGCCGCTGGCGAAGGCGCGCTCCAGGGCGGGGCGGAGCTCGGCCGGCGCGGACACCAGCTCGCCGTGGCCGCCCAGCGCGCGCACCACCTCGTCGTAGCGGGTGCCCGGCCGCAACTCCGCGACCACGGAATAGCCGTACAACGCCTCCATCGGGTGCTTCTCGAGCGCCCAGATGCCGTTGTTGCCGATCACCGAGACGACGGGGACGTTGTGCCGCACCAAGGTGTCCCACTCCATGCCGGAAAAGCCGAACGCCCCGTCGCCCTGCAGCAGCACCACCTGGCGCTCCGGCCGGGCCAGCTTGGCGGCCAGCGCGTAGCCCGGGCCCGACCCGAGGCAGCCGAACGGGCCGCTGTCCAGCCAGCAGCCCGGCTGGTAGCTGTCGATCACCCGGCCCGCGTAGGAGCCGAAATCGCCGGCGTCGATGACGACGATGGCGTCCCGGTCCAGCATCGGCGCGAGTTCGGCGTACACCCGCATGGGGTGCAGGGGAACGCGCTCGTCGGCGAGCTCGGCCTGTTCCCGGCCGCGCGCCGCCGTCTCGGCGTCCCGCAGCTCGCCGATCCAGTCCTCGTGGTCGGTGCCGCCGCCCGCGGCGAGCGCCGCCAGGATCGACAGCAGGTCGCCGTACAGCTCGGCCTCCACGGGACGCGGGTGCCTGCGCTCCGGTTCGGCGCGATCGACCACGATCAGCTTGGTCTGCGGCCCGAACACCCCGCCGAAGCCCAGGCGGAAATCCATCGGCACGCCGACGATCAGCGCAACGTCGGCCTCCGCCAACGCCTTTCCGCGCACCCGCGAGAATGCCAGCGGGTGGTCGGCGGGCACCGCACCGCGCGCCATCCCGTTCATGAGCACCGGGATCCGCCGCTCCTCGGCCAGGCGCAGCAGGGCCGCCTCGCCGTGGCCCCACCACAGGTTGGTGCCCGCCATGATCACCGGCCGGCGCGCCGTGGCCAGCAGGCCGGCCGCGCGGCCCAGGCTCTCGTCCTGGGGAACCGGGCCGGGCGGCACGTCGGCCAGAGCGCCGGGCGCGCCGTCGTCGTCGGCCATCGAGAAGACGTGGTCCATGGGGAAGTCGACGAAGGCGACACCCGACCGGGGTCCGACGGCCGCCCGCAGGGCTTGGTCGACCAGGGACCCCACGGCGCCGGGCGACTCCGCGGTGGCCGCGAAGCGGGCGAGCGGGGCCACGAACGGCACGTGGTCGATCTCCTGCAGCGAGCCCATCCCCCACCGCCCGGCGGGGGCCCGCCCGCCGAGCACCACCAGTGGCGAGGAGTTCTGCTGCGCCGCCGCCATCGCGCTCATCCCGTTGGTGACGCCCGGCCCCGCGGTGAGCGCGGCCACGCCCGGCACCCTCGTCACCTTCGACCAGCCCTCGGCGGCGAACGCCGCGGTCTGCTCATGCCGGGTGTCGACGAGCCGGATGCCCTCGTCGCGGCAGCCGTCATACAGCGAGAACAGGTGGCCGCCCGACAGCGTGAAGAGCGTGTCGACGCCACTGGCCTTGAGCCGGCGGGCGATCAGCCGGCCGGCGTGCACGGTGTCGGTGGAGACGGTGTCGGTGCTCATCATCGCAGCCTAGCCATCTGCGTCCGGTAGCTTCGCCGATGGATTCTTGTTGCGCGTGAGGAGAACGACGTTGGACCCGAAGCCGTTCAAGCCTTCGATCGACTGGTCGGCGGCGCTGCCCGATTCCCTGCGGTGGCTGGCCATCGCCTGGGTGATCGCCGCGGTGTGCCTCTTGCTCGTGCTTGTCGCGTTCAAATTCCTGACCCCGTGGGGCCGCCAGTTCTGGCGGATCACTCGCGGCTACTTCGTCGGCCGGTCGAGCGTGAAGGTCTGGGTGTGGCTCGGCGTGCTGCTGCTGTCGGTCCTGACGTCCGTGCGCCTCAGCGTCCTGCTCAGCTATCAGGGCAACGATCTGTATACGGCTCTGCAGAAGGCGTTTCAGGGCACCGCGTCGGGCAGCGCCGCGGTGCGCAACTCCGGCATTCACGGGTTCTGGGTGTCGCTGGGGATCTTCTGCGTGCTGGCGTCGTTGTGGGTGCTGCGCTTCGCCGTCGACGTCTACCTGACGCAGCGCTTCATCATCGCGTGGCGGATGTGGCTGACCGCGCACTTGACCGACGACTGGCTCGACGGCCGGGCCTACTACCGCGATCTGTTCATCGACCACACGATCGACAACCCGGACCAGCGCATCCAGCAGGACATCGACATCTTCACCGCCAACGCCGGCGGCACCCCCAACACGCCGTCCAACGGCACCGGAAACACGTTGCTGTTCGGGGCCGTCAACGCGGTGGCGTCGGTGATCTCGTTCGCCGCGATCTTGTGGAACCTGTCCGGGGATCTGAGCCTCTTCGGCCTGACATTCCCGCGGGCCATGTTCTGGACCGTCTTGCTCTACGTGCTGATCGCGACCGTCGTCGCGGTCTGGCTGGGCCGGCCGCTGATTTTCCTGAGCTTCAACAACGAAAGGCTCAACGCCGCCTTCCGTTACGCCCTGGTGCGGTTGCGCGACGCGGCGGAGGCGGTGGGCTTCTACCGGGGCGAACGGGTCGAGCGGGCTCAGCTGTGGCGGCGCTTCACCCCGATCATTGCGAACTACCGCAAGTACGTGCGCCGCACCATCATCTTCAACGGGTGGAACTGGTCGGTGACACAGATCATCGTCCCGCTGCCCCTGGCGATCCAGGCGCCGCGGCTGTTCGCCGGCCAGATCGACTTCGGCGACGTCAGCCAGACCGCGACGGCGTTCGGCAACATTCACGACTCGCTTTCCTTCTTCCGCAACAACTACGACGCGTTCGCGGCGTTCCGGGCGGCGATCATCCGGTTGCACGGGTTGGTCGACGCCAACGACAAGGGCCGCGCGTTGCCGACGATCCTGGTGAAGCCGAGCGAAGAGTCCACCGTCGAACTCCGGGGTATCGAGGTGCGCACGCCCGCCGGGGACCGGCTGATCGACCCGCTCGACGTGCAACTCGACGACGGTGGATCGCTGGTCATCACCGGACGCTCGGGCGCGGGCAAGACCACGCTGCTGCGCAGCCTGGCCGAGTTGTGGCCGTACGCCTCGGGGACACTGTGCCGGCCCGACGGGGACAACGCGACGATGTTCCTGTCCCAGCTGCCGTACGTGCCGCTGGGCAGCCTCCGCACCGTGGTGTGCTACCCCAACGAGCCAGGCGACGTCCCCGATGCCGAGCTGCGCGACGTCCTGACGAAGGTGGCCCTGGCGCCGTTGGCGAACCGGCTCGACGAGGAGCAGGACTGGGCGAAGGTGCTCTCACCGGGCGAGCAGCAGCGCGTCGCGTTCGCGCGCATCCTGCTCACCAAGCCCAAGGCCGTGTTCCTCGACGAGGCGACGTCGGCGCTGGACGAGGGGCTGGAATTCGCGCTGTACCAACTGCTGCGCAGCGAGTTGCCGGAATGCGTGGTGGTCAGCGTGAGCCATCGGCCGACCGTCGAGCAGCATCACCGGCAGGAACTTCACCTGCTCGGTGGCGGCGAGTGGCGCCTTGGCCCGGTGGAGAAGGAACCCGCGACGGTTTGAGCCGGGCGCCTCGTACGCCGAGATTGCCTCCAGGGTGTTGACTTGGCCTTCGGGCACGACCGTCACGGCAATTTCGTCGGACCCGCTAACCTGCCCGCGCCGCGTGCGCCCCGGCGCGGCGACCGAAGAACGAGCCCTCCCCCAGTTGCGTCCCCGAGGCGTAGCCCTTGCCGTCCTGGGCGATGTTCGACGCGCACGCCCCCACCGCGTACAGGCCGGGCACCGGGGAACCGTCCTCGCGCAGCACCTGCCCGTCCACGGACGTGGCCAGGCCGCCCACGGTGAACCCGGCGTACATCGCCTTGCCGAGCGACATGTCGAACGCGCCCCAGGGCCCTTTGTCTTGTGGCGCAAGGAATTCCGGCTGCTTGTGGAAGTCGGGGTCCTCCCCGCGCGCGGCGTAGGTGTTGTAGCGGTCCAGCGTTGCGACGAGGTTGCCCTTGGGAATGCCGAGCGCGGCCTCCATCTCCTCGACGGTTTCCCAGCCGTCGATCAGCGGGACCAGCGGCATTTTGGGGTGCTCCAGGTGTGCCTCGTCGACGATCAGGAACGCCGCGCTGTCGGGCTGGTCCATGATGAAGCCGGCCGTCCGGGAGTGGTAGGAGTCCTCGGCGACGAACCGCTGCCCGAGTTTGTTGACGATGATCCCGGTCAGCAGGATCGACGGCGGATAGGGCGGGGCGGTGATGAAGATCTGGTCCATGTGCTGGGTGGCGCCACCGGCCGACTCACCCAGCCGGATTCCCAGGCCGTCGTCGTAGGTGTTGCCGAGCACGAACGGCTTCTCGCCCAGCTTGGGCGTGTACTTGGCGACCATGTCGGGGTTCATCACGAAGCCGCCGGCAGCGATGATCACGGACTTTGCCTTGATCGCACCGGTTTCGGCGAAGTGCTTCCACACGACGCCCGTGACGGCCCCGTCACCGTCCACGACGAGCTGGGTGGCGCCGGTCTCGTAGCGGATCTGCACGCCCAGGCTCGCAGCGCGTTTCAGCAACAGGTCGATCACCATGCTCGCGCCGCCGGTGTCGCCCGGCACCGGCACCTTGTGGCCCCGGGGCGCGGGCACCGCCATCTCCAGGAACGGCCAGACCTTCTCGTTGCCGGTGAACATCAACCCCTCGGTGTTGGGCTGAATCACGGCCTTTCCCGGGAAGTAGCTTCGCTCGAACTGGAAGCCGAGGTCCTCCAGCCAGTTGAAGTGCTCGACGCTGCCCTCGCAATACGCGCGGATCTTGGCCTCGTCGGGCTGCCGCGACACCGCGACCAGGTACTTGTACATCTCCTCGGGAGAGTCGGGATGACCGGTCGCCTCCTGCACCGCGGTGCCGCCACCGAGGTAAAAGTGGCCTCCCGCAAGCGAAGTGGTGCCACCCGCGGCGGCCGCGCGCTCGAGCACCAGCACTCGCGCTCCGTTGGCGGCCGCGCTGACCGCCGCCCCGGCCGCGCCGATGCCGAAGCCGATCACCACCACGTCGACGTCGTCAGACCACGACGTCACGTCGTCCGCGAGGACCGTTGACGGGATTTCGGTGCTCACCGCTGCTCCTGTTTAATGTAGTCGTAGAACTTCCGCATTTCGGCTGGGACGTAGGCGAATTCGACGAACGGCACGCCCGCCTGCGGCGCGGACACGTAGGCGAACTGCAGGCCGCCCGCCATCACGCCCTGCTGCACCACGGGCGCTCCCCGGTCTGCGGCCTCGGCCAGCGCCGCGTCGAACTGCTCGGGGGTCTGCGCCTCCATGCAGATGTGGTGCAGGCCGGGCCCCGACTCGCGGAGAAAGTCACTATAGATGTTCTCCCCGCGGACCGGTGAGATCAGCTCCAACTGCATGTCCCCGAGGTAGCTCAGGGAGATGCCGGCGACGAAATCGGCCGGCTTGCCACGGTAGCTGCAGGTGTCGGGAGCAAAGTGCACGTCGGGTATGCGCACCCACTTCCGGACGCCTAACAGGCCGGTGAGAGCCGTTTCGGTGGCATCGAGGTCCCGGGTGACCCACGCGATCTGCGTCGGCGATTGGAGGGGAAGGGTCATCGCCTCGCAGGATATCCCAGTGCGTCGGCGGTCAGAAAGGCCCGGGATGTCTTTGCCGTAAGCCGTCCGCCCGCCCCTGGCCCGCACCGGTGAACACGTTCTAATTACCCGCCGGTCAGTGCTGGCCCAGGACGCCGATCAGCAGGCCGAGCTGGGCGTCGAACACCGCTTCCGGATCGGTCAGGGTGTCGCTGCCGTACTGGCCGAACACCTCCAGGCTGATCGCGCCGAGCACCCCCGCCCACAGGAGGAAGCACTTGGTGAGCACCTGGTCGTCGCCGGGGAAGCTGAACTCCCGGCGGATCCGCTCGAAGTCCGACGACATCGGTTGGGTCGCAACGTCATTCGTGAGGCGTATATCGCCGGTGGTGATCCCGGCGGCCACGGCCTCGAAGATGGCCCCGACGACCCGGGTGCCGGCGGGCACCGTGCGCTCCGCCGGAGCGTGGTATCCCGGCACCGGGGTGCCGTAGAGCAGGCCCCAGCGGGCCGGGTGGGCGAGCGCCCACCGCCGCGCCGCGCGGGCGATCGCCGCGACCTCGTCGCTCCACAGGTCGCCGACGGACTGGCGCGCGCGGTCGACGGCGTCGGCCAGGTCGGTGTAGGCGTCGACGAGCAGCAGCGTGAGGAGGTCGTCGCGGCTGGCCACGTAGCGGTAGACGGCCGAGGAGACCATGCCCAGGTCGCGGGCGATCGCCCGTACCGACAGCCCCGCGGCGCCGCGCTCGACCAACTGCCTGCGCCCTAGCGCGATGATCCGCGACTCGATCTGCTCCCGTGACTCCTGGCGTTTGCCCACGCCGCCAGTCTGACACGAGCGAGAACACTGCTCTTGTTTTTTACACGCTCATGCGGCAGCATGTCCTCATGCGAGAGCAGTGCTCTCAAAACCCGCTGACCGAGAGGGCTTCCATGTCGACGCGATACGAGGAACCGGGCCGGGTGGCCCAGGCCGGCAATGCGGTGATCCGCTGGCTCGCCGAGCTGGGGATCAGCATCGCCGGCACCCGGGCGCTGCGCGTGCGTGGCCGCAAGAGCGGCAAGGCGCGCGGCGTGGTGGTCAACCTCCTGACGATCGACGGGGTCGACTATCTGGTGAGCCCGCGCGGCAACACGCAGTGGGCGCGCAACGTGCGCGCGGCGGGCTTCGTCGAGGTGGGCCCGCGCTGGCGGCGCCGCCGGGCCCGGGTCACCGAGGTCGACGACGCGGCCAAGCCCCCAGTGCTGCGACGCTATCTGGACCGCTGGTACTGGCAGGTGAAGGACTACGTCGCCGGCCTCACTCCGGACAGCACCGACGAGCAGTTCCGCGCCGCCGCGCCGACGATCCCGGTGTTCGTCCTCGAGTACTAGTCCCGCTGGCGCACTAATTCGATGTGGCGACCCGCTGCGCGCGGCTGCGCCGCGCTGGCGATCGCCACTAACGAGGATTGGTGACCACGCCGAGGTCCTGACGAACCTGGTCGGAGGTGGCGCGCCACGACACCGCCGCCGGAAGGTCGCCCCACATGCTGTTGAAGATGCCGACGATCTGCGCCGGGCCCCCGCCGGCCGGCAGGTACACCGGTCCACCGGAATCGCCCTGCCGGCTCTGGACTCCGTGCGACATGGTGAACCAGCCGTTGTTGACGCTCTCCACGGTCCCGCAGGTCTCGCCGGTGATCACACCGAAGTGGCAGACCGGCTGGCCGGCTTGAAGCGCGGCATTCGGGTTGTTCTCGAGGCGACGCCCGCCCGGCAGCACGTTGCTGACGGCGACGCTGTCGTCGAGCACGATCGCCTCGTAGTCGTTGATCACCTGGTCGGTGGCGACCGTGGTCCCGCTCGGGGTGTTGTCCCGGAAGGTCGCCAGGCGGCCGATGAGGTGCTGCTCGCGGTCGTAGACCGGCCCCGCGCCGCGGCAGTGCCCGGCCGTGAATGCCACCCGCATCGCCGGGTCCACGTACCCCAGCGTGCACAGGCGAGTGTCCTGGTGGATCTCCATGCCGGGAAAGACCAGCGTCGGGTCGGCATGGGCCGGCGCCGCCGGCGTCAGGGGCGCAAGTGCGAGGCAGATCGATGCGGCGAATGCGCGCAATGCAGAGCGGCGCACATGAACTCCGATCCGTCGGGGCCGAAACATCGGCCGCAGGTCTGAGGTTACGGCGTACCCGTTTTCCCTGTTGACCTTTTCGCGGCGCGCGGCCGGGATGTTACGAAGAGGTCACGAAAGCGCCGGGGGCCTTCGAATCGGCGACGGTCCGCGGCGACCAGCCGGGCGGCCCGAAGACGTATCCCAGCCGGTCGCGCAGGCGGCTTGCCGAGCGCCAGTCGCGGGCGATCGCGACGTATTCGCGGGTCTGCAGGGTCCAGATGTTGAAGGTGTCGACCGGCTTGGTCAGGCCGTAGTGCGGGCGGAAGACCTCGGGCTGGAAGCTGCGGAAGAGCCGGTCCCACAGGATCAGGATGCCGCCGTAGTTCTTGTCGAGGTACAGCTGGTCCATGCCGTGATGCACGCGGTGGTGCGACGGGGTGTTGAAGACGAACTCGATGGGCCGCGGCAACGTGCCGATCCGCTCGGTGTGAATCCAGAACTGGTAGATCAGGCTGATCGAGAAGGAGAAAAACACCAGCCACGGCGGAACGCCGAGCAGCGGCAGGGGGGTCCACATCAGGATCTCGCCGCTGTTGTTCCACTTCTGGCGCAGCGCGGTGGCGAAGTTGTAGTACTGGCTGGAATGGTGCGCCTGGTGCGTCGCCCAGATCAGCCGCACCCGGTGCGCGATGCGGTGGTAGGCGTAATACAGCAGGTCGACGCCGACCAGCGCGATCACCCAGGTGTACCACCGTCCCGCCGAGAGGTGCCACGGCGCGACGTAGGCGTAGAGCGCGGCGTAGCCGAACAGGGCCAGGGTCTTCCAGGCCGCCGTGGTGGCCACCGACACCAGCCCCATCGAGATGCTGGCGATGGAGTCCCGGGTCAGGTATGCGCCCGCCCCGGGGCGCTCGCCCACGAGCTGTTCGAGCTTGCGCGCCGCCGACCACTCCAGGGTCAGCAGCAACAGGAAGAACGGGATCGCGAGCAGCACCGGGTCCCGCATCTGCGGGGGCAGTCCGGACACGAAACCGGTGACGGCATTCACAGACACAGGTTACGACGATCGGTGCGATGCTCATCATGTCTATCGCCGATCTGAGGTGTCGAGCAGTTGAGCGCTGTGCTGGTGATCGGGTCGGGCTTCGCCGGGCTGTGGGCGGCCCTCGGGGCCGCGCGCCGGCTCGACGAGCTTGCGGTGCCGGCCGGCGCGGTCGACGTCACCGTCCTGAGCTCGCAACCCTTCCATGACATCCGGGTGCGCAACTACGAAGCCGACCTGAGCCCCTGCCGCATCCCCCTGGCCGGCCTGCTGGACCCCGTCGGGGTCCGCTACGTCACCGCCGAGGTGACCGCCATCGACACCGCCGCGCGCACCGTCACCGCATCCGGCGCCGGCACGTACGCCTACGACCGGCTGGTGCTGGCGTCGGGCAGCCAGGTCGTCCGGCCCGACGTGCCCGGCCTGCGGGAGTTCGGCTTCGACGTCGACACCTATGACGGCGCGACGGCGCTGCAGCGACACCTGCGGCGGCTGGCCGGCGATCGACCGACGCCGGCGTCCGCCACGGCGGTGGTCGTCGGGGCCGGGCTGACGGGCGTCGAGGTGGCCTGCGAGTTGCCGGGCCGGTTGCGGGAGTTGTTCGGCGACAAGGTGATTCCCCGGGTGATGCTGGTCGACCGGAACCCCGTCGTGGGCTCCGACATGGGCGCCTCGGCCCGGCCGGTGATCGAGAGGGCCCTCGCGGACAACGGCGTCGAGGCCAGGACTGGGGCGGGGGTCACCGAGGTCACCGCGGACGAAGTGACGCTGTCGACGGGCGAGTGCCTGGCGGCGGCGACGGTCGTGTGGTGTGCGGGGATGCGGGCCAGTGCCCTCACCGGGCAACTGCCGGTCGCGCGCGACCGGTTCGGCCGCGTGCCGGTCGACGATTTCCTCCGGGTGACCGGGGTGCCCGGGGTGTTCGCCGCGGGCGACGTCGCGGCCGCCCGCATGGACGACGAGCACCTGTCGGTGATGTCGTGTCAGCACGGGCGCCCGATGGGCCGCTATGCCGGCTACAACGTGATCGGCGACCTGCTCGGCCGGCCGATGCTGCCGCTGCGAATCCCCTGGTATGTCACCGTTCTCGACCTGGGGCCGGCCGGCGCCGTGTACACCGAGGGGTGGGACCGGGCGGTGGTGTCCAGCGGTGCGACGGCCAAGGAGACCAAGCGGACCATCAACACCGAGCGGATCTATCCCCCGCTGACCGGGAAGCGCGCCGACCTGCTGGCCGCGGCGGCGCCGCATCTGCAGGACCGGCCCCGCTGACGGTCAATCCGCCCGGGCCGTCTCCCCCGCAAACCACTGCACGGCCCGCACCCCCGGCTGCAGGGACAACTCGGCCACCAGCCGCTCGAGGCGGGCGGGGGTGTGGCCGTCCATCAGCACGTGCGCGGTCAGGGTGATCTCGTCGCCGGTCGACTGGCCGGTGTGGATGCCGAGCAATCGGATGTCGTCGCTGGCGGCATGCTGCACGATCTGGGCGCGGGCGTACTTCTCCGATTTCGACTTGCACACCACCTGCACCACGAAGGGCTGCAGGCCCTCGTCCTCGTCGCCGCCGTCGTCCCGGTCGATCAGCCTGCCCAACGGGCGGCCGAACACGTGGATGGCGATGACGGTGCCGGTGGCGATCACCGTGAACACCAGGTGGCCGGAGGCGGCCAGCACGCCGATGGCCGCCGAGCACCACAGGGTGGCGGCGGTGTTGAGGCCGCGGACGTTGACGCCCTCGCGGAGGATCACCCCGCCGCCGAGGAAGCCGATGCCGGACACCACATACGACGCGACCCTGGTCGGGCTGCTGTCCTCGGTGGCGGCCGCGTAGAGCACGAACAGGGTGGCGCCCGCGGCCACCAGCGCGTTGGTGCGCAGCCCCGCCCGCCGGGCGCGCCACTGGCGTTCGATGCCGATGAGGGCGCCGCACCCGACCCCGACGGCGAGCCGAACCGCGAAATCGGCGACCGTCAGCGTCTGCATGCTGCGCACTCCCTTCCCCGCCCGGCCCTCTTCCCAAGCGATCGCGCAGCTAAGCACGCGCACGTGAACGGCAGGTGGACCCGAATCGAACGCGTTTGCCCGACGGCCACCTGCTCGAGGGTGCGCTCGCTACGCCTTCGAAAGCTGATGGGGGCAGTAGAACTTCGCGGCGATCATGGCGAAGTTGGAGGCGTTCTCCATGTCCATGCCCGGGTTGTGGGTCTTGACGTCGTGGACGAGCTCCAGACCCGACTCGCCGTTGTTCAGGCAGGTGCAGACCGCCTTGCCGGACGCGATGGCCGCGTCTGGGCTCGCGTAGCTGATGCCCACCTGGTGCAGGGCGGACAGGAAGCCCCCGTCGTCGCCCTCGGGCGCGGGGGGCGGGTCCGCGGACACCGGCGCGGCGAACCCGATCCCGACGGCGGTGCCGAGCAACGCCAGAAACAGTCTCATGCTTCATCTCCCAATCGTTTGCGAAGTGCGCTGCGCCTCAACCCAATCCGGCATCCGAGGGCACCACCTGGGGCTTGTCGCCCTTCTTCAGGTGCACCGCGTGGATGCCGGGCTTCTTCGACAACTGTTCGAGCAGCGAGTCGAGGCCCTCGGCGTCGACGCTGTGGTGCTGCACGCTTTCGGGCTTTTCCGATATCTGCGCGACCAGGCGCTTCAATTGCTCGGGTGACTTCTTGTCCTTGAGGTCCTTCAGCGGGGTGAGGCGCCCGCGCACGCCGGCGCGGCCGACGACGGTGGGAGCCCCGGCGCCCACGGCGCTGCCCAACATGCCCGCCAGGGACATCGAGCCGAGCAACCCGCCCTCGCCGAGCGCGGCCGCCGGCACCGCGTCGGGGCCGGCGTCCGACAACGCCGAAGCGACCATCCTCACCGCCGGCGTGTTCGTCGCCCAGCTTGGTGGCACCGACAGCTTGTCGACGAGCGTGCCCGCATTGCCCATGCCGCCCGACACGGCGTTGAACAGCGTGCCGCGGCCGAAGTTGGCGGCGCCCAGACCGGCGCCCAGCGCGTCCTTGGGCAGCGCGCCGGCCGCGGCCGCGTGCGGGGCGAACTTGAGGAACTGCGACGCCGGCAGGTTGATCAGCAGGCCGATGTCGTTGAACCCGGTGGTGAAGCCCAACGGGGTCTTGATGGCGTTGAAGAGGGCGGTGTAGGTGGACGCTCCGCTGGGGCCGAACAGCGAGTTCAGCAGACCGTTGATGGTGCTGGTGTAGTCCGTGCTGAGGTTGGCGAGCGTTTGCAGCAGCGGGTTGGCCGTCGTCAGCGGGCTTGCCGCGGCGGACAGCAGCGAGCCGACGTTGCCGGCCGGTGTCGCGGCGGCCTCCGTCACCGCCGCCGCCTGGGCCGCCGTCCCGGCCGCGTTGGCCACCTGCGGGGCCGTGGTGAAGGGCGTCACCCGCGCGGCGGCCGCCGACGAACTCGCATAGGTGTCCATCGCCAGCGCGTCCTGCGCCCACATCTCGGCGTACTGAACCTCCGTGGCCGCTATCGCCGGGGTGTTCTGACCGAACAGGTTGGTCGCCACCAGCGACAGCAACTGGCTGCGGTTTGCGGCGATCTCCGCCGGCGGCACGTGCGCGGCGAAGGCCGTCTCGTAGGCGGCCGCGGCGGCGGTCGCCTGTGCCGACGCCTCCGCGGCCTGGGCTGCGGTGGCCTGCATCCAGGACAGATACGGCGTGACGGCGGCCAGCATGCTGACCGAGGACGGGCCCGTCCAGGCGTCGCCGGCCACGCCGTCGATCACCGACGAGCAGGCCGACACCGTCGACTGCAGTTCCCCGGCCAGCGCATCCCACGCCGCCGCGGCCGCCCGCATCGACTCCGACCCGGGGCCGGCGTACATCCTGCCCGAGTTGTACTCCGGCGGAAATGCTGCATAGAACATCTGCGGTAATCCCTTCGCTGTCAGTCGTCGAGCGCCGGAATGACGATGATGGTGGCTGCGGCAGCCTCGGCGTTGCCGACCGCTCCGCCCAGCGAACCCGCCGCGCCGCCACCCAACGAACCGCCGCCGGCCGCGGCGACCGCGCGTCCCGCCAGGCTGGACAGCGCCATCTGCCCGAAGACCCCGCCCTCGCCGGCGAGGGATGCCGCGGGGGCGCCCGCAAGGTCGGCGGGCAGCACCGAGGCGAGCGTCCTCATCGCGGGGGCGGCCTGGGTCCAGCCCTGCGGCACCGCCATGCTCCCGACGAGGGCGGCCTTGCCCATGGCCCCGGAAACCGGCGCACCGCCCACGCTCGCGCTCAGGTTGGCGGTCGCGCCGCTCGCGAGCGGCGCCAAGGCGCCGCTCACCGGCTTCACTGCGTTGAAGGCCGCCAGTCCCTGCCCGTTCTGGGCGTACGAATAGACCTGACCGAACGACAGGAACGGGCCGCCGGGTATCGAGGCCAGGCCCTGGAGGGAGTAGGGCCCGGAGGCGATGGTCGACATGACCGTGTTCCAGTTGGCGAGGTCGGCAGACAAGCCCGGGGGCAGGGTGACGTTGGCCAGCTGCGGCAGCGAAAGGCCCGAGAGCAGGTTGCCCGACGTGGTCGGGGAATTGATCAGGCCGTTCGCGAGGCCCTGCAGGGCGGTCGGCACGGAATTGACCAGCTGAGACAGCTGCGCGCCCGTCGACGCGGCCGGGGTGCCGGCGGCCTGGCTGACCGCCGCCGCCTGCGCCGGCGTTGCCGCCGCGTTCGTGGTCTGCGGCGGCTCGACGAACGCGGTCAGCTGCGACGCGCCCGCCGAGGAACTCGCGTAGGCGTACATGGCGGCGGCGTCCTGGGCCCACATCTCGAGGTAGTGGGCTTCGGTCGCCGCGATCGCCGGCGTGTTCTGCCCCAGGAAGTTGGTGGCGACCAGCGCCATGAGCAGGGCCCGGTTCGCGGCGATCACCGGCGGCGGCACCGTGGCCGCGAACGCCGTCTCGTACGCCGCCGCGGCCAGCTTCGCCTGAGACGCCGCCTCTTCGGCCTGCGCGCCCGTCGCGTTCATCCACTGCACGTAGGGCGCGGCCGCCGCGGCCATCGCTATCGACGACGGGCCGGTCCACGGACCGGTGGCGAGACCCTCGATGGTGGCGCCATACGACGACGCGGCCGACTGCAGCTGTGCGGCCAGGTCATCCCACGCGGCCGCGGCCGCCAGCATCGGGCCCGCTCCGGGGCCCACGTACATCCGCCCCGAGTTGACCTCCGGCGGAAGCGCGCCGAAGTCGATCATCGACATCCTCCCGTCACGTAACCGCCTCCCCTCACGTGGCCGCCACGGTAGGTGCGGGCACGCGTTGCCGGCCGCAAAGGCGACGAGGCTCTTAGGAAATACATGGGACCGGTCCCGAGTTTGGTGTGTCTATTACATGTCGTCGCATACAGCAAACCGATACTCCCCTTATCTGATGCGGCCGCGCACGCGCCTTTGACTTTGTGCATCCCCGCCCAACATAGCGATCAGCGTGAGCGAAAACTATTCGTAGGACGTTCCCTTGTGGTAATAGCCGTGTTAAAAGTAAATGGCAGCCACCGGGCCGCGAGCGTGAGCCGGATCGCCATATACGCCTCGAAGCCCAGAACGACTATATGTGCAGTTCAACGTCATATGGGCAGCCCAAAGCGCGGACCCGCGGAATGGTCCGTGCTATTAGCTATATGCACGACAATTAACCGCGCAAGTAATCGCGGGTGTCGTCGCTCGATATTTATGCGGTGTCGATTACGAACTCGCGCGCCATGTCAAGACGCCCGAAACCTCCTATTGCGCAGATATCAATAACGGGGAATGCCGCATTCACAGTGTTAGCACATCATCGGCGATGCGTGTGAACATCAACTCACAGGGCGCCGTGGGCCGCGGTGAGCAATTCGCCGTCGCGGGGCCCCGACCCGATGGTGGTCGTTTCGACGCCGGCCGCGTCGCCGGGTCGATCGTTCGTGGTCATGCGCTACACCCCCTCGAATTTCCCTTTCAGTTACGCACCGGTCGCTGCCCGGACGCTGATTCGTCGCTGGGGGTTTACTGTGAGCCCGGCTTTCCCGTGACGGCTCCGGTCACCCGGCGGCGGGGGGCCGTGCCACGAACGTCGGGCGGAAGCCGTACTGCGGCGTGGCGCGCCCGTACCCCTGCCCGCCGGCGCCGCCCGGGGGGATCCCGGGCATGCCGGCCGCCATGGCCGGAGGGGCGATCATCGGTGTGCCGCCCAGCGTGGGAGCCAACGGGCTTGCCGAGGGCACCGGAGCGGTGGTCCAGCTCGGTGGCACCGACAATGGGCCCACCATCGGCGCGCGCCCCATTCCCGCGGCGGCGGCTTGTCCCGGAAGGCCTCCCGAGGCCGGGGCGGCGCCGCCCGCGGCCCCGGCAGCCTGGCCTGCGGCATCTCCCGCAGCCGCGTCGCCGACCGCCTGCCCGGCGGATTGCTGACCCGCCAGTTGCAGGAACGGCGCCATGGTGTTGCTGGGCATGTAGAAGCCGGACGAGAACACGGTGTTCCACAGGTTGGCGTTCACGAATTGCCCGAAGGCCGTATTCGAGCCGAAGAGGTTCAACACGCCGTCGAGGCCGGTCGTGTCGGTGGCCGACCCGGCCGCGAACGGGTCCCAGCCGGCCGACACCAGGGCGCCCTGCGCCCCGGGAACCGGCGAGGACAGGCCCTGCAACGTGGCCGTTAGCCCGGACATCAACTGCGTCAGCGTGGCCTGCTGCGTCCCGGCTGGTGTCGCCGCGGCTTGGCCGACCGCTGCCGATTGTGCCAAGAGCCCAACGGGATTCGTGTTCTGCCCGGGCTCGCTGAAGGGCGTCAGCCGCGTGGCGACGGCCGAGGAGGCGGCGTAGCCGTACATGGCGGCGGCGTCCTGGGCCCACATCTCGGCGTACTGCGCCTCGGTAGCCGCGATGGCCGGGGTGTTCTGGCCGAGGATGTTGGTGGCGATCAGTGCCATCAGTTGGGCGCGGTTGGCCGCGATCACCGGCGGTGGCACCGTGGCGGTGAACGCCGCGTCGAAGGCCGCCGCGGCGGCCTCCGCCTGGGTGGCCGTCTGCTCAGCCCGGGCGGCCGTGGTGTCCATCCAGGCGACGTAGGGCGTCGCCGCCGCCGCCATCGACGCCGCGGCCGGTCCGCGCCATTCCTCACCGGTCAGCGCCGAAAGCACGGCGTGGTACGACAGGGCGGTGGCCCTCAGTTCCGCGGCGAGCCCCTTCCACGCCGCGGCCGCGGCCAGCATGGGACCCGAGCCGGGCCCCGAATAGATTCGGGCCGAGTTGATTTCGGGCGGAAACAGCGCGAAGTCCAGCTCCGCGGTCATGATGGCCCCTTCCCGGGCGAGCGTGAGCGTGTGGGTGATGGCGGCGGCGACACGAGCGTTGGCGCGCCGAAAAGCGCTGCGGCTGGACAGCATCGGAAGCAGAGGTGCCGGGAACCGCGCGGCGCGAGGCGAAGTCCGGTCGTACTTCACCTCGCGAACGACGACCACGGGGGCCTCCGCGCACGCCTACCTGAGCGCACGCCGAACGAGGCTGCGCGACAGGGGATCTCAGGAACCGATTCAGGCGGCGAAAGCGAAGCCGGGGCCGGATCGCGACGAAACGGTCGTCGATCTTGGATACGGACTGTCGTCGAGACTCATGTCGCGCTCACCTCCTCCGGTTCGGGCACACGGGGGTGCCGCCAAAAGCACACGGGGAGAAGGGCCCAAGCCGACGGCCCGGGCGCCGCACCCCTCTCGACAGAGCTTCGGCACCACACGGCGTATCCGGCCTTATCGGCCGGAAGCCACTTGGGCTCAACCCTTAAGCCGGGAAGAGCTGTCCTGACCCTGGGCGTCTTTCGACGTTCGAGGTCAGTGGCCTGTGTCCGTGCAGACGCCTCACCTAGCGAGGTGCATGCAACGGCCATGGTGGCACTCGCCCGGTGAGGAGTCAAGCCGGCGCGGGCCGAACCGCGTCACGACCACCGGCCTCCTGGTTCAAAACTGTTGCACTACAACACGTTCGGTCGGCTATCCCGCGGCGGGTGGGCGCGGCATGACCGTGACATTGAATCCGTACCGCGGGCCACTGCCGAAGTGTCGCCCGGCCGTGCTCACGGCCGGGATGCCTGGCATGCCGGGCATCCCGGAGCCCTCCAGGGCGGTGCTGTTCCAGCCCCCGCCCGGAAGCGCGGCGCCCGCATGGTTTTCCACCTGGGCCGCCGCCAACCAGGTGTCCGGCACCGACAGCCGCCCGACTTGCGACGCGCGGGTCAGCTGGGCCGAGACCCCTGTGAGGCCGGCGTCCTGCATCCCCGCCGCGCCGAGCGCCGTGCTGGAGCTGAACGGCACGTTCGGCGTCACCAGGGGTGTCCAGGTCGCATTGCCCGAGCCGGCGCCCACCGGCGGCAGCGCCGTGGCCGTGGGGTCGCTGCCGACCGTCACCGCGTTGATGTCGGCCATCGCGGCGGTGACTGTCTGCTGGAGGATGGCGGGGCTGGTGTATCCGGCCGAGACGAACCCGTTGACGAAGTTGGAGTCCAGGAAGTCCCACAGGTTCGCCGGACCGCCCGTCGCGATCGGGAGTCCGAGTTGCTGCAGCGCCGCGGGAATGGCGGACATCGCCTGCGTGAGCGTCTCCTGGGCGCCGGACGCGGCAGGGGTGCCGGTGGCTTGGGCGACGGCCGCGGCCTGCCCCGAAAGCGCGGACGCGTTGGTGGTCTGCGGCGGCTGCACGAACGACTTCAGCGTCGACGCCGCCGCCGAGCCGTTGGCGTAGCCGTACATCGCCGCCGCGTCCTGCGCCCACATCTCGCCGTACTCGGCTTCGGTCGCCGCGATCGCGGCCGTGTTGATCCCGAGGATATTCGTGGCGATCAGGGCCATCAGGCGAGCGCGGTTGGCCGCGACGACGGGAGGCGGCACGGTCATCGCGAAGGCGGACTCGTACGCGCCGGCGGCCGCCGTGGCCTGCGCGGCCGCATCCTCGGCGGCCAGACCGGTCAGGTTCATCCACGTCAGGAAGGGGTTCACCGCGGCCGCCATCGACGACGACGCGGGCCCCAGCCATCCTTCGCTGATCAACCCGTCCACCACGGTCTGGTACAACGACGCCGTCCTCGACAGCTCCGCTGCCAACCTGTCCCACGCCGTCGCCGCCGCGAGCATCGGCGCCGAGCCGGGCCCGGTGTACATGCGGGCGGAGTTGACCTCCGGTGGGAGAGCTCCGAAATCCATTGCGGCAGCCCCCTATCCGATCGATGTCGCGGGCGCGACGGGCGGGTGGCATGGCGCCGGGGCTTGCGAATCCTGTTGTTGGACAACGGGCATCAGGGTCTCCTTTTGAACGGACGGTCCGACCCGGCGCGAGGCCGGAGCGTTGCGAACGGATCGGCGAGAAAAGGTCAGGGGTTCGGTGCGGTCACTGGCGTTTCCGATGGGCCCACCTCCTGTCCCGGTGCGGACGCCCAGCCGACCGGCGTGGTTGCGCGAGATATGGCGAAAACGCCCAACGGAGTTTGCCGCCGCGGTATCCGCGCTCGTCCTGGGGCGCGTATGGCAGAGCGCTGGGGCATGAGGTGGTGACCAAAGAGAGTTGGGCCGGACCCATCACCGGGCAGAAGCCGTCCTCGCCTGGAGCCGCGCGGGAAGATCGACCGATAACCCCTTCTTACGTGCTGTTTTCCGTCCGCGCCCCGCGTCGGCGGGGAGCGTTGAGCGATATGGTCGCACCGGCGGCGACGCCCGTCAAAGCGGCACACTTCTTCCGGGCGTATTGATAGAAACCTCTTATTTTTCAGCAGATCTGCGAGCGCTTTTAGCGGCAGCGAAACATTGCTGAAACAAACGGCCCGGCGACCGGAGGGTTAGCTGAATGCGTCCGGAACCGGCCAGCCCGAGCCGGCCAGGGCTAGCTGGACTTGGTTTCGGCCACCGCGGCGCTCAGGCCCTCGGCCAGGTCGGCGCGCAGCAGCTTCGTGAACCGCATCAGTTGGGCTTCGCTGAACTCGGTGAGATCGCTGGCCAGCACGTCGTCGAGGTCCTCGTCGTCGAGCCGGAAGCTGCGGTGGTCGCGGGCCTTCTCCACGACGTTGCGGACGAAACCGGCGTTACCGAGGGTGTCGATGCCGCGGATGAGGTCGCCGTCCTCGGAATACGTTTCGTCCTGGTAGAACTTGGTGTACGACGGCAGCAACACCTCGACGTCCTCGTCGGTGATGATGTCCTGGTTTTCCTGGCCCATCAGTTTCGTCAGCGCCAGCAGCTCGTCGGGCGTGTAGCTGAAGAACTCGATGACCGTCGAGAACCGCCGCCGCAGACCCTGGTTCACCTCGAGCATCTTCTCCATCGCCTTGGCGTAGCCCGCCCCGAAGACCACCAGCTCGTCGCGATGGTTCTCCATGTAGAGCAGCAAGGTGTTGATGATCGCGTTGCCGTACGGGTCGCCCTGCGAGTAGCCCGTCTCGTGCAGCGTGTGCATCTCGTCGAAGAACACGGCACCACCGAGCGCCCCCTCGAGCATCTCCTCGGTGTTCTTCTCGGCGTCGGCCATGTAACGGCCCAGCAGCTTGGTGCGGCTCGTCTCGACCACCAGCGGCTTGCGCAGCACGGTCAACCCGCACAGCTGCTTGGTGAAGGCCCGGGCCACCGACGTCTTGCCCGTTCCCGGGGGACCCAGCAGCAGGGTGTGCCGCGAGGTGACCGGCACCGGGAGCCCCATCTTGGCGCGCGCCAGGTTGACCTTGGTGGTCGACTTGATGAGTTTGATCTCCCGCTTGGCGCGCTCCATGCCGAGCATCGCGTTGAGCTCGGCGTCACCCTCGGCCAGGTACTTGGCGGCCTCTTCGGCGTGCCGGGCGGCCTCGGTCTGCGCGCGGGTCGGCGCGCTGTCGGGGTCCCACGGGTCGGTGCGCGCCTCGATCGTCTCGGGATCGGTCAGCACGAGCCGGTAGTTGGGGTTGTCCAGCGCCTCGCGGGCCGGGGCGAACTTCGGGTCGCGCGAGTACACGCGGCGCAGCAGCTCGACGGCCTCCTCCTCGCGGCCGACGTGCCGCAGGCACATCCCCTGGGTGTAGAGCGCGATGGTGGCCGCTCCCGGGACACGGTCCCCCTCGATCGCCGCCTCGCCCCGCCGGAACGCCTCCTCGAACACCCCCAGGGAGGCCAGCGCCGTGGTGGCCATCGCCGCTCCGGCGGCCTTCAGCTCGGGCTGACGCCACTGCTTGCCCTCGGGGAACTGCAACAGCACGTCGGGCCAGCGCCCGGTGCGGAAGAACAGTACGCCCCGCACGTAGCTGAACAGCTCCTCCTCGAACGGATGGCGCGGCTCGACGCTGTTCAGCAGCTTCGCCGCCTCGTCGTATCGCTTGGCCTCCGCCAGGGCCGCGGCGTAGGCGCACGCCAGCGACTCCACGCTGGTGATCGCCAGGCGCAGGAACAACCCGTCGGAGACCTCGGGCCGGAACTGCAGGTCCGTCACCCCGAGACGTCGGGTCTCCCACCCGAACGTCCGGGTCGACGCCCACGCGTTGGCCAGCACCTCGAGGCTCTGGTCACCGGCCAGCAACCGCGCCAGCCAGGCGTCGCACATGGACGGGTCGAGGCTCGTCGCGGTGTTGAACATCTGCGCCGCAACCTGCGGGTTGTGGCTCGGCTGCAGTCCGTTGACCGAGATGCCCGACGCCAGCAGTCCGGCGACCAGTGCGTTGCGGGCGTCTTCAGCGGTTGATTGCGAGCGCGTCATCGCGCCGCGGGCACGCCCGCTGAGCTATCCAGCGCCTGGTCCACCGAAAGGACCAGATCGTCGTCGTCGTGCAGCCCCCGACTCGGCACGACCAGCGGCGCGCGGACGCTCGGTGCGGGCAGGCTGGCCCGCACGGCGGCGAGTTGGCGGCCGGTGAGCCGATTGAGCCCCGACGATATGTCCCTGGGCAGGCGGCCGTCGGTGTGGTAACGCACCCACGCCGACACCTGCGGCCGGCCGCCCGAACTGACCAGCCGGATCGTCAGCACGGTGGCGTCGGTGTCCGGGGTGAACAGATCCTCCAGCGTCTCGGTGGTGATGTCCGAGGGGGTCAGCCAGAAGCTGGTCGCGAACCCGTTGAAGTGCTTGAGGTGCCGCCAGCCCGGCCGGCTCCACGTCGGCTCGAGATCGGCCAGCACCGCCTTGTCCACCGCGGCGAGCTCGTCGGCGGTCAACGGCCGGGCCGCGCAGAACTGGCCGTCGAGGTCCTGCGCCAGCCGCTCGGTGGCGGCGACCAGCGTCGAGGCCAGCGAGTCGCGCGCCGCGACGGCCGCGACGTTGCGCTGCGGGTTCATCCGCAGCACCAGCCACGTCCGCCGGACGTAGGAGGCCGGCTGATCACCGACCAGGTCCCAGTCCTCGGGACCCAGGTCGTCGAGCTTGGACCGCTCCGCGGCACTGGCCCGGGGGCCGCCGCGGCGCAGTTTCACCGAGACGATGTCCACGCCGTCGAGGTGGATGTCGAACTGGCGGAGGCCGGCGGCGACGGCCTGGACCAGCAGGGCGGCCGGCGCGTTCCGGTGACGGTGGCGGGCCGACGGGTCGTCGTCGCCGCCGTCGACCGCGATGACGGAGACCAGGTGGCCCTGATACCCGCGCACCCCCACCGTGTCGCGGCCGAAGCGGCGGTGGAAGTCGGCCGGCGGCGTGCAGCCCGCGGCCAGCGAGGTGCCGGGATCGGCGGACCAGTCCCACAGCCACGAGGCCAGCCCGGAGGTCACCGTCAGCCCGTGATGGGTCACCAGCGACAGCAGGGTGACGATGACCGCGAGGCCGACGCCGACCCAGAACGCGATGCGGTGCTCGCCCTGCCACGACTCCGGGCAGTGGCTCGCCACCACCAGGATCAAGATGTCGACCAAAAATACGGCGGTGACCCGCGACCACGCCAAAGACAACCCAAAACTCCGCTGAGCCCTCATGGTTTTTGCTGCTCCGCCCTTATTGCTGCTTGCGCGATCGCTTCATCAGCGTCGCCGTACCGAACACTGCCCCGCCGATCAGTAATGCCCCGGTCAATCCTCCGGCGGCAACCCACACTGGCACCATATCGCGGGGCGGTGCCGACCTTGGCAGGTTCAATGGCGCGGAAAGCTGCTGCGGCGGCTTCGCCGGCCCGTCGGGCACGTCCCAGGTCAGCGCGGCCACCGGGTCGATGACGCCGTGGCCGACCTGGTTGTCGACGCCGCGTGCGGGGGCCCGCGCGGTGCGCTCGAGCCGGTTGATCACCTGATAGGCGCTCAGCTGCGGGTACCGGGCCCGGACCAGGGCGGCCACGCCGGACACGATCGCGGTCGAGAAGCTGGTGCCGGAGGGCACGAGCAGCGAGTTGTCCGGTCCGTCGATCGCGTTGATCAGCCCGTCGTCGCGGGGCGAGAGGCCGATGATGTCGGTGCCGGGCGCGGCGATGCCGACCCACGGTCCGGCCACGCTCGTCGACCCCTGGCCCTGACCGGCCTGCGTCAGCGGCCGCCCGTCGGTGTCCACCGCGCCGACCGTCAGGACGTAGTCGCTGTACCAGGACGGCGTCACGACGGTGCTGACTCCGCTCCAGTCGCGGGGGTCCTTGGGCTGCATCGGGTCAAAGGCCGGGTTCTGCTTGCAGTCCTTCTTGCTCGTGTCACCGGCCGCGGCCACGATCACCACGTTCTTGTCGACCGCCGCGTAGCGCACCGCGGCGCCCAGCGTGCGCTGGTCGATGATGTTGCGCGCGCTCATGCACGTGACATCCGAGATGTTGATGACCGTGGCGCCGAGGTTGGCCGCGTGCACGATGGCGCGCGCCATGGTCTCGACGTCGTCGATCTTCGCCCGCGTCTGCGGGTCCTCGTCGCCGGTGTAGGCGTCCTTGAGGCCGAAGGCCTGGCTGGACTGCCGGATCGACAGGATGTCGACGTCGGGGGCGATCCCGCTGTAGGCGTCCGGGGCGGACGCCGGAGCCGGCGCGGGCGGCGCCGGGGGCGGCGGCTTGGGCGTCGGATCCTGCGGGAGCGGGATGCGCGGGTTGTCCACCGCGATGATGTGTCGGTCACCGGAGTGGGCCGGAATCGTCACCGTGCCGCCATTGGCGTTCACGTGGTTGCCGGCCGGGGCCTGCCCGGGACCCGGCGGCGGGCCGGCCGGCGCGCCGGGGGCTTGCGGCGCCCCTGGGGCGGCGGGCGCCCCGGGCGCTCCCCCGGGCCCGTTCTGGTCGCCCGACGGCGGCGGCGCCGGGGGCACCATCGTGACCGTCTGCGGCAGCGGCGAGAGCGTCGCCGTCTGCGGCGGCGGCGCTTTCGGGGGCGGCTCGGTGGTGGGGATGGTGACGGGTTTGCGCGGTGCGGCGGGGGGGGGGGGGCGGGCGTTGGGCGGGGGCGGGCCGATCATCGCCGGGACGAACAGGCGGGGGGGGGCCCAGGCCG
>NZ_CACRUY010000062.1 GCF_902652685.1 Mycobacterium sp. Marseille-P9652
CGCTGCCTCAAACGCCGCCTGGCGCGCGTCGTCTTCACCCGACTGCGAGCCGACCACCACCCCCACCCCGCACTGCAAACAGCTGCCTAAACCTGCTCCTTGACATAGGAGCAACGCACGCTCGCGGAGGAGTACATAAGAAAGCATGGGCATCGAGTTCAACCACACCATCGTGTCGGCGCGCGACAAGCGGGAGTCCGCGGAATTCCTCGCCGAGCTGTTCGGGCTGCCGGCCCCGCAGCCGTTCGGGCACTTCATGGCCGTCCAACTCGAGCACGGCGCGACCCTGGACTACGCCGACGCCCCGCAGGGCGAAGAGGTCCGGCGTCAGCACTACGCGTTCCTGGTGTCCGAGGAGGACTTCGACGCCATCTACGGCAAGATCTCGTCGCGCGACCTGCCGCACTGGGCGGATCCGCGTCAGCAGCGACCGGGTGAGGTCAACCACCGCGACGGCGGTCGAGGCGTGTACTTCCTCGATCCGTCGGGCCACGCGATGGAGATCCTGACGCGACCGTACGGCTCCGGTTGATCCGGATGGCGGCGACCCGCAGCGCCCGGCTACGCCGCGCTTGCGATCGCCACTAATCGCCGCCGTGGCGCAGCCGCTCCTGGTCGCGGTAGTCGTCGGCCATGCGCGCCACGTGATCGGGCAGCTTGCCGGACGCCACGTCGGCCAGGGTGGTCTCCTCCAACACCGACCGCATGCTGGCCCGCAGGGCGCGCCAGACGTCGGCCAGCGGTGCGGTGGGCCCGGAGTACGGCAGGTCGCCCAGCCCGATGTCGCGGACGCTGGCCAGCGGGCCGTCGATGCAGCGCAGCACGTCGGCGATGCTGATCTGCTCGGCGGGACGGGCCAACTCGTAGCCGCCCTCGCGGCCGCGGTGGCTGCGCACCAGGCGGTCGGTGCGCAGGTTGGTCAGGATGTCGACGAGAAACTGCGGCGGAATGCCCTGCGCCTGCGCCAGGTCGTCGGTCTTGACCAGGGCGCCGTCGCCGACCGTGGCCAGTTGCACCATCGCCCGCACCGCGTACTCGGCCTTGGCTGACATGCGCACAACTCAGGATTGTGCCACCTGGCCGGGTTTTGGCCGGGCCCGCCGCTAGGCCCGCGACCTCAGCAGGTCGACGATCCGCTGCGCGTGCGCCTCGACCGTCTCGTCCGGGGTGAGCCGCAGTTCGGGATTCACGGGCGGCTGGTACGGGCTGTCGATTCCGGTGAACTGGGTGATCTCGCCCGCGCGCGCCTTGGCGTACAGGCCCTTGGGGTCACGCCTTTCGCACTCGTCGATCGGGGTGTCGCAGAAGACCTCGACGAAGTCGAGCCCGGCGTCGGCGTGCACCTTGCGCGCCAGCTCGCGCTGTTCGGCCAGCGGGCTGATGGCGGGCACCAGGACGACCTGGCCGGAGTCGGCGAGCAGCGCCGCCACATGCGCGAGCCGGCGCAGGTTCTCCGCGCGGTCGGCCATGGAGAAACCCAGGTCGGCGTTGAGGCCGTGCCGCAGATTGTCACCGTCGAGAACGTAAGCGGGCGTGTCGGTTTCGAGCAGCTTCTGCTCGACCAGCATGGCCACCGTCGACTTGCCGGAACCGGACAGCCCGGTGAACCACACCGTCCTGCCCTTCGCGCGGGCGGCGGCGATCGCCGACGACTGGTGCCGGACGGTGTTGGGGCTGGACGCCTGCGCCGAGACGTCGCGCAACACCATGCCCGCCGCGACCGTGCCGTTGGTGTGCGGGTCGATCAGGATGAACGAGCCGGTGCTGGCGTTGCGGCTGTACTCGTCGAGCAGCAGCGGCACCTGGGTGCGGAGGGAGATACGGCCGAGTTCGTTGAGCTGCAACGCCTTTGCCGTCTTGTCGCGGTGCAGGGTGTTGACGTCGAGCCGGTAGTCGAGCGCGGTCACCCGCGCGCGGGTGGTCCGGGTGGTGTGCTTGATGAGGTACTCACGGCCGGGTTCGAGGACGGCGTTGTCGGCCATCCAGCACACGGTCGCGTCGAAGTCCTGCGCGACGCGGGGCTGGTTGTTGCTGCGGGCGATCATGTCGCCGCGCGAGATGTCGATCTGGTCGGCCAGGCTGATCGAGACCGCCATCGGCGGAAAGGCTTCCTCCACAGGGCCGTTCGGACCCTCGATGGCGGTGATGCGGGTGGTCTTGCCGATCGGCAGCACCACCACCTCGTCGCCCGGGCGCATCACCCCGCTGGCCACGGTGCCGGCGTAGCTGCGGTGGTCCTGGTGCTCAACGGTGTGTGGCCGGATGACGTACTGTACCGGGAAGCGCACGTCGACCAGGTTGCGGTCGCCGGCGATGTAGACCTCCTCCAGGTGCGACAACAGCGACGGCCCGTCGTACCACGGCGTCTGGTCCGACTTGGTCACCACGTTGTCGCCGTGCAGCGCCGACAGTGGGATGGTGGCCACGTCGTGGACGTCCAGGCGTGCGGCGAAGGCGTGGAAGTCGTCGCGGATCGCGTCGAATTTGTCCTTGTCCCAGCCGATCAGGTCCATCTTGTTGACCGCGAGCACGACGTGCCGGATGCCGAGCAACGACGCCAGGAAGGCGTGCCGCCGCGACTGCTCCAGCAGGCCGTGGCGGGCGTCGACCAGCACGATGACCAGTTGGGCGGTCGACGCGCCGGTGACCATGTTGCGGGTGTACTGGATGTGCCCGGGGGTGTCGGCGATGATGAATTTCCGCCTGGGAGTGGCGAAGTAGCGGTAGGCGACGTCGATGGTGATGCCCTGCTCGCGCTCGGCCCGCAGGCCGTCGGTCACCAGCGCGAGGTCGGTGTAGTCGTGGCCGCGCTCCTTCGAGGTCCGCTCCACGGCCGCCCACTGGTCCTCCATCACGGCCTTGGAGTCGTAGAGCAGCCGCCCGATCAGCGTGGACTTGCCGTCGTCGACCGAACCCGCGGTCGCGAGGCGCAGCAGCGTCGATGAGCCGGCCATCAGAAGTAGCCCTGCCGCTTGCGGTCTTCCATCCCGGCCTCGGAGATCCGGTCGTCGGCCCGGGTCGCCCCGCGCTCGGTCAGCCTCGAGACCGCCGTCTCGGCGATCACCTCCGACACCGTCGCGGCGTGCGACTCCACGCACCCGGTGCAGGTGACGTCGCCGACGGTGCGGAAGCGGACCGTCGCCTCGAAGACCTCTTCGTCGGCGCGCGGGTGCATGTGCCGATCCACCGCCAGCAGCATGCCGTCACGGCGAAAGACCTTGCGCCGGTGGGCGAAATAGATCGACGGCAGTTTGATCTTCTCGGCGCCGATGTAGGACCAGATGTCGAACTCGGTCCAGTTCGACAGGGGGAAGACCCTGATGTGCTCGCCCTTGTGGTGGCGGCCGTTGTAGAGGTTCCACAGCTCGGGCCGCTGGGCCTTGGGATCCCACTGGCCGAACTCGTCGCGGAAGCTGAACACCCGCTCCTTGGCCCGCGCCTTCTCCTCGTCGCGGCGGGCCCCACCGAACGCGGCGTCGAACTTGTTCTCGCGGATGGCGCGCAGCAGCGTCACCGTCTGGATCGGGTTGCGCGACGGGATCGTCTCGACGACGCGGCCGGCGTCGATGTCCTCCTGGACCGACGCCACGACCAGTCGCAGCCCGTATTCGCCGACCAGTTCGTCGCGGGTGGCGATCACCTCGTCGAAGTTGTGGCCGGTGTCGACGTGCATCACCGGGAATGGCAGCCGGCCGGGCCGGAACGCCTTGAGCGCCAGGTGCAGCATGACGATGGAGTCCTTGCCGCCCGAGAAGAGCAGCACAGGCCGTTCGAACTCCGCGGCGACCTCCCGGATGATGTGAATGGCCTCGGCCTCCAGCGAGCGCAGATGGCTGAGCTCGTACTGGCCGGCGGCGGGTGCGGTGGTGACAGCGCTCGTCATGGGCGTTCCTGTCGTGATTAATCTTGGCAGATTTGACCAAGTTTACGGTTATTACCGTCTATGCAAGCAGGCAAGGTGGACAGTGTCAATGCCTGGACACGCGATTAGCCGCGCGCGACACGTAAATGGTTGCGACCACACGGCGAGCGGAGTCGCAAAGGTTTATGTCGGGACGACGGAGCGCGGCTCCGCTAGGGCTTGACTTCCTGCAGCTTTCCCGTCGCGACGTCGAAGACGAAGCCGCGCGCCGACGTGTGCTTGGTGACGAACGGGCTGTTCTCGATGCGTCGCAGCGACTGGCGGACGTCGGCCTCGATGTCCGGGAACGCTTCCGCGGCCCACGGCGGCTTGACCCCCGTCTCCTCCTGGATCGCGCGCTTGAAGTCGTCGTCGGTGAACGTCAGCATCCCGCAGTCGGTGTGGTGGATCAGGATGATCTCGCGGGTGCCCAGCAGCCGCTGGCTGATGGCCAGCGAGCGGACCACGTCGTCGGTGACGACGCCGCCGGCGTTGCGGATGACATGGGCCTCCCCCTCGTTCAGGCCGAGGACGCGATACACGTCGAGCCGGGCGTCCATGCAGGCGACGACGGCGACGTGTTTGCTCGGGGGCAGCGGCAGGGGGCCGCTGAAGTCGCTCGCGTAT
The DNA here is from genome assembly GCF_902652685.1 of Mycobacterium sp. Marseille-P9652. GTDB lineage: Bacteria > Actinomycetota > Actinomycetes > Mycobacteriales > Mycobacteriaceae > Mycobacterium. The sequence goes on from NZ_CACRUY010000062.1 coordinate 4,529, forward strand.
CGGGCGTTGTTGGCCAGGTAGTCGTCGGTGACCGTCACGCGAGCCTCCTCGTGGTATCGGGTGAATGCTAATGCCGTGCCAGCCGCAATTCACCCATGAGAATCAGCCGGATCACAAGGACCTCGCTAACCTGTCCCAATGCGATGCGGGTGGCACGGTCGGGCATGACTCGCTTCCTGGCGCGCCGGTTGCTCAACTATGTGCTCCTGCTGGCGCTCGCGTCGTTTCTGACGTACTGCCTGACCTCGCTGGCGTTCTCGCCTCTGGACAGCCTGCTGCAGCGCAACCCGCGCCCGCCGCAGGCCGTGATCGACGCCAAGGCGCACGCGCTCGGCCTGGACCAGGCCATCCCGGTCCGCTACCTGCACTGGGCCTCCCACGCCCTGCAAGGCGACTTCGGGACGACCATCACCGGGCAGCCGGTGGGCGCGACGCTGTGGCGCCGCGTCGGGGTGACGCTGCGCCTGCTGGTCGTCGGCTCGGTGGTCGGCACCGTGCTGGGCATCGCGGCCGGGGCGTGGGGCGCGATTCGCCAGTACCGGTTCAGCGACCGCGTCGTCACCATGCTGGCGCTGCTGGTGCTGAGCACCCCCAGCTTCGTGATCGCGAACCTGCTCATCCTCGGCGGCCTGCGGGTCAACTGGGCGCTCGGGATTCAGCTGTTCGACTACACGGGCGAGACGTCGCCCGGTGTGACCGGGGGGTTCTGGTACCAGCTGGTCGACCGGTTGCGCCACCTCATCCTGCCGTCGCTGACCCTGGCCCTGATGGCCGCCGCGGGCTACAGCCGGTATCAGCGCAACGCGATGCTCGACGTCCTGGGGCAGGACTTCATCCGCACCGCCCGGGCCAAGGGGCTGACCCGCCGGCGGGCGCTGCTCAAGCACGGGCTGCGGACCGCCCTGATCCCGCTGGCCACGCTGTTCGCCTATGGGGTGGCGGGGCTGGTCACCGGCGCCGTGTTCGTCGAAAGGATCTTCGGCTGGCACGGCATGGGCGAATGGCTGGTGCAGGGCATTTCGACGCAGGACACGAACATCATCGCCGCGATCACGCTGTTCTCGGGCGCGGTGGTGTTGCTGGCCGGCCTGCTGTCCGACGTCTTCTACGCAGCCCTCGACCCGAGGGTGCGGGTGTCCTGAGATGGCGACCGAGGTCGACGCCGCGCACGGCATATCCGCCCCCGAGCCAATGGGATTCACGTCGCGCCGCACGCTGGTGCTGCGCCGGTTCGCGCGCAACCGGGCCGCCGTGGCGTCGCTGACGCTGCTGGTGCTGCTGTTCGTCGGCTGCTACGCCCTGCCCTCGGTGCTGCCCTACTCCTACGACGACCTCGACTTCGGCGCGCTGCTGCAGCCGCCCAACGGCCGGCACTGGCTCGGGACCAACGCGCTGGGCCAGGACCTGCTGGCGCAGATCTTGCGGGGCATGCAGAAGTCGATGCTCATCGGCGTGTGCGTCGCGTTCATCTCCACGGGCATCGCCGCCACGGTCGGGTCGGTCGCCGGGTACTTCGGGGGCTGGCGCGACCGGGTGCTCATGTGGGTGGTGGACCTGCTGCTGGTGGTGCCCTCGTTCATCCTCATCGCGATCGTCACGCCGCGAACGAAGAACTCCGGCAACATGATTCTGCTGGTGCTGCTGCTGGCCGGCTTCGGCTGGATGGTGAGCTCGCGGATGGTGCGCGGCATGACGATGAGCCTGCGCGAGCGCGAGTTCATCCGCGCCGCACGGTACATGGGGGTGTCCAGCCGCCGGATCATCGTCGGCCACGTGGTGCCCAACGTGGCGTCGATCCTGATCATCGACGCGGCGCTCAACGTCGCCTCGGCCATCCTGGCCGAAACGAGCCTGAGCTACCTGGGTTTCGGCATCCAGCCGCCCGACGTGTCGCTGGGGACGCTGATCGCCAACGGCACCCAGTCGGCGACGACGTTCCCGTGGGTGTTCCTGTTCCCGGCGGGGGTCCTGGTGCTGATCCTGGTGTGCGCCAACCTGACCGGCGACGGCCTGCGCGACGCGCTCGACCCCGGCAGCAGGCCGCCCCGATGAGCGCCCTGCTCGAGGTGGCCGGCCTGGCCGTCGACTTCCCGACGGACGGACGCCCGGTGACGGCGGTGCGCGGCATCAGCTACCACGTCGACCCGGGCGAGGTGGTGGCCATGGTCGGTGAATCCGGATCGGGAAAGTCGGTGTCGGCCATGGCCGTCGTGGGCCTGCTGCCCGAATACGCCCACGTGCGCGGCTCGGTGCGGCTGCAGGGCACGGAGTTGCTGGGCCTGGGCGACGACGAGATGTCACGGTTCCGCGGCAAGACGGTGGGCATGGTGTTCCAGGACCCGATGTCCGCGCTGACCCCGGTGTACACCGTCGGCGATCAGATCGCCGAGGCCATCGAGGTGCACCAGCCCCGGGTGGGCAAGAAGGCCGCACGCCAGCGCGCCGTGGAACTGCTTGAGCTGGTTGGCATCTCGCAGCCAGAGCGACGCGCCGGCGCCTTCCCGCACGAGCTGTCCGGCGGCGAACGCCAGCGGGTGGTCATCGCCATCGCGATCGCCAACGACCCCGACCTGCTGATCTGCGACGAACCCACGACCGCGCTCGACGTCACCGTGCAGGCCCAGATCCTCGACGTCCTCAAGACGGCGCGCGACGTCACCGGCGCCGGCGTGCTCATCATCACCCACGACCTCGGGGTGGTGGCGGAGTTCGCCGACCGGGCGCTGGTGATGTACGCCGGCCGCGTCGTGGAGTCCGCCGGCGTGCCGGACCTGTACCGGGATCGTCGCATGCCCTACACGGTCGGGCTGCTCGGCTCGGTCCCCCGGCTGGACGCCCCGCAGGGCACCCGGCTGGTGCCCATACCGGGCGCCCCGCCGTCGCTGGTCGGCCTGGCGCCCGAGTGCCCGTTCGCGCCGCGCTGCCCGCTCGCGATCGACGAATGCCGTTCCGGGGAGCCGGATCTGGTCGAGGTGGGCACCGATCACCGGGCGGCCTGCATCCGCACCGACCAGGTCGACGGGCGCAGCGCCGCCGACATCTACGGCATCAACACCGAGGCCCGGGTGGCCGCCGCCGGTGAATCGCCGGTGGTCGTGCGGGTGCGGGATCTGGCCAGGACCTACAAGCTCACCAAGGGCGTGCTGCTGCGCCGCGCCGTCGGCCAGGTCCGCGCGGTCGACGGCGTGAGCTTCGAGCTGCGCCAGGGCCGCACCCTGGGGATCGTCGGCGAGTCCGGGTCCGGCAAGTCGACCACCCTGCACGAGATCCTCGAGCTGAAGGCGCCGCAGTCGGGGTCGATCGAGGTGCTCGGCACCGACGTCGCGACCCTGAGCGCGGCGGCCCGCCGGGAGCTGCGGCGCGACATCCAGGTGGTGTTCCAGGACCCGGTGGCCTCACTCGACCCGCGGTTGCCGGTCTACGAGTTGCTCGCCGAGCCGTTGTGGGCCAACGACTTCGGGAAGGACGCCACCAACGCCCGCGTCGCCGAGCTGCTCGAGATCGTGGGCCTGCGCCGCGCGGACGCCACCCGCTACCCCGCCGAGTTCTCGGGCGGGCAGAAGCAGCGCATCGGCATCGCGCGGGCGCTGGCCCTGCAGCCCAAGATCCTGGCACTCGACGAGCCGGTCTCGGCGCTCGACGTCTCCATCCAGGCCGGGATCATCAACCTGCTGCTCGACCTGCAGGACGAGTTCGGGCTGTCGTATTTGTTTGTCTCGCATGACCTCTCGGTGGTGAAACACCTGGCCCACCAGGTGGTCGTGATGCACGCCGGCACGATCGTGGAGCAGGGCGACAGCCAGGAGGTCTTCGACGATCCGCAACACGAGTACACGCGCCGGCTGCTGGGTGCGGTGCCGCAACCGGATCCGGGGAATCGTGTCTAGCGGCCCGGCGCGTCGAGCCCGCGGCCACGGCGCCGAGTCTGCACCCAGCACGTCATCCCGCGGCCGATCCGCGCGGTGGGCGCAGTCTCGACTGCTGGCGGCGAGCCTGTTCGCCGTCCCGTTGCTCGCGCTCCCCGGGTGCTCGCCGGCCATCGACCTGTCCCCGCCGGCGGGCAACAACGCGCGGGTCGGCAGCACCAGCGACGTCAACCCGCAGGACCCGGCCACGCTGCGCGACGGCGGCGACCTGCACCTGGCCCTCAGCGACTTCCCGCCCAACTTCAACATCCTCAACATCGACGGCAACACCGCCGAGGTCGCGGGGATGATGAAGGCCACCCTGCCAAGGGCGTTCGTCATCGGCCCCGACGGCTCGACCACCGTCGACACCGACTACTTCACCAGCGTCGAGCTCACCGGCACCAACCCGCAGGTCGTCACCTACACGATCAACCCCAAGGCGGTGTGGTCGGACGGCACGCCGATCACCTGGCGGGACATCGCCGCCCAGGTCCACGCCACCAGCGGGGTCGACAAGGCCTTCGAGATCGCCGGCACCAGCGGCGCCGAGCGCGTCGCCTCGGTGACCCGCGGCGTCGACGACCGGCAGGCCGTCATGACCTTCGCCCAGCCGTACGCCGAATGGCGCGGCATGTTCGCCGGCAACGGGATGCTGCTGCCGGCCAGCATGACGTCCGACCCGGAGACGTTCAACAAGGGCCAGCTGGACGGCCCCGGCCCCTCGGCCGGCCCCTTCGTCGTCTCGTCCCTGGACCGGACCACGCAGCGAATCACGTTGACCCGCAACCCCAAATGGTGGGGCGCGCGGCCGCGCCTGGACAGCATCACCTACCTCGTCCTCGACGACGCGGCCCGGCTGCCGGCGCTGCAGAACAACACGATCGACGCGACGGGAGTGGGCTCGGTGGACCAGCTGACCATCGCGCAGCGCACCAAGGGCATCTCGATCCGGCGCGCCCCCGCCCCCAGCTGGTCGCACTTCACGTTCAACGGGGCCCCCGGCTCGATCCTCTCCGACAGGGCGCTGCGGCTCGCCGTGGCCAAGGGCATCGACCGGCAGACGATCGCCCGCGTGGTCCAGTACGGGCTCACCAGCAACCCGGTCGCGCTCGGCAACCACATCTACGTCGCCGGCCAGGAGGGCTACCAGGACAACAGCTCCGTCGCGCCCTACGATCCCGACGCGGCCAGGCGGGAACTCGACGCGCTGGGCTGGAAACTCAACGGGCAGTTCCGGGAGAAGGACGGGCACCAGCTCGTGGTCCGCCTGCTGTTCTACGACGCGCAGGGCTCCAAGCAGTTCGCCCAGATCGCGCAGCACAGCCTGGCCCAGGTCGGCGTCAAGCTGGAGCTGGTCGCCAGGGCGGGCAGCGGGTTCTTCACCAACTACGTCAACGTCGGCGCGTTCGACATCGCGTCGTTCGGGTGGCAGGGCGACGCGTTCCCCCTGTCGTCGCTCACCCAGATCTACAAGTCCGACGGGGCAAGCAATTTCGGCAAGATCGGCAGCCCCGAGATCGACGCCGGGATCGAGCGGACGCTGCAAGAACTCGACCCCGACAAGGCGCGGGCGCTGGCCAACAACCTCGACCGGCTCATCTGGGCCGAGAGCTTCAGCCTGCCGTTGACCCAGTCCCCGGGCGACGTCGCGGTGCGCAGCACGCTGGCGAATTTCGGGGCGACCGGGCTGGCCGACCTGAACTACACCGCGATCGGATTCATGCGAACCTGACCCGCCGCCTCAGCAGGGACGGGACGGGCAGCGCCGCCTCGACGGCCGCCGCCACGCCGATCGCCTGCCACAGCAGCCGCACCTCGGGCCGCGGCGGCAGGGCGTCCAGTTCGGCCGCCCGGCCGGCCAGGCCGTCGACGTCGCCCCGAAACACCGCCTGCGCGATCGCGAGCGCGGCCGGCTCGCGAAAGTCGAGCGCGCTATGCGCCATCGTCGGCAGCTTCAACAGGATGGCGTTCGGGATGAGCGACGCGACCCGGTCGGCCACCGCGGGCGGGGTGATGAGGTCGCGTCCGCCGGACACGACCACGGTGGGCCAGCCGAAGTGCGGCATCTCGGCCGGCAGGTCGTAGGGCTCGTCCTCGAAAGTGGCCGTCTGGGTGCGTGATTCGCGTTCCGCCACGGCGGGGTCGAGCGGCAGGCCGTCGGGTTCCGCGGCATAGTTCAGTTCCCGCAGCGCGATGCGGCTCACCAGGTCTTCCTCGTAGCGGAAGGGCAGGTGGCTCACGGTGGCGAAGCGGGACAGGCCCCACCACAACAATTTTCGCCCGTCGAGCAGCAGGTCGAGTTGCCGCTCGAGCACCTCGGCACCGCCGTAACCGTAGACGGTCGCGATGACCTGCGTCGCCGACGCGTTCATCGCGCCGGCGTCGACGAGCTTGCGCATCTTGGGTGCCAGCGCGGCGGTATCGGGGCTGGCGCCTTTGAGCAGCAGCCGGCGGATCGCCCGGCGCACGATCACGATGTCGTGCCTAGACAGCAGCGGCGAATCCAGGATCATCGCGCGCACGCGGCCGGGATGGCGCACCCCGACCCCGGCGGCGATGTAGGTGCCGTACGACGCGCCGTAGAGGATGGCGGAGGAGACGTTAGCGTCGTCGAGCACGGCGGCGACGTCGTCGACCACCTGGTTCAGGGTGATCGCCTCGGGGGGTAGGTCGGCGCCGGAGTCGTCGTGACGCGACATGCCGACGCCGCGGTGCTCGACCATGATGACGTCGAGGCCCGCGACCGCGGCGCGGCGCCGCAGCCCGCGGTACATCTGCACCGACGCCACGCCCGGGCCGCCCGGGATGATGACGATCGGGTGCGCCGACTTTCGCCCCGTGCGCACGTAGTAGAGGTCGAACTGTTCGTCGGTGTCCGGGGAGATCGGGCGGCGCACCGGCCGTACCCCGGGCAGCTTGGCGAGACGTTCCTGCGTGCGGCGCCGTCTGGCGTTCATCGTCATGCGCGTCGGCCCGCCATGGACCCCATTCTGCCGACACCGCCGGCGGCGGCGCGAGCCGCGGCGGTCAAGCGTTCAGCGGCGGACGAGGTCGGCGGCCATCTCGCCGATCAGCACCGACGGCGCGTGCGTGTGCCCCCGGATGGTGCTGGGCATCACCGAGGCGTCGGCCACGCGGAGGCCGTCGACGCCGCGGACCCGCAGGTCGGGGTCCACGACGCTCGACTCGTCGCTGCCCATCCGGCAGGTGCCCATGGGGTGGTAGAGGGTGTGCGAGCAGGTGTTGAGGGCCTTCTCCAGGGTGGCCTCGTCGAGGTCGGAGCAGCCGCGGGGCCGCGCGATCGGGCCGAGCAGACCCTTGAGCGCCGGAGCCTCGGCGATGCGGGCGCAGATGCGCAGGCCCTCCATCATCGCCGCGCGGTCGATGCCGCCGGGATCGGACAGGTAGCGCGGATCGATGACGGGCTTGTCGTGGGGATCGGCGGAGCGCAGCCTGATCTCGCCGCGGCTTTCCGGGGCGACGAGGATGGGCCCGAAGACGACGCCATGTCCCGGTGACTCGGTCAGCAGGCCCTCGTCGTAGAACGGGGCCGGCGCGAAGATCAGCTCGAGGTCGGGCAGCTCCAGTTCCGGCCGGCTGCGGACGAATCCGTACGCCTCGCCGACGTTGGAGGTCAGCATGCCGCGGCGCCGCAACAGGTAGTTGAGCAGCTGTGCGGGTTTTTCGGCGGCGGCGAGGCTGTCGCCGGCCACCTCCCAGCCCATCGGGGTGACGAGGTGGTCCATCAGGTTGCGCCCCACCTCGGGCGAGTGGTGGACGGTCTCGATGCCGTGCTCGGCCAACTGGTCTCGATCACCGATACCCGAAAGCATCAGCAGCGCAGGGGTGTTGATAGCGCCACCGCAGAGGATGACCTCGCGGCGGGCGCGCGCCACGCTTCGTTGGCCGTTGCGCTCGTACTCCACGCCGACCGCGCGGTTGCCGTCAACGACGACCCGGGTGGCCGTCGCGTCGGTGACGACGGTGAGGTTCTTGCGGCCCATCGCCGGCCGCAGGTAGGCGTCGGCGGTGCTGTACCGCGCACCGCGGCGCTGAGTGACGACCGTCTCGCAGAATCCTTCCGGGCGTGGCGAATTCGGCGGTGCGGGCGAAAACCCGCACTCGCGCGCGGCGGCCAGCCATGCCGCCGTCGAGGGCCGCGGACTGCGTTGCCGGGACACGTGCACGGGGCCGGTCACGCCGCTGTGGTCGCCGCTCACGAAATGCCAGGCCGCGGAGACGTTCTCGATGCGCCGGAAGTAGCCGAGCACCTCCGTGTACGACCACTGCGGCCCGGCCCGCGACGCCCACTCGTCGTAGTCGCCGGCGAACCCGCGCACCCACATCATCGCGTTCATCGACGACGATCCGCCCAGCACCTTGCCTCGGGGCCAGAAGATCGCGCGGCCGTCGAGCTCGGGCTGCGGCTCGGTGAGGTAGTCCCAGTCGATCTCGCTGCGGAAGAGCTTGGAGAAGGCCGCCGGGATGGAAATGAATCGGTTCTTGTCGCGGGGGCCCGCCTCGAGCGCGATCACGGTGACGGCCGGGTCGGCGCTGAGCCGATTCGCCAGCGCCGCGCCGGCCGAGCCCGTGCCCACGACGATGTAGTCGCACTGAACGTCCATGTTTCCTCGCTTCGCGACCGAGTGTAAGGCTCGCCCGGCCGGCCGGGCGCTCGGCGGTCCGATGCGCGGAGTGCTATGCGGTGAGGTCGATGCGGTGGGCGCCGGTCACGCCGTCGTAGCGGTCGGGACTGCACGTCAGGACGATGACCTGACCGTGAGCGCCCATGGTGTCGAACACCTCCCCCATCCTGGCCAGCCGGTCCGGATCGGTGAAGCCGAGCGCGTCGTCGACGACCACGGGGACGGCGTCTTCCTTGGCGACCAGCGCGCTGCCCGCCAGCCGCGCCAGGATGCCGAGCTGCTCCTTGGCCCCGCCCGACAGGGACTCGTAGGGCACCGTCACGCCGTCGAGGGTGCGGCTGCGGATGCACAGGTCGCTGTCGATGTCGACCTCGAAGGTGGGCCCGAACACCGGCCGGCCGAGCCGCTGCAGCTCCGCGCGGTACGGCTCGACGTACCGCAGGCGGGTGGTGTCGCGGTGCCGCGCCATCACCGAGCGCAACAGCTGCGCGGCCCGCGCCCGGCGCCCGACCCGTTCGTGCTCACCGGACGCGTGCTCGAGCTCGGTGCGCGCCTCGTCGAGCTGGCCGTGCCGGCCCTCGGTGCCGAACACCGCGAGCTCGATGTCGATCTCGCGCAACGCCCGCGCGACGTCTTCGTAGCGGTCCTGAAGCGACTCGGATTCCGCTGTCGCGGCGGCAAGTTCGTGGGCCACGGCTTCGGGCGCCGCGGCCGCCAATTCGTCGGCCAGCTCCGCGACCCGCCGCTCGGCGCGCTGCGCGGCCAGCAGCCCGCCCTCGGCTGCCGACGCCAGGTCCTCGTCGCTGACCGACGCCCGCTCCTGGGCCAGCCGGTCGACGGCCGCGGCCACTTCGCGGCGCTGGGCGTCCAGGGTGTTCTCAGCAACGGTTGCCGCCGTGCGGCTTTCGGCCAGCGCGGCGGCGGCCTCGGACGCCGCCCGGCGTCGGCCCTCGCACTCGGCTGCCGCCGCGGCGCATTCCGTGGTGGCCGTCTCGAGTTCGCGTCGGGCGGAGTCGAGGTCGACGACGGGCTCGTCCGCGTGGTCGGCGGCCAGCAGCGCCAGACGCGCGCGCAGGTCGTCGGTGCTTTCGTCACCGCGGAGGCCGGCCAGCGTGGCGGTCGACCGGTCGCGGGCCGCCTCGAGTTCGCGGCGGCGCCGGTCGGCCGCGCGCGCGGAGGCGACGTCGGCGGCGGCCGCGGCGGCGAGGGCGGTGGACAAGTCCTGTTGCGCGGCAGCGTGTTTGGCCTGAACGTCGAGCGTGGTCGCTCCGGGGGTGACGCGCGCCGTCAGCACCCCGGCCACCTCGACCGTGGTCGGCCCGGTCGCGGTGATCGACCAGGGCCGGCCGGCGGGCAGGGTCACCCGCGTGCCGCCGACGTTCAGTTCCAGGTCCGCCAGGGCGGTGATGTCGACGGCCGCCGAGGTCGCGGCGAGTTGGTCGCCGGTGCGGTGCACCGCGGCCGCGGCCTCCTCGATTCGCCGGAGCAGCTCGTCGCTGACCACGATGTCGGCGAGTTCGGCGCGAACGCGCTCGAGGTCGCGCTCGGTGCCATCGATCTTGTCCAGGCGGGCCCGCAACCGCTCGGCCTCCTCCCGCCCGGCGAGCCGGTCGACGGTGCGGCGGGCGGAGTCGACCCGGCGCTGCCGTTCCGTCAGCGCGGCCGCGGCCTCCTCGACCGCGGCATCGGCGGCCAGGGCCCGAGCCCGCGCCGCCGCGTGCACCTCGGCGGCGTCGCGCGCCGCGGCCTCGGCGTCGGTGACACCCGTTGTCCGGGAGGCGATCTCGCCGAGCAACCGGAGGCGCCCGGCGTGGGCGGCGGCCGCGGCGGTGCTGGTGGCACTGGCGGCGGCGGCCACCAGCCCGGCCTCGCGCGCCTGGGCGGTGAGCTCGTCGATCTTCTCCGCGGCCGCGCGCGCTGCGCCCAGCCGGGGACCGGCGGCCATGCGCCGCTGCGACAGCTCGGCCACCTGCTCGGTGAGCTCGGCGTGGCGAGCGACCCGGTCGTCGACCTCGGCCACTTTCGCCGCGCACTCCGCGACCGCCGCTTTCGCGGCCTCGAGCCGGGCGATCGCGGCGGACCACTCACCGGTGGGACGGCCGGTGGCGGTGAAGTAGCGGCCGTATTCGGCGTCGATCCGGTCGATGAGCAGCGGCTCGGTTCCGGACGGCGCCGCCTCCGCGCCCGCCGCCAGGTCCAGCGCCCGCGACAGCGCATCGCAACCGGACAGGTCGACCGCGGCCGTCGACGCGGACTGCAACACCCGCTGGGCGTGCCACAGGTCGTTGTCCACCGTCTCGGCCAGCATCGCGCGGACCCGCTCGTGCGCCTCGTCCCCGGTGAGTTGCTCGCGCCGCGGGGCCAGCACGGTCAGCTCGGTCTCACACTTCTTGTGGAACCGCTTGCGGTACACGAATCGGTAAGGCCCGCAGCTAATTTCGGCGCACACCTCGGCGCCGACGTCACTGTGGGTCGGCTTGACCTGTTTGACCTCTTTTTTCGTCGAGCGATCCTTGGACTCCAGCAGCAGGTCCAGGGCCTCGATCATGGACGACTTGCCGATCTCGTTGGCGCCGGACACCACCACGACGCCGTGGTCGGGGAAGGCGACGTCCCGGTGGGCGATGCCGCGGTAGTTGGTGAGGACCAGCCGGTGCAGTTTCACGCCGCACCCCGATCGGCGAGGCGGAGCAGCAGCGCCAGGGCGGCCTGCGCGTCGGCGGCCGCGGCCGAATCCTCCCGCGCGGCGGCCACCAGTTCGTCGACGGCCGCGGCGGCGAACCCGCCGATGCCCAGATCGGTGAACTCGCCGTCGGCGGGGATGACCGCGAGTTCGCTGTGGCGTTCCCAGAGGCCGAGCCACGCGAAGAGCCTGGCGTACTTGTCGAGGCAGACGTCGAGCGCGGCCCGGTCGGTCACCGTCAGCGAGCCGGTCAGCGCCAGCCGGACCACCGTCCGGTCCTTGTCGGTCATCAGGTCCAGGTTCATGTCGAGGTCGGCGATGTCGCGGCTGGTGTCGACCTGGCGGTGCATGGTGACGAACCGCCACCGGCCCACGTGCCGGGGTGTCACGGTGACACCGCCTGCGTCGACCTCGACAACGAGCACGTGACCGGGATCGGCTTCCACGTCGTCGAAGTTGGTGACCTCCGGGGACCCGGAGTACCACACCCGCCCGCTGCCGCCGACCTCGGTGAGCGAGTGCTTGTCCCCCAGCGCCACGTAGTGCAGGGCGCCGCGGGCCAGCGCGTCCTCCACCGCGGCGAGCCGGATCAGCGAGGGCTTGTCGCGGTCCGGGTCCAGGACGTCGACCCCGCCGTGGGCGACCAGGATCCGCGTGGCGGTGCCGGCGGCCAGGCCTTCGAGCGCCTCCGCGACCAGGTCGGTGGTGGGGGCCTTCGAGCGCCAGGGGGCGGCGACGATCTCCAGCCCCGGGCGAACCTCGTGAACGCCGCCCCGGTCGAGCACGATCACGTTCTCGGGGCATTCGGCGGTGAAGAGCGCGCCGGTGTACACCGAGGCGGCGTCGAGCGGGTCGTGGTTGCCCGGCAGCAGGTACACCGGGATTCCGATGCCGCGCATGGCCTCCAGGGACTGGCCGATGACCCGCGGGCTGAGCTGGTTGTGCTCGAACACGTCGCCGGCCACCACGACGGCCTCGGCGCCGACCTCGGCGGCCAGCGCGCCGAGGCCCGCCACCGCGTCGCGGCGGGCCGCCGAGAACCGCGGCTGCGCGTCGCCGGCCAGGAAATGGCGGGTCATGCCCAGCTGCCAGTCGGCGGTGTGCAGAAATCGCATGGCGGCCACTCCTTTCGGCCCGTTGAAGAACACGGCTATCAGGGCACCGCGAAGTCTAGGTCTGCGCACCGACAAGGCGAGGGACCTCGACCGGCACGTCTCGTGCGGGACGGGAACGGCCGGCGATCGACACCTCGGCGATCGAGTGGAAATTAATTTAAGGAACTGAACCAGATCGCTGCGCAAATGAGTATTTTCTGTAGCTGTTCCGGATTGTCGGGCCGAGAAGATGGGAGCCGCCAATGTCGGTGATCGCAGCACCCGAGTTCATCGCCGCGGCGTCGGACGACCTGGCCGGCATCGGCGAGGCGATCAGGGAGGCGTCCGCGGCGGCGGCGCCGTCGACGACGACGATCGTCGAGGCGGCCGGCGACGAGGTGTCGAAGGCGATCGCCAGCCTGTTCGGCGGCTACGCCGAAGAGTTCCACGCGCTGACCGCGCAGTCGACCCTGTTCCATTCGCAATTCGCGCACACGTTGAACGCCGCCGGCGCCAGCTACATCACCGGCGAGCTCACGAACGTATCGCTGTTCATCAAGGGCATCGAGCAGGAGTTCTTCGATGTCGGCATCTGGTCCCCGTTCACCTACCTGACCGGGCAGCCGCTGTTCGGCGAGGGCGCCGTCGGACCGGCGGTCACCGGAAGCACCGGCCCCGGCTGGCTCGGCCGGCTGATCACCGGCTTCCTCAACGGCACCCTCGGCAGCCAGCAGGGCGGCGTCTACCAGGGGACGGGAACGGCCGGCCCGGTGACCGGGGTCAGGGAGGGGATGTCCTATCTGGAAATTCCGGTCGGCCCCAACGGCTACGCGGCACCGGCGCGCTGGTACTTCCCCACGCAGGCGGACGGCACGGTCAACGCCCACGGCGTCATCTACCTGCAGCACGGCTTCCTGGGCACCGGCGGCTGGTACGGCGCCCTGGCCACCGCGCTGGCCTACGGCACGGACAGCATCGTGGTCGTGCCGACCGTGTCGTCGCTGCCGTTGCCGGGGGGCGCCTGGCTGAGCGGCACGCAGATGCACCAGGCCGTGGGCTCGCTGTTCCTGGGCAACGAGACGGCGCTGAACGCCAGCGCGCAACAGGCGGGTTACCACGGCACACTGCCGCAGAACTTCTTCCTGACCGGGCACTCCGCCGGCGGCGGCCTCGCGACCCTGGCCGCCGGCGACTACATCGCGGACCTCGGCACGGGGACGGCCAACAACCACCTGCTCGGTGTGGTGATGTTCGACGGGGTTGCCAACGACTCCGCGGGCTTCGCGGCGGCGATCGCCAACCTGAAGGCCTTGAACATCCCCGACTACGTGGTGGCCGCGCCGCCGCAGCCGTGGAACGCCAACGGCGCCACCACGAACGAACTGGTGAGCCTGTACCCCGGGCAGTTCACCGGGGTCGAGCTCGTCAACGGCTCGCACGTCGACTCGCTGCTGGGCAACAAGCCCCTCATCGACTTCGTCTCGCAGCTGTTCACCAGCTTCTCGCCGGGCGGCAACACCCAGGCGGTGTACACCCTGTCCACGACCTGGATCAACGACCTCTACAACGGAACGCCGCCCACCGGTCCGCTCGGCGGCCAGCCGATCATCCTCGGCCCCGCCACCGGCATCGGCCTGCCCGTGTAACTGGTTATCGTGTGCCGATGAACCATCGGCTCACCCTGCTGCTGATGCGGCATGCGAAGTCCGACTATCCCGAAGGGGTCGCCGACCACGACCGCCCGCTGGCGCCGCGCGGCATCAGGGAGGCCGGGCTGGCCGGGGACTGGCTGCGCGCCAACGCGCCGAGCGTCGACGCGGTGCTGTGTTCGACGGCGACGCGGGCGCGACAAACTTTGTCGCGCACGGGAATCGACGCTCCGGTGCGCTACAGCGAGCGGCTCTACGGCGCCACGCCCGGCATCATGATCGACGAGATCGGCCGGACCGGCGAGGCGATCGGCACCCTGCTCGTCGTGGGTCACGAGCCGACGATGTCGGGGCTGGCGCTCGCCCTGGCCGACGACGACTCGAGCGAGGCTGTCGTGGAACAGGTTTCACGCAAATACCCGACATCGGCGATCGCGGTGCTGACCGTGCCCCGAGCCTGGGAAGCCCTGGAGCCCGGACGGGCGACCCTGACCGTATTCCACGTCCCCCGTTAGGTCCTGCGCACCGGGGGCTACGAGTTGGTGGCCAGCGTCAGTTCCATCAGCTTGAGGGCCTGCGCGCAGGCGTCGATGCCGGGCGCCTGGGGGTTGACCCACCAGCCGACCACGCCCGCCGCGTCACTGGCCACGCCGCACGCGCCGTTCGGGTCGTCGGGGCGCATCACGATCGACTCGATGCCGGCGATGTTGCGGTTCTCCACCTTGTACTTGAGGAAGTCGGCGACCTTGCGCTCCTCGGAGAGGCTGCCCTGCTCGAACCAGAACCGGGTGATGTCGATGAGGCCGGCGGGGTTGGCCGCCTGCCACCGGCAGATCGCGCCGACGAACGTGCTCTGGATGTCGAGCGGGTCGGCGCCGACGGTCTTGGCGAGGATGTCGCTGGTCAGCACCTCACACTCCTTGAGCAGGTTCGGGTACTGCTGCTGGGAGTTGTTGTTGCGGGGAACGTTTCCGCCCGCCTTGACGGCGTTGACGGCCACCGACTTCGAGCAGCCGGTCAGCACCAGCAGGGCCAGGGCGACCACGATCACCGCGGCCCGGCCGCGCGCCGCGGCGCTCATTTCGCGTTCGCAATCGACTGGCGGGCGAGTTCCTTGGCGATGTCGCAGGGTGGCGGGAACGGCTTCTGGCTGAAGCTGACCGACCACTCGATGAAGTCGTCCTGAAATTGAATGCCCACCTCGCACAGGGAGTCACCCAGGTTGGGCTCGTTGCCGACGGCGATGAATCCGCTGTGGCCGTTGATGTTGATGTCGTCGACGCTCGCCCGCGACAACTCCTCCGTCTTGCGCTCCCGCCCGATCGGGCTGCCGCGGTACCAGGAGAAGGAGAAGTGCGGCCCCAGGATGCCGCCGCCCGCCAGCCACTGACAGCCCACCGAGTTCCGCGCGGTGTTGACCAGGCCACTCATCTTCGTCAGCTCCGTCACCGTCTGGTCGCTGACGCCTCCGCATTGCGGGAACATCGGCCCGTGGTGCCCCTCCGCGTTACCGGAGGTTGGGGACACCGTTCCCCCCGATTTGTTGTCCCCGGAACTCGAGCATCCGGCGACCGTCGGGATCACCAGGGCCAAGGCCGACACCGCCAGGGCCAGCGCCCGCCCGCTACGCCGCACCAGTACCCCGCCCTTGCTCAGCCTGCTCCCGCTCCACACGATGCACTGTAGCGGCAGCCCACAGGCTCAACCACCGACGCGCCACCTGAGCAGGCATTTCCTTCTCGGGCCGGCCGCGACGACCGCGCGCGTGCCGACCGGCGCGCCGCCCGCGGTGTGCGACAGTAACCAGATGCTCCTGGCACTGCTGCGCCAGTACCTCCGGCCGTACCGCCGGCCGGTGGCGGCGCTGATGGTGCTCCAGGTGGTGACCACGATGGCGTCGCTGTACCTGCCGACGGTGAACGCCGCGATCATCGACGAAGGCATCGCCAGGGGCGACACCGGCACCATCGTCAGGCTGGGCATGGTCATGCTGGCGGTGACCGGCTTTCAGGTGCTGTGCTCCGTCGGGGCCACCTACTTCGGCTCCCGGACCGGGATGGGCTTCGGCCGCGACCTGCGCGGGGCGGTGTTCGAACACGTCACCACGTTCTCCGACCGCGAGACCGCGCGATTCGGCGCGCCCACACTGCTGACGCGCAGCACCAACGACGTCCGCCAGATCCAGTACCTGGTCCAGATCGGGGCCACCGTGCTCGTCGCGGCGCCGATCATGTGCGTCGGCGGCATCGCGATGGCCGTCCACCAGGAGGCGGCGCTCACGTGGCTGTTGCTGGTGAGCGTCCCGATCATGGCCGTGGCGAACTACCTGATCATGTCACGGATGCTGCCGCTGGTGCGCCGCATGCAGGCCCTGATCGACGGCGTCAACCGGGTGCTGCGCGACCAGTTGTCCGGCGTGCGGGTGGTGCGGGCGTTCGCGCGCGAGCGCTTCGAGCGCGACCGGTTCGACCGGGCGAACACCGCCCTGTCGGGCACCGCGCTGAGGGCGGGAAACCTGCAGGCGCTGATGCTTCCGGTGACCACGCTGACCGTCAACGCGTCCAGCGTCGCGCTCATCTGGTTCGGCGGGCTGCGCATCGACCGCGGCCAGATGCAGGTCGGATCGCTGACCGCCTTCCTGGCGTACTTCACCCAGATCCTCATGGCGGTGGTGATGGCGACGATGACGCTGGTCGTGCTGCCGCGCGCGTCGGTGTGCGCCGAACGGATCACCGAGGTGCTGTCCACCCGCGCCGGGGTCGAGGAGCCGCAGCATCCGAGACTGCCGGCCGGGGGGGTCACCGGGGTGGTGCGCCTGGAGCGCGCGACGTTCACCTACCCCGGTGCCGATCGTCCCGTGCTGCAAGACATTTCACTGACTGCGTTGCCGGGCACCACCACCGCGATCGTCGGCGGCACCGGTTCGGGCAAGTCGACGCTGGTGTCGCTGATCTGCCGGCTCTACGACGTGACCGGCGGCGCGGTCCTGCTCGACGGCGTCGACGTCCGCGACTATCCCACCGAGCGGCTGTGGGCGGCGATCGGGCTGGTGCCCCAGCGCGGGTATCTGTTCTCGGGCACCGTCGCGGACAACCTGCGCTACGGCAAGCCGGGGGCCACCGACGAGGAGATGTGGGAGGCGCTGCGGGTGGCCGACGCCGACGCGTTCGTGCGGGCGCACCCCGACGGGCTGCGCATGCGCGTCGCGCAGGGCGGGATCAACTTCTCCGGCGGGCAGCGGCAGCGACTGGCGATCGCCCGCGCGGTGATCCGACGACCGGCCGTCTACCTGTTCGACGACGCGTTCGGCGCGCTCGACGTGCACACCGACGCGCGGGTGCGCGCGTCGGTGCGCGAAGCGGCGCGCGACGCAACGGTGCTCGTCGTCACGCAGCGAATCTCGACCGCCGCCCTGGCCGATCGGGTGATCGTCGTCGACGCCGGACGAATAGTGGGTTGTGGCACGCACGATGCGCTGCTGGCCGACTGCCCCACGTATGCGGAGTTCGCCGACTCGCAGTCCGTGGGCGCCCTGCGCTCGGGCCGCCTGGGCGGCACGCCGTGACCGCGCCGTCGAGCGACTTCTGGCGTACGGCGACCCGCCTGCTCAAACGCCTTGCGCCACAACGCGGCCCAGCGGTCGCCGTGATGGCGCTCGGGGTCACCGGCACGGTGATCGGGGTCGCCGTCCCGCGGATCCTCGGCCACGCCACCGACCTGTTGTTCGACGGCGTGGTCGGACGGCGGCTGCCCGCCGGGCTGACCAAGGCGCAGGCCGTCGCCGCGGCCCGCGCGCGCGGCGACAACGCCTTCGCCGACCTGCTGTCGGGGATGAAAGTGGTGCCGGGCAAGGGCGTGGACTTCGGGGCCGTGGCCCGGACGCTGGCCCTGGCGCTGGCGCTGTATCTCGTTGCGGCCCTGCTGTTGTGGGGGCAGGCGCGGCTACTGAACCTCACCGTGCAGCGCACCATGGTGGCGCTGCGTTCCGACGTCGAGGACAAGGTCCACCGGCTGCCGTTGTCGTACTTCGACGGACGACAACGCGGCGAGCTCTTGAGCCGGGTGACCAACGACGTCGACAACGTCCAGTCGTCGCTGTCGATGACGATCAGCCAACTGCTCACGGCGGTGCTGACGTTCGTGACGGTGCTGGTGATGATGCTGACCATCTCGCCGCTGCTGACCCTGATCACCGTTGCGGCGGTGCCGCTGTCGCTGCTCGCGACGCGGGCCATCGCACGGCGGTCGCAGCGCCTGTTCGTCGCCCAGTGGACCAGCATCGGCCGCCTCAACGCCCACATCGAGGAGACCTACAGCGGGTTCACGCTGGTCAAGACGTTCGGCCACCAGGCGGCGGCGCGCGAGCAGTTCCGCGCCCTCAACGACGACGTCTACCGGGCCAGCTTCGGCGCCCAGTTCGTCTCCGGCCTCGTGGGGCCCGCGACCACGTTCGTCGGCAACCTCGGTTACGTCGCGGTCGCGGTGGTGGGCGGCGTGCAGGTGGCGGCCGGTCACCTCACCCTCGGCAGCATCCAGGCGTTCATCCAGTACGTGCGGCAGTTCAACGCGCCGCTCGGCCAGGTGGCCGGCATGTACAACACGCTGCAATCCGGGGTGGCCAGTGCCCAGCGGGTGTTCGACCTGCTCGACGAGCCCGAGGAGCCGCCGGACCCCGCGCCGGCCACGCGGCACCGCGCTGCGGGTGCCGGCGGGCGTGTCGAATTCGAGGGCGTGAGCTTCTCCTACCACCCGGGCACGCCGGTGATCCGCGACCTGTCGATGGTGGCCGAACCGGGCAGCACGGTCGCGATCGTCGGGCCGACCGGGGCCGGCAAGACCACGCTGGTGAACCTGCTCATGCGGTTCTACGACGTCGACTCCGGCCGCATCCTGGTCGACGGGGTCGACATCACGACGATGAGCCGGGAGTCGCTGCGATCGCGAATCGGCATGGTGCTGCAGGACACCTGGCTCTTCGACGGGACGATCGCCGAGAACATCGCCTACGGCAGGCCGGACGCCACGACCGACGAGGTGGAGGAGGCCGCGCGGGCGGCGTACGTCGACGCGTTCGTGCACACGCTGCCCGCCGGCTACCAGACCCGGGTGAGCGGCGACGGCGGGAACATCAGCGCCGGCGAGAAGCAACTCATCACGATCGCCCGCGCGTTCCTCGCGCGGCCTGAGCTGCTGATCCTCGACGAGGCGACCAGCGCGGTGGACACCCGCACCGAGGCGCTCATCCGGCGCGCCATGCGCGAGCTCCGCCGTGCTCGTACGAGTTTCGTTATCGCGCATCGTCTTTCGACGATCCGTGATGCCGACCGCATCCTGGTGGTGAACGCCGGCCGGATCGTGGAGCAGGGCGACCACGCCGAGCTGATGGAACGCCGAGGCGCCTACTACGCGATGACCCGCGTGTAAGCCGGCAGCCGGGTCACTCCAAGAATTCATTCAGATAACGGAAAGGCCACGATCAGACCCTTTTCTCAACCCGCCAAGACCCGCCAACGGGCGGAAGGAGAAAAGGACACACCATGACCGGCACGATCGCCCGCATCGCCAAGACCCTGACCTTCGCCGCGGCCGCCACATGCGTCGCGCTGGGCCTCGCCACCCAGGCCGACGCGGCCTCGGGCACCATGTACGGGGACCCCGCCGCGGCCGCCCAGTGGTGGCGCCACCAGAAATACGACGACTGCGTCCTCATGTCGAGCGCCGACATCGTCGGTCAGGTCACGGGCAGGGAGCCCTCGGAGCAGTCCATCATCAAGAAGGCCCAGAACACGCCGAGCGCCATCCACCCGGGCTCGATCTACATCAAGCCGGCCGACACCAAGAACCCGAACTCGGGTCAGGGCACCATGTTCGCCGACGTCCCGACCCTGCTGAAGCTCTACAACGTCGACGCCGTCATCAGTGACAAGGACCACGCCGCCAAGACCGGCGTGCCCGCCGGCCTGGAGGGGATCGAGCAGCTATTGGGCAGCGGCCACGCGGTGATGGTGAGCGTCAACGGCGAGATGATCTGGGGCCAGCCGATCGACCCGAACTCCCAGGACGAGAACGGCAACCCGGTGTCCGACCACGCCGTGGTGGTGACCGGTATCGACACCGCCAACAACGTCGTGCACCTCAACGACAGCGGTGACCCCAAGGGCCGCGACGAGCAGATCCCCCTGGGCCTCTTCGTCAAGGCGTGGGACACCAGCAACGAGCTGGTGGTGGTCACCACGGACAAGGTCCGCTACTGACCCACCGGCGCGACGACCGCCCCGGCGCAGATGCCGCCGGGGCGGTCGCTCGTCCGAGTTGACCTGGCGGGCAATATCTTTCGTGCTCGGCGCCGTATCACTTTGGCGGACAGCGGGGTCCGGCCGCGGTGGCAAACCCGCGGGTACTACCGGATCGGCCGGTATTCGTATGACAATGACAGATCGCCGGCGCGATGACAGCGCGGAATCCGAAGGGAAGTGGTGAACGCGATGGCGGGCCAACGCCTCGAACTGGGTCTGCTGGGGCCGTTGGAAATGCGGGTGGACGGCGGCCTCGTGCCGTTGGGAACGCCCAAACAACGGGCGGTGCTCGCCATGCTGCTGATGAACCGCAACGCCCCCGTCGGTGTCGACAGGCTGATCACGGCGCTGTGGGAGGGCTGGCCTCCGTCGGGGGCGCGCGCGAGCATCCATTCCTATGTGTCCAATCTGCGGAAGCTGCTGAGCGGTCACGGAATCGACCCGCGCGTGGTCCTGGCGGCGGCACCGCCGGGGTACCGCTTGAGCATCGACGACGGCGCTTGCGACCTCGGGCGGTTCATCGCCGAGAAGACCGCCGGTGTGCACGCGGCCGCCTCCGGCCGGTTCGAAGAGGCCAGCTCGCACCTCTCGGCCGCGCTGGCGCAGTGGCGCGGGCCGGTGCTCGAGGACCTGCGCGACTTTCAGTTCGTCGAAACGTATGCCACCTCGCTCGTCGAGGAGAAGATCCTGGTTCACACCGCCCAGGCGGAGGCCGAAATCGCCTGCGGCCGTGCGTTCGCCGTGATCACCGAGCTCGAAGCGCTGACCGCGGAGCACCCGTACCGCGAACCGCTGTGGGCGCAGTTGATCACCGCCTACTACCTCACCGACCGCCAATCCGATGCGCTCGGCGCCTACCGCCGGGTGAAGGCGACGCTCGCCGAAGACCTCGGCATCGACCCCGGACAGACCCTCCGCTCCCTCAACGAGCGGATCCTGCGCCAGGAGCCGCTGGACGCCAAGAAGTCGGCGAAGACCACGGCCGAGGGCACCGCGACCCTGCTCGACCAACGCACCATGGCGTCGGGCCAGAAAGCCGTCGCGTACCTGAGGGCGGCGACCGGGCGCAGTTATCCGCTCCTGGCGGCGGCCACCCGGATCGGCCGCCTCAGCGACAACGACATCGTCCTGGACAGCCCGAACGTCAGCCGCCACCACGCCGTCATCGTCGACACGGGCACCAACTACATCCTCAACGATCTGCGGTCGTCGAACGGCGTGTACGTGCAGCACCAGCGAATCCGGGCCACCGCCACCCTGCACGACGGCGACCACGTGCGCATCTGCGACCACGAGTTCACCTTCGAGACCGCCGGCGGCGAAAACTAGGCCGGCTCGTGCGGACCGCAATTCGTCCGGATGTCTCGCGAGCGGGCGGGTAGGGGGCTTAACGTCATGACTGCCCGCCCGGCGCAACGCACTGCGCCGGTGGCGGAAGATGCGGAGGTGTGGGGATGGGTGATGGGCAGTCCTCGCGGGTGGGTTCGACGTTTGGGCCGTATCACCTGAAACGGCTGTTGGGCCGGGGTGGCATGGGTGAGGTGTACGAGGCCGAGAACACCGTCAAGGAAT
This sequence comes from Mycobacterium sp. Marseille-P9652, assembly GCF_902652685.1. GTDB lineage: Bacteria > Actinomycetota > Actinomycetes > Mycobacteriales > Mycobacteriaceae > Mycobacterium. The sequence continues at coordinate 26,377 of NZ_CACRUY010000062.1, forward strand.
GGCCGTGCGCGGTCAAGCTGATGACCGCCGAGTTCAGCAAGGACCCGGTGTTTCGCGAGCGGATGAAACGCGAAGCCCGCAACGCGGGCCGGTTGCAGGAGCCCCACGTGGTGCCCATCCACGACTACGGCGAGATCGACGGACAGATGTTCATGGAGATGCGCCTGATCGAGGGCATCGACCTGGACAGCGTGCTGGAACGATACGGTCCGCTGACCCCGCCGCGCGCCGTCGCCATCATCACCCAGATCGCCTCGGCGCTGGACGCCGCCCACGCCGCCGGGGTCATGCACCGCGACGTCAAACCCCAGAACATCCTCATCACCCACGACGACTTCGCCTACCTGGTCGACTTCGGCATCGCCAGCGCCACCACCGACGAGAACCTGACCCAGTTGGGCACCGCGGTGGGCACCTGGAAATACATGGCCCCCGAGCGGTTTACCAACGAGAAGGTGACCTACCGCGCCGACATCTACGCCCTGGCGTGCGTGCTATACGAGTGCTTGACCGGGTCGCCGCCGTACACGTCCGGCAACGTCGGCGCGCTCGTCAACGCCCACACCACGTTTCCCATTCCGGAGCCGAGCGCGGCACGGCCGGGCATCCCCAAGGCCTTCGACTCCGTGATCGCCCGCGGCATGGCCAAAAAACCCGAAGACCGCTACGCCAGCGCCGGGGACCTGGCCCTCGCCGCCCACGACGCCTTGTCCGACCCCGACCAAGACCGCGCCGCCAACATCGTGCGCCGCAGCCAAGAAGCCACCCTGCCCGCCGCCGCGGCCCTGGTCGTGGTGCTCGTCGCCGTGGGTATCGGGATCTGGATCGCGACGCGCGGCGGGGGCAAGTCAAAACCGCAAGCCAGCCCGACGCCGACCACCACCTCCACCACCCGGCCGACCACCACGACCACCACGCCGGTGAAGGACGCGCAGATGGCCAAGCTGCTCAACAGCCTTCCCCCCGGCTACCCCAGCGGCACCTGCACCCCGACCACGCCCAAGCCGAACACCATCTGGTCCACCGCGGTGGCGATGGTGAACTGCGACCAGAACACCAATCAGGGCGGGCCGTCGAGAGGCGTCTACGGGTTGTTCGCCAACGCGGACGCGCTTAACAAGGCGTTCGCCGACGACACCACCGCCGACAACGTGCAGCTGGTCACGTGTCCCGGGGCGGACAAGAATCCGAACGACTGGCACCACCCCGACACCCCGACCGTGAAGGCCGGCGAGATCGCCTGCGCCACCTACAAGGGTCACCCAAACCTGGTGTGGAGCAACCAGTCCAAGCTGTTGCTGTGCGACGTCTTCGGGGATCCCCCCACGATCGATGAACTGCACACCTGGTGGGGCGACTACGGCGGCTGACCGGCACGCCGACCGTCGTCCGGCCAGTCCGGAAAGCCCACGCCGGCAGAGCGTTTCGAAAGGTGGCGCCCCGCCGCCGCTCAGCTGGGTGCGGTAGACGAGTCAGGCGGCCACGTATCTCATCGCGAGCGGCGGCCCACCGGCCACCCAAGAGCCACAGCACAATTGGACGGACAGCGCGCGGTATCCGAGGCAGTAGACGGCGAATGACCACGCGCGGTGGTGGTGAACACTGATTCCCCTTCGCGTCGATCGGTATGAGCCCAGGGTCCGATCGCCGGCTTGGGGCATCCTCGGCGGGTTCTTGGACGGGTGGTCGTCGCATCATGGGATGGCACAGGCGATGCCGGGAGCGCGCGCCCGACGATCGGTCTGATGTCGTCGTTATCCTGCGGCGGCCCGGACGCACGCCTTACCGTCGTGATTGCTGAGACAGGGGCTTGCGACCGAGCGGTCGACCCCGGGTTTGTTGATATGGTCGCCTGTGCCGGGCTTGGCGATGGAGGTGTGGGGATGGGTGATGGGCAGTCCTCGCGGGTGGGTTCGACGTTTGGGCCGTATCACCTGAAACGGCTGTTGGGCCGGGGTGGCATGGGTGAGGTGTACGAGGCCGAGAACACCGTCAAGG
>NZ_CACRUY010000063.1 GCF_902652685.1 Mycobacterium sp. Marseille-P9652
GCTCAGGACTTCGCCGTCGCTGTCGGTGACCACCAAAGCGTCCGGGGTGCCGCTGATGGTCAACTCGCCGCGGTGATGGAGCCGGTGGTGGTAGGGGCAGAGCAGGATGAGGTTGGTCAGCTCGGTGGGCCCGCCGTCCTCCCAATGTTTGAGGTGGTGGGCGTGTAGGCCGCGGGTGGCGCCGCAGCCGGGGACCGCGCAGGTGGGGTGGCGGTGCTCGAGGGCGCGGCGCAGCCGCCGGCTGATGGTGCGGGTGGTGCGCCCGGCGCCGAGGGGCTGGCCGTGACGTTCCAGCCAGACTTCTCCGGTGGTGTCGCAGGTCAGGTAGTGGCGGTCGGCGTCGGAGAGCAGCGGACCCAGGTGCAGCGCGGCGGCGCGCTCCTTGACGTCGAGGTGCACCACCACGGTGGTGTGCGCGCTGTGTGGGCGCCGTGCCGCCTCGACGTCCCACCCGGTCTCAACCAGCCGCAGAAACGCCTCGACCGCACCCGGGATCGGGGGGCGATTGGCGGCACCGTCGCCCTCACCGTCGCGTTTCCAGTCGGCGACCAGCGCCTCGCGGTGGGCGGCCAGGGCGGCGTCGAACCTGGCGGCGTCCAGCGGGGGCAGGCTGATCCGGTAACAACTGCCCCGCCCGGTGGTGGTCTTGGTCAACGCGCGCTCGGGCTCGGGGCGCGGGGCGGGGTCCGGGCGCGGCTCCAAACCGATCGCGGTGCGCAACTGGCTCACCGTGGCCACCGCCGCCAGCTGCGCGTAATGCGCATCCGAGCCTTCCCCGGCGCGCGCGGCGATCACGCCGACCTGATCCAGCGACAGTTGTCCCTCGCGCAGGGCCTGTGTGCAGCGCGGGAACTCCGCCCACCGGCTCGCGACGGTGGTGAACGTGTGCGCCGTCGCCGGCGATAAGCCCAACTTCCAGGCCACCATCGCCTGCACCGACCGTGTGCCGGTCATCCCCCACAAGCCGTCGCGATCGATCTCGGCCACAATCTCAGCGATGCGGCCATCCACCGCATTACGTTGACCGGCCAACTCCGCCAACTCGTCGAACAACACCGCAAGACGCTCCTTCGGCATCACCACCGGAGCGTCAGCACATGCGATCGAGGACATGACCACATCAAAACACCCACCACCGACAAGTTCGGTCCGCCCGATTGCGCCGTGACTCGACGCAGGCGTTTTTGGGTACAGCATTCGACATGCAGCGCCCGGACACGATCATCGAGATTCATCGCGAACGCGTGCAGGACCAGACGGCCGAGATGTTCGGCGGCGACAAGCGCACGCAGTCCGTTGACGGCACCGGTTACTCCGCGACGGCGACGCTCGACCTCACCCTGGACCGGGTCTGGTTCATCCTCGATTCCCATCAGCGCCTGTGGCAGGAGGAAGCGGAAGGCGCACGGCGTGATCCGTTGCGGCACTTCGCCATCGACCTGGTGATCTTCGACTCCAAGATCGTCATCGACTCCGTCAGCTGCATCCCGCTGGTGGAGCTTCCGCCCGCGACCATCACGGTCCCCGACGGTCCGCGCCAGGGAGAGTCGCGCGACATCCCGTACAACGAGATCCCGTTGTTCGGTCGGCTGACCATCCACGACCAGCTCGAGCCGCACGAGCTGAAGCCGGGCAAGCACACGATCGCGCTGAACTTCACCGAGCAGGAGGCTCCGGTCCTGCTGGCCGGCCCGATGCCCGACGAGCACGCCGGGTGGCTGTTCGGTCCGCACGTCGAGCGGCGCGACGACGGGTTCACGGTCTTCACCGGGCCGGATCCCCGCATCACCTGGGAGCTCGACTATGCGGAGGCGTACTGGATCACCCACAGCATCGCCGGCGAGCTGATGGTGAACCTGGAGAAGCTGCAGCACCCCGGAATCTCCGACGACGAAGCGAGAACCAGGGTGCTCGACTCGCTTGCCGCCCAGATCGCCGACGCGGTCCGCCCGCAGCTGGAGGCCATGGGCGACAACGGAATTCAGCAGTTGCTGCCGTCGCCCGTGGACGTCGACCCGGAGGCACAGGACGACAGCACCGTCAAGGCGCTCGACGTCGTGGTGCAGCGCTTCGACGCCGACGGCGCTACCCAGGAGTCGCTGGTGGTGCAACTGCAGACGCTGCGCGAGTTGCCGCCCGGCGAAGACCTGCCCTCGTCGGTGCTCGCCGAAAACCCCCGTGAGAGAACGGCGTTGGCGGCCACCGGGTGGAGCATCCTGCGGCAGGTCCGCGACACCGTGATGAAGAGTTTCAATCTCGAGGCGAGCGACTTCGACGCCGACGCCCCGTGCCTGCTGGCCGGCCCCAAGACCATCAACATCGGCGGCCAGGACCGCAGCCTGGACTCCCTCGACGCCGACATCGTGCCGCGCACCCAGAACGGCCGGCTGGTGATCGACGGCAGCGTCAGCGCCGACACCAAGCTCTACGACTTCAAGGCCTCCTTCAAGGTCACCTACGAGATGGGCCTGCACGACATACCGCGCGACCCTAAGGGCAAGGAGCTGCTGCGAAAGGACGTCGACACCATCGAGCTGCTCGAGGAGACGCTCAGCATGGCCCGCCACAAGAAGCGCGCCGGGCAGTTCGACAACGAGCAGTACGAAGAAGTGGTGAAGGACGTCAGACAGAGATTCGAGCGGCTGCCGCGAACCGTGGGCGTGCGGCCGGTCCAGAACCCCGCCGAGCCGGAGGTGAACGCCGACTTCAGCCTCACCGCGGGCGGAAAGGTCGCGACGGCGGCGGGCGCGGCGACCGTCGTCGGGCTGCTGGCGCTGCCGGTGACGTGGGCGGCGGGGGCGGCCGGCGTCGGGGCCGCCGGCGCGGGCGGTCTGTTGACCCTGGCGATCGCGCAGTACGTCACGACCGTGCTGACCGTCGACTGGTTCGGCACGGGAATCGGGTCACGGCAGGTGAAGAAGTCGCTGAACGACCAGCCCGAGGGCACGTCGCTTCCCCCGATCGGCATGCCCGTCGACCTCGACCTCAACCGCCAGCGCATGGCGGTGTACTTCCGCCCGGTGCCGGCCAAGCTGTGGGTTGGCTGCGCCATGGCCGGGGCGGACGAAAGCGAGGAGGCGGAGCGTGACGACACGCGGATCATCGGTGGCCGATGGCCCACCGACGGCCATCCCTGGAAGCTGTCCCACGACGACGCCGTGCTGTTCGTCGAATGCGACGACGTCCAGCTCGTGACGGACCCGCAGAGCGGCGGCGGCGACGAGCTGCCGATCGGCGTCGGCGTCGATGGCGACGGCCGGCACCGCCTGCGGGTGGAGAACGATCCCGAAGCGCTGAGCCGGCTGCCGCATTGCGAGCGGCCCGACGGTGCGGAGAAACCGCACCGAGACGACGGGTGACGCGCGGACGAACGGGTTCGCCGATGCTTGACAAGCCGCCCCGCCGGATCCAGCATCATGCGGGTCCACCCGTGAACGCCGTTGGGGCCCGGAATTACGTGAACGTCGAAAGCTCGCCGAGCAATTCGGTCTTCGGAACGTCGATCCGAAAAGCCGTCGCCGTGGGCGCCGTCGCGCTCGTCCTCGGCACGGGCTGCTCGCCCGGACCGTCGGCGCCCGCGGCGCTCGACGGCAACCCGCCGGCCACGCACGCCCCGTCGGTGGTCCCCGCGCCCGGCACGCCAACCGCCCCACGCCCGCCCGACGCGGTCCCCGGCTTCGACTTCGCCGCGGTCTCCAAACTGATCGACAAGGCGATCGCCGGGAATGAGCTGCCCGGTGCCGTGGTCGAAATCGGGCACGGCGGCCAGGTCGTCTTCCACCGGGCATACGGCTCGCGCAAGCTCCGCGGCGAGCCGGGCTTGGACGGGTCGCCCGCACCCGCGGAGCCGATGACCGAGGACACGATCTTCGACATGGCGTCGCTGACGAAGATCCTCGCGACCGCGACGGCGGTGATGCAGCTCTACGAGCAGGGCAAGGTCCAGTTCGACGATCCGGTGCAGAATTATCTGCCCGAGTTCAACGCGTCGAACGACCCACGCCGCGCGCGGGTGACGCTGCGCACGTTGCTCACCCACACGTCGGGCGAGCCGGGTGATGTCAACCTCGGAGATGCGTGGGGACTCGAGAGGGTCGACAAAGCGGAGGGCGTCCATCGGGCGCTCACGACGCCGCTGCAGTCCGATCCCGGTGCGGGCTTCTCCTACTCCGATATCAACTTCATTCTGCTCGGCGCGCTTGTCGAACAGCTCACGGGCGAGGCGGAAGACGCCTACGTCCAGGAACACGTGTTCCAGCCCCTCGGCATGGACGACACCCACTACCTGCCCCTCGCGGAAGCGTGCGGCCCACACGTCGTCATCGGAGCCGCGATCGGATGGGCGCCCGGGTCACCGGGGCAAGCGCCGGACGGTTGCCCCGCCGGCTCGTGGAGCACCGGTCTCTTACCGCGCATCGCACCGACGGCGCGCGACGAAGAGAACAGAGCCGACCCGGCCAAGAATCCCGACATCGATCGCCTCCTCCGGGGCACGGTGCACGACACGACGGCGCGGCGCATGGGTGGAGTGGCCGGGCACGCGGGTGTGTTCTCGACGGCGCACGATGTCGGCGTTTTCGCGCAGGCGCTCCTCGACCGGCTCGCGGGCCGCCCGAGCGCGTTCCCGCTAACGCAGGACAGCCTGGAGTTGATGACCACTCCCGAGCAGCCGGGGCACACGTCCGGACAACTCGAGGCGGCCAATCACGCGACGCGCGAAGCCGTCGCCAAGAGGCCGAATACGAGGAATTCGATGCTCGCCCCGCGCTATCCCGCCATCCCCGGGCAGAACCTGCGCGGCTTCGGCTGGGACATCGACACCCCCCTCTCGGAGCCGCGAGGCATGGTTTTCCCCATCGGGAGCTTCGGCCACACCGGTTTCACCGGAACCTCGATCTGGATAGACCCGAACTCGGATACCTACGTCGTTCTGCTCACGAATTCCATTCATACGCGGGGCAGTCCGCCGATTTCGGACCTGCGGGGTGAGGTCGCGACCGCGGCGGCGCACGCCCTCAGCCTCTAGGTAGGTGAGTGCTCAGGGCCGCTCGAAGTGTTGGTAGTCGAGGGGGGCGTTCCAGTCGCCACCCCACCGCCAGCCACGATCGGTGAAGGCGAGCACGGCGGGGTCGCCGTTGTGTAAGAGTCCCGGGTCGGTCCGGCTGCGGTCCAGGTACGCCGCCGCGTTCTGTGGTTCGAAATACCCGGTGGCGTAAAGGCACGGGTTGAGCATCGTGTTGATGTCTATGGCCCGCCCGTAAGCGTGTGGCGACCATTGGCTCGTACCCGGGATGAGTCGGCAGTTGAACGCCGAAGTGTTGTTGTCCTCCATCGACAGCTCGTCGTCAGCGTCCGCGTAGTGGTCCGGCGTGCGGATCTTCTCGATGGGATAGCGCATCCGGTAGAGCTGGCCGAAGATCTCGATGACCTGCGGCACGAGGTCCTCGGCCACGATCAGTTCGCCGGTGTGGGTCTGGCCATCGAAGCCGATGTGGTCGACAGCGACGCGTCGCAGGCCCGCCGGCTCGACGGGGCAGCCCGGCCGCCAGCTCGCGCCGAGCTCCTCTGCGGTGACGGGCGTTACGGTCGCGGCGGCGGGCGACGAGGGCGGGGCGGCCGGCGAAGACGCCGCGGTGGCCGGCGAAGACGGGACGGTGGCCGGCAAGGACTGCGGCGACGACGAGGTGACCGCACGAGGTGGCGACGGGGCGCATTGCACCAGCACGACGCCCGCCGCCAGCATCCCCGCCGCCGCGCACGTACGCCGCTTGATGGCCGTCAACCCGGAACCTCTGCCTATCAACGATGCTCGCCGAAACGAGAGGCTACTCCGCGAGCGGCCGCGGCCCGTTCGTCACACGTCCTCGTCCTGTGCCCAGCGCGGGGCACGTGCAGGCCGCTGGCGCTGCCCACGCGCCGCCGCCAGCGTCGCGGCGCGCTCGCCGTTGATCGCGGTCTGGGGAGGAGGCTGGCCCTTGCGCAGCGTGGCGATCAGCTCGCGGTAAGGGCCGATGAGGTAGACGGTGTCGCCGGCTCTCAGGCGGGAGTTGCGGCGCGGCCGGAGGCTGACCGGCCCTTCGGGCCGGGTGATGGCGATGACGCGCGTGTCGGTGGACAGTTCCACCATCGTCAGCCCGTCCAGCTCGCTGCCGGCCGCCACCATCATCCCGCCGACCATGAAGGAGCGCTGCCCGACCCAGAACGTGCCCAGCACCTGCAGGCCCATCGCCGCGCCGATGAACCAGGGGGCGGCGAGGTCAACGATCGAGCGGACATTCTCGAAGCCGAACCGCTGGTTCACCGCCGCGCCGAGCGCGCGGCCCTGAACGCGCATGACGATCGGCACCCGCGTGTCGGACCCCAGGATGTCGAGCAGCACGATGCCGGTCTCGATGTTCTCCATGTCGTCCTGGGTCACCACCGCCACCCCGCGGGCGCGGTCGACGCGCGCCGATTCCAGCGTCTGGCGCATGGTCGAGTCACCGAAGATCACCGGCACGTCGAGCTCGGCGACCGTCGACAGGAAGCGGTTGTTCTCGTCCTGCTCGATGACCAGGACGTCGTACCCGGCGGCCGTCAGATCGCTGACGACCCGGACGCCGATCGAGCCCAGCCCGACGACCACGACGTGGTCACGCATGTGACGCGCCCGCAACCGCCCGGCGGTCTGCAGGAAGCGGCGCGACAGCAGCAGGTCGGCCAGGAACGCGACGAGGATCGCCGTGACGATCGCGCCGCCGAACATCAACCCGACCACGTACAGGCGTAGGGGCGTGGATTGCTGGGCGAAGCTGAATTCGCCGTAGCCCACCGTGGTGATGGTCTCGGAGGTGAAATACAGGGCGTCGAGCCACGACATCCGCGGGTTGCTGTAGATCAAGCGCATCACGGCCGTCGAGCCGATTATGAGCAGCAACGCGAAAGCCAACGAGGGCAAGAGCATCGGGTTCACGTCGTCGCGCATCGCGCGCGCGGCGTCGATCACGCGCCGCACCCGGGAATGCCGGGAGCGCGTCGCGGTCGGGGGAGGCAGGGTGATACCCCGGGCCACCAGTTCGTCCTTGAGGCCGATCATGGAGGTCCAGTCGCCGGGGTAGACGCGCAGGTCCCGCCCGGGGCACGGCACCACCTCACCCGGGACGGGTGAGTTCTTGCCGTGGACCACGGCGACCGGCGCCAGGTCGCCGTGGATTTCGCGCAGCGTGGCCTCGTGCGGCGCCTCGGATCCCCAGACCACGAATTCGATGTCGGCCGTTTGGAATTGGTGGGCGTTGCGCGACAGCACCGCTTCCACGATCGAGGGCGTCGCGAGTTCGGCGACGTCCAGGATCGCCCCCGGTCCGTTGACCGCGGCCATCGCTTCGCGCAGCACATCGTTGGCGAGCCTCGCCACCACCCGCACGGTCGCACTGTATTGCCGTGCCAGCAGGGCGATTTCGAGGTTCATCGCGTCGTTCGGACCGGCGCAGACAACCGCGCGGGCGCGATGCACCCCGGCGCCGAGCAGATCGGCTGCACTGTTGATCTTGATGATCCGCGCGCCGGCCCCCCTCAGCTCCTCGCTGATCGTCCTCGACAGGGGGTCGTCGCCGGCGACGATGATCTCGCGGTGAAATTGGAGGTTCGGGCCCGTGTCCCGCGCGTGCGGTCGTCGCGCGCGCCGGCCGACGACCGAAACGGGTGTCGCCAACGCGGTCCGGCCGTCGCCCGTACCGGATCCGTCGACGACATCGTCCTCGCCATTCCTTCGTGGCATGGTGTCGTGCGGCATGGGTACTCCGGTGTGGGCGTCTCTCGTTTCCTATGACTATCGGGCACCGTGCGCGAAACTGCCACCGGAGAGCGGCGCTGGTGTGACGCAACAATTTAGACCCGAATTCGTCACGCGAACGAAATAGCCGGGGTGTAAACACACGGCCCATGGCACCGCAATCCGCGTGAAAAACGTTGGTGTGCGGCACTATCCGGCGACAGAACGCGCCCGAATCGGCGCGGACCGCGTACGGTCTGCGACAACATCATGGCGGGCGTGCGTTCGGCGCCGGCCCGTGCAAGCGAAGGAGCGGTTTGGAAATGTCCGAGAAGACGCCCGACGACATCTTCAAGCTCGCCAGGGACGAGCAGATCGAGTATGTCGACGTTCGTTTCTGTGACCTGCCGGGCACCATGCAGCACTTCACCATTCCGATCTACGTCTTCGACGAGAACGTGTTCGAGGAGGGGTTGGCCTTCGACGGTTCGTCGATCCGCGGGTTCCAGTCGATCCACGAGTCCGACATGCTGCTGCTGCCGGATCCGGAGACCGCCACCGTCGACCCGTTTCGCGAGGCGAAGACGCTCAACGTCAACTTCTTCGTGCACGACCCCTACACGCTCGAGCTGTACTCGCGCGACCCGCGCAACGTCGCCCGCAAGGCCGAGAACTACCTCGTCAGCTCCGGCATCGCGGACGCCGCGTACTTCGGGCCGGAGGCCGAGTTCTACATCTTCGACTCGGTAAAGTTCGACTCGAACATCAACGGCTCCTTCTACAAGGTCGACGCGACCTCCGGCTGGTGGAACACCGGCGAAGAGACCGAACCCGACGGGGGGCCCAACCGGGGCTACAAGGTCCGCCCCAAGGGCGGCTACTTCCCGGTGGCCCCCACCGACCACTACGTCGACCTGCGCGACCGGATCCTCACCAACCTGACCAACGCCGGATTCTCTCTGGAGAAGGGCCACCACGAGGTGGGCAGCGGCGGCCAGGCCGAGATCAACTACAAGTTCAACACGCTGCTGCACGCGGCCGACGACCACCAGATGTACAAGTACATCGTCAAGCAGACGGCGTGGCAGGCCGGCAAGACCGTGACGTTCATGCCCAAGCCGCTGTTCGGCGACAACGGCTCCGGCATGCACTGTCACCAGTCGCTGTGGAAGGACGGGGTCCCGCTGATGTACGACGACACGGGCTACGCCGGGCTGTCGGACATCGCCCGCCACTACATCGGCGGGTTGCTCTACCACGCGCCGTCGCTGCTGGCGTTCACCAACCCGACGGTGAACTCCTACAAGCGCCTCGTGCCGGGTTACGAGGCGCCGATCAACCTGGTGTACAGCCAGCGCAACCGCTCGGCGTGCGTGCGCATACCGATCACCGGCAACAACCCGAAGACCAAGCGGCTGGAATTTCGGTGCCCCGACTCGTCGGGCAACCCGTATCTGTCGTTCGCCGCGATGTTGATGGCCGGGCTGGACGGCATCAAAAACAAGATCGAGCCGCCACCGCCGATCGACAAGGACCTCTACGAACTTCCCCCGGAGGAGGCGGCGGACATCCCGCAGGCCCCGACCCAGCTCTCCGAGGTGATCGACCGCCTCGAGGAGGACAGCGAATACCTTACCGAGGGAGGCGTTTTCACGCCCGACCTGATCGAGACGTGGATCAGTTACAAACGCAATTACGAGATCGCGCCTTTCAACCTGCGTCCCACGCCGTACGAATTCGCCATGTACTACGACGTGTGAGGACGTCCGGCAATGAGCCGCGTTGCTGGTTGCGAACAGGTCCGTTGTGACATTCTGCTGAAGTGTCCGCTGATCCGGCGGTCACTGCCCCCTCGGGGGTCGTGACGTTCCTGTTCACCGACGTGGAGGGCTCGACCCGTCGGTGGGAGGCCGACGCCGACGGGATGCGGACCGCCCTCGCCGCCCACGACGAGGTGCTGCGCGGGGTCATCGAGGCGCACGGGGGTTGGTTGTTCAAGCACACGGGTGACGGCGTGTGTGCCGCGTTTGTCTCACCGGGCTCGGCGGTGGAGGCGGCGGTGGAGGCCCAGCGGAAGCTGCAGTTGCCGGTGCGGATGGGGTTGGCCACCGGGGAGGCCGAACTCCGCGACGGTGATTACTTCGGTGCGGTGCTCAACCGCGCGGCCCGGGTGATGGGCGCCGGGCACGGTGGTCAGATCCTCCTCGCCGACTCGACAGCGACGCTGCTCACCGCGGTGGAACTCGTCGGTCTCGGGCCACGGCGCCTGCGGGATGTGCCCGTGCCGGTGGGACTGTTCCAAGTCCGGGCACCCGGCCTGCGCCAGGAATTTCCCCCGTTGCGCGCGCTGGACATCACGCCCGGGAACCTGCGCCCCGCCGCAACCAGCTTGATCGGACGTGAGTCCGAGGTCTCCCAGATCGAAGGGGCGGTCAAGGCGCATCGATTGGTGACGCTGACCGGCGTGGGTGGGGTCGGCAAAACGCGGCTGGCGGTGGAGGTAGCGGGCCGCCTCGCAGACGAATTCCCGGACGGCGTCTGGCTTTTCGAGCTGGCGGCGGTCACCGATCCGGCCGCGGTGCCCGATGCGATGGCCGCGGTGCTCGGCGTCGTCCAGCAACCGGGCAAGACCGTCCGCGAGTCGGTGGCGGCCGCGCTGGACGGCCGGGTCCGGTTGTTGGTGGTCGACAACTGCGAGCATGTTCTCGACGCCGCCGCCGAGCTGATCGAAGCCGTCCTGGCGCACTCCGCGACCGTGCGAATCTTGGCCACCAGCCGCGAAGGACTCGGAGTTCCCGACGAGCGGGTGTGGCCGGTGCGCTCTCTGGACGCGGCGGGTGTCGACTCCGCCGCGGTGAACCTGTTCCTCGAACGCGCCGAGGGCATGGCGTCGGGCTTGTCGATGACCGACGGCGGCGAAGCCGCCGCAGTCACCGAGATTTGTCGGCGCCTCGACGGGATTCCCTTGGCCATCGAACTCGCCGCCTCGCGCATGGCGTCGATGACGGCCACCGAAATGCGCGATCGCCTCGATCACCGATTCCGGCTGCTGGTCGGCTCCCGGCGCGGCCTGGAACGCCACCACACCCTGCGCCAGGCTATGGCCTGGTCCTACGACCTGCTCGACGAAGCCGAAAAGACAGTGCTGAACCGCTGTTCGGTCTTCTCGGGTGGCTTCGATCTGCACAGCGCCTGTGCGGTCGCCGGATCGTCCGAACTCGACGAATATGCCCTCCTCGAGGTCCTCGACGCCCTGGTGCGCAAGTCGCTGCTGATCACGGATCGGTCCTCGGGGCGCACGCGTTTTTCGATGCTGGAGACGATCCGTCAGTTCGCCGAGGAGCAGCTCGTCGACGGAGGCGCGGCCCCCGAGATTCGGGCCGCCCACTCGCGGTACTTCGCCGGACGGGAAGCCGACATCATGGCGCTGTGGGACAGCCCGCGTCAGCGCGAGGCGTACGACTGGCTGACGGTGGAGTGGGCCAACGTGCGCACCGCCTTTCGGTGGGCCGCAGAATGCGGTGACCTCGACGCGGGCGCCGGCATCGCCGCGTACGCCGCGTTGCTCGGCCCATTCCTGGAGAACTTCGAGCCCATCGCTTGGGCCGAAGAGTTGATCGAGCCCGCCCGCGCCGTCGCGCATCCCCGACTGACCGCCTTGTGCGTCGGGGCATCGCTGTGCTGTGTCGTCGGACGCGCCGAAGCGGCGGTGCGCCACAGCGAAGTCGGCCAGACGGTGATCGCCGCTGCCAGCGACAAGGTGTCGTACTTCGGTGAGCCGTGGCTCGGCAGTGCCTACCTATTCGTCGGCCGCCCCGAACGGTACGTTGAGTTGTGCCGCGCGCAGCTCGGTCGCAGCGGCGGTGCCAACATCATGGCCAGAGCGAATCTGGCGTTCGCCCTGGCCGTTTCGGGCTCGACCGACGAGGCGACCATGCTCGCCGACGGCCTCATGGACGCTTCCGAAGCGATCGACAATCCGTGGGTGCTCGCCTTCGCGATGTTCGCGTGCGGATATGCCCTCCGCTACACCGATCCAGACCGCGCGCTCGAGGCGATGCGCCGCGGGGTGCACATCTCGCGGGTCAGCGGCAACCGATTCTTTGAGACCCAGTTCTCGTTCTGGTTGTGCGGACTCGAGGCCGAGCAAGGGGACCCGCTCGCGACGCTCGATTCCCTCGCAATGGCCATCCGCACCAACTACGAATCGGGCAACATCGGCATGATGCACAACCCGCTGGCCATCCTGGCCGGCATTTTCGACCGGCTCGGACGGTACGAACCGGCGGCCACCATCGCCAGTTTCGCGACGGCCAATCCGATGGCCGCGGTGACCGTCCCCGAGCTCGAAGCATTGACAGCGCACTTGCGTGTGGCTCTTGGTGCCGAGGCCTTCGAAGCGCTTGTCCGCAAGGCGCAAACGATGACCGCCGCCGCCATGGTGGCGTACGCCTACGACGAAATCGACCAGGCCCGAACGGAGCTCGAACACTCCGGTTGAGCGGTAAGAGTTGGGCGTCGAACGGGCGACGAGCGCGCCGCATCTCAGCTCTGAATTCACCTCCCGGGAACGAATGCGCTTGCGCTAGGTTTGCGCTGTGACACCACCCGTGATCGAGCGCTGGATGGACATCATCGACAGTGGCCGCACCGAAGAACTGAACGACCTGCTGGCCGACGACGCGGTGTTCTACTCGCCGGCCGTCTTCACGCCGCAGGAGGGCAGAGACACGACCGTCGCCTACCTGACCGCCGCGGCGAGGCTGTTCGGTGGAGCGGACTTCCGGTACGTCGGCAGGTGGTACGCCGACGACTCCGCGGTGCTCGAGTTCGTCGCCGAGATCGACGGCATCCACGTCAACGGCATCGACATGATCCACTGGAACGACGACGGCAAGATCACCTCCGTCAAGGTGATGCTGCGGCCGATCAAGGCCCTACAGGCCGTCATCCCCGAGATGGCGAGACTCCTGCAGCAAGGCGCCGATCCCCGCTGACGCGGCGCGCGCGGCGAAGCGGCAAACGGCCAAGCGCGAGAATGGGATTCGCCTTGGGTGCGGATCGATTTCGCCGGGGAGACAGCCGCGCCCGTCTGTAGCAGGATGGAGCCATGCGAACGCTTGTCGCCGTCGCTAGCTTCGTCATCGCGATCGGCGCAGCCGCGCCGGCCCAGGCCGATCCCGTCGGCGCCGCCCCGGGTCCGGACGCGAACTTCCTGGCCGCGCTGGACCAGGCCGGCATCCCGTATCGGAACGGCTCCACCGCCGTCGCGATCGGGAAAAAGGCGTGCGAACTGATGAATCAGGGCAATCCCAAGAGCGACGTCATCAAGAGCATGTCGACTTCCAACCCGGGATTCTCGATGGACAGCGCGACCAGGTTCACGACGATCGCGGTCAGCTCCTACTGTCCGCAATATGCCGGCGAACCTCTCAACCCGGCGCCGGCGCAGGAGCCGGCGATCGTTCCCATGTTTCCCTGGCCTACGCCGGGGGCCGCCTAGCCCGGCGGGTCAGGGCTTCGGAAGGTTCGGGCAGTAGGCGCCGATCGCCGCCTGCGTCAGGTGTTGTGCGTCTTCGCGGGTGAACTGCGGCGACGACGGGGTTCCCGACGTGACGTCACGGTTCTCCGCCGCCAGGATGTCGGTCACCGTGGAATCGAGCGTCTGCGGCCGCGGCGGCATCAGGGCGAAGCACGCGTGGTGTGCGAATTCCATGTACCGCTGACGCTGCGCTTCGCTGCCGTTGTCGGTGATGCCGTAGGCGGCCAGCGACGAGAAGAACCGGGCGTCCGCACTGTCGGCCGCCGGCGTGCTGATGGCCGACGGCGTGATGGTCACCGTCTGCGGGCCCGGAGACGTCGCCGTCCTGTCCCGGAGGAAGTAGGTGGCCACCACACCGAGGGCGAACAGGACCGCCAGTGCGAGGAACCCCGCCGCGATGACGTTGCCGACGACGGTCGACTGGGTCCGGCGTCTCGGGCGCGGTTGTGGGCGGGGCACCGATTCGATCGAGGGGCTGTTGTCTTCGTCGACTGCGGGGCCGTTGTGTTCGATCGAGGGGCTGTTGTCTTCGACAGTCATCCGCTGTCTCCTTTTGACGTGCGGTGCGGCCGCCACGGGGGCCGGTCGGGTGGCCCGGTTCGGCTCCCAGGTCGCGCCAGGTCCAATCATGACCGACGAGGTTTGATTCCCGCAGTTCAAAACGCATTTCTTCGGCGATGCTTCCCGGAACGTCAGGACACGCCGCTGACCAGGTTCGCGTTCTGCGGACAGTACGCGCGAACGGAGATCGCCACGTAGGCTTCCGCGTCGGCTCCGAGCGCCGGGTTGCTCGCACGAAATGCGTCGACGATCTGTGGCACCGTCATGCCCTGCCGGATGTCGGTGCAGACGATCTTGCCGTTGTAGACGGCCGCCTCCGGGTTGGCGAAGGAGATACCCCGGTTGTTGAGGTCCTGCACGTACTTGTTGTCCTGCTCGGGCGTCGAGGCGATCGACGGTGGGGCGGCGGCCGACGCCGACGGCGGCGCGGCGGACGACGTGCTCGGTGGTGCGGCCGGCGAGGGCGACGAGCTCTTGCCGGACGGGCTCAGCACCCAGAAGCCCACGACGATGGCGACCGCCAGCGCGAGCCCGCCCAGGAGAAGCGCGCCGGCCTTGCGCCAGGTGGCCGACCACGATTGGCGATCGGGCGCCGGCTGGGCCGTAACCTCCTCGTCGTCCCGCGACCAGGCGAGGTCGTCGGCTTCCTTGGATGAGGTATCGGGTACGGCGACGGTGTCGGCGGCGTTGACCGCGACGGTTTCGTCGCCGGCCCGGCCCGGCTCGGACATGAGGGTCATGGTAGCCACCCGGCGGGGGATTCATCCGCTCGGGGAGCACCGGCCCGGTGTGAAAACCGCGCTTTCAGGGCGCCGGTATGAGAACCTCACAACGCTGAGAAAGCCCTGCCCCGTAGGGAGTCCGGATGTCCGACGCGGAAGATCGCGATGCCCGCGGCCGGGACCATCGCGCGGGCCGAGTCTCGCGCGTGTTCGACGGTCTGAATCGGGTGTTGCGTTACGAGGTCAGCATCGGGGGGCTGATCGAGGCGGCCGTGTGGCTGACGATCCCCTACCTGTCGATCGGATTCGTGTGGGCCTCCGTGCACGCGGAGGAGACGCAGCGGATCCATGCCCGCCTCGAAAACCTGTTGCCGGTCGGCTCGGACGTGGTGGCGTTCGGGGTGACGGCCGCGCTGTGGCCTGCCTCGATGCAGATAGCCAGCGCCTGCCCGGTCAACTGAGCGCCGTCAGCCCGCGACTGCCGTTGTGCGGGTGAGCGTTTCGATCGTCTCGGGTGAAACGCCCAGCCCGCGCAGGCAGAAACGCAGCGCACGGCGGCGGGTCTCGGCGCGTTCTTCATGGTTGGTCGCCCGCTGGCGCTGGGCCGCCGCCCACACCACCCCGTGCAGCGACTTGGCCGCGGTCCCCGGCATGACGTCGTGGAACATGCCGAGTTCCAGCCCGCGCTGAAGCTGCTCGACCAGGGGTTCGAAGATCACCGGGTACGAGGAGGGCATCCGCTCCGGCGAGGTGAACACTTTCGACTGCGCCTCGAGCAGCAACCGCCGCAAATCGGACTCCGTGTTGTCGTCGAACGCGAGGTCGAACCGGCCGTCGATCCAGGCCGCCACGGCTTCGACCGGGTCGGTTGCGGCCGCCATCTTCCGCTTGAGCCGCAGCGCCTCGACCCGCGCCATCTCGGTGAAGACCGCGGCGACCAGCTGGTCCTTCGAATCGAAGTGCCGGTAGAAGGCCCGTGTGCTGAGCCTGGCCTGCTCCAGGACCGCGGCGACGCTCAGTCCCCGAATGCCGTGCTCCTTGACCGACTTCGACGCCGCGGCCAGGATGGCGCAACGGACCTCCGGATCGGGCGCGAGCTTGTCCCGTCGGCGTGGTACCCGGCCGCCCATGTACGCCTGCCGTGGCG
The DNA here is from genome assembly GCF_902652685.1 of Mycobacterium sp. Marseille-P9652. GTDB lineage: Bacteria > Actinomycetota > Actinomycetes > Mycobacteriales > Mycobacteriaceae > Mycobacterium. Next base: position 15,723 of record NZ_CACRUY010000063.1, read on the forward strand.
AGGACGGGTCGTACGAATGCGTCATGCGTGCGTATTACCCCCCGAAGCAATAATGCAATCCTTCAATTTCACACGCTAAACATCCGAAAACATCCGTTTTCACACGTTCGTCACGATGTGTCGGTCACTCGCGCGCCCTCGGACCGGCGCACGCCTTGCGCCGGCTCAGGCCGTCGATCGCGCGGGGTTCCACGCCCAGCCCGCGCAGGCAGAACCGCAGCGTGCGTTCCCGCACCTCATCCGGTTCCGCGTGCCCGAACGCCCACTGGCGCTCCGTCGCCGCCCAGACCACGCCGTGTATCGACTTCGCGGCGACGGCCGGGACGACGTCGTGCAGCATGCCCTGATCGAGGCCGCGCTGCAGCTGTTCGATGAGCGGTTCCAGGATTGCGGTGTAGGAGGGTGACACCAGTTCGGGCGACGAGACGAGCCGCGACTGGGCTTCCAAAGACACTTGCCGGAGTTCGGAATTGACGTTTTCGTCGAAGGCGAGGTCGAGCCGCCCGTCGATCCAGGCGGCCACCGCCTCGATCGGGTCGGCCGCCGGTGCCATCTTCTCCTTCAGCCGCCGCACCTCGGCGCGGGTCATGTCCATGAAGACGGCGGCGACCAGTTGGTCCTTCGATTCGAAGTGCCGGTAGAAGGCGCGGGTACTCAGTTGCGCCCGCGCCAGGACCGCGGCCACACTGAGCCCGCGAACCCCTTGCTCCCGAACGGATTTCGCCGCCGCGTCCACGATGGCGCGACGCACCTCCGGGTCGGGCGCGAGTTTGTTTCGTCGCGGGCTCGTCGATTGGCTGTTGTATGAATACGGACGCGCTGCCGGATCCCCCTGTTCCGTCATAGGTAACCAAGGTAATCGTTGAACGCTTTCCAAACTGTCAATTTCGCGAGACTGCGGCGCGTCGTGGCGCGGCACATCCCTACCTCGGCCCGCGTCGCGGCCCCGTTAACCACCGACATTGTCGGCCGGTGTTTGCGGACCGTAGTAGAAACCACCTCGGTCGTCCCGCATCCGGGGCGGACTTGTTTGCCGGTGTAACGGGTTTCGGCACAGGGGTGCGAATAATGACGACCGGTCGGTTCCCGACGGCTTGGGCGTGGGCTTACGCTGCGGGGATGACCACGGACCGAGCGGCGTTGGTGGCGGGCAGCATCCGGCTGGCCTCGGGCATCTCGTTTCTCCTCGACCCGCTGCGCGCCAACCGGCTGTGGGGCGACCCCGAGGAGCCCGGTGCGACGGCGCGACTGTTGTTGCGGTCGATGGGCTACCGCGACGCGTTGATCGGGGGCCTGCTCGCGGCGGCGGCCGTGCGCGGCAAGGACACGCGCGCGTGGTTCCTGGCGTCCGGCGGCGCGGACGCGGCCGACCTGCTGGGCGGGATGAGCGTGCACCGGCAATTGAAGCCCGCACAGCGCGTCGTCGGCCTGGGCGGGGCCGTCATCGGCATCGGCGTCGGGCTGTGGGGCGGATGCGCCGGCCGCCGCAACCCGAGGGTGTGGCCGGCCGCTGACACCCCGGTCGCGATGCGGTTGACTGGTGGCCGTGGACTTCGGAGTGCTGACGTTCGTGACCGACGAGGGAATCGGGCCCGTCGACCTCGCTGTGGGTCTGCAGGAGCGCGGGTTCGGGTCGCTGTTTTTGGCCGAACACACGCACATCCCGGTCGATGCCAAGACGCCCTATCCGGGGGGCGGGCCGATCCCGCCGAAGTACTACCGCACGCTCGACCCCTTCGTGGCGTTGACCGCCGCCGCCGTGGCCACCGACACGCTGATCCTGGGCACTGGCATCGCGCTGGTGCCGCAGCGCGACCCGATCGTGACGGCCAAGGAGGTCGCTTCCCTGGACTTGTTGTCGGACGGGCGCTTTCGCTTCGGGGCCGGTGTCGGGTGGTTGCGCGAGGAGATCGCCAACCACGGCGTCGATCCCGCGGTGCGCGGCCGGGTGACCGAGGAGCGCCTGCGGGCGATGATCGAGCTCTGGACGCATGAAAAGGCCGAATTTCACGGCGAATTCGTCGATTTCGACCCGGTCTTCTGCTGGCCCAAGCCGGTGAGCAAGCCCTACCCGCCGCTGTTCCTCGGCGGCGGGCCGGCGAGTTTCGCGCGCATCGCACGCCTGGGCGCCGGGTGGATCTCGATGAGCCCGTCGGCCGACGTTCTCGCGGGCCAGCTCGGGGAGCTGCGCGCGCTGGCCGACCACGACGTGCCGGTGATCAACATCCACGCGGGCAGACCGACCGCGGAGAAGCTGGAGGGCTACCTCCGGCTAGGGCTGGAGCAGCTCCTCGTGGAGTTGCCGACCGAGCCGCGTGACCAGACGCTGCGGCGCCTCGACGACCTGCACGCCGAGTTCGCCAAACTGTCCTGAATTCTCGCGGCGCTCAGGTGCCGCAGAACGTCCGGTAGGCGCCGAAGTCCTCGGGCGCCGGGCGGGCGTAGCGCTCCAGGCCGGGCCGTTCGTCGAAGGGAGCGGTCACCGCCTCGAGGAGTCGGTCGACCGGTGCCAGGTCGCCCGCCGTCGCCGCGGTCAGGGCCTCCTCGACCAGATGGTTGCGCGGGATGTAGGCGGGGTTGGCCCGGTCCATGACGTCGGGGTCGGGGTCGAGGGCCCGCCAGCGCGACAGCCACCGGTCGAAGCCGGCGACGTGGACGAACAGCCCGCGCGCCGGTTCGCTGTCGTCCCGCGCCGCGCGGCCGAGGTGGCGGAAGAACGACGTGTAGTCGACGTGGCTTTCGGCGAGCAGGCCGAGCAGTTCGTCCGTCAACGCGACCAGGGCGTCGTCGGCGACGTCGGGACCCAGGCCCAGCTTGGCGCGCATGCCGGACGACCACACGGCGTCGTACCGAGCCTGGAACACCCCGAACGCCCGCTCCGCGAGGGCGATCGCCTCGTCCACGTCCTCGGACAGCAGGGGGAGCAGCGCCTCGGCGAACCGGGCGAGGTTCCAGCCGGCCATCAGGGGCTGGTTGCCGAAGGCGTAGCGGCCCCAGTAGTCGATCGAGCTGAAGACGGTCTCCGGGTCGTAGGCCTCCATGAAGGCGCAGGGGCCGTAGTCGATGGTCTCGCCCGAGATCGTCATGTTGTCGGTGTTCATCACCCCGTGGACGAAGCCGAGGAGCATCCAGCGCGCGACCAGCGACGCCTGGGCGGCGACGACGGCCTCGTATAACGCCAGGTAGGGGTGGTCGGCCGAGGCCGCGGCGGTGTGGTGGCGCGCGATCGCATGGTCGGCGAGGCGCCGCAGCAGTGCGACGTCGCCGATCGACGCGGCGTATTGGAAGCTGCCGACGCGCAGGTGGCTGCTGGCGACCCGTGTCAGTACGGCGCCCGGCAGCGCGGTCTCCCGCTGAACGGGGCGTCCGGTGGCCACCACGGCGAGCGAGCGCGTCGTCGGGACCCCCAGCGCGTGCATCGCCTCGCTGACCACGTATTCGCGCAGCATCGGACCCACGGCCGCCAGGCCGTCGCCGCCCCTGGCGAACGGTGTGGGGCCGGACCCCTTGAGGTGCAGGTCGCGCACGCGCCCCTCGGTGTCGACGATCTCTCCGAGCAGCAGCGCGCGCCCGTCGCCCAGCCGGGGGACGAAATTGCCGAACTGGTGGCCCGCGTACGCCTGGGCCACCGGAGCGGCGCCCGCCGGAACCGCGTTGCCCACCAGGAAGCGCAGCCCGTCGGGACTGCGCAGCCAGGCCGGATCGAGCCCGAGCTCCGCGGCCAGCTTGCCGTTGAGGGCGACTGGCCGTGGCTCCGGGAACGGCTCGGCCTGCCATCGGACGGCCATCTCCGGCAGATCGCGAAGGAAGCGGTCCTGCAGGGCGACGGTCATAGAGGGTGCGGCGCTCACTTGACCCAGACTAGGGATTCCGGTGGATCCGCGGCGCCGCGTCCCCGGCTAGCCGATGGCTTGCTGGATGAGGTCGCGTGCGCGGTCGAGCATCGAGGCGAACGGGCCGACGGCGAAGTTCAGCTTTGCGGATTCGACGCCCGGATGCGGACGCGTCGGCGCGATGGCCTCGGCAGCCCGCACGGCGGCGCCCATCCGCTTGAGGTTGTCCTCGTCGAGCTCGCGTTCGAGGACGGGGAACTCCTCGTCCTCCTCGTGCCGGGCGTGTTCGAGCACGGCGTCGCGCAGCTTGGTGATCTCGTCGATGAACTCCTGAGAGGTGACGTCGAGCTTTTCGATGCTCGACAGCAACTCCTTGGCCTCGTGCTCCTCCTGCAGGCGGGCGTCGGCGATCTGGTCGCCGGAGTCCGTCTCGCGGCGCACGCGGGGGTGCACCACCATCTCCTCGGCCGTCTCGTGCACCGCCAGCAGTTGGCGCAGCTCTACGAACGGCTTCTCGCGGGCCTGCGGGTCCGAGGCGTGCAGTACCTCGTCGAACATGTCCTCGATCAGGTTGTGCTGCGCCTTGAGGAAGGCGACAACCTCGTCGGGGGATTGGACGATCATGTCGGGCATCGTCGAATACCTCCAGTTAGCTGAGTTTTAGCGGAGCGGGCAGTGGGCTGTGCGCCGCTTGCCGATGCATACCCGACGCGAATGGGACTAAACGCCACCGGGAGCGGGCCCGCCGGCGGCGAGCTTGGTCGATTTCCGGGCGCGGACCCCCGCCAGGACGCCCGAGAGTCCTGGCCGGGGGCCCGCCAGAGCCTGCCGGAGTGGCTAGACGCCGCGGCCCGGGGTGGTGGCCGGTCCGACGCCGGTGCCAACGGCGTGATTGTCGCGGCGGCCCCTCAGGCCCGCGAGTCCACCCAGCCCGAGCAGCCCGAGCAGCCCCCACAGCCCCGTCTTGTCGCTGTGCTGCTGGTCGCCGGTGTTGTTGCTGGTGTCGGCCTGCGTCGTCGTGGTCGACGCCGGGGCCGGGGCGCCCTCGACCGCGGCGTTGGCGACGCCCGCTCCGCAGAACAGAAGTGCGCCGGTGGCGGAAACGGCTGCGATGGTCTTACGCATGTTGACTCCTAAATTGTTTGTACTCGGTCGAATTCGAACGAGAATGACCGAGGCGAGTCGGGCGCCAGTGTGTTCTAGCCCCCGCTGCAAGCGACGCGAGGTTGAAACACCCTGCGCCGCTAGGCGCTTGTACCCCGCGTCGCGGCGATGAAACTAACGGCCGGTGAATGCGCTGGTTTCCGGTGGGGCTTCCCTCCGCTTCTGAGCACATCCGCGGGCGCGAGGTGCGATCATTTGCTGGTGGATGAGGAAAACGCCCCCGACCGCATCGCCGACCTGGAGCGACAGCTTGCTCAGCAGCAGCGCATCGCGGAGTTGGAAAGGCAGCTGGCCGAGGCGAAATCGGCGGTGGGGCCGACGCAAAGGGTCGAGCCGCTGTCGCCGGCCGCGCGGCAGGAGATCGACGAGCACGCCCGCCGCTTGGCGGACGCAATGCTGGCGCAGGTGCGCGAGGAGGGCGGCACCGACGTTCCGCAGCTGCGTGAGGCGCTCACCCGCGCGGTCGCCGCGGCGGGTCTCTCGCCCGACGAGTACCGGGACGTCCTGCAGCGAGTCGGTTTACGCGCGGGCACGAAGGTCACGATCGGCGGTGAAGTCGTGTACAACCGTTGCGGCCCAGACGATCCCATCTTCTTCTTGCCGAGCCGGCCGGTGGGTTTTACCGGGCCGGGTTTCGGCGACATGCCCGGGCGCCTGGGCCAAGGGAGTCGCGTGGGAATGATCCTCGGGGTGGGCGGCGGCTTGTTCGGCCTGTGCGCCGGTGGTGCGGCCGCCGTGACCGCGCTCATCCCCGCGACCGCGCTGTGGATGGGCCCGATCGTCTGCCCCAACGGCTACGGCATGACCTCCGACACGTCGCACTACAGCTACATGCCGGGTCAGTCGGGGACGACCGTGAGTTTTCAGTGCGTCAACGGCGAGAGCGCCTACGACGTCAACGACTTCGCCGTGTTCTCGCTGCAGTTCCTGCTCGTCGCGCTGGTGGTGTTCGTGGCCGGCGGCCTGGCCTGGCGGCTGCGACTTTCGCGTTGATCGGGCGTCGTGAAGGTCCGTTGCGCCGTGCCGCTACGGTTTAGGGAACTCCAGACAGCACTCATGGAATGAAGATGGCGACAGATCACGCAATGTATGACCACGTCGACGGCCAATCGGTGGATCCCGAGGACATCGGCTACCGGCTTGACCCGGTCCTGGCGCGCAGTTGGCTGCTCGTCAACGGCGCCCACGCCGACCGGTTCCAGTCGGCGGCCCACTCCCGCGCCGACATCGTCGTCCTGGACATCGAGGACGCCGTCGCCCCCAAAGACAAGGAAGCGGCGCGCGACAACGTGGTGCGCTGGCTCGCCGCGGGAAACACCGACTGGGTGCGGGTCAACGGTTTCGGCACCCGGTGGTGGGCCGACGACCTGGCCGCGCTGACCGGTACGCCCGTCGGCGGGGTGATGCTGGCGATGGTCGAGTCGGTGGACCACATCACGGAGACCTCGAAGCGACTTCCCGACGTGCCCATCGTGGCGCTGGTGGAGACCGCGCGCGGTCTGGAGCGCATCACCGAGATCGCCGCCGCCAAGGGCACCTTCCGGCTCGCCTTCGGCATCGGCGACTTCCGCCGGGACACCGGCTTCGGGGACGACCCCAGCACGCTGGCGTACACGCGCTCACGATTCACCATCGCGGCCAAGGCGGCCGGGCTGCCCAGCGCGATCGACGGGCCGACGATCGGCTCCAACGCGCTGAAACTCATTGAGGCGACCGCGGTTTCGGTCGAGTTCGGCATGACGGGCAAGATCTGCCTGACGCCCGACCAATGCGCGGTGGTGAACGAGGGACTGTCGCCGTCGCACGACGAGATCGCCTGGGCGAAAGAGTTTTTCGCCGAGTTCGAGCGCGACGGGGGAGAGATCCGCAACGGTTCGGACCTGCCGCGCATCGCCCGGGCCACCAAGATCCTGGAGCTGGCGCGCGCCTACGGCATCGAGGTGTCGGAGTTCGAGGACGAGCGGGTGCACTCGCCGGCTCCGTCGGACACCTACCACTACTGATCGGATGTCCTCCGACATCCGCGTGGCGCGCGTGTACGAGGACGTCGGGCCCGACGACGGCCGGCGTGTCCTGGTGGACCGGATCTGGCCTCGCGGCTTCCGCAAAGACGACCCGAGGGTCGGCACGTGGTGCAAGGACGTCGCCCCGTCGAGGGAGCTGCGGGAGTGGTACCACCACGACCGCGACCGGTTCGACGAATTCGCGGCGCGCTACGCCGACGAGCTGCGCGACAGCCCGGCGCTGGCGGAGTTGCGCACGCTGGCCGAGCGCGGCGTCGTCACCCTGGTGACGGCGACCCGCGACGTGGAGGGCAGCCACGCGGCGGTGCTCGCCGAGTTCCTCGGGGGCCGCTGATCGCCGTGGTCCGGCCGGCGGCCGACCGGTAGGCTGCCCGCTCGAGATGAGCGAACCCGACGTGATCCTGCCGCGGAAGCTGAGCGATGTCAGCGACGAGGTCCGCGACGTTCCCGCGCCGCCCGGCGCGGCGGACGTACCCGAGCCGTACGCCTTCCGGCTCGCCGACCCCGACGCCGACGCGGCGATGGTGGCCGAGTGGATGAGCCGGCCCGCCCTGGCCGAGGCGTGGGAGTCGGCGTGGCCCGTCGAGCGGTGGCGTCGGTATCTGCGTGCGCAGCTCGTCGGCAGCTACTCGCGGCCGTTCCTGGCCAGCCTGGACGGCGAAGACCACGCGTACATCGAATTGTACCGGGCCGCAAAGGATTCCATCGCCACCCGGTACGTGGCCGACCCCTACGACCTGGGGATCCATGCCGCCATCGCCAACGAGGGCCTGGTGAACCAGGGCATCGCCGGTTATGTCCTTCCCCATTTCGTGGCCAGCGTGCTCGGGCAGGAACCGCGGTGCCGCCGGATCATGTTCGATCCCGACTACCGCAACAAGACCGCACGGCGGTTCTGCGAGCGCGCCGGCTGCGTGTTCCTCGGTGAGCACGACATGTCGAACCGGCGGATGGCCCTGTATGCGCTGCCCCGCGACCCCGGCGACGTGCCGCGCCTGCGCTGATCAGATCTGTTGTGCCGCCCATTGGCCCAGCAGCACCGCCGCCAAACCGAGCGCGGTGCTGACCACGATGTTGGTGAGCGCCGCCGTCGTCTGGCGTTCCTCGCCGAGGCGCTGGGTTTCCAGCATCCAGGTGGAGAAGGTGGTGTAGGCGCCGACGAACGCGGTGCCCGCCAGCAGCGCCGCCTCCTTGTTCAGCGCGAGGCCGCCGAGGAAGGCGAGTAGCGCTGCGCCGCTGAGGTTTACGGTCAGCGTGCCGAACGGGAAGCCGGGGGCCACGCGGCGCGCCACCGCCCGGTCCACCACGAACCGCAGCACCGACCCGACCCCGCCGAGCAGTGCGACGCCGACCCACACCAGCGCCGTCGCCGCCGCCGTCATGAGCGCACCCGCGCGCGGCGCACCAGGCCGCTGGCCACGTGCACGGCCACGAGGCCCAGCGCGATGCTGACGACGGTGTACGCGGCGGCCAGAACCCAGTGGCCGTGTTGGACCATCTTGACCGTCTCGACTTGCATGGTCGAGAACGTGGTCAGGCCGCCGCACAGCCCGGTGCCGAGGAGCGGGCGCCGGTAGCTCGACACCGGCAACCGCTCCAGCAGCCGGGTGGTGAAGTAGCCCAGCAGAAAGGCGCCGACGATGTTGACCGTGAACGTCGGCCACGGCCAGCGTGCGGGGTCGGGGACGGTCACCGTTGACAGGACCGCGCGGGCGACGGCGCCGATCGCTCCTCCGGCGAAAATCGCGCCCAGCTCGCGATAGTCGTGTGCCACGCCGCTGTCCCTCCTGTGTGCGTCCGTGCGCTTCGCAGCGTAGCGGGATGCCACCTTCGGAAGGCGGCCGAAGCGGCGCACGGGCAGAATTGGTAGCCATGGCCAACCCGCGCGCCGGTCAGCCGGCCGAGGCCGAAGACCTCGTCGACCTACCCCATCTCGTGGCCGCCTACTACTCGATCGAGCCCGACCCCGACGACGTCGCCCAGCAGGTGGTGTTCGGCACGTCGGGCCATCGCGGTTCCGCGCTCAACGGGGCCTTCAACGAGGCCCACATCCTGGCGATCACCCAGGCGATCGTCGAGTACCGGACCGCGCACGGCACCAACGGCCCGCTGTTCATCGGCCGCGACACGCACGGCCTCTCCGAGCCGGCGTGGGTGTCGGCGCTGGAAGTGCTGGCCGCCAACGATGTCGTGGCCGTCGTCGACTCGCGCGACCGCTACACGCCGACGCCAGCAATCAGCCACGCGATCCTGACCTACAACCGCGGCCGCACCGACGGCCTGGCCGACGGCATCGTCGTGACGCCGTCGCACAACCCGCCGCCGGATGGCGGTTTCAAGTACAACCCGCCCAACGGCGGTCCGGCCGACACCGACGCCACGAACGCGATCGCCAACCGCGCCAACGAGATTCTGCGTTCACGGGCGGCCGTCAAGCGGGTCCCGTTGGCGCGCGCTTTAGCCGGCGTTGAGCGCCACGACTACCTCGGCAGCTACGTCGACGACCTGCCCAACGTCGTGGATGTGGAGGCGATCCGCGCGGCCGGGGTGCGCATCGGGGCCGACCCGCTCGGTGGGGCCAGCGTCGATTACTGGGCCGAGATCGCCGGGCGCCACGGCCTGGACCTCACCGTGGTCAATCCGTTGGTCGACGCGACGTGGCGGTTCATGACGCTCGACCACGACGGCAAGATCCGGATGGACTGCAGCTCGCCCGACGCGATGGCCTCGTTGATTGCCAACCGCGACCGCTACCAGATCGCCACCGGCAACGACGCCGACTCCGACCGGCACGGCATCGTCACCCCCGACGCGGGGTTGATGAACCCGAACCACTACCTGGCGGTGGCCATCGACTATCTCTATACCCACCGGCCGGCGTGGCCGGATGGCATCGCCGTCGGCAAGACGGCGGTCAGCTCCTCGATCATCGATCGGGTGGTCGCCGGAATCGGGCGCAAGCTCGTCGAGGTGCCGGTCGGGTTCAAGTGGTTCGTCGATGGCCTGATCGGCGGCACGATCGGCTTCGGCGGCGAGGAGTCGGCGGGGGCGTCGTTCCTGCGGCGCGACGGGTCCGTCTGGACGACCGACAAGGACGGCATCATCCTGGCGCTGCTGGCCTCCGAGGTGCTGGCCGTCACCGGCCTGAGCCCGTCGCAGCGGTACCAGCAGCTGACCGCCGAATACGGCACGCCGTACTACGCGCGCGTCGACGCGCCGGCGGACCGGGAGCAGAAGGCCCGGCTGTCCCGGCTGTCTCCGGAGCAGGTGACGGCGACCGAGCTGGCGGGGGAGCCGATCGTGGCGAAGCTGACCGCCGCGCCGGGCAACGGCGCGGCGTTGGGCGGGCTGAAGGTGACGACGGCGAATGCGTGGTTCGCCGCGCGGCCGTCCGGCACCGAGGATGTCTACAAGATCTACGCGGAGTCGTTCAAGGGGCCGGACCACCTGGCCGAGGTGCAGACGATGGCACGCGAGGTGGTGAATTCCGTCATCGGGTAGGGCGGGCGTCGTGTTGCGCCACAGGAGTCACAGGAGCCCTTCCGGACAGGCATAGGTCTTGCTCGAACGCGCTATCGGATGCGCTATCACCTCGCGCTGACCAGCGGCTTTGAACGCCAGTTGCCGGTGGTGTAGCTTCGATGAGCACGACTTGGGGCTATGGCGCAGCTGGTAGCGCACCACACTGGCAGTGTGGGGGTCAGGGGTTCGAGTCCCCTTAGCTCCACCACAAAACCGCAAGCTCAGGCCTCATTTCCGAAGTTGCGCCGCGTTCGACGTAACGGATGACTTGACATCAGGTGTTGTGGCAAGCATTTACGACCAAAAGAACCGCAGCGGGAACACTTATCGTGTGCTGTGGCGTCAGGACGGCCGTCAACGCTCGCTGAGCCTCGAAAACCTCCCTGCCGCAGAGTATTTCAAGACACTGCTCGAGGACCACGACACTGACCCAGCGCTGCGGATCGTTGAGCTCGATGAGATCGACCGCCACTTCCCGACGGTCACCGAGGGGCTGTACACCCATATCGACAACCTCACAGGCGTACAGCCGGCCACTCTCGCGCGCCACTGCACCTAAGTCGCACGCGACACAGATTTCGTTGTTCGGGTCGGTGCCGTGTCGGCGGTCACCGAGACCACCATCGCGCGTTGGGTCAAGCGGCTCGGTGGCAGCGGCAAGACGATTGCGCTTGCCGACGAGATAGCCAAAGAACGGGGTCGAGTTGCTTGATGGTGCACCGTGGGAGGACATGGTCTCAGCTGCCTCCTGGTGTCTGGGTCTTAGTAGGGATTCGTGTGAAAAGTCTCGCTTTCGATGGGGCCGGACTGAAAGGCATTACGGTTTCTCGATTATCGGGCCCAAGTACATCCGGACAACAGGACGTAGCGATTGTTTAGTTGACCGGACATACGCCTCTGCAGAGCGGAGAAGGCACGATGTCCTACCTGATGGCAGCACCAGACGCGCTGGCTGCGGCTGCAGCGGATGTAGCCAGCATTGGCTCGTCGCTGAGGGCGGCGAGTGCGGCGGGGGCGACGCCGACCACTTCAATGCTGGCCGCCGCCGAGGATGAGGTGTCGGCGGCGATCGCTTCGCTGTTTTCTGACCAAGCGCAGCAGTTTCACGCGCTGAGCGCTCAAGCGGCATCGTTAAACGACCAGTTCGTGCAGGCTTTGACCGGCGCGGCCAATTCGTATGCGGCGACCGAGGCGGCGAACGCGTCACCATTGCAGGCCCTGGAGGACGACGTCATGGGCGTCGTCAACACGCCCACCAACGCCCTGTTTGGTCGCCCGCTGATCGGCGACGGCACGAACGGGGCGCCGGGCACCGGTCAACCCGGCGGTCCGGGGGGCTTTTTGTGGGGCAACGGCGGCAACGGCGGATCGGGGGCGCCCGGACAGGCTGGCGGTGCCGGCGGCAGCGCTTTCCTTTTCGGCAATGGCGGGGCCGGCGGCGCTGGTGGCGCCGGGATAGCCGGCGCGGCCGGCGGCGCCGGCGCTCAGGGCGGAAACGGCGGCAACGGCGGCCAAGGCGGGGGGGGGGGGGGGGGGGGGGGGGGGGGGGGGGGGGGGGGGGGGGGGGGGGGGGGGGGGGGGGGGGGGGGGGGGGGGGGGGGGGGGGGGGGGGGGGGGGGGGGCGGGCGGGGGGGGGGGGGGCGGTATCGTCCTACCCG
>NZ_CACRUY010000064.1 GCF_902652685.1 Mycobacterium sp. Marseille-P9652
GGCCTTGGGTACGGTGGCGGCTTAGGCGGAGCCGGAGGCAGCCCAGGCGAGACCGGCGTCGGCCCGGGCGGGACCGGCGGCAACGCAGGCATCGGCGGGGGTGGCGGTGGCGGAGCCAACGTGTTGGTCAATGGAGGCAGCAGCGTCGGAGGTCGCGGCGGCGACGGCGGCGCCTAGCACCGACCGGCGCCGCGATAGCCGACGACGCGCCGCCGGGCGGGAATGATCCGGCCATGAACCCGCCTCGTTCCAGCCGCCTGAAGTTTGCGGGCAATCCCGGTCGCCGCGGACGTTCACTTAAGAACGCTGAGTGTCGGAAGCCGGCTATGCCGCACCAAACGTGTTGCCCCGCGGCCCTTTTCGCTAGCGCCGCGAGCGTTCGCAACGGTGTCAACTTATGAACACCCGCGGCGCGGGGCCGGCCGCCTGCTCAAGAAGGGGCAGCGGGGTATCTCCCTTCACACGCTCGGAGTCGTGCGTAGCCGTTGACCATGCTGGCCATTTCAGCCGCCGCGGCAGTCAGGGAGAGTCTTGTGGGCGCCGTTCAGCGTCGAAGAGTCATCACTCTGGAGGATTTGGCCAGCGTGCGGAGGGACAGGCGGCGCTCAACGATGAATAGTAACTGCACGTTTGATCCGCGGGTTGAGCGCCCCGGCTAAGCGCAGGTCAAACAGGGCTTTTGTTACGTCCCGGAGACAGGTAAAGTTTTGCCGGAGGGTTGGGTATGCGGTCGGAAAACGCCTCGGGCAGCGTGCAATCAGCGGGTCGCTGGGTCGGCCCGTTAGCTTCCGTACTGGTCGCCGCCGCCGGCCTTTTCGCGCCCAACACGACGTCGGTTGCCTCGGCCGAAAGCTGCCCCGATGCCGAAGTCGTCTTCGCGCGAGGCACTGGCGAGCCACCGGGTCTTGGTCGGGTCGGCGACGCATTCGTCGGCTCGCTGCGCGAGCAGACCGGCGGCTTGAACATCAGGACCTACGCGGTTAACTATCCCGCCGACACCCTGCAGCTGCATGGCGGAGACGGCGCCAATGACGCCATTTCCCACGTCAAATCCACGGTGTCGTCCTGCCCAAACACCAAGATCGTGCTGGGCGGATTTTCGCAAGGCGCGACCGTGATCGACATCGTTTCCGGCGTTCCCATCGGCGGCATCAACTGGGGCAATTTGCTACCGCCGGAGTACGCGAACAACGTCGCAGCGGTCGCTACTTTTGGCAACGTGGCCGACCGCGCAGGTGGATCGCTGCCCGTTCAGAGCGTCGCGTTCGGTTCCAAGGCGATCGATCTGTGCAACCCGAACGACCCGATTTGTCACGCAGGTCCCGGTAACGAGTGGAGGGGGCACAGCGAGGGCTACATCCCCGTGTACACCACTCAGGCAGCGGCTTTCGTTGCGTCCAAGCTTTTGGCTGGGACCGGCCAGGAGGTGCCCGGATTTGGGCCGTCGGTGCCTTGGTACGGCCCGTCGACACCGGGGTACGGCCCATCGATACCGGCGTACGGCCCGTCGACGCCGGGGTACGGCCCCTCGGCACCGGGGTATGGACCGTCGATGCCGGGGTACGGCCCGTCCGCACCGGGCTACGGACCGTCGACACCGGGCTACGGCCCGTCGACACCGGCGTACGGACCGTCGATGCCGGGGTACGGCCCGTCGACGCCGGGGTACGGCCCCCAGACGCCGGCGTACGGCCCGCCGATACACGGAGCCGATCCCTCGGGCGCGCCTGGCCCTCAAGGCCCGTTGGTCTAGGCGGGTCACTGACGCACTGGTCCGATCGCCAGAGTCAGGAAAACAATGGGCAGGGTTGTGGGCGCCGGCGGCGGCCGATCACTCGGGCTTACGGGCCTCAACGAGGAGCCGGGTCGAATGCGCGACGAACGGTCCCTCGCGCTCGATCTGTTCGTGAAGCTTCCGAAGCCGGTCCCGATACCGCTCCACAGTGAAGTCAGGCACCGTCCAAACCACTTTGCGCAGGAAGTAGACAACGGCGCCGATGTCGAAGAATTCGGCCCGCAGCCGCTCCATGCGCACATCCACGATCTGCAGGCCCGCGGCTTGTGCCTGCGCACGCACGGTGTCGGGATGCAACTCGGCCCATATCTCTAATTGCGGCGCGGTGAAGTACTCGACCAGCTCGCGCACCGTCGCGGGCCCGATGTGTTGTGCCAAGTAGGTGCCGCCCGGACGAAGCACTCGAAGGATTTCGGTCCACCACACGGAGATCGGATGACGCGTGGTCACGAGGTCGAACGCTTCGTCAGCGAACGGCAACGGTGGCTCATCTCGGGTCGCGACGACCACCACGCCGAGCGGATGTAAGCGTTTGGTTGCCAGGGCCGCGTTAGGGGGCCAGGTCTCGATGGCCGCCATGGTGGGTGGAAACGGTCCCGCGCCGGCCAGCACCTCCCCGCCTCCGGTGTGGATGTCCAGCGCGGTCGAGACCGTCGCCAAACGGTTGCTCAGCAACCGCTGGTAGCCCCAGGACGGCCTTTCCTCGGTCGCACGCCCGTCGAGCCAGGAGAAGTCCCAGCCGTCAACGCATACCGAATTGGCTTCGGCCACCAGATCATCGAATGTTCGAGACATAGAGTGCATCCTCGTCAAGTGTCGTCGAACGTCGTGGTAGCGATCGTAAGCCCGCTCGACACACTGGGGACAATACATAAAACTTCTCCAGTGGCGGCGTGCGAGCGTACGAGCAATCTCGGAGGGTTCGAAGGTTATGAGACATGCAAGTTATGTCATCGCCTCGACTCCTCGTTCGGGTAGCTCACTTCTGGCCGCGGGCCTCGTTGCAACAGGAGTTGCCGGCCGGCCCGAGGAGTACTTCACGCCCGACCACATCGGGGCCTACAAAGAAGATCTGAGACTGCCGGTGAATTGCTCATGGGGCGAATACCTGGCGAAGGTCATGGCGTTCGCGGCGACCGAGAATGGTGTTCGGGGCGTGAAAATTCATTGGCGGCATGTCGTTACGCTTGCGCAGGCCCTGGGAATGGTTGGCGATCCGGGAATCGTTCTCGAAAAACTCTTTCCGGCAGCGGTTTTCGTGAATATTGTGCGTGGCGATAAGCGCGCTCAGGCCCTATCGCTGTTTCGTGCCGAAACGACGGGCGAGTGGTTTCGTGCGCGGGGTTCGTCGAGAAGTGTGCGTCCGTGGGGGCTCTATATGGCCCGCCCTACACCCGGTGAGGCCGCCGCCGACCTCACCGGCGTCGCGCCGACGTACGAGCAGATTACGGAGATAGAACGCATCCTCGGGGCTGAACAAGCAGCATGGATCGATTACTTCACCACCCGGCGTCGCACCGTTTTGACGGTCCGGTACGAAGAGCTAGACGCCAATTATTCCGCGGAGATTGCGCGAGTTTTGCAATTCCTCGGTGCCGATCCCGCGCACGCCGCAGCTTTGCCCAAGCCCCCGCTCGAGCGTCAGTCCGACCATGTCACCGACAGGTGGCGGAGACTGATTGACCGAGAGCATCGCCATAAGTCGACGCCGAAAGGCTCGTGATCGCGCCCACGGGGCCCGCGTATTCGAGCAGCCGCCGCCTGAACGAAACGGTTCTTGCCGACCAGACTGCACCCCCTCGTTGTTCGGGGCCAAGGAAATTCAACCGAGGTCGGACGGGCGCGCAGGTGCTCGCAGGGTCAAATCCTGTCGACCCGGCCAACCCATACATCTTTTGAACTGCTGCGACCAGGTTAATTCTCAAGACGAGATGACAATCGCCTAGTAGCCAGAGCTCACTGCGGGAATTTCTTGAATCCCGATGCCGCTCACCTCGCAGGCGCATACGCTGCCATCGGTCTAGCAACGTCAGTGATTTGAGGGAGTTTGGGCGCATGCTCGTCCGCGCAGTTCTCATCGCAGCAGCGATCTTCGCCGGTGAATCGGTGGTTGCCGGGATCGGTTTCGCGGGGCCGGCCCGCGCGGACTCCGTTGACGATTCATTTCTCCAAGACCTCGATAACCACGGCGTTCAGTACGGCGACCCCGTGGACGCGATCCGCGTGGCCATGGTTGATGTGTGCGGTCGGCTGGACTCCCACCCTTGGGAATCAATCGGCGACGTTGTTTCCGGCGTGGCGACCAGCACCAGTTGGTCGAACGCCGACAGCGCTTATTTGACCGGGGCGGCTATCGCGGCCTACTGCCCGCAGTTCCAATCCGTCGTCAACGCACCTCCGACGGACGCGCCGAGCGTGCCCAACGTGCCGGTCGTCTAGGGATGGCGTTGCGGCGTGGTCCCCGAAAGCTCGCACACGTTTTGTGCCCGCGTTCGCTTCGGTCGTGTGGCCGCGAAACCATGACGGCCTCCCGATTACCCAGGTGCCGGGGGCGCCAGTGATGGTCGGGGAGAGGCACGGCGAGGCGGCCAGGCACGAATGCTCCGCCCCAGAAATATTTCTACAATGCTGGTAGTAAATACTGCCGAGAAGTAGCTACGATGCCACGTAGGACGCCATGTCACCCAACGTGGACGGCACCGAATGGGGAGGTTCGGGGGAGATGTTTTCACCTGCGTGCGTCGGCGCGCCTGCACTCAGCGCGATCTCATGACTGCCGACCCGCTGAGCCAACATCTGTACGATTTCGCCGTCGAGTTGCGTCGGTTGGCCTACACCATGCCTAGCGGGCATGAAAACCCGCTTATCCGCCTCAGCGAGCGGATGGTGCGTTTCGCCAGCGAACAGCCCGACGAGTCCCAGCGGTAGGCAGGTCTTGGCGCGGCTGACGCTCCCACACGGGTGACAATTCGACCAGCCGGCGATTGATCCTCGGTCTGGCGGCCAAGTCACCGATTCGCGGTCAATCGCCCTGCTTCCGATTTGGGCTGTCCGACAACGAATCTGACGGGTCACTTGACTCCCGTCGCCGCCTGTCTCAGAGTCCGGAGTGGCCCCGTACGGACGGCAGGGAGGGCAATCGTCGGATGATGAACGGGAAGTCGGTCGTCGTGACGGGCTCCACGTCGGGAATCGGCCTCGGTACCGCCCGCGCCTTCGCCGCCGAGGGGGCAAACGTGATGCTCAACGGCTTCGGCGACGCGAAAGCGGTCGAAGAACAGCGGCGCGGCATCGAGGAGGCGTTCGGCGTCACGGCGGCGTATTCGGCCGCCGACGTCACCAAGCCGGCCGAGGTCGCCGACATGATCTGCGCGGCGGAGGAAACATTCGGCGCCATCGATGTCCTCGTGAACAACGCGGGCATCCAGTACGTCGCCAACGTGGAGGACTTCCCACCCGAGCAATGGGATGCGGTGATCGCCACGAACCTGTCGGCCGTCTTCCACACCTGCCGATGCGCGGTGCCCGGGATGAAACGCCGGGGTTGGGGGCGCATCATCAACATCGCCTCGGCGCACGGCCTGGTGGCCAGCGCGGGGAAAGCTGCCTACGTCGCCGCCAAGCACGGCGTGGTGGGTCTCACCAAGGTCGTGGCCATCGAAACCGCCGAGCACGGAATCACCTGCAACGCGATCTGCCCCGGCTGGGTGATGACGCCGCTGGTGACGCAGCAGGTCCAGGCGCGCGCCGACGCGGTGGGGAAGCCGTTCGACGAGGCCAAGCAGGAGTTCGTCGCCGAGAAGCAGCCATTGGCGCGCTACACGAGCCCCGAGGACATTGGTGCCCTTGCGGTCTTCCTGGCCGGCGACGCGGCCGCCACCATCACCGGCTCCTCCTACTCGATCGACGGCGGATGGACCGCCCAGTGAGGCGGTGATGCGCGGCAAACGACCCCTGCGGCTGGTCGCGGCCGCCGCGTGCTTGGCAGCATGTAGCCACATGAGCACCGAGCCGAGGCCGCAGGGCCCTCCGTCGATCACCAGCGAGCCGTTCGGCCAGGTGAACGGAAGCCCCGTCAACCGCTACACGCTCGACAGCGGGCACGGCATGCGCGTGCGAATCCTCAACTACGGCGGCACTATTCAGTCGCTCGAAGTCCCCGATCGCACCGGTCACGCCGCCAACGTGGTCCTGGGCTTCGCAACCCTGGACGGCTACCTGAACAACACCGGACCCGGCAAGACCTACTTCGGAGCGATCATCGGCCGCTACGGCAACCGGATCGCCAAGGGATCTTTCCCGTTGAACGGCAACGAGTATCACGTGCCGACCAACAACAACGGCAACAGCCTGCACGGCGGCACCGCGGGCTTCGACACGAAGGTGTGGCAGGGCAACCAGCAAAGCGGCGGGGACAGCGTGTCCCTGCGTCTTCAATACGTCAGTCCCGCAGGCGAAATGGGCTATCCCGGCACACTGACGGCCACCGTCACCTACACGCTGGACCCGAAGAACCAACTCCGCATCGACTATCACGCCACCACCGACGCGCCCACCGTGGTCAACCTGACCAATCACAGCTACTTCAACCTGGCGGGCGAGGACGCGCTCGACGTCTACGACCAGAAGGTCACCATCCACGCCGACGGCTACACGCCCACCGACCCCACGCAAATTCCGACCGGCCAGATCACCCCGGTTCGGGGCACGCCGTTCGACTTCACCTCACCGACCGCGATCGGCGCGCGCATCACGGCGAACGACCCGCAGCTGTTGCTGGCCCACGGCTACGACCACAACTGGGTGATCAACCGTGGCGACAACGCCGGGATGGTGGAGGCCGCCAGGGCCGAGGATCCCCACACCGGGCGCACCCTGACCGTCTCCACCACCGAGCCGGGCGTGCAGTTCTACACGGCCAACTTCCTCGACGGGTCCCTGACCGGCACCAGCGGCCACGCCTACCGGCAGGGGGCGGGATTCACGATGGAGACCCAGCACTACCCGGATTCGCCCAATCACCCGAGCTTCCCGACCACCACCCTGGAGCCCGGCCGCGCCTATGACTCGACGACGGTGTTCGCCTTCGCGACCGAGTGACCACCGGCGCGGGAATCAGACGTGCAGGGTGGGCCGATAAACGAGTTCCTGGATCCTGCCATCGAGCGTTCGGCTCTCGATCAGCTCGAGGTCGAAGTCGGCCGCACCTGCGAAGATCCGGTCATCGCCGGTCTGACCGGTGATGACGGGAAAGAGCGTCACCTGGACTCGGTCGACCAACCCGGCCGCCATGAGCGCTCGGTTCATCGACAGGCTCCCGTGCGAGCGCAACGGAACCTCAGAGCTTTCCTTGACCCGGGCGATGATCTCCACGGCATCACCTCTCGCGACATCCGCGTCCGGCCACTCGAGCGGCCCTTCCAGGCTGGTCGACACAACGGTCGCCGGCAGCTCACGCATCCGGGTGACCCACGGATCGCGCACCTCGGACTCGTCGGTACCCTCGGCCCACATTCGAGCGAACATCCGATATGTATTGGCGCCAAACACCATTCGCTGCGCACCGCCGTACAGCCCGAGGCGGCGGTCGAGCAGCTCGGGGCCTTGCTTGCCCCAGTAGCCGCCCCAGTCGCCGCCGCTGACGCCCCCGAATCCGTCGAGGCTCGAAAAGACGTCGAAGGTGTAGGTAGCGGTCATGGACTCTCCTCGCCGGTGATTGATGGCCTATCGGGAATGCAGACCGGCAACCGCGGCGGAACTCATCTCGAAGACGATCGACCATCCCGTATTTTGCGGTAGAACGGAACGAGCTGAATCACTCGCCGAACGACCCTCGAAGGAGCCCGTTATGCAGTCCGTCAGGGGAACGAACGTCCTGGTCACCGGCGCTGCCATGGGCCTCGGCAAGCTCTTCGCCGCCAATGCCGTCAAGGAGGGCGCCGCCACGGTGGTCCTCTGGGACGCCAACGAGACCGCGCTGAAGGAGACCGCCGCGGAGTTGGAGGCGGCCGGCGGCAACGTCCGTGTCGAGACCGTCGACGTCACCTCGCAGGAGCGGGTGGCCGAGGCGGCCGAGCGCGTCCGCGCGGACGTCGGCACCATCCACGTGCTGTTCAACAACGCCGGCATCGTGCGCGGCAACGGCTATTTCTGGGAGAATAACCCGCGGGACTTCATGCTCACCATGGAGGTCAATTCCATCGGCCCCATGCTGGTGGCCCGGGAGTTTGTCCCGGCGATGATCGCGTCCAGCACGGAGTGCCGGCTGATCAACATCGCGTCCTCGGCCGGGCTGAACGCCATTCCCCGCATGGCCGCCTACGCCGCCTCGAAATGGGCGGCCATCGGATTCTCCGATTCCCTGCGGCTCGAGCTGGAACAGGCCGGCCACGACCACGTCAAAGTCACGACCGTCTGCCCGACGTACATCAACACGGGCATGTTCGAGGGCGCCAAGGGCATCCTGTTCACCCCGATGCTCGAGCAGGAGGACGTTGTCGATCGCACGTGGACGGCGATGCTCGTGGGCAAGCCGTTCGTCGTGATGCCGTGGACGTCGAAGTTGAACAAGGTGCTCTCCGCTGTGTTTCCCGTCCGGCTGCGTGACGTGTACCTCCGCCGGGTCGGCGTGTACAACTCCATGGACGAGTTCACGGGGCACTGAGAGCGAAATACGCTCAACCACAGGAGATGTCGCGATGAAAGCAGAAGAGCTGGCGCGCGAGCTCGACCATCCCGGCGCGCGGGAGCTCCTCTCCGGGTCCACGGCGCGGCTGGCCTACAACGGTCACGACGGCTTCCCCCGCGTCATCCCCGTGGGCTTCCTCTGGACCGGCGACCGCATCGTCGTCTCCACCGCACCAACGTCGCCGAAAGCCCGCGCGCTCGCGTCCCGCCCGCAAGTCGCGCTGACGATCGACGCCGGCTCCACGCCGGAAGAAGCCAGGGCCCTTCTGGTGCGCGGCATCGCCACACTGGAGACCGTCGACGGCGTCACCGACGAGTATCTCGAGGCCGCGCGTAGGTCAATGGATGGAGCCGAGCTCCCCGAGTTCGAGCGCAATGTGCGGGCGACGTATCCGCGGATGGTGCGGATCTCGATCGAACCGCGATGGGCCCGCTTCTACGACTTCGGCGCCGGGCGGTTGCCGGGCTTCCTGGCAGACCTCGCCAGCACGTAGCGCGTCTCCTGATCCGGTGGCGACATTGCTCCGACGGTGGCGGTTCGCGCCGAGGAGCGACCTCCACCGCAACCTCGGCGTGGGACGCCCCGACTCCATCCCTACAGATCGACCCCCTGATTCGGCGACCGGACGGGGCCGAAACTGCCGAACGACCAGCCGTCGACCTCGCCGAGCCGACCGCGCCACAGGGATCGCGTGACGGCGATCTGGCCGCCCACGACGGTCTGCGCGTGGCGAAAGTGAATGTGCCGCGGCAATTCCGCCGCCGCTTCGCCCGTCCGGCTGTCCTCGAGGCTTCTCTCCACCTTCTCCAACGCCGGCCGGTAGAACTTCGCAAAGCTCGCGGCGACCTCCGGATTCGCTTGTGCGCCCGACCTGTTCGGTTCGGTGAACTCCTCCACGAGCATCCGGTAGTACTGCGCGACCGAAATGAGCATCCCCGACACCACGCAGCCCTTCAGGTGCAGCGTCAGGCCGACCTCGGCGCCGTCCACGGCGTTGACGAACTGCACCAGGCGCACGAGCTCGGGATCGAACGGCGACGCGTCCTCATGTGCTATCGCGTCGTCATCGGTCCCGGTGGTGCGAGCGTGGCGGCCGCTTTCGGTCATACCCCCGATTTAAGCGGATTTCGGATGTGGCGCGGGGAGGCGCTTCGCGCCGCTCAGCGCGCGCGGGCTTTCCGCGACATCGCCGAGGGGGGCGGACGCTCCCTCATGTGGTCACGGACGCGGGCCATCACGTCACCGAGGGTGTCCACGTCCTCATCGGAAAGCGAGCCGTACAGCAAGTCGCGCACCACCTGGACGTGGCCCGGCAAGACCTTCGCCACGCGGGCG
Source organism: Mycobacterium sp. Marseille-P9652 (assembly GCF_902652685.1). Taxonomy (GTDB): domain Bacteria; phylum Actinomycetota; class Actinomycetes; order Mycobacteriales; family Mycobacteriaceae; genus Mycobacterium. Next base: position 9,819 of record NZ_CACRUY010000064.1, read on the forward strand.
CGGCCGGCGTCGGTGATCTCGACGACGGTGGCGCGCTGGTCATCGGCGCTCGTCCGCCGGGTGATCAGGCCCGCCTCCTCGAGCAGCCCGGCCTGATGCGTCAGGCCGCTGCGGCTGTAGACCACCCCGTCGGCCAGGTCGGTCATGGTGAGCGGCCGGTCGGCGTCGGCCAGTTTGGCCAGGATCTCGAACTGCACGTAGCTGAGTCCGCCCTCCTCCTGCAGTTGCTGACGCACCGCGAACTGCAGCAGGCTGACCGCCTCGGTCAGGGCGAAGTAGGTGCGCATCTGCGCGGGTTTGAGCGAGTCGGCCACGCCCCGATGATAGTGCTTCGAACTCGAAGCACTGTCCGAACGGCTTGCCCTCGCGAAACCACGCCCTGCGTACCCTCGAAAGGGCACAGCACGAAAGGCACACGCGATGTTCGCAGCGTTCGGATTCGAGGCCCTCGGCGTCGTCATCGGCGACATGTACTTCGTCGACCCGCGCCCCCTGGCCGGCCAGGAGACACCCGAGCGGGGAGTCAGACTCGAACTCCGTGTCGTCGACCGGGGTGATCCCCGGGGATCGATCTACGCCGGCGTGCCGATCGCCTTCAACCGCCCGGTCTGGCGCGTGGACCTGTTCGGCTCCACCGAAAGCCCACCCGGCACGTTGGACCGGGCTCACCACCACCCCCGCTTCGACGGCTGGGAGCCCGGGCGCAGGAACTTCGTCCCGGAGCTGTCGGCCGACCCCGTCTCCTGGCTGGCCGGCCAGCTGGCCGATCCGGCCGCCGTGCTGGCCCGCGCGGGCGTCGACCCCGATGAGGTCAGCGAAGCCGACAAGGCCGGGCTCGCCGCGGCGGCCCCCGAGATCGTCGCCGTCGTCAAACGGATGCTCGACGGCGTGCGGGACGGCGACTTGGCACCGTCGCCCGCCGAACCGGTCGCCGCCGCCCGCACCGGCTGGCTGTGATCGAGCCTCCGGCAACCTCCGAAAACCCCCCGAAAACCCAATGCGCCGAGCGCTTTTCCGGCGTCCGGGTCGGCGACCGATAGGCAACCGCGAGGGAAACGTTCCTCAAAATCCCCCCACCATGTAGGTTCCTTGAGGAAGGCTGCTCAAGCGCTGATCGAGGGGAAGCGGTAAATGAGCTTTTCGGTGTTGCCGCCCGAAATCAATTCGCTGTTGCTTCTCGACGGCCCGGGTTCGGGGCCGTTGTTGGAGGCCGCGTCTGCCTGGGACGGGATCGTCAGTGAGTTGAGCTCCGCGGCGAGCGGGTACGGCTCCGTCACCTCCGACCTCACGGCCGCGGCCTGGCAGGGTCCGTCGTCGGCGTCGATGACGAACGCCGTCTCCCGTTACGTCGACTGGTTGGGCAACGCCGCCGCCCAGGCCGAGCAGTCGGCGGCCCAGGCCCGGGCGGCCGCCAGCGCCTACGAGGCCGCGCTCGCCACCATCGTCGACCCATCACTGGTGCAGGCCAATCGCGGTCAGCTGGTGTCGCTGGTGCTGTCAAACCTGTTCGGGCAGAACGCTCCTGCGATCGCGGCCGCCGAGGCCGAATACGAGCAGATGTGGGCCCACGACGTCGCCGTGATGAGCGGCTACCACGCGAGCGCGTCGGCAACAGTCGCGCACCTGGGGCAGTGGGAGCTGGCGCTGGAGAACCTGCCCGGCCTGCCGGGTGGGGCCGCCGCCGCCGCCACGAACGGCTTCGCCCTCATCGAGCAGGAGATCCAGCAGACCACCACGGCGTTGACCACCGGCTTCACCGGGGTGGCCAACAACATCTTCATCAACATCTTCGGGCAGCCGGCCACTCCGTTCAGCGCACTGACCGGCGGCACCTACAACGGCACACCGTCGTTGGCGACCCGCATCGAAGAGGCCGCGCTCTTGCCGGTCAAGCCCCTCCTCACTTTCTCCGGCCTGGAACCCACCCTGTCGAATCCGACCAATCCGCTGCTGCAGTTCTTGGCCAGCGACGCGCCGCCACTGTCGTGGGTTCTCGGCAACGAGCCGCCACCGTTCCTGAACCTGCTGCTCGGGGAGACGGTCTCATACACCAACTACCAGGGAATGAACGTCGTCCAGATCACGCCGGCCCACCCCACCGGCGACGTTGTCGTGGCCATCCACGGCGGCGCGTTCATCCTGCCGCCCTCGATCTTCCACTGGATCGACTACTCGGTGACGGCCTACCAGACCGGCGCGACGTTCGAGGTGCCGATCTATCCGCTGCTGCAGCAGGGGGGGACCGCCGGCACGGTCGTGCCCCTGATGGCCAGCTACATCAATTCGGTCGTCACTCAGCCCGGGGCGCCCCACGTCAGCGTCATCGGTGACTCCGCGGGCGGCAACCTCGCGCTGGCGGCCGCCGAGTACCTGGTGGGCCACGGTGGCCACCTGCCGGCGTCGATGGTGCTGCTGTCGCCGTGGCTGGACGTGTCGATGACCAACCCGAACATTCCGTTGGTGGCGGATCCGCTGCTGCCGGTCGGCCCCGCCCAAGACATCGGCCGAGCGTGGGCAGGCGCGCTGTCGGTGAAGGACCCCATGGTGAGTCCGCTGTACGGATCGCTCAATGGACTGCCGCCCACGTACGTCTACTCGGGCAACATGGACATCCTGTCGCCCGACACGCTCGTCCTCGAGCAGAAAGCCTTGACCGCCCACGTACCGATGAACTTCGTCCTCGCCGCGGGCCAGATTCACGACTGGGTCATCCTGACCCTGGACGGCCCGCAGTACTGGCCGCAGATCGATCAGGAACTCGGCATCTAGCGGAGGCCCCTGTTATCGGGTAGCCCGGCGCGAGTCGGCCTCGCGACGGGAGCACCCCCAGGCGATCGCGAGGTTCAAACGCCGGAAAACAGGGAAGTTACCGTTAGGTTTGTTTTATGGATGACGCTCGGGGGGAATCGGCGTTCACCTGGCAGGGCCGGCGCGAGCTGGTCAGCCGGGTGCACGAACAGCTCGACGACCTTGTGGCGGCCCGCGACCAGATGGAACAGCTGGTCCGGGTGATCGTCGAGATCGGTTCCGATCTGGACTTGGACGTGACGCTGCACCGGGTCGTCGACGGGGCGATGGAACTGACCGGCGCCCGCTACGGGGCCCTGGGCATCCGCGCACCCGACGGCACCCTTGCCTCGTTCATCCATGCGGGGATCGACGAAGCCACCGCGCGCGGGCTCGGCGAGTTGCCGGTGGGCGAGGGAATTCGCGTCAGCGACGTGAGTGCTCTTCCGACGACGATCGGGCTACACGCGCACGACCCGCCCATCCGGGCGCTCCTCGGCATACCGATCACGGTGCGATCGGCCGACTTCGGCAGCCTCTACCTCGCCGACGACCGCGGCGGCCGCCTGTTCTCCGACTCCCAGGAGGGCGCCGTCCGGGCACTGGCCACCGCGGCGGCCGCGGCCATCGACAACGCGCGGCTGTTCGAACGCGAACGCGAATCGGCGAAATGGACGAAGGCCAGCCGGGAAATCACGACCGCGCTCCTGTCCGGCGACCCGCAGACGGGACCGCTGCAGCTCATCGTCAACCGGGCGCTGGAGCTGGCCGACGCCGAACAGGCCATCCTGCTCGTCCCGAGGGAGCCCGACGTGCCTGCCGGCGAGGTCGACACGCTCGTGGTGGCGGCGACGGCGGGCCGGTACGCCTCGCAGGTGATCGGCCAGCAGGTCCCGATGGGCGCCTCCACCACCGGCGGCGTCGCGCGCCGCGGGCAACCCGTCATCACCGACTCCTTCCAATACCCCATCGAGGGATTCACCGACGTCGGGGAGCGGTCGGCGATCGTCATGCCGCTGATCGCCGACGACGCCGTGCTCGGAGTCATCGCCGTCGCGCGCCACCCCCAGCAACCGCCGTTCGGCAACGATTACCTCGAGCTCGTCAGTGACTTCGCCCGGCACGCCGCCATCGCTCTGGCACTGGCGGCGGGCCGCGAACACGCGCTTAATCAGGAACTCGCCCAGGCCGATTCGGTCGACGACGCGATCCACGCCGCGGCGGAGGAGCTGCGCCGGCTCTGGCGGGCGCGCCGCGTACTTGCGGTCACGTTCCCGAATCACAACGCCGCCGCGGCAAGTACCGATGCCCCGCCGCACGTGGTCTCGGTCGGCGAGCCCGGCCAATGGGCCGACTTGCCGGCCACGGTGCGCGACATGCTGAACACCCTGCGCGAGGGCGACCTGCTCACACCGCACACCACCAAGCCGGGAACCGCGGGCATCGCCCTCCAGCACCCCGAGGGAGTCCTCGTCGTATGGATCGAGCTGGCCGAGCGACGACCGTTCACCCTCGAGGACCAGACACTGCTCACCGTGCTGGCCGGCCGCCTCGGCCAGGGCCTGCAGCGCGTGCACCAGGTCGACCAGCAGCGCGAAACCGCCCTGGCGCTGCAACACGCGATCCTCGGGCCCGCCCATCTCCCGAGCGGGTTCGCGGTGCGCTATCAGGCGGCCAGCCGGCCCCTGCAGGTGGGCGGTGACTGGTACGACGTCGTCGACCTCGAGGACGGGCGCATCGCGTTGATCGTCGGCGACTGCGTCGGCCACGGCCTTGCCGCCGCCACCGTCATGGGACAGCTGCGCAGCGCCTGCCGCGCGCTCCTGCTCGACCACCCAAGCCCCCGCGCCGCGCTGGCGGGGATGGACCGCTTCGCCGCGCGCCTGCCCGGGGCGCAGTGCACCACCGCCGTGTGCGCGGTGCTCGACCCCCGGACCGGCGAACTGACGTACTCCAGTGCCGGTCACCCGCCGCCCATCCTGGTCCATGCCGACGGCACTACCGAGATACTCGACGGCGGCCACACCATTCCGCTGGGGATACGGCCCGACTGGCCGCGCCCCGAGGCGAAGGTCGTCGTCCCGCCCCGCGCGACCCTGCTGCTCTACACCGACGGTCTGGTCGAACGTCGCCGCAGGCCGCTGGAGCAGGGGATCGACCGGGTCGCCGGCATGGTTCAGGACGGTCGCACCCTGAGCCTGGACGATCTCGCCAACGGGATCATGTCGCAGCTCGCGCCCGGTGGTGGCTATCAGGACGACGTCGCGCTGTTGATCTACCGCCACCCCGCGCCGCTGGAGATGGATTTCCCCGCCGACGTCAGCCAGCTGGCCCCCACCCGCGCCGCCCTGCGCGAGTGGTTGACCCAGGCCGCGGTCGATCCCGAGCAGACTCACGACGTGCTGATCGCCGCCGGGGAAGCCGTCGCCAACGCCATCGAGCACGGGCATCGCCACACCCCCGAGGGCATCATCAGCCTGCGCGCGACCGCCCTGGTGGACCGGGTGCAGATGACGATCACCGACACCGGCTCGTGGAAAACGCCCGACGCCGTTGAGAATTCGCGGCGCGGGCGGGGCATCACCCTCATGCGAGCGCTCATGCACGACGTCACGATCAAGCCCGAGACCGCCGGCACGACAGTTCACCTATCCGCGAGGATCACCTGATGCCCACATCGCTCACCCTGGACACCGCACGCCGCGACGACGGGGAACTTCTGCTGACGGCGGTCGGCGAGATCGACCTCAGCAACATCGACGCCTTCACCCAAGCCCTCGCCGCGGCGATCGCCGAGCGCGGCAGCGACGGCGGGCCGCTCACCGTGGACCTCAGCGCCGTGGAATACCTCGACAGCGCCGCCATCAACGTCCTGTTCACCCACGCCGACGACATCCGGGTGATCGCGAGTCCCCTCCTGATGCGCGTCTTCAACATCAGCGGGCTCACCGAACTGGCGACCATCGAAGCCGCGCCGCCCTTGGCCTGACGCGGCCTGCTCTCTCAAACGCAGCCGGCGGCGCGCTGCAGCCGGGCGGCCTGCACGATCGAGCCGGCGGTCAGGAACGCGGGCTTGCCGCGGTCGGCGGGGTCGATGGGCAGGTTCGCGGCGCGGCGCAGCACCATCAGCGCGAGGCCGCTATACGTCGCGTAGGGGATGATCAGCAGATTGATCTCCGCCTCGCGGCCGCGGAACGTCATGACGTGCTGGCGCTTGTGTTCCCATCCCGGCCAGTTGAAGTCGGGCGGTCGCTGCAGGGGTGGCCAATTGACGTTCATGGACTCGATTTCCCCGATGAGCGGGGTGAGGGCGGCAACCAGGCCCGGCAACTCGTTGGTGATGCGGTCGGCGCGCGGCCACCACGCGCCGTCGATGTCGCCGCCCAATTCGCGCGCCACACACAGCCGGACGGGGTTCTCCGGGCGCCGGCGCGTCAGCGGGTAAGTCATTGCGCCACAGTCTGTTCGGCAGCGATGACGACGGATGACAGAGGGTGGTCCACGATTCTTCTTTCACGCTCGGGCATCGCTTCGGCCGCGGGCGCGGGCGAGCGGAGGAATGACATTGCCCAAGGGTGTCGTGCGCGAAAACGCGGTGGACAACCGGTGACAACGAAACGGCTCGTTTTCGACGCTACGCCATCGGCGCCTCATGGGGCGCGTTTTACGAACGCGGCGTGGGATGTCCATCGGGCATTGGTCAACGGGAGGTCGCTGATACCGGTAGGCTGGCGTCAACAACGTGAGGATGGATTCAAGTGGCCATACAGAACTGGTGCGATGCACCGCAGATCCATCCATCGCAGATCAAGGTCGGTGACATCATCGGCACCCTGCGCCCCACGGAACGGCGTTTCACGGTCAAGCTGATCAGCGGCCCGCAGGCGACACCGCGACAGTGGACCTTCTTTGGGCGCGACGACAACGGCTTGCAGCACACGGGCACGTTCGGTGAGGACGAGATGGTCCCGAGGTACGCCAAGGCCTCGTGACGAGGTCCTAGCGCCGCCCCGATTCGATTGCCGCGCAGGTCTTTCCAGCGTGAGCGGCGATCACTCCCGCGGCGCCGGGTTCATCGAGCCGATGTAGTACGTCTCGTGGCCGGTGGGATACCCGCCGCCGTTCGTGGCGATGTGCACATGGTCGTAGTGGTTGGCGGTCTCGTTGCCCAAGTCGGCGGTCCAGCTCCCGGAGGTGGGGCCCAGGTAGATCTTCTGCCGCCAGATCACGTGGTTGATTCCCCATTTCTTCGCGTTCGCCAGCGCGTACCCGGCGATCTGGTTGCCCAGCTCGATGCCTTCGGGCGAGTCGTGATTGGGAATCATGACGTCGATCGCGAGGCCGTTCGGATGCCACGGCAACGCATCCTGACGGTACCCGCCGATCGTCTTGATCTGCGGGAACAGCAATTCGATCGAACGAGCCGCCCAGATGGTCTTGACCTGCAGCCCTTGCTCGGGGGCGATGCCGGCGGGCAGCGCGATCTGGAAGGGCTGGGCCGCGACAGGGGCGTTGGCCGCCAACTGATTTGCCTCGGCCGGGCTGGCGGTCGGCGGCGGGCCACTGGGCGGCGCCCCGGTTGGCGCGGGCGCCACGACGGCCGCCGGAGTCGGGTTTGCCGCCGCGGGTTGGACGTGCCGGGGATGCTCGGTGGCCTGGGCGTACAGCATGGCCGCCGAGAGGGCGACCGTGGCCGCGGCCGCCCACCACCGGCCCTTGCCCTCGGCTAACGCCTTCACGCGCACGAACAGCAGCTTAACGCCGAATGTGACGAATGTGGCTATGTTTTTCCGCTTTCACAGCATTGAAAACGGCGATGGCGGCAGATGACCGCGCCGGCATGTGGAGCGCCGTCTCCAACTATCGCGACGCGGTCCCGCGAAGCGATCGAGCGATTCGCCCGGTGGCCCACAGCCCGTACAGCGCCGCGCGCTTGGACACCAGACCCGAGACGGGCGCCAGAACCACATGGCGGAGCCCCGCGTCGCCGAAGGCCCGCAACTTGGCGACGACCTGCCGGGGCGTACCCCACAGCAACGGGCCTTCGGCGATCATCTCGACCGGCACGGCGGCGATGGCCTCGTCCAGGGTTGGGCGGTCGAAATTGCCGGGCACGAAGTCGACGAGCGGGTTGAAGTTCTCGCCGAAGGGATGAGTTCGTCCGTATTGCCGCCACAAGTCGTCCGGTGTCATCAACCCGAGCGCTCGGATCGCCTTCGTCTCCAGCATCGCCCGGGTTTCTCGCTCGGTCGCGCCGACGACCATGAATCGGTGGAGGGCGGGAGTGATGGCGCCGGGGTCACGTCCCGCGTCGGCGGCCGCGGTGCGCACCGACCGCAGCTTGGCCGAGTACTCGGAGGGGGACGCCACTGCGGTGGGATACCAGCCGTCCCCGTAGCGTCCGGTCAACCGCAGCATCCGGGGGCCGTGACCGGCGACCCAGATCTCCGGCTGCCTACCGGGCGCAGGCTTGAGATCCATCCTGGCGGCGTCGAGCCGATAGAACTTGCCGGAGAAGGTGATCGGTCCTTGCGCCGTGAGAGACATCCGAATGATCTGCAATGCCTCCTCCAGTCGCGCGACCGGCTCCGAGTGGTCGAGCCCATAGGGATCGAGATTCATCCGCTCACCGGCCCCGATCCCGAGGATGGGTGCGCGCTTGGTCAGGTACGACAGCGTGGTCACCGCTTGGGCGATCACCAGGGGATGGCGCCGGATCGGCTCGGTGACGCCGACGCCCAGCCGCATCCCGCCCACGCGGGGCGCCAGATAGCCGAAAAGCACCTGGTAGTCGAAGAACTCATGGGGCGTGGCCCGCTCGGCAGCCAACCAGGTCAACTCGGTGTCCCAGATGGCCGTCGGGAACACATTCTGGAAGTGGTCGATGACCATCACCGAATCCAGACGCATCGCACGTGCGGCGAGAATGAATGTCCTCAGGGCGCCCAGTGGCGGCTGCGTGCCGACCTGGAGTCCCACGGAAATCCCCGGATTCAGAACCACCGGTATGCGGCCTCTCCGAATTGACTGTGGCTCAAGCCAAGCCGTTGCCGGTGTCTTCCGCTAGTGCCGAAAGTCACCGGCGGCGAGATCGCCGAAAGTCGGCGTCGTTCCGCTGAGGACCGATCTCCCCAGCATTCGGGCCTTCGGGCCCTAGTGGCGGGTGAGGCCTTACCAGAGTCTGAGACTTTATCTAGTGAAGGGAGCGACCGTGAAACGCGAAGCGTGCAAGTTCCTCTCGGGGTCGTTCGCGGCGCTGGCCTGTGTCCACGTCGTGTACGCCGTTGCCATCGCGGCGGGAACCGTCAGCGCGCCGCTCCTCGTCGGGATCTCCTGGGGCGCCGCAAACATGGGCTCCGAGGCTGCCGCGTACATCATCGCGAGCGGGGCATTGGCGTACGTCGGCTGGGTTGCGAAACCCCGGAGGACGCTGGGGACGTCAAACATGCCACCTGCCGAGGGGCCCCGCGCCGAGGCGGTGGCCCGAGGGCAGGAGCCTCGTGCGGCGTCCCTCTGATGCCGAACAACGATGTGTCTGCCCGTGACGTGCTCGATCGGCTCCGCGACGAACGCGGCCGCCGCGTCGTCCTGGTTTCGCACTGCATGCTCAACGAGAACACTCGTTATGCGGGAGGGGCTACGCGGCCCGGCGCCATAGCCGAGGTTGTCGACGAACTCATCCGGGGCGGCTACGGAATTCATCAACTGCCCTGCCCCGAGCGGCTGGCGTGGGGCGGCGTGTTGAAGCGACACAGCTTGCGGCTCTACGACAGTCGAGGTGGACCGTTGTATCCGTTGCGTGGTCTTCTGTTGGCCGGCTTCCTGCTGTGGACCAAAGTCGTTTACAAGCGTCTGGCTCGACGGGTCGCGCGCGACGTGGCGGATTACCGGCGCGCCGGCTTTGCCGTCGCGGGCGTGGTCGGGGTGGGCGCGTCACCGTCGTGTGGAGTGACCACGACGCTCGACATGCGCCGTTCACTGGAGGTGGTCGCATCCTGCCCGGCAGCGAAATTGACCAGGGATGTCATGAACGATCAGGCCGTTCTCGGCTGCCGCCGCCCAGGCCAAGGGCTGTTCATCGCGGCGCTCGCCCGCGAGCTGAAGCGGCGCGGGCTCGAGGTGCCCGCCTTCGAGCACGACCTGGCCGCGGAACTGCGGGGCAAGCGGCAGACGCTGTTGGCCGGGTCGGCGCCGCGAACGCTCGGTACCAGCCCCACCGCCGCAGGCCGCCCGGGCGATCGCATACTGAAACGGCGTCGCAATCCGGTCGGCCGAAAGTCTGCCTGCCGGGCCGACGTTGAAGGCGCTGATCCCTTCCCCGAGTAAGCGAGGACTTCCGCCATGACCCAGCACCCGATCGGCGTCACCGGCTTCTCCCACATCTGCATCGCCGTATCGGATGCGGAGGCCTCGCTGCGGTTCTACCGCGACCTGCTCGGTCTCGACGTCTTCTTCGACGTCGAACTGGACGGCCCGCCGATGGAAGCCGTGACGGGGGAGGCCGGGGCGCGCGGCCGCATGATCGGCGGGATGCTGGGCGGAACCGTCGTCGAACTCCTGCAGTTCACCCACCGCAGCCTCGCCCGGCCATCCGGTCACACGCTCGGCTACACGAACATCTCGCTGAGCGTCCGCGACATCGACGCTGCCGCGGCCGCCGTCATCGCCGCGGGCTTCGAACCCGAGCAGCAACCCGTCGATATCGGCGGCGTGCGCATGTTCTTCGTCCGCGACCCCGACGGCACGCCGGTCGAATTCGTCGCCTACCCGAACGGCGGAACGACGTCGGCCCAAATGTGGGGCTACTCGGGCTGATTCGGGACCGTCAGAAGAACGGGTTCGAATTCGACTGCCACTCGGCGGATTTCGGCCGCTCCCCGTAGCGCCGGATGTAGTCCTCGTGCATCTTGGCGTCCTTCTCGCGACGGACTACGTCCACCAGGTTGGGGTCCAATCCGTGCTGGGCCAGCCGGTGCCTGCGCCACACCTTGTTCAAGGCGAGCGATACCAGCAGCGCCCAAATGTAGATGGGCACCGTCATCTCGGTGTGCACGTACAGCGACGCCGGCAGCAGCCAGAACGGGGCGAGCACAAAAATCGGGGGAATGGCAGCCATCAGCATGAAACGGCGCGTCGCGCCCTTCCCCGCCAAGTCGCGCGCCACCCAGTCCCGCATGCTGTCCGGGAGGGTGCGCAAGCCGTACGCGTACAGGATGTACTGCAAGACGTTCGGTCGTGCTGATGCCATGTCCGTCCTCTGATCCGGTGTCTATCACCATTTACCCACGATCGCGGGCCTCACCCAACGGCCATTGGTCACCAAAAGCCGCAAAAAGACCCACTCGGTCACTGGGTGTTCTGGAAGGGGAAATCCGGGAGCATCCAGATGATCGACGGGTCGGTGGCGCCCCGGTGTTCCGGACAATAGGCCGCGATAGAAACGCCGATGAAGAATCCCGCCTGCTTGGGGGACATATCTGTTTCCCTCAAGACCTTCATCGCGAGAATGCTGGCCGATTGGTTCCGGTCGAGTGCGGCGCACACCGCGTGGGCCCTCGCGATGGTGCCGGCGGGGTCGTCGACGGATATTCCGTAGTTCGACAGTGCCGCGATGACAGCGTCGTCGACGGGATCGGCCGACGCCGGCGCCGCGCCGAGCATCGCGGTCGCCGACAGCACGACGGCGCAGGCCGTCGACCACTTGGCCGATGAGACGTTCCGGCGCGGCATGGGTTCCTCTTTCGGTGTCTGTACACCATTTACCCACGAACGCGGGCCGTGCCCAACGGCCATTGGTCCCATACCGCCGCGCGCGGCTTATTTACTGGGTCATCGGGAACTGCGGCAGCATCCAGATCACCGACGGATCGGTCGCGCCCTTGTATTGCGGGCAGTAGGCCGACACCGAGAGCCCCACGAAGTAGCCCGCCTGCTTCGCCGTGAGACTGGTTTCCCTCACCAACCTCATCGCCATCACGGAGGAGGGCTGGCCCTTGTCGAAACCCCCGCAGATGTTGTGGGCCATCGCGATCGCGCTCCCGCGGTCCGCAACCGTGATGCCGTGGTTGGCGAGGGCCGCGACGAACGCGTCGTCGACGGGATCGGCCGACGCCGGAGCCGCACCGAGCAATGCCGCGGCCGTGAGAATAGCGACGCCGCAGGCGGTCGGCCAGGTGGGGAAAGGGAAGTTCGTGCGCGGCATGGTTTCCTCTTTCCGCCTGCTGATCTGCGGGAGTCAACACCGACTTGGGTGAACATTAACGGAAATCGGCGCACCCTTCTCGTCGAGCGGCCGGGTTGTCCCCAGGCGCCCCCACCCGGCAGCAATGGGCGGGCCACTGCGCCCCCGGGTAGGGTCAGGTAGGTGTGTGGAGCCACCGGTGAGGTTCGACTCGACGGCCGGGTCCCCGACCTAGCGGCGGTGTCAGCGATGGCCGCCGTGATGGAACGCAGAGGACCGGACGCGGCGGGTGCCTGGTCACAGGGCCGGGTAGCCCTCGGGCATCGTCGCCTCAAGATCATCGACCTGTCCGAGGCGGGCGCCCAGCCCATGGTCGACGCGGAGCTGGGCCTGACCATCGCCTGGAACGGTTGCATCTACAACTACCAGGAGCTCATGCGGGAACTGGCCGGGCACGGCTACCGGTTCTTCTCGCACAGCGACACCGAGGTGCTGCTCAAGGCGTACCACCACTGGGGTGACGACTTCGTGACTCACCTGCACGGCATGTTCGCCTTCGCCATCGTCGAGCGCGACAGCGGACGCGTTCTGCTCGGCCGCGACCGGCTCGGCATCAAACCCCTCTACCTGACCGAGGACAACCACCGGATCCGGTTCGCCTCGGCGCTGCCGGCGCTGCTGGCCGGCGGCGGCGTCGACACCCGGATCGACCCGGTGGCGCTGCACCACTACATGACGTTCCACTCCGTGGTGCCGGCGCCGCTCACCATCCTGCGGGGAGTCCGCAAGGTGCCCCCCGCGTCGCTGGTCGCCATCGAGCCCGACGGCCGCCGGACCACTACGACGTACTGGAGCCCCGACTTCAGCCGGAGCGACGACCGCAAGGACTGGTCCGAACGCGACTGGGAGGACGCGGTGCTGTCCGCCCTGCGCACCGCGGTCAAGCGGCGGCTGGTCGCCGACGTGCCGGTCGGCTGCCTGCTGTCCGGCGGCGTCGACTCGAGCCTCATCGTCGGGCTACTGGCCGAGGCCGGCCAGACCGGGCTCGCGACGTTCTCCATCGGCTTCGAGTCCGCGGGCGGCGTCGAGGGCGACGAGTTCCGCTGGTCGGACATCATCGCCGAGCGCTTCGGCACCGACCACCACCAGATCCGCATCGGCACCGACCGCATGCTGCCCGCCCTCGACGGCGCGATCGGCGCGATGAGCGAGCCGATGGTCAGCCACGACTGCGTGGCCTTTTACCTGCTCAGCCAGGAAGTCTCGCGCCACGTGAAGGTGGTGCAGTCGGGTCAGGGCGCCGACGAGGTGTTCGCCGGCTACCACTGGTACCCGCCGATGGGTTCGCCCGCGGCCGCCACCCTCGACGGCGCGGTGGCGCAGTACCGCGCGGCGTTCTTCGACCGCGACACCGCCGGCGTGCGGGCACTGGTGGCGCAGGGGAAGGTCACGCCGGGCGACCCCAGCGAGCGCTTCGTCGCCGAGCACTTCGCCCGTGCCGGCGCCGAGACGGGCATCGACCGCGCGCTGCGCCTCGACACCACGGTCATGTTGGTAGACGATCCCGTAAAACGGGTAGACAACATGACCATGGCCTGGGGATTGGAAGGCAGGGTGCCGTTCCTCGACCACGAGCTGGTCGAGCTGGCCGCAACGTGCCCGCCCGAGTTGAAGATCGCCCACGACGGCAAGGGCGTGCTGAAAGAGGCTGCGCGACGGGTCATCCCGTCCGAGGTCATCGATCGGCCCAAGGGCTACTTCCCCGTGCCCGCACTGACCCATCTCGAGGGCCCCTACCTCGACCTGGTGCGCGACGCCCTGTACGCGCCGATTGCCAAGGAGCGCGGGCTTTTTGAGAGCGACGCGGTGGACGCGCTGGGGGCCGACCCGAACGGCCGGCTGACGCCGCTGCGCGGCAACGAGCTGTGGCAGATCGCCCTGCTCGAGCTGTGGCTGCAACGTCACGGCGTGACGGGGCCGGCGGCATGACCGCTACGAGCCCCGCCGATCAATCCGGTGACCACACCGAGGCGATCACGCTGGGCCTGCACGACGCGTCTCCGCCGGAGCTGGTCGAGGCGATGGCCAAAGACGTGGAGCTCGAATTGGGTTGGGGGCGACTCATCTTCGGCCAGACGTTCGCCGACTCGCGCCAGCTCGTCGAGGCGCTGCGGCGCGAGGGCCCGGGGCGCCGCGACATCTGCATCTACGCGCGCGAATCCCACGTCGTCGTCGCCGAGGCGCCCAGCGAGCTGTTCATCGACCCCAGCCACACCTACCGACTTCGGTTCGCCGGCGACGGCGCGGACGAGCCGGCCGCGTCGCCGCCCGGCGTGACGGTCCGCACGCTCAACGATCCCAGCGACGCCGATGCCATGAACCGGGTCTACGTGCGGTGCGGCATGGTCCCGGCGCCGGTCGACACGATCTGGAACAACCACCTGCACGAGGAGTCGGTGAACTACCTGATTGCCGTGCGCGACGACGACGGCGCCGTGGTGGGGACGGTGACCGGGGTGGACCACGAGGTGCTGTTCTCCGACCCCGAACGCGGGTCCAGCCTGTGGACGCTGGCCGTCGACCCGGCCGCCGGCATTCCCGGGATCGGTGAGGCCCTCACCCGGGCGACGGCCGAGCACTTCCGCGCCGCAGGACGCGACTACCTGGATCTGTCGGTCGGTCACGACAACGCGGCGGCCATCCGCCTGTACGAGAAGCTGGGCTTCCGGCGCGTCCCCGTGCTGGCGATCAAGCGCAAGAACGCCATCAACGAGCCGCTGTTCAGCCCGCCCCCGGAGACCGTCGACGACCTCAATCCCTACGCCCGGATCATCGCCGACGAGGCGTTGCGCCGGGGGATCTGGGTCGAGGTCCTGGACGCCGAGACCGGCGAGATGCGCCTCACCCACGGCGGCCGCAGCGTGGTCACTCGAGAGTCGTTGTCGGAGTTCACCTCAGCGGTGGCCATGTGCCGGTGCGACGACAAGCGGCTGACGCGGCGCCTGGTGTCGGACGCGGGCATCACCGTGCCCCGCGCGCGCCTGGCGAGCTTCGGCGAGGACGACTTCGCCTTCGTCAAGGAGGTGGGGGAGGTCGTCGTCAAACCCACGCGAGGCGAACAGGGCAAGGGCATCACGGTCGGCGTCAGCGTCGAACACGGCCCCGACGAGCTCGCCGCCGCGCTGGCGCGGGCCCGCGAGCAGCACCCCGAAGTGCTGATCGAGCAGCGGGTGACGGGAGACGACCTGCGGCTGGTCGTGATCGACGGCCGGGTGGTGGCGGCGGCCCTGCGGCTCCCGCCCGAGATCATCGGGACCGGCGAACACACCGTGCGCGACCTGATCGTCGCCGAGAGCCGCCGCCGGTCGGCGGCAACGGGCGGTGAGTCAAAGATCCCGCTCGACGACCTGACCGAATCCACGGTCGCGGAGGCGGGCTGGAGTTTCGACGACGTGCTGCCCCAGGGAATGCGGCTGCGGGTGCGGCACACCGCCAACCTGCACCAGGGCGGCACCATTCACGACGTCACCGCCCAGGTGAACCAGGACCTGTGCCGCGTCGCGGTCACGGCCGCCGAGGCGATCGGTATCCCCGTCACGGGGATCGACCTGCTGGTGCCCGACGTCACCGGCACGGAGTACGCGTTCATCGAGGCCAACGAGCGCCCGGGGCTGGCCAACCACGAACCGCAGCCCACGGCCGCGGCGTTTCTCGATTTCCTGTTTCCCGGCCAGCCGGGCCAACCGCCCGCCTGGACCCCGGAGGAGTCGCGCCCTGACCGTGACTGAGCCGGATCCCCCCGCGGTGCTGCAGAACGGAGCCAGATGAGCGCGAACGCGCAAACCGGAGTCATCACCACGCACGTGCCCGCCCGGCTGGACCGGTTGCCGTGGTCGGGATTCCACTGGCGCGTGGTCATCGGGCTCGGCGGCGTGTGGATCCTCGACGGCCTCGAGGTCACGATGGTCGGCAACGTGTCGTCCCGCCTCACCGAGAAGGGCAGCGGCATCGACCTCAACGCCGCGCAGATCGGCATGGCGGCCGCCTTCTACATCGCCGGCGCGTGCCTGGGCGCGTTGTTCTTCGGGCACCTGACGGACCGGTTCGGGCGGCGGAACCTCTTCATGCTCACCCTCGCCCTGTACCTGGTGGCCACCGTCGCCACGGCCTTCGCGTTCGCACCCTGGTATTTCTTCCTCGCACGCTTCTTCACCGGGGCCGGCATCGGGGGCGAGTACGCCGCAATCAATTCCGCGATCGACGAGCTGATTCCCGCGCGGGTCCGCGGTCGCGTGGACCTGGTGATCAATGGCACCTACTGGCTGGGCTCGGCCGCCGGGGCGGCCGGCGCCCTCGTCTTGCTGGACACCTCGAACTTCCCGGCCAACATCGGGTGGCGGCTGGCCTTCGGCATCGGCGCACTTTTCGGGATCTTCGTCCTTCTCGTGCGCCGCAACGTCCCCGAAAGCCCCCGCTGGTTGTTCATCCACGGCCGCAACCAGGAGGCCGAGCGGATCGTCGGCGAAATCGAAGAGGACGTCGAGCGCCAAACGGGCCGCCCACTGCCCGAGCCCGAGGGCGACAAGCTGAAAATCCGCCAGCGGCAGACCATCTCGTTCCGCGAGATCGCCAGAGTGGCGTTCACGTTGTATCCGCGCCGCGCCGTCCTCGGGCTGGCGCTGTTCATCGGGCAGGCGTTCCTCTACAACGGCGTGACCTTCAACCTGGGCACGCTGCTCAGCGGCTTCTACGGGGTGCCGTCTGGCAAGGTCCCGCTGTTCTTCATCTTGTGGGCGCTCAGCAATTTCGTCGGGCCGCTGGCGCTGGGGCACCTGTTCGACACGATCGGCCGCAAGCCCATGATCACGGCCTCCTACATCGGGTCGGCCGTGGTGGCGGTCGTCCTCGCGATCCTGTTCGTCACGAACACCGGCGGCGCCTGGACGTTCATCGCCGTGCTGGCGGCGACCTTCTTCCTGGCCTCGGCCGGCGCGAGCGCGGCCTACCTGACCGTGAGCGAGATCTTCCCGATGGAGACCCGGGCCCTGGCGATCGCGTTCTTCTACGCGGTGGGCACCGCGATCGGCGGCATCACCGGCCCGCTTCTCTTCGGGCAGCTGATCAACTCCGGCCAGCGCGGCCTGGTGGTCTGGTCCTTCCTTATCGGCGCGGCCGTCATGGCCATCGCCGGGCTGGTGGAGCTGTGGCTCGGTGTCGCGGCCGAGCAGCAGCCGCTGGAGAGCCTGGCCCTACCGCTGACCGTCGCCGACGCCGAGGACGACGCGCAGCCCGAGGCGTGACCGCCGAACTGTCACCGCGGTCGCTGATAGATGGTGGCCGGCGGCGGATGTGCCGACGGGGGAGGCGGCGCCGAGCTCGGCGCCGCCTCCCCCGTCGTCAC
>NZ_CACRUY010000065.1 GCF_902652685.1 Mycobacterium sp. Marseille-P9652
AATCACCGGCATGCCTTGGCACACCAGATCCAAAAACTCTCGCCGCACCGCCCTCGAAAACGGATAACCACTCGGCATGGCAACTCCTCAAAACAACGGATGTTGCACTGACCGTATGAATCCGCCCCCGGCGACCTCATCGTGGCTTCATCGACGCCGGCTACACCTGCTTTACGCCGGCTCACAGGAGATGATGGAGTGGGGCGGGGCCGGAGCGCGGAGAGGGTGGTGGCAACCGTGCGTGTGCTGGTGGTCGAGGACGAGCCCAAGATGGCCGGTCTACTGCGCCGCGGTTTGATCGAGGACGGCTACGCCGTCGACGTCGCGCCCGACGGCCCCAGCGGCTACCACGCCGCCACGGTCTACGACTACGACGCGATCGTCCTGGACGTCATGCTGCCGGGAATGTCGGGCTTCGAGATCTGTCGAAAATGGCGCAGCCGGCAGAACTGGGTGCCGGTGCTGATGCTCACCGCCCGGGGCGCCGTCGTCGACCACGTCGCCGGACTCGACGGCGGTGCCGACGACTACCTCACCAAGCCGTTTCACCTCGACGAGCTCTTCGCCCGGCTGAGATCGCTGATCCGCCGCGGGCCGACACCGCGACCGACGGTGTTGACCGCCGGCGCGCTCCGCGCGGATCCCGCCAGCCGCAGATGCTGGCGCGGTGAGAACGAAATCGCCCTTACGACAAAGGAATTCGCGCTGCTCGAACTGCTGATGCGCCGGCCCGGCACGGTGCTGACGCGGGAGCTCCTGGTGGAACACTGCTGGGACTTCGCCTACGAGTCACGCTCCAACGTCATCGACGTGCACATCCGCGCGCTGCGCGACAAGA
This sequence comes from Mycobacterium sp. Marseille-P9652, assembly GCF_902652685.1. Lineage (GTDB taxonomy): Bacteria > Actinomycetota > Actinomycetes > Mycobacteriales > Mycobacteriaceae > Mycobacterium. The sequence goes on from NZ_CACRUY010000065.1 coordinate 839, forward strand.
TCGACCGGCCGTTCGGGGTGCGCTCCATCGAAACCGTCCGCGGCATCGGCTACCGGATGCGCACGGACGGCGGCGCGCACGGGGAAGCGGGCCGATGACGCGCCGCTGGCCGATCCGGCTCAGGCTCGCCGCCGCCTTCACCGCCGTGATGGCGGTGGTGCTGTTGGGCGTTGCCGCCCTCACCGTCGACCACACCAGAAAATCGCTCGATGCGGCGATCACCGAGTCACTGATCACCCAGTTGGCCAACCTGCGCCCGATCGCAGCCGACGACGATCCTCTGCTCGCCGGGGGCGACCCCGACACCGCCCAACAGATCGTCGCCGCCAGCGGCCAGGTGCTGACCGCGACCTCGAATCTCGCCGGGCGGCCGGCGCTGTCACCCTTGGAGCTGGACACCGCCCGGCGCGGCCAGGTGGTCGCCGATCGGGCCGGCCTGGGCACGATGGAGGGCCCGGTGCGGGTGGCGGCGGGCCCGGCGCCCGGCGGACGCGTCGTCGTGGCGGCCCAGAGCCTCGCCGATCGCGATGCCGCGGTCGCGGGCCTGCGCGACGAGCTGGCCGTCAGTTTCCCGATCCTGTTGTTGGCCAGCGCCGTCGGCGCCTACCTCCTAGCGGCAGCCGCCCTTCGGCCGGTCGAACGCATGCGTGCCCGCGCTGCCGGGATCAGCGCCGGCGACGCGCACGCCCGCTTGCCCCTTCCACCGGCCCGCGACGAAATCCATTCTCTGGGAATGACCTTCAATGAACTGTTGGAGCGGCTGCAAGACGCGCTGGAGCGCGAACGTCAGTTCGTGGTCGACGCGGGACACGAACTCCGCACACCGCTGAGCCTGTTGACCACCGAACTGGAACTCGCGCTGCGGCACCCGCGAAGCAATCCCGAACTGGTCGCCGCGGTGCGTTCGGCCCTGCAGGAAACCACTCGGCTAACCCGACTGACGCGCGACCTGCTCACGGTCGCGGACACCGGCCGCACGGACGAGCCGCCGACCATCGACCTGGCCACCCGCCTGCGGGAGATCGGCGAGCGCTACCGCCCCATGCTCGACGGGCAGCTCGGCATCGATTGCCCGGCAGGCCAATTCGTCCGGGTCGAGGCCGACGACATCGACAGGATCGTCGGCAACCTTATCGACAACGCAGCTCAGCACGGCGCCCCGCCGATCACCATCCGCGTCGGGACCACCGCAGATCACGTGGAAATTCGAGTGACCGACAAGGGTCCCGGGTTCCCGCCCGACTTCCTCCCGCACGCCTTCCGGCGATTCACCCGGGCCGACGACGCACGGACCGCGGAGGGAACCGGGCTCGGACTGGCGATCGTCGACACTCTGACGCAGCGCAATCACGGGACCGTCGACGCAGCCAATCAGGTCGGCGGCGGCGCCGAGATCACCGTCAGGTTTCCCGCCGACCCGAAGTAAATTATTATCTGCGTATGCATGCAGGTAATCGCCATCACGGTCACCGGCATGACCATGACCATGATCACGGGCACTCCCACGACCACGGACACGACCACCCCCGCGGAATTCGCGGCATCGTCGCGCACGTGTTCGTTCCGCACAGCCACGACGCCGCCGACAGTGTCGACTCCGCCCTGACCTCCAGCGCGGTCGGCATCCGGGCGGTCAAGATCAGCCTGATCGGGCTGGGCGCGACGGCGGCCGTGCAAGTCGTCATCGCCGTGGTCTCGGGATCGATCGCCCTGGCCGCCGACACCATCCACAACTTCTCCGACGCCCTGACCGCCGTGCCGCTCTGGATCGCGTTCGCCGTGGCCAACCGACCGCCGACCCGGCGCTACACCTACGGCTACGGGCGCGCCGAGGACGTCGCCGGCTTGTTCGTCATCGGGATGATCGCGCTGTCGGCGATCGTCGCCGGCTACGAAGCCATCGTGCGACTGATTAACCCTGTCACCATCGACCACGTGGCCTGGGTCGCCGCCGCAGGCTTGATCGGCTTCCTCGGCAACGAAGTCGTCGCCGTCTACCGGATCCGGATCGGCCGGCGGATCGGCTCGGCCGCCCTGGTCGCCGACGGCCTACACGCGCGTACCGACGGATTCACCTCGCTCGCCGTGCTTTTCGGGGCCGGCGGCGTCGCCCTCGGCTACCCGCTGGCCGACCCCATCGTCGGCCTGATCATCACGGTCGCGATCCTGGCCGTGCTGCGGGGCGCCGTGCGCGACATCTTCCGCCGGCTGATGGACGCTGTGGATCCCGCACTCGTCGATACCGCGGAAGCCGTGCTGGCCGCCCGGCCCGGCGTCCGCAGCGTGCGCAGCATCCGGATGCGGTGGATCGGGCACCGCCTGCACGCCGACGCCGAACTCGACATCGATCCCGCGACGAGCCTGGAGGAAGCGCACCGCCTCGCCCACGACGCCGAACACGAACTGACGCGAGCGGTGCCGAAACTCGACAGCGCGCTCGTGCACGCCTATCCGGCGCACAGGCCGCGCGACTAGATCATTCAGGTCCAGCCGAGGGCCTGCGGAACCATGTACAGCCCGAAGCCCATCACCACCATGCACAGGGTCCAGGTGACGTACTTGTGCACCCCCCGCATGCGCCACTGTTCGGGCAGGGCCCGGGCCTCGAGCGCCAGCAGCAAACCCAGCACGATGGGCAGCAGCAAGGCGTTCATGACCTCGACGTCGACGGCGAGGTTCACCAGGTCGACGCTGGACAGCACGAGCGCGGCGCCGATGATGTGCGCCAGCCCGTAGGTGATGTAGAACTTGGCGGTGGCGCGGTTGGGCCGCTCGTTGAGCGTGTGCTTCCAGCCGAAGACCTCCGAGAGCCCCCAGGCGCCGGCCAGTGACGCGACGATCGCGGCGACGAGCGCCGCCCCGAGCATCCCCAGGCCGAACAACACCGTGCCGCCGACGTGGCCGAGGTACGGCGTGAGCGAGCGCGAGATCTCCCCCACGGTCTGCAGCGCCTCCCCGCCGTCGGGGCCGTTGTGCTTGCCGACCGTCGAGGCCATGGTGACCACGACCGCGATCATGATCAGCTGGGTGAGCACCGCGCCTGTCGCGGTGTCATGCCGGGCGGCGCGAATGGTGGCCACGGACAGGTGCTTGTCGACCACGGCGCCCTGCTGATAGAAGACCATCCACGGCATGATGACCGCGCCGACGTTGGCGGCGACCAGCAGCAGGTACGACGAGTTGCCCAGGGGCATCGACTTCAGACCCTCCACAAAGGCTTTGGGCTCGGGACGCGCCATCACCATCGCGACGAGGAACGCCAGCTCGGCCGCGCCGATCACGAGGCCGATGCGTTCCACGCGCCGGTAGCTGCCGGTCAGCGCGAGTGCCAGCAGCGCCGTGGTCGCGACCGGGATGCTCACCCAGCGCGAGACGCCGAAGAGCTCACCCACCCCCGCGACACCGGCGAACTCGGTGAGCAGCGCGCCGATCGACGACGCGAACAGGGTGAACGCCGACAGCCACGCCCAGCCACGGCCGAACCGTTCCCGGATGAGCGCCCCGTGTCCGCGCTTGGTGACGATGCCCAGCCGCACCGTCATCTCCTGCACGACGAAGAGGATCGGCATCAGGATCAGCTGCGGCAGCACCATGCGGTAGCCCCACTGGGCGCCGGACTGCGAGGCGGTGATGAGCGAGCCCGCGTCGGTGTCGGCGAGCATGACCACCAGGCCCGGACCCCACACCGCCAGCAGTCCCCAGCGCATCCAGCCGCCGCGGCGAGGCGCCGGTCGGGACGAATCGTCGAATGCGTCCGCCACTGGCGTGGTTGTCTCGGTCACTATGGGAGCTCCTTCGTGCGACAGCGTTGTGCGCGGCCCGACCTCGACAATAAACTAAGCCTGGCCTAACAAGGTATCGCCGCCTCATCACGCCAATCAGCCGAGTGCTCGAGCGCTGGTCGCGTAGCGTTGACGACCATGCGCGCGGAGCAGCGTGACCTCGACATCGTGCTCTACGGCGCGACCGGTTCCGTCGGCAGGCTGACGGCCCGCTACCTGGCTCACACCGGGGCCCGCGTCGGCTTGGCCGGCCGTTCCGAAGCTCGGCTCCACGCCCTGCGAGACGATCTGCCCGAGGCCGCCCGCGACTGGCCAGTCATCGCCACCGACACCGGCGATGCCGCGGTCCTCAGTCGGCTCGCCGCCCGCACCCGCGTGCTGATCAGCGCGGTGGGTCCGTATGAGGCCCACGGGCTGCCGGTTGTCGCCGCGTGCGCGGCCGGAACCGACTACGTGGACCTGGCCGCGGAGGTGCCGTTCGTCCGACGCACCATCGACACCCATCACCACCAGTCGGTCGAGAGCGGCGCCCGGATCGTGCACTCCTGCGGGTTCGACTCCATCCCGTCGGACCTGTCGGTGTACGCGTTGCACCGACGGGTGGTGGCCGACGGCACCGGCGAATTGGCCGACACCACAATGGTTTTGCGCGTGGCGAACTACGCGCTCGGCTTCTCCCGGGGCACCGTCGACACGATGCTGGAGTTGATGCGGGCCGGATCGGGCGACCCGAAGACGCGACGGCTTCTCGACGACCCGTACAGCCTCAGTCCCGATCGCCCCGCCGAGCCGGACCTCGGGCCAGAGCCGGACGTGTCGTTGCACAGAGGCGAAGAGCTCGCCCCGGAGCTGACCGGGTTGTGGACCAGCGGGTACTTGATGGGGCTCTACAACACCCGGTGCGTCCGGCGCACCAATGCGTTGTTGGAGTGGGCGTACGGCCGCCGGTTCCGCTATCGGGAGACGGCGAGCATGGGCTCGTCAGCCGTCGCGCCGGCGATGGCGGCGATGACCAATGCGACCATCACCGGAGCCTCCAGGCTTGGCGGTCCCTATCTGCGGATGTTTCCGCCGCGGATGGTGAGGAGCGTGTTCTCGCGGGCGAACAACGAGGGTGCACCGGGCGGCCGCTACCGGGTGGAGACCTACGCGACCACCACGAGCGGGGCCCGCTACGTCGCCTCGATGGCCCAAGACGCTGACCCGGGCTACGCCGCCACGGCGGTGATGCTCGGCGAGAGCGCGCTCGGGCTGGCATGCGACCGGGAGCGGCTGCCCGACCGATACGGGGTGTTGACACCGGTTTCGGCGATGGGTGACGTGCTGCTGGAAAGGCTTGCCGCCGTGGGTGTCCCGGTGCATGTCAGGCGGCTCGGCTGACGGGTCAGGGCTGATAGAAGCCGCGGATGCGGTACCGGTGGCCGCGGCCGACCAGGGCGTTGGCCGCCTGCAGGCCGGAGATGACGGCGGCCTCGATGCATCCGGCGTTGACGCCGGAATCGGTCCAGTCGCCGGCCAGCACCAGATTGTCGTAGCCGCTTTCGTCCGACCGCAATCGATACTTGTCGGATCCGGGCACCGACTGGACATACCGATCCGAGGGGTCGATGTTGACGCTGACGTGCTGAGTCTTAAGGGCCGCCGCGCCACGGTGACCGTTGGCGCCGACGAGGAGGTGCCAGGCGAAGCCATGCTCGGTGACCGCGCCGGGCAGGTAGAGCCCGACGTGCTTGTCCAGATAGGCGACCGCCTCGGTGAACACCTTCTCGCGGCAGTGTTCCACGTAGTCTTCAGTGCTCTCGGTGTTGGGCCACAACGCATTCAGTGCTCCGCAGAAGTAGGCGACGGTGCCCGGGCTGTCGACGGGTGGCCACTGCTCGGCCCACAGGGTCTGCGGCATGGACGCCCAGGTGTCGAAGGGGGCGACGTAGCCGCTGGTCGTGACGCCGGGTCGGTGCCATCCCAGCGTCGTTTCGTCGGGCCGCAGCCACAGCTGGAAAGCCTGGGTGGCGACGGTCCGCAGTTGCGTCACCATGTCGTGCCACTGCGGGCTGTCGGCGCTCAGTTCGCCGGTGATGACTTCCACCATGGCGAGCGACGTCGCCAGCACGACGTGGTCGAAGTCGACACCCCTGCGCAGCACGAGGGTTTCGACGTCGTCACGCTCGCCGAAGTGTGACTCCAGGTCCCCGCGAGCGGGTCCGTCCAGTTGGTCGGCCAGCGGCCGGTCCGGGAAGACGGGAAGCCCGCCGATGCGGATCAACGGGTGATACTCGTCCACGCCCTCGGCAAGCCGGGCCTGACGACCGATGGTTATGGCCCCGACCGCCTGGCGGCGGTCGTCGAGGTGGAGGGCGTCGACACGGTGAAAGAACTCGAAGCGGACGCCGCGCCTGCGCAACGCCTGGTACAGCGGCGCGATGACGACGTCGCCCATGCCGGCCGTCATCTTCCAGAAAAACGCGCCTTTGTACTGGAAGAAAGCGATTCCGGTGAGCAGCAACGCCACGCCCGCCGCCAGCGCCGGCCGGTCGGCGTCGCCCTCCTCGTAGCCGAAGACCATGTCGTACATACCCCGCACCAGGGGGAAGTCGACCACGTCGGGATGTGCTTCGTGGCGAAGCACCCATGCGCAGAAGTCCTCGTCGTTGATGGCGCGGAAGCCGCGCGGATCGGTGACGAGGTTGTCCGAGACGATTCCCCGTGCGGTCGCCGTCACCAGCGAGAGGAACAGCCAGAAGCGCCGGTGATCGGGCCGGCGCTCGTAGTCGAGCGCCTCGCGAATCGCATCGAGCACATGGTTCAGGCCGACGGACGGGATCGATTCGGGGGCAATGGGTTTGGTCAATGCGGCCAGCATCGCCAGCGTTCCCCACCGCACCACCTGAAGCCACTCCGCCGTCGAGCCGCCGGGGTCCGGGCGGTTCTGGGCATCGCCGTCGGGCGTCGGCAGCGAGTCGGCGAAGTCGAGCACCAACTGAAGCGCGCGCCGCAGGAAGTCGATGGCCGTCAGCTCGCGGCCGGTTGCGTTCGGTTCGCCGGGCAGCTCGTCGTTGCGACCGAGCGTGCCTGGCCACACCAACCACTCCTCGCCGAAGCGGTCGGCGATGCCGAGGCTGTCCGACGGAATGAACGCCTGATCCCACGTCCGGATCGGCGCCTCGGGATCGGTGTTCGCGCGATCGAGTTCGGCGTAGCACTCCCGAAGGAGCGCGAAGGCGTTGTCGTACGAACCCATCCACACGTGCAGGCCATGCTCTTCGATGCGCCCGTTCGGCCCCCGGCTCGACGCACCCTTACCCCCGACGCGCCAGCCGCGCTGGTAGACGGTGATGGAGTCGAAGCGGTCGCGCCAGGCCCCCTCGCTCAGACGCCACGCCGCACTCAGCCCGGCCATGCCGCCACCGAGGATGGCAACGCGGCCCCGTGTTCTCGTCACCCCAGCAACGCCCGCGCGCGAACCAGGTCCGGCCACGCCTGGTCGCAGGGAATCCGACCGGCGGCCTCGAGCAGGGCTGCCCGCGCCGCCTCCCCGACGAGTTCGAAATCGTCTGCGGCCGAACGCAATTCAAAGATGTGTGCGCCCTGGCTACGCGCCAGCTCGATCGCGTCACGAAAGTGTCGATGCCGTTGCTCGACGTCGTCGATGGTGTGCGCCCGCAGACGCAACAACTCGGCATCGTAGAACTGGATGAGCGTCTCCTGACCCATGGCCAACGCGCCGTCCACGCACGCACGGGCCGCCTCTTTGTCGCCAGCGGCGATCAGCACGCGGGCCAGCACGCCGTCGTAGAACGCGAGGAAGGTCTTGACCTCGAACGTGCGCCAGGCCTGCGCCACGCCCCTCATGGCCTCCACGTGTGGCACCAATGCCGCGGGCGTCGTTTCCGGTGCCGCGATGGCCGACAACGCCTTTCCGACGCAATCCTCGCTCCAGCCGACCATCAACCACTCGTCGAAGTTGTGTTGCTGCGCCAGCGCCATGAGTTCCGTGGCCACCTCGACGCAGCGCTGCGGCTCCCCCGCCTCGGCGCGGATCAACGCTTCGATCGACCGCCCGTAACACAGACTGAACGCGCCCTGCGGGAAGCCGACGGCACGGCTCCTGGCTTCCATCTGGCGGAGGGCGGCGTCGGCTCCCGGCAAATCGCCCTGGATGAACCGGACGAACGCAAGGAACGAAAGGTTCCCGCCCGCCGGGTCGTTGGGCCCGTAGTAGGTGCGGATCTCGCCCGTGGGCGCCTCGTCCGTGTCGGCCGTCGCCCGTTCCAGCGTTTCCCTGGCGTCGTAAAAGTCGCCTCGGAAACCGGCCAGGATTCCCATGAGGGTGTCGGTGCCCAAGTTGACTCCGGGGACGTCGGCGAACTTCGCCTGCAGCGTCTCGGCCAGCCGGGTGCCCCTCCGCAGGTCGCCGCGGGCGGTGTAGTAGATCCACAGCGCACTCAAGGCGGCGTACAGTTCCGTGATCGAATCCGGCCCGACGAGCTCCAGGCAGCGCTCGAACTCCGCTGCCGCGTCGGCGCTCGCGTGGCCCTGTGCCACCGATGCGAGGAGGCCCGCCTCGAGCCGTATCGCGATCTCACGTTTGTCGCGCGACCGGCCCGCCGGACTCCGCTCGACATTGGCCAGCGCGCGGTCCAGACAGGTCCGCGCCTCGTTGAGGGCGCCCCGGCGCTGCGCATTCGCCGAAGCCTTCTGGTGGGCTCGAGCCGCCTCCTCGAATCGGTCCGCCGATTCAAAATGACGCGCGACAAGGGACCATTCGGGATTCGCGTCGGCCGAGGCGGCGATCAGCGCGTCGGCGATCCGGCTGTGCAGCCGACGGCGAACGGTGGGCGGTGAGACCTCGGCCGCGACCTCGCGCAGAAGCTCGTGGTGAAACCGCCAGTTGCCCGAGCCGATCGGCTCGAGGACATGCCCGCGCCTCAATTCCTCGAGCACGTCGTCGATCTCGCGCCCGTCGACGTGGACCACGGAGGAGAGCAACACAGGATCAAAGCGGCTTCCGATGAGCGCGGCCGCTTCAACGACGGGAAGGGTGGCTTTCGCGGATCGCAGTCTCGCGAAGAGGGCTTCGTAGAGCGTATCCGGCACCTGAGCGGACTGGCCGGCATCCGATGGCTGCTCCTTGAGCTTTGCCACCACCTCTTCGATGTACAGCGGGATGCCGTCACAACGCTTCTGCACTTCGCTGCGCGCCCGGAGATCGAGCTCGGGATGCAGTGCCTGAACGAGCTTCTCGGTGTCCGCGTCACTGAGCGCTTTGATCTCGAACACCGCGGTGTTGTCCGGCAACGCCGGAAGCGTGCGCCCGGTCATCACGACCATCAGCCGGCCGCCGGCCTGACGGAGCAGCGTCTGGACCACCTCGACGGTGTCCTCGTCGAACCAGTGGACGTCGTCGACGAAGACGAGCGCCGGCCCCGGGCTCAGGCACGCCATCAGGTAGTCGCGGATCGCGCCGGCGATTCGGCTATACAGCGTAGGGCCCTGCGCCCGCACGGACCGGTAGCCGCTCTCGGGGTCGATGCCCAGCACCGGGGCCAGCAGCGGGACGGCCACTTCCGCGTCGAGCCCGCGCTGCGTCACCTCCGCTTCCAGCTTGCGGAGCCGCTCGGCGGGATCGGAGTCCCGCTGGATGCCGCACCGGCGTTCCAGCAGCCGGCGGAGGGGACGCAGACCAACGTCGGAGTGAAACGGCGAACCGAACATGCCGAGTACCACGGCGCCGTCCCGCCGAGCCATTTCGACGGCCACGTGAGCCAGGCGCGTCTTGCCGATTCCGCCCTCGCCGACGAACGCGACGCCCGGCGAGGCCAGCGCGCCCTCCTTGGCAAGAGCCCAGCTTCGTTCCAGATGCGCCAGTTCGCACTCACGGCCCACCAGAGGTCCGGCCGCGCCGGTCTCGACGTCGCGTTCGCCGACGACGCGATAGGTGAGGATCGGCTCGGCCACGCCCTTCACCGCCTGCGGCGGATTCGCGACGAATTCGAACGAGTCGTGGACCACCCGTTCGATGGGCTGAGAAACGGCGACCGTTCCCGCTCCCGCGATGCTGCACACCCGCGCGGCGACGTTGGCGCCCAGCCCGTAGACGTCGTCCTGAATGACATCGAGATACACCAGTCCCCGGTGGATGCCCACGCGCACGCTGATGGGGAATCCGAAGCGCGCATGCACCCGTTCGCTGAGCGCGTTGATCGCCCTGACGATCTCGAGGCCGGCGTGAACCGCTCTGTCCGCGTCGTTTTCATGAGCCGTGGGATGACCGAACACGGCCATCAATCCGTCACCCTTGGTCGACGCGATGTGTCCCTCGAAGTCGTTGACGATGCGGATCACCTCGTCGCGGTACCGGCCGACCACGGTGCGGTAGACCTCGAGTTCGATTCGGGTCGACAGCGCAGTCGAATCGACCAAATCCGCGAAAAGTATTGTCAGCCGCCTGATCTCACCGCTCTCGCCCGGCGCGGCGAGTAGTTCCTCGGCGTCCGGGTTGCCGTCGTCCACGGCAAGCACCTGGCCGGCCAGCGCGTCGGCCGTCTTCCGGTCGCCGCGGTTTATCGCGCGAACGGCCCGGTCAAGCAAGTCGTCGATCGACGGGTGAGCTTGCTGGTCGTTCACAGTCCGACGTACACCGAAATCTCTTCCGGCGCACCCGTCTGGGTGCTCACCAGCACTGTGCCCTGGTAGTTGTGCCCGATGTAGTTGTCGTCTTTGAGCACGATCTGGAACTGCGTGATACCTGCTGGCAGGAAGGGCGGGTCGAACCCGATCGCCGACACGGGAATCTTGACGTTGGCCATGCCGACTCGCTCAAACGGCCCCTTGGCTGCGAGCTGCCGCACGTAGGGGGCGGCCGCGGGGACGGTGATCGGCTCGGACGGCAGCGGCTTGGCGGAAACCGACGGTGCGGCGGGTATGAGCGGATACCGAATGGCGAACTGAACAAGGGCCACCCAACCCTTCACGGACAGGTCGCAGAGCCTGTGCACCAGGGCAATTCGGCCGTCGATGCCCAATCCCTCTGGAGAGTCGCTCTTTTCGGCGGCATCCACCCAGAGCTGAGAGACCTGATCGACGAATTGCTGGGCGGCCGAAACAGGCGGCGCCGGCGGCGTGGGAGGAGTGGTCACTTGCCGCCTCCTTTGGGTTGGCTGATCGCCTGGATGAACTTCCACGGGTCACTGGCGATCCGGGCGCCGACGTCGGCGCTGTACTGCGCCAGGTCGGCGACGGTCAACTGGCCCGCCAGCCACTTGTCGGTGAGGTCGTATTGCTTGGCCGCCAGATCTTTGACGCAGTCGGCCACCATGGAGATGGCCGTGGACGCGACCGAGTTGTCCGGCGGCGGCTGTTGTCCTGCCTGTCCGCCCTGCTGTTGAGATCCCCCGCCCGACTGCCCGCCCCCTGAATCGTCCCACGGCACGTATGAGAAGTTCGGATTGTGCTGTCTGGCCGAGCCGAAGAGCATCTTCTCGACAGCGGCCGCGTAACCCATGATGCAGACGAGCATCTTCTGCGTATATGGCCGCAAGCCGTTGATGTGGCAGACCTTTCGGACCCGCACGAGCACGGGCGGCTGGTTGGGGTCCCCGTTTTGCTCGGTCTGCATGTCGATGAAGCCGTTGTCGACGTCGATCTTTCCGTCGCCCTTGGGGTCGGGCACGGGGTCGTTGAGGTCGTAGTCCAGCAGGTGCTGATGGGTGGCCGAGCCTTGGACGGTGAGCTTGTGAAACTTCAGCATGGTGACCAGTCGCGGACTTATCGCCTCGTTGATATCGCAGTACCCCACGGTCTCCAGCACCTTGTGCCAGTGGTCGGGCCGTGGTCCCTCGTCGACCATGCTGCAGAAGAAGCTCGGGCCGTCGGCGCTCCAGTTGCGAGGGTCTACGACAGCCGCGAGGTCGTTGAGCGACACGTATTTCGACCTCAACTTCGCATCGACGACCACCGCCTCGATGCCCTTGTAGTTGATCACCGCGGCGTTGCACAGCGGCACCGAATCGGAGTCGAACGCCAGGACGCCGAGTTGCACCAGTTCCCTACTGACGATGGGCCAGTCCCGCCAGCTCTTGAACTGTTCGATGAAGAGGCTCTGGACACGGTCCAACTCGTCGGTCGAAAATAGTGCCGTCTGCAGACCTAATTCCTTTCCGCCGGTGAGCGCAAATACTTCGGCGAGAATGGACCGTCGATCCACCTGGAATGGATTGGAAATCGGCAATTGGACGTCCGGCAACTCGTTGATCAAATGGACTGCGGCGCCGAGGCCGTAGATGAAGCGCGATGACTCCGGCGCGGTCGGACGCCGACCGTTCGACCCGTCGGATCGGATCTCTTCGAGTGCCGAAATGGTATCCGGAGGGGGCGGCGGCTCGCCGTCACCATTGATTCCCCGGGGGAGGAAGAACGCCTGGATCTCGCGGTACCAGTCCGCGTTGGCGGAGGTGCCCGGCAGGAATGCGTCGGCGACTTCCATGACCCGGGCGTTTTGAGTCTCGACGACGGCGCGGTCCAGACAACCTTGAATTTGCAGTATTGCCCGGAGCGTCGACATTGCGCCTCCTCATGTCGGATGCGCAGTTACTATACCGTGGTGCAGACCAAATTGCGTGTGCAAGCCGAGAGGTAGCGGGCTCCTTTGAACGGGCACGCAGACGGCGTGAACAGCGACCCTCCGTGGTCTTCGGTGTTCAATTCGTCGGCCAACATGCGCGCATTAAGCGCCATTCAGGCGGAAGGCTTTCGGGCCGCCAGCGAACTCGTCGATCGTTTCGTGCGGATGGCCGCCGCGGGGCTCACCGGAAACGAATCGACCGCGCCTCCGGGCGACGGCGACTCGGCGGATCTCTACGGGGCCACCGGCCTGGAGCCGTTCGTCGCCTCGTGGTGGGCGCTGGTCGACCAGTTGCTGCGCGTCTCGGCGCCGCGTCGCGCGACCGAAGCGGCCGAGGAGGAAGCGGTGGCGCTCGATTTCGCGGCCGGGTGGGCGACCGGCCGGCTGGAGCTTTGTGCCGTGGCACCGGGTGCGGTGACGGCCGAGGTGTGGTTGCACAACCGTGGGGTCGTCGACATGGGAAAGGTCACGCTGCGCTGCAGCGACCTGCTGTCCCACGACGGCACCGTGGTCGCCGCGCGGGTGATGCGGTTCGAGCCGGACATCGTCCCGATGCCGGCGCGCAGCAGCAGGGGCGTGACCGTCGAGGTCGACGTAGACGAGCGGGTCGCGCCGGGCAGTTACCGGGGGATGTTGCTGGCCGACGGCCATCCCGACGTCTGGCTACCGATCGAACTCGTCGTCAGACCGCTCCTCCCATGAGCAGCACCTACGACGGGCTGGACCTGGTTTCGGACGTCGAGGACCATTTGCGGGGGGTGGCCAAGGTCGTGCGCCGTGGGATGCTCGACGCGTTGCCGGACGGTGAGCCCGTCAATTGGCTCTATGGGCCGATGCGCGAATACCCGGCGCGTCCGGGCAAGGCGTTGCGGCCGGCGCTCTGCCTGTCGGCGAGCCGTGCGTTCGGGGCGGAACCGGACGCCGTCATGGGCATTGCGGTGGCAATCGAATTGCTGCACAACGCCTTTCTTGTCCACGACGACATCGCCGACGGCAGCGAGATGCGTCGTGGACGGCCGACGCTCGCGGCGACGCACGGCATGGCCGCGGCGCTCAACGCGGGCGACGGCCTTGCGCTCGTGGCCGGCCAGGTGCTGCGGAGGGCCACGAAGCACCTGCCCGGTGATGTCGCCGACCTGGTGTGGCAGGAGTTCGACACGATGGCCCTGCGCACCCTGGAGGGCCAAGCCATCGAGGCCGGATGGCAGCGCGACAATGTCGAGAACCTGCAGCCACAGGATTACCTCGAGCTGATCATGCACAAGACGTGCTGGTACACCACCATCCACCCGCTGCGGGTCGGCGCCCTGGTGGGTTCCGGCGGCAAGGCCGACCTCGCGCCCATGGTGCGCTTCGGCTTTCACTTCGGCGCGGCCTTTCAGATCCGCGACGACGTGCTCAACCTGGTCGGCGATGAAAGCTCCTACGGGAAGGAGATTCTCGGTGACCTGTACGAGGGAAAGCGCACCCTTCCCCTCGTTCATCTGGTGGCGAACGCGACCGGCCCCGATCGCGCCCTGGTCCGTGATTACCTGCGCCGGAATCGATCTGACCGATCGCCAGAACTGGTGCGCGCGGTCCGCGAATTGATGGACACCTACGGCAGTATCGACTTCACGACCGAGTACGCCGAGGGCATTCTCCTCGTCGCCGAGGAGTACTTCGAGCACGCCTTCGCCGGCGCCCATCCGGGCCCCGACCTCGATTTCCTGAGGGCGCTCGTGCCGTACGTGTGGGCCCGCTGGCGTTGACCGGCGATCGCGCTACGTCGCGTGCGTGACCGGCGCCTCGCTCAGCCCGAACCGGGCGTGCAAGCGCGCCAACGGCTTCGGCGCCCACCAGTTGACACCGCCGAGCACGTGCATGAACGCCGGCACCAGCAGCAGGCGCACCAGCGTCGCGTCGACCAGCACGGCGACCGTGAGCCCGAACCCGAACAGCCGCATGAACGACACCTGCGCGGCCATCAGCGCGGCGAACGAGATCACCATGATCAGCGCCGCGGCCGTGATCACCCGGGCGGTGTGGGCCACGCCGAGCGCGACGCTCTCGTCGTTGGCCGCCGTGCGCGATGCGGCGGGATCGGCGGCCAGCCAGTACTCCCGGATCCGCGAAATCAGGAACACCTCGTAGTCCATGGACAGGCCAAAGGCGATGCAGAACAACAAAACCGGCAGCTCCACGCCGAGCGTGCCGGTGGCCGCGGTGCCCAGCCCACCCAGGTGCCCCTCCTGGAAAACCCACACCAGCGCCCCGAACGCCGCGCTCAGCGACAACACGTTCATGGCCAGTGCCTTGACGGGCAGGACGACGCTGCCGGTCAGGAGGAACAGGAGGACGAGGGTGATCACCGCGATGATGGTGAGCACCATGGGAATTCGCGAACCGATGGCGGCCACGCTGTCGCGGTTGCTCTGGGCCGCCCCGGCCAGCCACACCGCCCGGCCGGCGGGCACCGCGACCGCGTGCAGCCGGTCGAGTTGACGGGCTGAGGCCGGTGAGTACAGCGGTGCGGTGCTGCCGACCGTCAGGAATGCGCTGCCGTCCTTGGTCGCGGCGGGCGCCGACGGCGGTCCGACCCGCTTCCCGCCCGTGAACGTGCCGCCGGGCGACGACACCCGCGGGACGTCCGGCACCCGCGACAGCGCCGCCGCATAGGCGTCCACGTCGGCGGCGCTCAGGCCGCGCGCGTCGGGGAGCACGACGGTCACGTCGGGCACGTCCATGGCCGGGAAGCCGCGGCGCAACTCGTCCCCGACCTGGCGCGCCGAGGCGGACGTGGGCAGTATCCGGTCGTCGGCAAAACCCCACCGCACGTCCCTGAACGGCGCGCCCAGCAGAAGCAGCAGCGCGGTGACGGCGACGCCAATCGGGATTGCCCGTCGCATAACGGCTTTCGTTCCGCGGTACCATGACCACCGGTCGAACGATGCCGGTCTGCCCGCCACCCCCCAGGCGAACCGGCGCAGCGGCGGGCGCACGTCGAGCGCGTCGAGGCGGCCGCCCAGGAGGACGACCGCCGCCGGCGTGACGACGATCGCGGCCACCGCCGCGAACGCGACCACCGCCACCCCGGCATAGGCGAACGATTTCAGGAAGTACTGAGGGAACATCGCCAGCGTCGCCATCGACAACGCGACCGTCGTGGCCGAGAACAGCACGGTGCGCCCGGCGGTCGCGATCGTGCGGAGCAGCGCGGCCTCGCGCGTCTGGCCCTGGCCTAACTCGTCGCGAAATCGGCTGAGGATCAGCAGGGTGTAGTCGACGGCGAGCGCCATGCCCAGCGCGACGGTGAGGTTGAGCGCGAAGATCGACACGTCGGTGAACAGCGTGATCAGTCGCAACGACGCGAGGGCGCCCAGGATGGCGAACACCCCGACGGCCACCGGCAGCGCGGCGGCGACGAGACCGCCGAAGATCCATACCAGCACGACGAAACTCAGCGGCAGCGCAAGCGATTCCATGAACAGCAGGTCACGCTGAGTCTGCTCGTTGACCTGTTGGTTGACGATGGCGTCGCCGCCCGCGCGCACGGCGACGCCGTCCCGGTCGCGGGGCAGCTGGCCGGCCACCCGCTCGGCGGTGGCCTGGGCGTCGGCATCGCCGCCGGCGAGGGTGGCGGTGACCAGCCCGGTCTTCCCGTCCTTGCTCACCAGGCGTGCGGCGTCCCCCGGCGGCAGCGTCCACGGGGACAGCACGTCCCGCACGCCGGGCGTTTTCTGCAGGCGCGCAACGACGTCGGAGCCGACGGCCCGCGCCCTGGGGCCCAGCGCGCCGCCGTCGGAGGTCACCGTGATCAGCAAACCCGCCCCGCCCTGGTCGAATTTGTCGGCCAATACGGCGTCGGCGCGCGAGGATTGAGAGTTGGGATCGAGCTGCCCACCCCCGGACAGCGCCTTCACCACGGGAATGCCGAAGACCGCGGCGGCAACCAGGACGAGGACCGCCACCGCGACGACGCGGCGCGGCGCGGCGATCGCGAGCCGGGCGATTCCGGACAGCACGAGACTCCTTCGACAGTCGCTAGCGCGGGGTTAGTTCGTGCTCGATCAGCTCGCGGTAGACGGGCATGCGCAGCAGTTCGGTGTGGGTGCCGGTCGCGCGGATCCGCCCGTCCTGCAGCACCAGGATCTGATCGGCGTGGGTGACGGTGGACAGGCGGTGGGCCACCACGAGGACGCTGCGCCGGCCCCGGGCCCGCATCAGGTTGGTCATGACGTCGTACTCGTTGGCGCGGTCGAGGTGGGCGGTGGGCTCGTCCATCAGAATCAGCTGTGAGCGCGACAGGAAGGCGCGGGCCAGGGCCAGGCGCTGCCGCTGACCACCGGACAGGCCGCGCCCGCGTTCGAGCACCGGGGCGTCGAGTTGTCCGGGGAGACATGCGATCTCGTCGGCGATGTTCGCCTGTTGGAGCACGAGCCACAGGTCGTCGTCGGTGGCGTCCGGATCGGCGATCAGCAGGTTGTCGCGAATCGTGCCGTGCAGCACCGGCGCGTCCTGCTCCAGGAGCCCGAGCCGGCCACGCAGGTCGCGCAGCGGGATGCCGCGCACGTCGCGGCCCTCCCAGCGCACCGATCCGGTGGCCGGGTCGTGAAAGCGGCAGAGCAGGGCCAGGATTGTCGACTTGCCCGCGCCTGACGGCCCGATCAGCGCGGTGACCTGATCCGGGGCGAGGCTGAAGGAGACGTCGTCGAGGACGGGGCGCTCGCCGTAGGAGAACGACACGTGTTCGAATTCGACCAGCATGGAGGAGCTTTGGGGTCGATCACCGCCTTGGTGGACCACGAAGGTGGGTGGATCGCCCTCGGGGAGGTCGCGCAGGGTGGCGGAGAGGTGCTCGTAGGCGCCGGCCGACGCCCGCAGGCCGTTGAGGGCGGCGATGCCCGCGGTGACCGGGAAGATCGCGTACATGCCGAAGGCGAACAGGCTGACGAATTGCCCGACGGGCAGGTCCCCGGCGGCGACGCGTCGGCCGTCGATGATCATGATCGCCAGGAACGCGCCGGTGACCCCCAGGCGGATGAGGGACGTGTCGACGGCGGCCGACAACGCCATGCGGACGCCGGCTTGGTAGGCGGCACGCGCGCTGTGATGAATGGATTTCGCCTCGCGGTCCTCGGCGCCGAACAGCTTGACGGTGCGCGCGGCCCCCAGCGCGCGGTCCAGACCCGCCGTGTAGTCGCCCAGGGCGGCCTGGCGCTCGACCGACGCCCGCTGGATCCGCGACAGGAACGGCCCGCCGAGGGCGAACGCGACCGCCAGGAGCGACACCACGACGCCGACGGTCACCGGGTCGATGGCGAGCATGAGCACGCTCGCGCCGATCAGGGTCACCGTCCCGAACACGACGTCGGCAACGGCGCGCGGCGTCTCGCGCACCAGCCCGGCGTCGCTGGTCCCACGGGCCAAAAGCCCGCCGGTGCGGCCGCGGTCCAGCAGCCCGATCGGCAGCCGCACAACGTGATTGGTGAACAGGTCGCGCAGTTCCAGCACGATCTTCTCGCCGGTCCGGTCGAGCTCGAAATGCGCCAGCCCGTCGAGCAGGAACTGCCCGACGAGCATGCCCGCCAGCAGCAGCGCGGGCGCCAGGATCGGTGCGCCGGCGGCCGCACGGTCGACGATCCGGCCGGCCAGCAGCGGCTGCAGCAGGGTGAGCGCGGTGGCGATGCCGAGCAGCGACATGGCGGCGGTCATCGACTTCCAGTGCGCGCGAAGCAGGTTGAGGACGTTCATCAGAGCAGTCCGAGCCGGTGCAGGTCGGTGATGTAGGCGAGGATCATGCCGGCGGAGACGTGCGGGATGTCCGGATCGTTCTTGTCGGGGCCAATTTTCGCCTCTTTTACCGCGGCGCGGAATCGGTCGGTCGGGGCGTAGGCGCCGCGCGCCGGTTCGGCGGGGGCGATCCGCGCGGTATCGAGAAGCCGCAGCATCTGCGCCACCGAGTGCCGGCGCTGGCGGTCCGGCAGGGCGTCCAGGGCGGACTCGAAGCGCCGCAACCACTCGCCGAAGTCGTCGATGCGGCGGATCGGGTGGCCCGCCTCGATCAGCCAGTCGACGTACTCGTCGAGCCCGATCCCGTCGTCGTGGGGGTTCATCACGTGGTAGGTCGAAAAGCCCGCCGACGACGGTGTCGCCCCCGGCGCGCTCAGCGTGACGATCGCCTCGGCGACGAAATCAACCGGCAGGGCGTCGAAGTGGGCGCGCCGGCGGTTGCCGGCCTCGTCGAGCCGGTAGAAGGAGCGGGGCGCCAGCCCCGTGGCGACCAGGCTGAGGATCACGCGGGTCGCGGTGTCCGATGCGTTGACCTGACCGGCGTGGGTGGCGTCGGGCAGGACGGTCCCGCAGCGGAACACCGAAACCTCCAGGCCGCACAGGTCGTTGGCCTCGCGGAGCAACACCTCGCCGGCCCATTTGCTGGTGCCGTAGCCGTTGGCCAGGCTGGCGTTCAGTGTGCGGCGCGGGCTGATCGACCGGATGTCGGCGTCCTCGGTGAACGCGGACGGCTCGACCTGGGCGCCGACGTCGGCCGTCGACACGTAGGCGAAGCGCTTGAGCCTCGCGGTGAGGGCGACACGGATCAGCTCGGCGGTACCGGCCACGTTGGGCGCGAACAGCTCACGGTAGGGCAGGACCGCGTTGACGACGGCGGCCGTGTCGACGATCAGGTCGACGGTGTCGGCCAGTCGCTGCCACGTCCGCTCGTCCAGACCCAGGCCGGCGGCGGCCTTGTCACCGGCGATGACCTCGAGATGGTCGGCGGCGAGTTCCTCGAAGCGCCGCCACATTTGAGGATCGCCGCCCTCGAAGGTCGTCTCGAGGCGGCGCCGGGCCTCATCGTCGGAGTCGGCGCGCACCAGGCAGATCAGCGTGCCGTCGAGCAACTCCATGCGTTCGAGCAACTCGAGCGCCAGGTAGCGCCCAACGAAGCCGGTGGCGCCGGTCAGCAGGACCGTCCGCACCTCGGCGCCCGGGCGGGGCAGCGCGGGGGCGCCGGCGAGCGTCGGGGCGTCGATGAACTTATCCAGCGTGAGGTCGGCGGCGCGCACCTCGGTGGCGCCATCCCCGTGCACGGCGGCAAACCGCGAATCATGCTCGCATCCGGCGCTTCCCAGCCACCGCGCCAGGCCGCGGACGGTCGGGGCGTCGATCAGGGCGCGCACGGGAAGCGCGGCGCCCAGCCTCGCGTTGACCGCCGCGGCCAGCCGCATGGCCGAGATGCTGTCACCGCCGAGGTCGAAGAACGAGTCGTCGGCCCCCACGCGGTCGAGCCCAAGCACCTCGGCGTAGGCGGCGGCCAGGGTTTCCTCCGTAAGGCCGCTCGGCGCCCGGTAGCGTTCGCCGTCCCCATACCCCGGGGCGGGCAGCGCGCGGCGGTCGAGCTTGCCGCCGACGGTCAGCGGCAGCTCGGGCAACGCCACCACCGCGGCCGGCACCATGTACGACGGCAGGCTCTCGGTCAGCCGGGCCCGCAGGTCGGCCGGGTCCGCCGTGCCGGTGATGTAGCCGACCAGACGCTTGTCGCCGGGCCGGTCCTCGCGGGCGATCACCGCCGCCTGCCGCACACCGGGCAATTGGCCCAGGGCCGCGGCGATTTCGCCGCACTCGACGCGGTACCCGCGGATCTGGACCTGGTCGTCGGCCCGGCCCAGGTAGTCCAGCTGCCCGTCGGGGCGCCACCGCACGAGGTCGCCGGTGCGGTACATGCGCCCGCCCGTACCGCCGAACGGGCAGGCGACGAACCTGGACGCCGTCAGGGCGGACCGGCGCAAGTACCCGGTGCCCACGCCCGCGCCGGCCACGTACAGCTCGCCGACGACACCCGGCGGCACGGGGCGCAGCCACTCGTCGAGCACGAACAGCGCGGTGCCCGAGACCGGGGAGCCGATGGGCGGCGCAGCCGAATCCGGTTGCAGCGGAGCGCTGATCGTCGCGTCCACCGTCGTCTCGGTGGGGCCGTAGGTGTTGATCATGACGCGGCCCGGCGCCCAGCGGTCCACCACGTCGGCGGGGCAGGGCTCCCCGCCCACCAGCAGCGTGACCGGCCCAATGTCCCTGGGCGACAGCATCGCCGCGGCCGACGGCGTCTGGCTCAGGACGTCGACGTTCTCGGCGCGGACCAGCCGGTGCAGGTCGTCCGGACAGGCGGCCACCTGCTCGGGCACCACCACCAGCCGGCCGCCGCCCAGCAGCGCACCGAAGATCTCCTCGACCGAGGCGTCGAAGGCGTAGGAGTGGCAGTTCGCCCAGGTTGCCCTGCGCGGCACGTGCGCGTGCAGCGCCGCCACGAACCGGGTGACGTTGCGATGGCTCACGGCAACGCCTTTGGGCGCGCCGGTGGTGCCGGAGGTGTAGATCACGTAGGCGATGTCGTCGGGGGCCGGCACGGGAAGGGGTCCCGGCGGCTGGGTGGGGATGGCGTGGTCGTCCGCGTCGATGACCACCATGCCGCGTTCGTCGAGGCGGGAGCGCAGGGCCGCCGTGGTGACGGCGGCGACGGGTGCGGCGTCGGCGAGCAGGAAGTCCGTCCGCGGCGCGGGTTGCGCCGGGTCGATAGGCAGGTAGGCCGCGCCGGCCTTGAGCACCCCGAGGATCGCGACGATGGCCTGGGCGGAGCGTGGAAACATGAGCGCGACAATGCTTCCCGGGCCGGCGCCGCTTGCGGCCAGCCGGTGTGCCAGCCGGTCGGAAGCCGCGTCAACCTCGCGGTACGTGATGGACAGGTCGCCGAAGCTCAGCGCCTCGGCGTCCGGGGCGCGCGCCGCCTCGGCGGCCCACAGCGCCGGGATCGACGCGCCGCCCGCGGCGGGCCGGGCCAGGGCCGCCCGGTTGCCCCAGCCGTCCAGCCGGGCGCGCTCGCCGGCGTCGAGCGGGTCCATCGACGACACCGGCCGCGCGGGCTCGGCCGTCATCGCGTCGAGCAGGCGCTCGAGTCGGCCTGCCAGCGCGGCGATGGCCGCCGCGTCGAACAGGTCGGTGCGGTATTCGACGCGGAGCGCCAGTTCCTCGGCGCCGGGGGCGGCCTGCAGCACGAGCGGGTAATGGGTGCGGTCCCGGACGGCGACGTCGGTGACCACGAGCTGCGGGTCGCCCAGCGCGAGGCCGTTGTCGATCGGGTAGTTCTCGTAGACGAAGAGGGTGTCGAACAGCCGCTCGTGGCCGCTGATGCGGTGGATCTCGCCCAGCGCCAGGTGTTCGTGGTCGAGCGTGTGGTGGTGGGCGTCGCGCAGCTGGTCGAGCAGGTCCGCCGTGGTGGTGTGCGGGGTGAGGCGTGCGCGCACCGCAACGGTGTTGATGAGCAGGCCGACCATCGACTCGGCGCCCGCCACCTCGGCGGGCCTGCCGGAAACCGTTGCGCCGAAGGCGATGTCGTGACGGCCGGTCAGCCACGTCAGCAACAGGGCCCACGCGCCCCGCAGCGCGACGTTGACCGTCGTGTGTCGGGAGCGGGCCAGCTCGGTCAGCGCCCGCGTGGTGGCGGCGGGCACCCGCACCGATGCGACAGCGCGCAGGCCCAGGCCCAACCGGTCCGGCGGGCCGACCAGCGTGGGGGCTTCGAATCCGTCCAGCGCCTCCCGCCAGGCCACGCGGGCGGCCTCCCGGTCGCGGCCGGCGAGCCAGGCGAGGAACCTGCGGTACGGGATCGCCGCGGGCAGGCGCTGCCCGTGATAGGCGGCGAAGATGTCCCGGAGCAGGATGGGCATCGACCATCCGTCGAGCACGATGTGGTGATTGGTGAACACGAGGCGATGCCGTTCGTCGGCCGTGCGGACGACGGCGATGCGCAGGGCCGGTCCCTCGGCGAGGTCGCGAACGGCGGCGCGTTCGTCGGCGCTGAGCCGTTCGATGTCGGCGGCGGGGTCCCCGTCGCGCAGGTCGAGGTATCGCCACGCCGCCGCGGGATGGCGCGGGACGATCTGCACCGGTTCGTCGAATCCGCCGGGGAAGCGGGCCGCCAGGTGGGGGTGCCGGGTGATCGTCGACTCCACGGCCCTGCGCAGGCGCTCGGCGTCGAGCGGACCGGCGACGGCGATATCGATCTGCACCGCATACACATCCGAATCGCCGGCGGTGTCGGTGTGGAACAGCATGCCCTGTTGCAGCGGCGCGAGGGGCAGGATGTCCGCGATCGGATGCCGCGTCTCCAGTTCGTCGATCTGGCGCTGGCTGAGGCGGGCGGGCGCGATGTCGGACGGGGTGAGACCTCCCCCGCCGTGCCGCACGTGTGCGCAGATGCCGCGCAACGCCTCGAACCACAACCGGCCGAGCCGCGCCACCCGGTCGCCGTCGAGTGCCGAGGGGGCCCAGATCCAATTGGCGTGCAGGTGCGGTCCGGACGTGGTGTCGACGGTGACGGCGTTGACCTCCACGGTGTGCATCAGCGGCATGGCCAAACCGGTTGTGGAGCTGGCGGTTTGGGCGGCCATGCGCCAGGCGTCGGCATCGGCGTCGTGGGGGCTGCCCAGGCGGCCCAGGTAGTTGAACCCGATCGGCGGGTCGGAACCGGCCAGCCCCGAGTCGGCGTCGAGATAGCGCAGCACGCCGTAGGTGAGGCCGTCGGGGTGAGCGCGCAGCTGTTCCTTGATGTCCTTGACCGCGGCGCCCAGCGCCGCCGCGGCGGCGGCCACCCGCGCCCAGTCCACGGGCGTTATCGACAGCGCCACCGGGTATTTGGCGGTGAACCATCCGACGGTGCGGGAGAGGTCGATGTCGGCCGCCAACCCCTCGTCTCGGCCGTGGCCCTCGACGTCGATGCCGATCGGTGTGCCGGGGTTGCCGAGGAATTCGTTGCAGGCCAACGCGAACGCGGCCAGCAGGATGTCGTTGATCCCGGCGTGAAAGGCCGCCGGGGCCTCGCCGAGTAGGAGGCCGGTCGTCTCGGCGTCCAGCGACATGGTCAGGTGGCCGGCCGAGGCGAACGTGTCGGCCTCGGGGCGCACCGCCGGCAGGGCGGCGGGCACCGCAAGGATGCGGCGCCACGCGGGAATGTTGTTGGCGACGAGGGGGTCCCGCGCGTGCTCGGCCAGCCGGGACGCCCACCGCCGGAACGAGGTGCCCGTGGGCGGCATCGCCGCCTCGTCGCCACTGCGGCGTTGCGCCCAGACGGTGTTGAGGTCGTCGAGCAGTATCCGCCACGAGACCCCGTCGACCGCGAGGTGGTGCACGATCAACGCCAGGCGGCCGGCGCCTGCGTCCCAGAGCGCGCGCACCACCGCGCCGGTGCTCGGGTCCAGCCGCGAACGCGCCTGGAGCAGCGCCGCATCGGACAACGTGTCCGACGCCATCAGGCCGGCCGCGTCCACCGAACCCGGCTCGGGCACCCTCAGTGACCAATCCCCGGTGTCATCCTCGTCGACCCTCAGCCGCAGCATGGCGTGCCGATCCAGCAGCGTCTGCAGCAGCGCCGCGGCGTCGGCCTCGGTGGCCCCGGCCGGGGCATCGAGCACCACGGTCTGGTTGAACTGTTCGACGGCCCCGCCGGCGCGGTGCACGCCGTGCAGCCACCGGATGATGGGCGTGAGCGGCACCTCGCCGACCCCGTCGTCGGTCGCGGCGTCCGCGGCGCCGGCGCACCGGGTCACCTTTGCCAGCCGGGCGACGGTCTGCTCGACGAAGATGTCGCGCGGCCGGACGAGCAGGCCGGCTGCGCGGGCGCGGGCCACCACCTGCATGGTGAGGATGCTGTCGCCCCCGAGGTCGAAGAAGGACTCGTCGACGCCGACCCGGTCGAGCCCCAGGACGTGGGCGTAGATGCCCGCGAGGGCCTCCTCGGCGGAACCCGTTGGGGCGCGGTAGGATTCGGCGTCTTGATATTCGGGCGCCGGCAGGGCGCGGCTGTCGAGCTTGCCGTTGGGCGTCAGCGGCAGCTCGGTGAGGGCCACGATCGCTGCCGGCACCATGTAGGCCGGCAGGCGCTCGGCCAGCGCGGCGCGGGCCTGCGCGGGATCAACCGTCCCGGTGACGTAACCGACCAGCCTCCTGTCGCCGGGACGGTCCTCGCGGGCGATCACCACCGCCTGCTCCACTCCGGGCAGCTCGGCCAGTTGCGAACGCACCTCGCCGAGTTCGATGCGGTAGCCGCGGAGTTTGATCTGGTCGTCGGCGCGTCCGAGGTAGTCCAGTTGCCCGGTGCGGTCCCACCGCACCAGGTCGCCGGTCCGATACATCCGATGCCCCGGGACACCGAACGGGCAGGCCACGAACCGTGACGCGGTCAACCCCGCCCGGCGCCCATAGCCCAACCC
>NZ_CACRUY010000066.1 GCF_902652685.1 Mycobacterium sp. Marseille-P9652
AGTTGAGTATTCCGTCGGTGTCGGTTCCGTCGTTCACGATTCCGGCGGGGACGGCGGTGGGTGCGTTCAGTCTGCCGCAGTTGAGTATTCCGTCGGTGTCGGTTCCGTCGTTCACGATTCCGGCGGGCACCGCGGTCGGCGGATTCAACCTTCCCGGTCTTACTACACAGCCGATCTTCGTGAACAGCATATCGACCGGCTCGTTCGGCACGCCCACGATAACGACGCCCGACATAGTCGGGCCGAAACTGACAATCCCCGGATTCCACTTACCGTTCCGCCTGTTCCTCCCCAACAACATCGCTGTCTTGCAGACAGGAAACGCAAATCAATATCCGGCGATCGGCAACTTCTACGGCATGCCCGACGCATTCCTGGAAACCGGGGACTTGACCCTCGGACCCATTGGCATCAGCGGCTTCACCATCGGCAGCGCGTCGGTGTCGGGTTTCAACCTCCCCAACTTCACGATTCCCGGCATCGGCATTCCTCCCATCAGCGTCAGCCCCTTCACGCTGCCGGATATCACGACTCCGGCGTTTTCCACGCCGGCGTTGACGGTCGGGCAGATTGGGGTTGGTGCGTTCAGCTTGCCGGATATCACGACTCCGGCGTTTTCTACGCCGGCGTTGACGGTCGGGCAGATTGGGGTTGGCGCGTTCAGCTTGCCGGATATCACGACGCCGGCGTTTTCCACGCCGGCGTTGACGGTCGGGCAGATTGGGGTTGGTGCGTTCAGCTTGCCGGATATCACGACGCCGGCGTTTTCCACGCCGGCGTTGACGGTCGGGCAGATTGGGGTTGGTGCGTTCAGCTTGCCGGATATCACGACGCCGGCGTTCACCACGCCGCCGTTGACCATCAACCCGATCGGCGTCGGAGCGTTCAACCTGCCCGACATCACCACGGCGCCCATCACCATCGCGCCGTTCACCGTGCCGCCCATCGGGTTGAGCAGCTTCACTACGGCGCCGTTCACCATCGGCAGCATTCACATGCCGAGCACCACCGTCGCGGTCGTCGAGATCCCGGGCGGCCCCGGCATTCTCAACTCGAGCACCGCGCCGTCGTCGGGCTTCTTCAACACGGGCGCCGGCGGCAGTTCCGGCTTCGGCAACAACGGTTCCGGCCTGTCGGGGTGGTCCAACACCAACCCGCTCGGCGGACTGACCGGCGGGTCCGGCTACCAGAACTACGGCGGCCTCATCTCGGGCTTCAGCAACCTAGGCGGCGGTGTCTCGGGTCTGCTCAACGTTGGGACGCTGCCGTTCGCCGTGACGAGCGTCGTCTCGGGCGCCCAGAACATCGGCTACGAACTGGCCGGGCTCTTCTTCCGCGACTGATCGGTGGCCGGACACGCAGAGGGGCGCCTAAGCGTCAGTCCTCCTTGGTGATCAGCTTGCGCAGCGCCACGCGGTCGGGCTTCAGCAGATCCTCGATGCGCGGACGGTTGACCTCGGCGACGATGATCTCGCCCACCTCCTGGTTGACCTCGCTGAAGATGCCGTGCGACTTCATCTTCGCGGTCTGGTACAGGTTGTCCTCGGTGGGCGTGACGTAGTACACCGCGTCGGCCTTGAAACGGTTCACGAGCCACAGGTGGATCAACGTCATCAGCCGCTTCTGGCGCAGCTTCTCGGAGAATGTGTTCTGGTCGCGCACGGTGAGGATGCTGCGGCCGTGGCGGTCCTTGATGGGGTCGAAGACCACGTTGGCCAGCTGCTCGTCATCGTTGCCGTGGATCCCGAGCACCAGCACGTCCGAGCCGGCCCGGCGGGGCCGCAACGACACACGCAGCTTCTCGCCGAGGTGGTAGTGCTCGCTCCACAGCGTCAGCCACTCCTCGAGCAGCTTCTTCGGCACCTCGGTCTGCACCAGGTGCTGGTGCTGCGTCGATCCCTTGCCCATGGCCTTGGTGGTGGCCGTCCGTCCCGAGGACGCTGCCAGCGCGGCATCGCTGCGCGGGCCGCCCACCAGCGTTTGCGGTGTGCGGTAAGGGGATTCGACCAGGCGCATCTTGCGCTGCAGGCGGGCCAGCGCCAGCATGCCGTCCTGGCGCAGGGAGGTGGCGAACTCCTCGGCCGCCACGCCGTCGATCTGGTGGCCGCCGTAGGTGATGAAGTTGAAGACGAAGCCCATCTTGCCGAGCTCCTCGGGGAACCGCTTCATCTCCTCGTCGGTCATCCCGGTGGTGTCCCAGTTGAACGACGGCGACAGGTTGTAGGCCAGCATCTGCTCGGGGAACTTGGCGTGGATCGCCTCGGCGAACTGCCGGGCGTCGGCCAGGTCCGCGGTCTTGGTCTCCATCCAGAGGATGTCGGCGAAGGGCGCCGCGGCGAGCGACTTGGCGATCGCGTAGGGAATGCCGCCGCGGATCTGGTAGTAGCCCTCCGGCGTCTTGGCCAGCTCGCAGTCCCAGCCGGGATTGACGCCCAACTCCTTCGCCTTCTCCCGGGCCACGTAGAGCGACGCCGTCGCGGCAAACTTCCGCCACTCGTCGGGGCTCATCGCGGCCGGCTCGTCCTCGCTCTCACCGAAGGCCAGCACCTCGGCGACGGCCTCGCCGTACGTCATCAGGCCGGCGTCGTCCTCCCAGGCCGCCACGAACCGCGACTCCACCTGGTCGAAGAGGTCGTCGATCGACTGGTTGGGATCCTCCCGCCAGTGGTTGACGGCCTCGGAGACCACGCCCAAGATGCCTTGGCGCTCGAGCCAGGCGGTGGCCCCGGCGTACTCGGAGTCCGCCATCGCGTAGAGCAGGTGACCGTTGAGGTCCTTGACCCCCAGCTCGTAGAAGCGCCGGACGAGCGCCAGGAAACACGCCTTGTACGACGGGATGTTGAGGTTCGTGGCGCCCAGCAGGAACGGCTGGTCGCGCTCGTCGGCGCGGCTGTCGATGAGGTTCGCGGCCTCGGCGTCGGTGCGCGCGACGATGATGCCGGGCACCCGCATGACGTCGAGCTGGAAGCGGGCGGCATTGAGGCGCTTGATCTGTTCGTCCGACGGAACCAGGACCTTGCCGCCCTGGTGGCCACACTTCTTGGTGCCCGGCCGCTGGTCCTCGATGTGGTATCCGGGGACACCCACCTCGACGAAGCGGCGAACGAGGTTGCGCACGTGCGGGTCACCGCCGTGGCCGGTGTCGGCGTCGGCGATGATGAACGGCCGAAAGTCGTAGGCCGGCGTCGTGGCGCGCTGCTGCTCACTCATGTGCAGCCGCTGGAAGTGCTGGTTGCGGTCGGCGGTGAGCAGGGCGCGCACCAGCACGGCGGCGTCGTCGGGCACCTGGCTGAGCGGGTAGCTGGCGAGGTCCGGGCCCGGGTCCTCGGTGGTCGAGCCCTTCGCCGAGGTTGCCCACCCGCCGAGGTAGATGCCCTCGATGCCCATCCGCTTCATGCTGACGGCCTGGCCCGGCGAGTACGGCCCGAAGGTGGTGATGCTCTTCTTCGTGGCGAACAGCTCGCGCAGCCGCTCGTAGAACGCGGCCGCGGCGTCGCGCGCCACCGTGTAGTCGGTGGGGATGGTGCCGCGCTGCTCCACCACCTGGCGTGCCGTGTACAGGCGGGTGATGCCCTCGAAGCGCGGGCTGTCGAAGTACCGCTGCGTGGCCGCGAGGTCGTCCTCGAACGATGTTCGGACCTCGGTGTCCTTGTCGATGATGGCCATGGGCTTGTCCGCTCCTATTCAGCACGATTTCCGCTGTTCGCGAGTCTATCCCCGCAGACAATGCCTCCATCAGGGTCAATGGTCCCGAGGCAGGATCGATGCGATGTCGTTCTCAAAACCCCCGGCCAGAGTAAGGTCACGGCCGTGCAGACAAAAGTGCGCTTCGAGCGTTGGTATCTGCCGCTGGCGGTGCCTCTCGGGCTGGGCCCGGAGCGCAGCGAGGTGCGGGTCGAGGATCAGACGCTGCACGTCAAGATGGGCTGGGCGTTCGAGGCCCACATCCCGTTGGCCTCGATTGTCGACGCCCAGCCGACCGACGCCCGCCCGCTGTCCCGCGGGGTGCACCACTCGCGCGGACGCTGGCTGGTCAACGGGTCGGGCCGGGGCCTGGTGGCGTTGACCATCGACCCAGCCGTTCGGGCGAAGTGCTGCGGGGTGTCGGTGTCCGTTCGCGAGCTATGGGTCAGCGTCACCGACCCCGACGCCCTCATCGCCGCCTGCAGCGCGGGCCGCCGCTAGCAGCCAATCGCGTTGGCGCCGAACGAAATCGGCGTCGACGGCCCTCCCGTGGCCCGGGACGTAGACGGCGTCAGGACCGCCGGACGCCAGCACCCGGTCCAGTGTCGCCGGCCAAGCCGCCACGTCGGAGTCGCCGTCGATCGCCGGATCGGCCGACTCCTCGACGAGGTCGCCGGTGAACACCACGACCCGGCCATCGTCCGCGCCGGTGACCACCACGATCAGGTCCGACGCGGTGTGGCCGCGGCCCGGGTGGGAGATGGTCGCGACGGGACCGCCGAGATCGATGACGGCTTCACGGACACCGTGCCGCGGGCCCCGCAGGGCCGCTATCGCGCGGTCGATCTCGGCGGCGTCCGCGCCGTGGCGTAGCGCGTCGGCGCGGACCGCCCCGGTGGCGCTGCTGAGGTAGTCGGACACCTCGGGCGCGCAATAGACCTCGGCCCCGGCGAATGCCGAGGAGCCCAGCACATGGTCGAAGTGCTTGTGCGTCAGCACCACGTGCGTGACCGGGCCTCCCGCGAGCCTCTCGGCGTCGGCGCGGATGGCTTCGGCTTCGGCCAGCGTCGTCCCGGTGTCGACCAGCAGTGCCCCGGAACGACCGCACACGAGGCCCACGCTGACGTCGCAGAAGGCCAGCCGGCAGCGGTGCACGCCGGCGGCCAGCCGCTCCCAGGTCAGGGACACACGAGAAAGTTAGTCTCCGCGCGGCGGTGTGCGACCATCACCCGGTGCGCGCAGTCGTCATCACCAAACACGGCGGACCGTCGGTCCTGCAGGTGCAGGAGCGACCCGACCCGCCGCCCCCGGGTCCCGGCCAGCTGCGGGTCACCGTCCGCGCGGCGGGGGTCAACTTCGCCGATCACCTCGCCCGGGTCGGGCTCTACCCGGACGCCCCGAAACTTCCGGCCGTGGTCGGCTATGAGGTGGCCGGGACCATCGCGGCGGTGGGCCAGGGCGTCGACGCCGGGCGCGTCGGTGAGCGGGTGCTGGCCGGCACCCGGTTCGGCGGCTATGCCGAGACCGTCAACGTCGCGGCCGCCGACGCGGTGACGCTGCCGGACGCGATGAGCTTCGAGGAGGGCGCCGCCGTCCCGGTCAACTACGCGACCGCGTGGGCGGCGCTGCACGGCTACGGGTCGCTGCGTGCCGGCGAACGGGTGCTGGTGCACGCGGCGGCGGGTGGGGTCGGGACGGCGGCCGTCCAGTTCGCCAAGGCCGCCGGGGCGGAGGTGCACGGCACCGCCTCACCGGGCAAGCATCAACGGCTGGCCGAGTTGGGCGTCGACCGGGCGATCGACTACCGGCGCGACCGCTGGTGGGAGGGTCTCGGCGCCTACGACATCGTGCTCGACGCGCTCGGCGGCACGTCGCTGCGACGCTCCTACGCCCTGCTGCGCCCGGGCGGAAGGCTTGTGGCGTACGGCATTTCGAATCTGCAGCACGGCGAGAAGCGTTCACTGCGGGCGGCGGCGCCGCACGCCCTGGCGATGCTGCGCGGGTTCAACCTGATCGACCAGCTCTCGGATTCGAAGGCCGTCATCGGCCTCAACATGCTGCGGTTGTGGGACGACCGCGGCACGCTCGGGCCCTGGATCGCCCCGCTGACCGACGCGCTGCGCGACGGGACGATCTCCCCGATCGTGCACGCGGCCGTCCCGTTCGCCGACGCGCCCGAGGCGCACCGGATCCTGGCCGCGCGCGAGAACGTCGGCAAGGTCGTGCTCGTCCCCTAGGTCGTGGCGCGGCCCGTTTGGGCCGACCCGTCGGAGGATATGTTTGCGGTCATGGCTGTCAAAGAGTCCCGCGAGATCACCATCGAGGCGACGCCCGCCGAGGTGATGGACGTGCTGTTCGACATGGAGTCGCTGCCGGACTGGTCCTCGGTGCACCAAAAGGTCGAGATCCTCGAGCGCGACGACGAGGGCCACCCGACCAAGTCCCGGCAGATCGTCAAGCTGGTCGGCTTCACCGAGGAGCAGGTGCTCTCCTACACCGTGCACGACGACGGGGTGAGCTGGACCCTCGACAGCGCCACCCAGCAACGCACCCAGGACGGCCGGTACACGCTGACCCCCGACGGCGACTCCACCCGGGTTCGTTTCGACCTCACCGTCGACCTGCTGATGCCGGTGCCGGGGTTCCTGGTCAGAAGGGGGGCCAAGAGCCTGATGGACACGGCCACAAAGGGTTTGCGCAAGCGGGTGCTCGAAATGAAAAAGGCGGGCTAGCGCCCTTTTCTCTCGCACCGCGGTCGGCCACACTGGCTGATATGGAGTCGAGCTGATATGGAATCGGCACTTCTGCGCACCGTCTCCGCCCTCGCGGCGGTGGCACTGGCGGCGGCCGGCTGTGGCGGCCACGGCGGAGGTCGCACGACGGCGCCGCAGACACCACAGGTGACGACGGTCGGCCGGACCGTCGCGCAGGCGCCCGCCGACGGGCCGCTGACCATCGGTAGCCCGGCATTTCCCGACGGGGCCCCGATCCCCGCGCAGTACACGTGCAAGGGCGCCGACATCGCGCCGCCGTTGACCTGGTCGGCGCCCCTGGGCGGAGCGCTCGTCGTCGACGACCCGGACGCCGCGCGCGGCCCCTACATTCACTGGATCGTGGTCGGCATTCCCCCGGGCCCGGGCAGCACCGCGGACGGTCAGACCCCGGCGGGCGGCAGCAGCCTGCCCAATTCGGCGGGCTGGACCGGCTACAGCGGACCCTGCCCGCCCGCCGGCACCGGGGTCCATCACTACCGGTTCACCCTCTACCAGCTGCCCGCCACGTTCCAGCTGCCCCCGGGACTCGCCGGTCCGCAAGCGGTGCAGGCGATCACCCGGGCGACGGGGGCGCAGGCCCAGTACACGGGGACATTCGGGGGCTGAGCCCTCACGCCCTGTCGTCGAGGGCCTGATATGCGGCGTTGTAGCCCGGGGTGAAGGTGATGCCAGGGCCGCCATGGCAGCCCGCTCCGCCGAGGTAGAGGCCGTCGACTCCGATCGGCAGGTCGAGAAATCCCTTGGGGCCGGGGCGGTTCGGGCCCATCAGGTCCGGGTGCAGCAACCCGTGGCAGAAGTCGCCGCCGGGTGCCCCGAACATCGTGTTCATGTGGTACGGGGCGAACGTGATGTGGCGGATCACGATGTCTGAGAAGTTCGGCGCGAACCGGGTGATCTTGTCGATGACTCGTTGCGCCATCTCGTTTTTGAGATGTCCGTGCCGGTCGCGGCTCACCTCCACGGGGAACGCGTAGGCGTACGCGCTCGCGGCATGCTTGCCGGGCGGGGCGAGCGTCGGGTCGTGCACGGACGGGATCTGCAAGCCCATCGAGGGATTGTCGGGCACGAGGCCCCGCCGGCAGTTCTCCCATTGGCGTTGCTGCTCTTCCGGCGAGCCGAAGATGCCCACCGACTGCTGCATGCCGGCCTCGTTGAGAAACTCGTAGGGCGGGGCGAATTCCGGCAGCCCGTCGAGCGCGAAGTGCATTTGTACGAACGACGCCCGGTGGTCGCGGCCGGACAGCCGCGAGAGCAGTTGCGCGGGAACGTGTTCCGGGGCGATGAAGTCGTTGAGCGTGACGTCCGGCGCTAGGTTGGACACCACGATGGGCGCGCTCACCGTGGACCCGTCGCGCAGCCGCACGCCGGTCACCGCCGCCCGGTCCACCAGGATCTGCTCGACCTTCGCCCGGTATCGCAGCTCGCCGCCGAGGGAGACGAAGAGTCCGCGCAGGTGCTCGGTGAGCGCGCCGATTCCGCCCACGAGCTTGGTCATCATCGCCGTGCCGTCGTCGGGCACGGCGAGGGCGAACGCCAGGCACGTCGCGCTGCCCGGGGTGTACGGGCCGCGGTAGGTCGAGTTGACGGCCAGGAACGCGAGCATCCCGCGCATCACCGCGTGCTTCTCCTTGTCCGGCAGAAAGCGGTCGATCGGGTCCATCGCCGAGCCGAACAGCATCTCGTGGATCGCCCTCCGTTCGGCCTCATTGGTTGCGCAGGCGTACATCTCGTCGAGCGTCTTGGGCGGCTTGCGGACGTCGAAGCGGCCGAGCGCGCGGGCGGGTCCCTGGCTCCATGCGATGAGTTCGGCCATGCCAGTGACGGCCTCGACGCCGTGTCGCTCACCCAGGTGCGTCATGAGCCGCATCGGGTCGCGGTAGAAGATCATCGGCTCCTCGCCGGACTCGCCGATGTTGGTCGACATGACCTCCGGGTCGACCGTCGGCAGCGTGTCGAGTTCGAGTTCGCGGGTGATGGCGCTTGCCGTGGGGAACTGCACCGAACCGGCGATCTCGTAGCGGAAGCCGTCGATCAGTTCGACGGTCGCGGCCATGCCCCCGGCGTAGGTGTTGGCCTCCAGGCACACGGTGCGCAGGCCCGCCCGCTGCAGGATGACCGCCGCCGTCAGCCCGTTGTGCCCGGCTCCCACCACGATCGCGTCGTAATCCGTCATCGCTCGCCTCCTGTCAGACGCGGCCCAGAATATGTCAGTACTGACACAATGGGAAGATGCCGTTCGTGACCAGCCCGACCAACCGCCACGAGCAGCGCCGCCGGTCGACGCACGAGGCCCTGCGCCAGGCGGCGCTGAAGTGTTTCGCGCGCAAGGGATTCGCCAATGCGACGGTCACCGAGTTGGCCCGCGAGGCCGGCGTCACCGAACGCACCTTCTTCCGCCACTTCCCCACCAAGGAGGCAGTGCTGTTCTCGGACTACGAGACGCAACTGGAGTGGCTCGCCGACGCGCTCGCGCGGCGCCCGGCCGGGGAGTCGCTGTTCGACGCGGTGCAGGCCAGCGTCGCCGCCTTCCCCCACGACCTGGAGGTGGTGCGGCAGGCCGCGACCGCGCGCGCCGAGTTGATCAGCGCTGACCGCATCGCGGGCCACCTCCGGGTGGTGCAGTCGTCGTTCGCGCGGGTGCTCACCGACTTCGTCCGGCAGCGCAACGCGGACACGCCGAATGTCGAACTCCTGGCCGAGGTCGCGGGCTCGGCGCTGGCCGCCGCGCTCGTCGTCGCGGTGGAGGACTGGGGCCGCGACGGCTGCGTCGGCGACCTCGGCGAGCGCGTCGCCGCGAGCCTGAATCTGGTCCGGTCCGGACTGGCGCCGCTCGCCTAAGCGGTGGCCGTGCGGGTGGCGAGCCGCAGAAGCCCCTCGCGGAGCTTTCGGTCGCGCTTGCCGGCGGCGAGTTCGATCAGGGCGATCTCGGCGACCGCCGCGACGAGCAGAGTCGCGATCGGCTCCGGGGGCGCCCATCCGAGCGCAACGAGGTCGGGCACCACCAGCGTGGCCGAACTCTCGTTGCGCGCGGCGACGAGATCGCTCAGCCCGGCCTCGGTGCGCGACTGCACCAGCAATGCCTTGGTCGCCGGCTGGGCGAGGCAACCGTCGAGGTAGGCATTCATGCCCGCCTCGAGCCGCTCGCGACCGGGCGGGCGGCCGGCCATCGCACCGGAGATGGCCTCGCCGAGCTGATCGTGGAAGCGGTCGTGCAGGGCCCGGACGTAGTGCTCCCGGCTCGGCCAGTGCTGGTAGAAGCTGCCCTTGGCCATGCCCGCTTCGGCGACGATCGCGTTGACCGACACCCGAGCGAGATCGGCTGCGCCGAGCAGGCGTTCACCGGCGTCGAGCAGCGCGTTGCGTCCGGGCTCCCGCGGCCTCACCGCCGGCCGGCCTTCCGTTGGCTGCGGCGGGCCAGCATCTCGCCGTACTGCTCGCAGACGTGGATCACCCCCGTGAGCTGATAGGTGATCCAGCCCTTGTGGGTGGACGGCAGGTTCTTCTCGAACAACCGATGGCCCAGGATCTGCAGGGTCCATCCGCTGACGAACATCGGGCCGCCGATCCGCGGTTTCGCGAACAGCAACGGCAGTCCCGCCGCGATGATCGGGGTCCCTACGAGGTGCGCCACCCGCACCCCGGTCGACGTGTGTTGCGTGCGGTAATACGCCATCTTGTCGGCGAACGGCGCTTCGGGCGGCGGCGCTTGCGGCATCTCGATCCTCTCCTTGTGGCGGCGGTTCTCGAGTTGTACGGTAAGGGATGACCGACCAGTCGGTCAACCGCGAGAGGAGTTGCGATGATAACCATTCCCACCCGGGCGGGCCGCGTCGCCGTCAACGAATCGGGCAGCGGCCCAACAATTCTGCTCTTGCACGCGACGCTGCACGACCGGCACGACTTCGACCCCGTCGTCGAGGCGCTGGCCCGTCACTACCGCACGATCGCGGTCGATTGGCCCGGGCACGGAGACTCCGACCCGGTCGATGCCACCCTGGAGGCGAGCGCGCCGCTGTTCGCCGACGTCCTCGAAGACGTCGTCGACGGGCTCGGCCTTTCGCGCGTCATGCTGATCGGCAACTCGGTGGGCGGGTTTGCCGCCGCGCGGCTGGCGATCACCCGTCCGGACAGCGTGGCCGGGCTGGTGCTGGTCAATTCGGGTGGCTTCGTGCCGTGGAATGCCCTGTCGCGTGGACTCTGCCGGGTGCTCGGCACCCCCGCGATGTTCCGCCGCGCGGCTCCCCTGCTGGTCCGCGGATACATGAAGGCCAAGACGGACAGCGATCGCGCGATCGCCGAACGCGCGATCGCCAAGGCCAGGACACCCGACGGCATCCGCACGGGCACCGCCCTGTGGCGGAGCTTTGCCGGACCCGGCCACGACCTGCGCGAGCGCGCCGCCGAGCTGACCGCGCCCACGCTCATCGTGTGGGGCAAGAACGACATCGCGATCCCGCTCAGTGCCGGGCGCGCCACCCACGAGGCAATTCCCGGTTCCCGGCTCGAGATACTCGACACCGGGCACGTGGTGTTCTCGTCGGATCCGGCCGGCTTTCTGGCTGCCGCCGAACCGTTCTTGCAGTCGGTTCATCTGCGGCGGTGAGCGCCACCGGCGTCAGTGTCGCTGAATGTATCTGTAGTGCAGGGGGTTTTCACATTCCGTGTGCGCTCGACACCGCCGCCTCGACGAAGCGGCGCAGCGCCGCGTTGCGAGGCCGCGGCAAAAAAGCAAGCGAGACTGGACTTTTGGGGGCTCCGCGCAGCGCGATGAAACGCACGCCGGGATGGATGTTGCGCCGGACGGCGACGTCGGGGATCACGCCGACGCCACGGTCCGCGGCCACCGACTCGATCCACTCGTCGAAATTCGACGTCTCCACGATCGTCTTCGGTCCCTCCCCCGCGGGCCACGACCACGGTCCGGTGGTGCCGCTCGCGGTGTTGACCACCAGCGGCCATCGCGGGATCTCCGCCCAGTCCAGCTCCGCCTCGTCGGCCAGCGTGCAATGGACCGAGCAGACCGCCACGCGTGACTCGTCGAAGAGGTGCACCACCCGCACGGCGGTGGACGACACGCTCCCCCGCAGCACCGCGACGTCGACCTTGCTTTGCTGCACGGCGCCGAGCACATCATCCGTGCGGACCAGGCTCACCGTGCTGCCGGTGGCGTTCTCGAACCGGGCGACGGTGTCCTGCGCCCACGGGTCGGGCAAGAGCCAGCTGAATCCCAAGCGGAGGCTCGATCGCCGGCGAACGGCGTCGAAGCCGCGGTCCAGTTCGGCGAGTACCCGCTCGACGTGGTCGAGGAAGGCGCGCCCGGCGGCGGTCACCTCGACGTGGCGCGAACTGCGGTCGAGCAGCGTGGTTCCGAGCGCGTCCTCGAGTTGCTGAACGGTGCGGGTCAGCGCGGGCTGAGTGATGCGGAGTTCCTCGGCGGCACGGGTGAACGACTGCAGCCGGGCCACCGCCTCGAAAGCGCGCAGGTGCCGCAATTCCACCCGGCCGGTGGCCAGCTCGCCCATGCCTGGCAAGCATAGATGCATCAAGGCAGGCATTTCACAGCGCCTCGGCGCGGGCCTAGCGTCGTCGGTAGGCAAGCAACCAAGCGCAGGAACGCGGAGGAACGAGGAAAGATGCCCCTTCTATACATCGACCTCATCGAGGGCCGGACGCCGGCGCAGGTCCAGGTGCTCCTGGACGCGGTTCACGACGCCGTGGTGGAGGCGTTCGGGGTACCGCCGCGCGATCGGTATCAGGTCGTGCGCACCCACCCCGCCCACGAGATCGTCGCCCTGGACACCGGTCTCGGCATCGAGCGATCGCCCGAGCTCGTCGTCATCCACGTGGTGAGCCGGCGGCGCGCCCGCGACATGAAGGAACAGTTCTTCAAACTGCTGGCGGCCAACCTCGCCGACCGCTGCGGGCTCGACCCCGCCGACCTCATCGTCGCGGTCTCCGAAAACGGCGACGACGACTGGTCTTTCGGCCACGGCCGCGCGCAGTTCCTCACCGGGGAGCTCACATGAGGACCCGATTGACCGAGCGGTTCGGCGTCCAGCACCCGATCGTGCTCGCGCCGATGGCCGGGGTCTCCGGCGGCCGGCTGGCGGCGGCGGTGACCTCGGCGGGCGGCCTGGGTCTGATCGGCGGTGGTTACGGCGACGCCGAATGGCTCGGCCGGGAACTGGAGCACGCGGACGGGTCGAAGGTCGGGATCGGCTTCATCAGCTGGAGCCTCGCCCGTCAGCCCGACCTGCTGGACCAGGCGCTGGCCCGCCGGCCGGCCGCGGTCATGCTGTCGTTCGGCGACCTGACGCCGTTCGCGGCGCAAATTCGGGCGGCCGGCGTTCCCCTGATCGCTCAGGTGCAGACCCTGGGCCACGCCGCGCTCGCCGTGGATGCCGGCGCGGACGTCATCGTGGCGCAGGGCGGCGAGGCGGGTGGGCACGGAATGAACGTCCGGTCGACGTTCACCCTGGTGCCCGACGTCGTCGACCTCGTCGCCGAACGCTCGCCGGACACGCTGGTGCTCGCCGCCGGTGGCGTGGCCGACGGCCGCGGGCTGGCGGCCGCGCTGGCGCTCGGCGCCGACGGCGCCGTCGTGGGCACCAGGTTCTGGGCGGCGGCGGAGGCCCTGGTGTCGCCCCGGGCGCACGAGCGGGCCATCCGGGCCGGCGGAGACGACACGTTCCGCACCCGGGTGTACGACGTTGTCCGCCAACAGGATTGGCCGGCCGAATACAACGAGCGGGCGCTGGGCAACCCGTTCCTGGACACCTGGCACGGCAACGACACCGGGCTGCTCGCGTCGTTGCCGCAGGTCGTCGCCGACTACCAGAAAGCCGTCGCCGCAGAAGATTTCGATGCCGCCGCCATACTCGTCGGCGAGGGAATCGGACGCGTCCGCGACGTCCGTCCCGCCGCCGACATCGTCGCCGACATGGCCCGGCAGGCCGCGGCCATTCTTCGAACCGACCCCTGAGCTGCATCGACCGGCCGGCCACCTAGACAGCGGCGGCGAGTATCTGGTTTCCTCAAACCGGTAACGGCGTTCCCGGGGCAGGAGTTCACAGATGGCCCGACTCGAGGTACCGGACGGTCCCGGCGGCGAGGCCGCGATGATCTGGACCCTCCGGCCGCAACTCGGCGGCATGGTCGAGCGGATGATCCGCGGCGCATACGAGCAGAGCATCCTGCCCGCCGAGGAGCGGGAGCTGGCCAGGATGCGCATCGCCGAAATCAACGACTGCACCGCCTGTTCGGGGTTCCGCGCCCGATCGGTTCTCGACGCCGGGGTCGCCCCGGAGCTCTACGACAACGTCGCCGCATACGCCAGCTACCCCGGCTACACACCCCGCCAGCGGTTGGCGATCGAGTACGCCGAGCGCTTCGCGACCGACCACGCATCGATGGACGACGCCTTCTTCGAACGGCTGCGCGCGTCGTTTTCCGACGAGGAAATTCTGGACCTGACGCTGTGCGTCGCCGTCTTTCTCGGGCTGGGACGCTCGCTGTCGGTGCTGGGAGTCGACCAGTCGTGCGCGATCGACCTGTGACGCACGCCGATGGATAGGGCCTCGGTCGACGAGTTGCTGACCACCACCCGCGCGGTGCGCAAACGCCTCGACCTGACCCGGCCGGTCGGTCGTGACGTGATCCTGGAGTGCATCCGGCTGGCGATGCAGGCCCCGACGGCCAGCAACGCGCAGAATTGGCGCTGGCTCGTGATCACCGATGCCGACAAGCGCGACGCGATCGCCGACATCTACCGCAGCATCGGGGCCCAGTATCTGGCGCAGCTCGCGCACAGCGAATCCGATCCGCAGACCCGGCGCGTCTACGACGGCGCCCTGGCCCTGACGGACACCCTCGGCCAGGTACCGGTGCATGTGATCCCCTGCCTGACGGCCCGCATCGACAACTCCGACCTGCTGACGGCCGCGTCGGCGTGGGCGTCGATCATTCCCGCCGGGTGGAGCTTCCTGCTCGCACTGCGCTCGCGCGGGCTGGGATCCGTCTGGACCACAATGCATTTGGCGAAGGAACGCGAGGTGGCCGAGCTGCTCGGCATCCCCGAGACCGCCACGCAGGCCGCGCTGTTCCCGGTGGCCTACACGATCGGCACCGACTTCCGACCGGCCGTGCGGCCACCCGCGGAAACCGTCACCTACTGGGACAGGTGGGGAGGGTGCTGATGCAGTCCTACACCGTGCGGTTCCACGTCGACGCGCCACCCCGGCGCGTGTGGCGGGTGCTGCATCCGCCGGTGCCGCCCAACGCGCCGCGGCCCCGGGTCCTGACCTGGCCCGGCGGCAGCATGGAGATCCTCAACGAGGGCGACGAAGCCGGCGAGGGGCTGGTGCGCACCTGCCTGTACGAAGTGCCCAAGTACCTGCTGACGCGGGGCAAGGCGCGGTCGTGGGAGACGGTCGTCGAGGCCAAGATCAACAAGCTGTCGCGGTACGTGGCAGTCGGTGCGCCGCTGTGGTCGCGCGCCGAGGGCTACCACGAGCTCGAGGAGCAGCCCGACGGCACGACCGTGCTCACCTTCCACGAGACCTATCATGCCTACAACCCGGTGCTGCGCTTCTTCCTCGAGCGCCGGGTGCACGCGAGGATCTCGCGCGACAACCTCAAGACGTACGAGCACGCGCTCGGCTACGCCGGCAAGGTGCGCCGGCTGGATTAGCCCCGGGCCCTCTTTGGCCGCGAGCGTGCGCAGATGCACGCGGATCGCGGCGTGTCGGCGTGCAAACACGCACGCTCGCGCCGACGACCTCGCCGACTCAGACCATTGCGGCGATCAGAGCCAGGACGGCCGCGCATCCGGCCAGCACCGCCCCGAGCACGGCCAGCGACCCGAGCGCCGTCAAACGGTCTTCGCGACTGGCTTCCTTGTCGACGAAGGTGTTGAGGCTGCTCGGCATGCGGCGAAAGACGTCGGACCACGCCACCCGGGAGCCGGCTCGCCTGATCCCGGTGGGGTCTTCCTCCGTGCGGTGATGCGGCGCGACTCCGGCACCGTTCGCGTATGCCACCAACCCGACCACAAGCAACGCGATGCACAGCAGGACGAGGACCAGAGCAATCCACAGCATGCGGGTGGGATAACCCGTCCGTCACCGGCAGAAACGGCGGGTTGAACCAGAACAGCATCGAGGCGTTCGCGTCCCGGTACGCTGGTGGCTTATGTGGTCGAAGGCAACACTCGTGGCACGCACGGTCGCCGCCGGCCTGGTGGTGGCGGGTTGGGGCGCGTCGGCGGCGATTGCGGGGGCCGACCCCGACCCCGCACCGGGCCCCAGTCCTTCCCCCGCTCCGGCGGCGTCTCCCGCGCCGGCAGCGTCGGCTTCCAAGACCACGATGGACCATGACGGCACCTACGCGGTCGGCTCGGACATTGCGCCCGGCATCTACTCCACGGCGGGGCCCGTGGGCAACGGAACGTGCTACTGGAAGCGGTCGGGCAACCCGGACGGCGAAACCATCGACAATTCCCTGAGCAAGAAGCCGCAGGTGGTGCAGATCGAGGCGACGGACAAGTCGTTCAAGACCACGGGCTGTCAGCCCTGGCAGCTGACCCCCGACGCCGCGCTGCCCCCGAGCACCCCGCCGGGCAATGTGCAGGGCACGCTGGGGATCCTCAACGGGCTGCTCGGCGGCCAGAACGGCCAGCACTGACCGGAATCGCTCGTCGTGCCCGCTGAACAACAGGTCGTCGTGGTGGGCGCCGGCGTCAGCGGTCTGACGTCGGCCGTGCTCCTGGCCGAGGCCGGCTGGCAAGTGCGGGTGTGGGCCGCGGCGACGCCGCGGCAAACCACCTCCGCCGTCGCGGGCGCGGTCTGGGCTCCCCCGCGCCCGGGCTCGGCGCAGACCCTGGCCTGGAGCGAGCACTCCCTGCAGGTCTTTCGTGAACTCTCCCGCGACCCCGCGACCGGCGTGCGGATGGCACCGGCGCTGGTTGTTGGGGAAATCCTTGAGGCCGACGCGTATTCGGCCGCGGTGGACATCATCCCCGACCTGCGCCCGGCCGACCCCGTGGACGGAGCCGAAGCCGCCTTTCACGCGACCCTGCCGATGATCGACATGCCCCACTACCTCGACTACCTGATGCGGCGCGCGGCGGCCGTCGGTGTGGGCATCGAGTCGCGGCGCGTGGGGTCCCTCGACGAGGCCGCGGACGCTGCGCCGATCGTGGTCAATTGCGCCGGGCTCGGCGCGGGGGCACTGGCCGGTGACGACACCGTGCGGCCGATGTTCGGCCAGCACGTCGTGCTGACCAACCCCGGTCTGACGCAGCTCTACGTGGAGATGCATCAAGGCGACGAATGGGTCTGCTACTTCCCGCATCCGCAGCGCGTGGTGTGCGGGGGGATTCGGATTGAAAACCGCTGGGACACGCGCGCCGACGACGACGTCAGCGAGCGCATCCTGCGGCGGGCCCGCGAGGTCGAGCCGCGGCTCGGCGAGGCGCGGGTCATCGAGACGATGACGGGCCTGCGGCCCTATCGCCCGTCGGTCCGCGTGGCGGCGGAGCCGCTCGGAAGTGTTGCCTGCGTGCATAACTACGGTCACGGCGGCAACGGCGTCACGTTGTCGTGGGGCTGCGCCCGGGATGTCCTAGGCCTGGTCGACGGACTCCGGACGTGAGCATCGACTACGCGGTCCGTCGGCACATCGCGACCGTCACGATCAACCGTCCCGAGACCCGCAACTCGCTCGACATGGAACACTTCCGCGACCTCGCACAGGCCTGGGCGGCCGTCGGCGACGACGACGGCGCCTGGGTCGCGGTCATCACCGGTGTCGGACAAGACTTCTGCACCGGCGCGGACCTCAAGAAGTTCATCCCGGAACTCACCGGCGAGCTGCCCCAGCCGCGCGGGTGGAACAAGATCGACGCCATTCACGCCGTCCTGCACCGGTTTCCGGTGTACAAGCCGATTGTCGCCGCAGTGAACGGCACGTGTGTCGCGGGCGGATTCGAGATGCTCACGAACACCGATATCCGGGTCGCCGTGCCCGAGGCGCGATT
This sequence comes from Mycobacterium sp. Marseille-P9652, assembly GCF_902652685.1. Taxonomy (GTDB): domain Bacteria; phylum Actinomycetota; class Actinomycetes; order Mycobacteriales; family Mycobacteriaceae; genus Mycobacterium. The sequence goes on from NZ_CACRUY010000066.1 coordinate 17,494, forward strand.
CGCGGTGATGGAACCCAAGCGCGGCCTGTTCGCCGGCGGTGGAAGCACCGTGCGGCTCCCGCGCCAGATGCCCTACCCGCTGGCGATGGAGTTCTTACTGACCGCGGACATGGTGGACGCCGAGCGGGCGCTGGCCATGGGCCTGATCAACCAAATGGTGCCGAGGGACCGGCTGATGGACGTGGCGTACGACTACGCCGAGCGGATCGCGGCCAACGCGCCGCTGGCGGTGTTCGCGACGAAGCAGTCGGCTGTCGAAGGTTTGGCGCTCGACCTGGAGTCGGCATACGACAACGAAACCCGGCACAGCGACCGCATTTTCGAAACCGAGGACGCCGAGGAGGGGCCCCGCGCGTTCGCCGAGAAGCGGCCGCCCCGATGGCGGGGCCGCTGACTTCGGTTAGGCGCGGCGGCGGCTGACGTCGCGGATGATCAGCGACAGCACCCAGCTCACGATCGACAGCGCGATCGCGGCCCAGATCGCCGTCCACCAGAAGTGGTCGATCGCCAGGCCCCAGTGCGTGGTGTGGGCCGTGATCCGGGCGGTGATCCACAGCATCAGCGCGTTGACGACGACGTGGAACAGCCCGAGGGTGAGAATGTAGAGCGGAATCGACAGGAACTGCACGACCGGCTTGATGAACGCGTTCACCAGGCCGAAGATGACCGCGACGACGAAGATGATGCCGGCCCTCTCGAGCTTGGTGTCACCGCCGACGAAGCTGATCCCGTGGACGAAGAGCGTGACCAGCCACAGCGCGAAGCCGGTCAGCGCGGCTCGAAGCAGGAAAGGGCCCATGCCGACAGATCCTGCCATTCGGTCCGCGAGAACGTGAGGGTCGCTCAGTTCAGGTTGTAAAAGCGCTGCGCGTTGAGGCCGCCGATCTTCGCGCGGGCGTCCTCGCTGATGTCGTCGCGGGTGCGCAGGTGCTTGGTGCTCTCGGGCCACTCGCCGTCCCAATGCGGGTAGTCGCTGGCGAACATGATGAAGTCGGCGCCGAGCACGTCGATCACCCCCGGCAGGATCGGCTCCTCGGGTTCGCACGTCACCCAGATGTTGCCCGCGGCCAGGTACTCGTGCGGGTCGCGTCGCCACCCGCGCTCCACCCAGTCCCCCCGCTTCTCGTAGTGCTCGTGCAGGCGGTCGATGAAGAACGGGACCCACCCGGCGCCCGCCTCGAGGAAGGCGACACGCAACTGCGGGTGCCGCTCGAACACGCCCCCGGTCACCAGCGCGGTCATCGCCGTCATCTGGTCGAACGGAAAGCTGATGCAGTGCACCTGGATGTAGTTGGTGAAGCGGTCCACGCCGATCTTGGGCAGGTGGATGCCGGGGGCGCCGTGGACTCCCAGCGGCATGCCGAGGTCGACCGCGGCGGCGTAGAAGGGGTCGAGGTCAGGGTGGTCGAGGTTGCGGGTCTTCAGCGCCGGCGGGACGAGCGTCGCCACCAGGCCGAGTTCCTTGGCCTCGGTCATGACGTCGATCGCCGCCTGGCCATGCTCGATCGGGGTAACGGCCACGCCTCGGAGCCGACCACCGGACGAGGCGCAGTAATCGGCGATCCACTCGTTGTAGAGCCGCGCGAACCCCGCTGCGAACTCGGGGTCTTCGAGCGTCGGCGTGCACAACCCCATGCTCGGGTAGAGCACCATCGTGTCGATATGGTCGCGGTCGGCGTCGCCCAGTACCCCCTCGGGCGTCCGGCAGTTGATGTCGGGTGCCTTGCTGATCCCGTGCTCGGGCGGGCAGCCGGCTCCCGGACCTTCATCCTCCGGGTAGTTGCGGCCCTCGAACCTCAACCTCAGCCGCCCGTCGGTGCTGGGTTGGACGTGGTCGGGCCACCGCTTGATCGCTTCGACCACCAACGAGGCGTTTTCGGCAACGTGTCCATCGGCGTCGATGATCCGCATATTTCCGGAACTTACTCTCGCGTCGCGGCGTCCGGTACTGCACGATGCTGACGTGACCACTCAACGTCCCCGGAACAAGTTGACCGCCGACCAGCGGAACTCATTCGTCGCCGCGTTGCTGGGCTGGACGATGGATGCGTTCGATTACTTCATCGTGGTGCTGGTCTACGCAGACATCGCGAAGACGTTCCATATCAGCAAGGCGGAGGTCGCGTTCGTCACGACCGCCACCCTCTTCATGCGCCCGGTCGGCGCCTTGATATTCGGGCTGTGGGCCGACCGCGTCGGCCGGCGACTGCCGCTGATGGTGGACGTTATCTTCTACTCGGTCGTCGGGTTCCTGTGCGCCTTCGCGCCGAACTTCACCGTCCTGCTCATCCTGCGACTGCTGTACGGCATCGGCATGGGTGGCGAATGGGGGCTGGGCGCCGCGCTCGCCATGGAGAAGGTGCCGGTCGAGCGGCGGGGATTCTTTTCCGGGCTGCTGCAGGAGGGCTACGCATTCGGCTATCTGCTCGCCAGCGTTGCGTCTTTGGTGGTGATGAACTGGCTGGGTCTGTCGTGGCGCTGGCTTTTCGGGCTGAGCATCATCCCTGCGCTCGTCAGCCTGATCATCCGCTACCGCGTCGAGGAGTCCGAGGTGTGGGAGGCCGCCCAGGATCGAATGAAGTTGACCAGCACCAGGATTCGCGATGTGCTCCGCGACCCGGCGATCATCCGCCGCTTTGTCTACCTGATCCTGCTGATGACCGCCTTCAACTGGATGAGCCACGGCACCCAGGACGTCTACCCGACGTTCCTGACGTCGACCACAAACCACGGGGCCGGACTCAATAGCGTGACCGTCAAGTGGATCGTGATCGTTTACAACATCGGAGCCATCATCGGTGGCTTGGTTTTCGGGAGCCTGTCGCAGCGGTTCGGCCGCCGCCACACCATCATCTTCTGCGCGCTGCTGGGACTACCGATTGTGCCGATGTTCGCGTATTCGCACAGCGCGGCGATGCTGTGCCTGGGTTCGTTTCTGATGCAGGTGTGCGTTCAAGGGGCGTGGGGCGTGATCCCTGCCCATTTGACCGAGATGTCGCCGGATGCCATCCGCGGCCTGTATCCGGGCGTGACGTACCAGTTGGGCAACCTGTTGGCCGCCTTCAATTTGCCGATTCAGGAGCACCTGGCCGAGACGCACGGCTATCCCTTCGCGCTGGCGGCGACGATCGTGCCGGTGTTGATCGCTGTCGCGTTTCTGACTCTGATCGGTAAGGACGCCACGGGGATTCACTTCGGTAGCGCCGAATCCTCGTTCCTGCCATCGCAAGCCAAATAGGGGGGGGCCAAGCTTACTCCGGCGCAGCGTCAATCGCGTTCGCTCAGTGCGCGCCGCAGCAGATGCATCGCCACGGTCGTCGAGCGCTCTCGGACGTCCGACCGGTTGCCGGGCAGGCGCAGCGTTCGGGTGTCTGTCCTGCCGTCGGCGAGCATGATGCTGAAACACACTGTCCCGACCGGCTTTTCGGGCGTTCCGCCTCCCGGGCCGGCGATCCCGGTGATCGCGACGGCGGTGTCGGCCCCAAAGCGGCTCAAAGCGCCCCGTGCCATCGCCTCGGCGACCGGCTCGGACACGGCGCCGTGCTGCTCGATGAGTGCGGCGTCGACGCCGAGGACGTCCGCCTTCGCCTCGTTGGAGTACGACACCACGCCGCCCATCACGTAATCGGAGGAGCCGGCCCGGTCGGTGAGCCGCGCCGCCAGCAGTCCCGCCGTGCAGGATTCGGCCGTCGCGATCCGTCGCCCGGCCAGCAGTTGTGCGACGAGATCGTCGATGCGCGAGCCGTCCTCGGAGAAAATCTGCTGGCCGTGCTTGTCGCGCATCAATTGGGTCAACTCGGCGTAGGCGTCGGCCGCGTCGGGCTCGTAGCGCGTCACCATCTCGATCTCGCCGCGCCGCAGGCAGGTGGTGATCTCAAGGCGGTCGAAGCCGGGGACCGACTTCTCGGCGTCGCGCAGCGATTCGGCCAGACCGGACTCCGGCAGCCCGAACATGCGAATGGTCTTCTGCTCGTATGTCGTTCGGCCGGCGATGGCCTGCAGAGCGGCCTGCGTCTGAATTGCCCTCTGCCACATGGGCTGGAGTTCGCGCGGCGGACCGGGGAGCACGATGACCGCCGGCTTGCCGGGAACAACGACGCCGGGCGCGGTGCCCACCGGGTCGAGCACCTCAGCGCCGTCGGGGATCATCGCCTGCTTGCGGTTGGCCGCCCGGATGGAGTCGAAATTGCCCGGGTCGAACGCGGGATTGCGCGCCATCAGCCGCTTGAGGATGTTGGCGATCTTCTCCTCGGTTTCGGCGTCGAGGATCAGCTCGCGCCCGGCGAAGCGGGCGACCACCTCGACGGTCATATCGTCGGCGGTGGGCCCGAGGCCGCCGCTGGTGACGATCAGGTCGACGCCCTCGTCCGCGAGGAAGCGCAGCTGCGCCTCGATGTCTTGCGGGCGGTCGCCGCAGATGGTGATGTGGGCCAGCTCGACACCCAACTCCAGCAGCCGGTCGGCGATCCAGGGGCCATTCGCGTCCTGCACGCGCCCGGTGAGGACCTCGGTTCCGGTGACGACGATGCCCGCGCGTGCGCTCACCGGCACGAGCCTACTGGGGTGCTCGAGATGTCGTTATGGCAGCTGATGCGTGGTGCCGGGCTGGCCGTTGGTCGGCGGCGGCGGTCCACTACCCGCCCCGGCGAGGCCCGCCGCCCCCGCAATGGCGTTCGCCGGGTAGACGAAGGCGGAGGCGTCGCCGCCGTTGCCGCCGCCGCCACCCTTGAAGCCGCCGTCGCCGCCGTTGGCGCCCGTGCCGCCGGTGGCGAGGCCGTTCCCGTAATTGAATGCGGACCCGCCGGACCCGCCGCCCCCGGCGAAGATGACGGCAGTACCGCCGTGACCGCCGTCGCCGCCGGTGGCGTTGCCCGTGGCGCCGTGCGCGTCGATGGTCGCGCTACCGCCGCCGCCGCCGATTCCGCCGATGACGACGAGGTCGTTGTACGCCGCGCCGCCGTCTCCGCCCCTGCCGCCGGTGATGCTGTGCGTGTTGGCAGCGTTATTGATCTCCACGCCACCGCCGTCGCCACCGCTGCCCCCAATGCCGCCGCTGGTGGGGTCGCCGCTGCTGCCGCCGTGGCCGCCGTTGGCCGCGACGACGTTTCCGGTTCCGGCGGTGTACGCGTAGCCACCGGAACTTCCCGAGCCGCCGTCTCCGCTCGTTCCGCCGCCCACGCCACCGTTGGCGCCGGCTCCTCCGTTGCCGGCGGTCGCGGTACCCGACGAGGTGGTGTTGAAGATGCGCGCGTCGCCGCCGTGGCCGCCCGAACCACCGGCTCCGCTGGGGGTGGTGGCGGTGCCGTTGGCGCCGGCGACACCATTGGCGCCGTCGTGGCCGATGGCGTTGCCGGTTCCGAAGCTTTGCGCGTCACCGCCTTGGCCGCCAGAGCCGCCGTTAACGCCCACGCCCCCGGCGCCGGGGGCGCCACCGAGGGCGTCTCCAGCACCGTCGTTGCGCGCACTACCGCCGGTCCCGCCGATGCCGCCCGTGCCGCCGTGGTCGGTGGTCAGGTTACCCGGGTCGGTGGCATCGCCGCCTTTGCCGCCGGTGCCGCCGACAGCGTTATGCGTTGAGGAGCTGCTGGCGATATAGGCGTCGTCACCGCTGCCCCCAGTGGCGCCGCTGGCTGGGTCGCCGCCGTGGCCGCCCGAACCCCCGGCTCCGCTGGGGGTGGTGGCGGTGCCGGTGGCGCCGGCGACACCATTGGCGC
>NZ_CACRUY010000067.1 GCF_902652685.1 Mycobacterium sp. Marseille-P9652
GGGGACGTGGGACTGGCCGGCGGGGCCGGCGGCGCCGGCGACGGCACCGGATCGGCGTAGGCGCTCGCGGGTAACGCGACACCGACGGCGAATGCGCTGGTCACCGCGGCGATAGCGAGCGTCACCCGCGGTGTCTTACTACGGATGTTGGGATCCACCTGCTCCATGGCCACGAAACTACCGCGTTACCGCTGTGACGCAAGGTTGCCCTGCGGACGAATGGGCCCTGGTTTTACGGATGTTGCCGATGTGCAATGAAACCGGCGGCGCCCGCCAAGCCTCAGGGCGCCGGGTACAGGCGCACCTCGTGGGCCTTGACCGAAAACCACACCTTCTCCCCCGCCGCCAGCCGCAGCTCGGTCGCCGCGTCCACGGTGATCTCGGCGGCCAGTCCCGGGGCGCCGTCGGGCTGGTCGCCGCCGCGCACCCGGACCGCGGACCCGCGGACATCGAGATCGGCGACCGTCACCGCGACGGTGTTGCGCGGACTCCCCTGGGGCCGTTCCCGGTAGACGGCCACGGCCGCGGGCGAGAAGACCGCGACCGCGCGGTCGCCGCGCGAAAACCCGCCGCCCGGCGCCGCGTGCCAGCGCGACCCGGAGGCGGTGACCAGCGCGCCGTCGTCCTCGACGGTCCCGGTGACCAGATTGATGCCCGCGATGCGCGCGCCGAACCGGCTGCGGGGCGCGGTGAGCACCTCGGCAACCGGGCCGCTCTCGGCGACGCGCCCGGATTCGAGGACGAGGACCCGGTCGGCGAGCGTCAGCACGTCCGACAGGTCGTGGGTCACCAGCACCACCGCACACCCGGTGCGGGCGACGGCCGCGCGGACCACCCCGCGGATGGCCGCGGCCGCACCCACGTCGAGCCCGGTCAGGGGCTCGTCGAGCAGCAACACCTCGGGTTCGGCCGCCAGCGCGCGGGCGACCGCCACCCGCTGGGCCTGACCGCCGGACAGCTGACGGGGTTTGCGGTCGGCCAGGGGTTCCGCGTCCACCTCGCGCAACCAGCGCAGCGCCCCCGCCCGCTCGCGCCCTCGGCCGCGGAGCGGGCCGCGACGGGCCCGCGGGCCGAAGGCGACGTTGGCGGCCGCGCTCATGTGCGGGAACAGCAGCGGATCCTGCAGCAGCAGCCCCACCCGGCGGTCGTGCGTCGCCACGTTCACCCCGGCCGCGGTGTCGGTCAGCACGCGATCGCCCAACCGCACCATGCCCCGGTCGGGGCGAACCAGGCCGGCGACGACGTGCAGCGCGGTCGTCTTCCCGGCGCCGTTCGGTCCCAGGAGGGCCAAAACCTCGCCGGCCGCCACCGAGAACTCCACGTCCAGCGAGCGTTCGGCGACGGCGGTCCGCACCCGCAGCTCGCTCACGCGGTCCCCGTCCCGCTGAGCCGCCGACCCCCCACTCCCAGCACCACCAGCGCCGCCACGGCCACCAGGACCAGCGACAGCGCGACCGCCGCGTCCGGATCGCTCACCCGCTGCAGGTAGATCTCCAGCGGGAGCGTCCGGGTCACGCCCTGCCGCGACCCCGCGAAGGTCAGCGTCGCGCCGAATTCCCCCAGCGCGCGGGCGAAGGCCAGCACCACCCCCGAGGCGATGCCCGGCAACAACAGCGGCACGGTGACCCGCCACCACACCGTCCCGGGCCGCGCCCCCAGCGTGGCCGCGACCACCTCGAAGTCGGCCCCCGCGGTGCGGGCGGCGCCCTCCAGGGAGATCACCAGGAAGGGCAGCGAGACGAAGGTCTGCGCCAGCACCACCGCGGTGGTGCTGAACGCGATGCTGATGCCGGCCGCCTCCAGGTAGCGCCCGACCAGCCCCAGCCGCCCGAACGCGTAGAGCAGCGCGATCCCGCCCACCACCGGCGGCAGGACGAGAGGCAGCAGGATCAGCGGCCGCAGCCACCGCACCGGGCGCGCGGTGCTGCGGGCCAGGACCAGCGCCATCGGCACGCCCAGAAGCACACACAGGGCGGTGCTGGCGGCGGCGGTCTTGAGGCTCAGCAGCAACGCCGTCGTCGACGACGAGCTGCTGATCAGGGCCCAGAAGTGCGGCCAGTCGACCTTGGCCGCGATAGCCACCAGCGGGAGCGCGACGAACACCGTCCCCGCCGCGGCCGGGAGGTACACCCAGCGGGGCAATGCCGTCGGCGCGTGCACGGTCGGTCAGGGCTTGGCGAAACCGGACTGGGCCAGAATGGCCTGGCCGGTATCGGAGGTCACCAGGCCCACGAATTTCTGCGCCAGCGCCGGGTGCGGCGCCTTCTTCAGCACCGCGATCGGGTAGACGTTCACCGCGCCGGCGGCCTCGGGGAAGCGGACGGTCGACACCTTGCTTCCCGCGCCGACGGCGTCGGTGACGTAGACGAGGGCGGCGTCGGCCTGCCCGCTGGTGACCTTGTTGAGGGCGTCGGTGACGTTGGGCTCCTCGCTGACCGGGGCCAGGTGCACGCCGGCGCTGTCCTCGACCCGCTGGGTGGCCGCACCGCACGGGACAGGCTGCTGGCAGACCACCACCCCGAGCCCGGGCCGGGCCAGGTCGGCGAAGGACGCGATGCGCTTCGGGTTTCCCGGCGCGGTGACGATGACCAGGGTGTTGGAGGCGAACTTCCGCGGATCGCCGGCCACCAGCCCGGCCCTGGCGACGGTGTCCATCTGCGCGGTGTCGGCGGACGCGAACACGTCGGCCGAGGCGCCCTGGGTCAGCTGCATCGCCAGCTCCGACGAACCCGCGTACTCGAAATCGACGTCCTGGCCGGGGTTTTCGGACTTGAACCGCTGGCCGACCTGGGTGAACGCGCTCTTCAGCGACGCGGCGGCGAACACCACGAGCTTGGCGGAGGCCGGGGTGTGGGACGGCGCTGGCGACCCGCAGGCCACGGCACCGGCCAGCAGGGCCGCCGCGCACACACCGGCCAGCACCCGCATCCGACGCATGCAGGCAGACTAGCCGCCGCCGGATGCCGTCCGAATAGTTACGCATTCGCCCCGCGCGTCGCGGCGTCCGCAATTTCATTAGGTAGCTACCGTCCAGTAACATTTGGTGAACACCGGCCCGGTTGGGGTTCCGGGTTCAGCGGCGAGCACGAGGAGGTCGCGCATGGAGGTGCTGGTCACCGGCGGGGACACCGATCTGGGGCGGACGGTAGCCGAGCGATTCCGCGACGACGGTCACAAGGTGACGCTCGTCGGCGCGCGCCGCAGTGATCTGGAGATCGCCGCCAAGGAGCTGGACGCGGAGTGGATCGTGTGCGACACCACCGATCCGGCCAGCCTGGACGAGGCCCGCGGGCTCTTCCCGCATCACCTCGACACCATCGTCAACGTCCCGGCCCCGGCGTGGGACGCCGGCGACCCGCGGACCCACTCCCTGTCCGACACCGCCACCGCGTGGCGCACCGCGCTCGACGCGACGCTGCTCTCGGCGGTGCTGACGGTCCAGGCCGTCGGCGACCACCTGCGCTCGGGCGGGTCGATCATCGGCGTGGTGACCGAGAACCCGCCCGCGGGCAGCCCGGACGCCGCGATCAAGGCGGCGCTGTCGAACTGGGTCGCCGGCCAGGCGGCCGCGTACGGCACCCGGGGAATCACGGTCAACGCGCTCGCGAGCGGGCGCAGCGTGCAGCCCGGTTACGAGGGACTCTCGCGCACCCCGCCGCCGGTGGCCGCGGAGGTCGCCCGGTTGGCGCTGTTCCTCACCACGTCGGCCGCGCGCCACATCACCGGGCAGACGCTGCACGTCAGTCACGGGGCCCTCGCCCACTTCGCCTGAGCTGCGCGGCCTTCGGCCGGTCGCATGACGAGCATCACGCCCGCGCCAGCAGGCCTGATGCGACTGTGTTGCTAAGAACACACGTTCGTCAATTAGGTTTCGGGGTATCCGCGTGCGTAGCGTTGTAGCTAACGCTTACCAAAGAAAAGCGCCCACGGAGTCCCCGTCAGGAGAAGCCCCACAATGAGCCCCCAGCCAGGAACGACAGCCGAACCGCAACGTCGCCACCAGGTTGTGATCATCGGCTCGGGATTCGGCGGGCTGAACGCGGCAAAGAAACTCAGGCACGCCGACGTCGACATCAAACTGATCGCGCGAACCACCCACCACCTGTTCCAGCCGCTGCTGTACCAGGTGGCCACCGGGATCGTCTCCGAAGGCGACATCGCCCCGCCGACCCGCGTGATCCTGCGCCGCCAGCGCAACGCCCAGGTGTTGCTCGGCGACGTCACCCACATCGACCTGGCCGGGCAGTACGTCGTCTCCGAGTTGCTCGGTCACACCTACGAAACCCCTTACGACACACTGATTGTCGCCGCGGGCGCGGGACAGTCGTACTTCGGCAACGACCAATTCGCCGAGTTCGCGCCGGGCATGAAGTCCATCGACGACGCGCTCGAGGTGCGCGGCCGCATCCTGAGCGCGTTCGAGCAGGCGGAGCGGTCCAGCGATCCCGAGCGGCGGGAAAAGCTGCTCACGTTCACCGTCATCGGCGCCGGGCCGACCGGCGTCGAGATGGCCGGGCAGATCGCGGAGATGGCCGAGCACACCCTCAAGGGCGCGTTCCGGCACATCGATTCGACCAAGGCGCGGGTGATCCTGCTCGACGCCGCGCCCCAGGTGCTGCCGCCGTTCGGCGAGAAGCTCGGCAGCCGGGCGGCCGCGCGGCTGGAGAAGATGGGGGTCGAGATCCAGCTCGGCGCGATGGTCACCGACGTCGACCGCAACGGCATCACGGTCAAGGACGCCGACGGCACCACGCGGCGCATCGAGTCGGCCTGCAAGGTCTGGTCGGCCGGGGTGAAGGCGAGCGGTCTGGGCGCCGATCTCGCCGACCAGTCGGCCGTCGAGCTCGACCGGTCCGGGCGGGTCAAGGTCTTGCCGGACCTGTCGATCCCGGGCCACCCCAACGTCTTCGTGATCGGTGACATGGCGGCCGTCGAGGGCGTCCCCGGGGTCGCGCAGGGCGCGATCCAGGGCGCCAAGTACGTCGCCCGCACCGTCAAGGCCGAGCTGCACGGCGCCAACCCCGCCGAGCGGGAGCCCTTCGAGTTCTTCGACAAGGGTTCGATGGCGACGGTGTCGCGCTTCGACGCGGTGGCCAAGATCGGCCCGATCGAGATGAGCGGCCTGCTGGCCTGGTTCGCGTGGCTGGTGCTGCACCTGGTCTACCTGGTCGGCTTCAAGAGCAAGGTCAGCACGCTGCTGTCGTGGATCGTGACCTTCCTGAGCACGCGGCGCGGCCAGCTCACCATCACAGAGCAGCAGGCGTTCGCCCGCACCCGGCTCGAACAGTTGGCGGTGTCGGCGGCCGAGTCGCGGCGCCCGGCCGCGGCCAGGCGGGCGAGCTAACCGGCCAGCCGGTCGCCCTGCCACGTGCTCAGCGTTCCCCCGCCGGCCAGGTCGGCGAGATCCGCTGCGGGATAACGCAATTCGCTGACTATGGCGCGCGGGCCGACGCCGTCGGACGGCGTCCCGGCGCGCCGCCCGCTACGCCTCGAGGTTCTGTAACCGCACCTGTCCGCGGGCGATCACCCGATCGTCGCCGTCGGTGATGGTGACCAGCCACAATTGCTGGCGCCGGCCGCGATGGATCGGCTCGGTGCTGCCGTACACCATTCCCGAGCCGATCGACCGCAGGAAGTCGGTGTTGTTGTTGACGCCCACCACGTTGCCGCCGTCCCCGCGCGCGTTCAGCCAGGTATAGGCCGAGACGCTGGCCATGCTCTCGATCATCGAGCAGTAGACCCCGCCGTGCACCAGGCCCATCGGCTGCAGCAGCTTCGGCGTGACCTCGAGCTCGGCGCGCGCGCCGTCGGGGCCGAGCTCGGTGAACCGCAGCCCCAGCTCGGTGTCGAACGGCGCGGTGAAATTCGGCGGCAGGATGGCGTCCGGCGTTGGCACGTCCCTGTGTCTACACGATGGTCCGAGCGCACGGGCGCCCACCGCCGGGATGCGCCGACACGTGCGCCACGCATAAGACACGCCGACGGCGCAACCCCCAGGCGCACGTGTCGGCGGACGCACCCCGCCGGAAGGGGTGGCCGAAAACGGGCGAGCCCCGCGCACGTCGGCGCGGGGCTCGCCGTCGAGGTGACCGGGGGTCGCTGCAGCCCTCAGGACGCTCCGCGGTCGTCGTTCTCGACGCGATCAGAATAGGCAAGGCTGCCCTAACATGGCAAGCGTCCGCCGGAACTCCGCCGCGGCCCGCTTCGTTGTATGTCAGGTACGACGATCGGTAGTAAGCCGGAGTACGCTTGTCTCGACGCTCAGGAGATGGGAACTATGGCCAAGCTGACGCGGCTCGGAGATCTGGAACGCGCGGTGATGGACCATCTGTGGTCCACGCCGGAGCCCCAGACGGTTCGCCAGGTCCACGAAGCGCTGTCCGCGCGGCGCGACCTGGCCTACACGACCGTGATGACGGTGCTGCAGCGGCTCGCCAAGAAGAACCTGGTGTCCCAGCTGCGCGACGACCGGGCCCACCGCTACGCGCCGGTGCACGGCCGTGACGAACTGGTCGCCGGTTTGATGGTCGACGCCCTGGCCCAGGCCGAGGACTCCGGCAGCCGGCAGGCCGCCCTGGTGCACTTCGTCGAACGCGTCGGCGCCGACGAGGCCGCCGCGCTGCGCCGGGCGCTGGCCGATCTGGAAGCCAATCAACGCAATTCCCCGGCGCCTGCTGGCGCGCGAGCGGAGGACTGAGGGAGACTGGCAGCGTGTCCGCGGCGGCCTTCACCCTCCTCGCGGTGCTGCTTGCCGGCCCGGCGCCGGCCCTGTTGGCCCGCGCGAACTGGCCGCTGCGCGCACCGCGGGCGGCGGTCGTGCTCTGGCAGGCCATCGCCCTGGCCGCGGTCCTCTCCGCCTTCAGCGCCGGCATCGCGATAGCCACCCGGTTGCTCCTGCCCGGCCCCGACGGGCGCCCGACGGCGAGCATCATCGGGGCCGAGGGCCGGCTCGGCTGGCCGCTGTGGACCGCCTACATCGCCGTCTTCGCCCTGACCGTGCTGGTCGGCGTCCGGCTGATGGTCTCGGTGCTGCGCGTCGCGATCGCCAACCGGCGCCGGCGGGCCCACCACCGCATGGTCGTCGACCTCGTCGGCGTCGGGCACGACGCGGCGCTCCCCCGGCCGTGCGCGCGGACTCGTGACCTGCGCGTCCTGGACGTCCCGCAGCCGCTGGCCTACTGCCTGCCCGGCGTGCGCAGCCGCGTGGTCGTCAGCGAAGGCGCCCTGAACACGCTGGCCGACGACGAGGTCGCGGCCATTCTCACCCACGAGCGGGCCCACCTGCGCGCCCGGCACGACCTGGTCCTCGAAGCGTTCACCGCGGTGCACGCCGCGTTCCCCCGGCTCGTGCGCAGCTCGAACGCGCTGCGCGCGGTGCAGTTGCTGGTCGAGCTCCTCGCCGACGACGCGGCCGTGCGGGCGGCGGGGCGCACTCCCCTGGCCCGCGCGCTGGTCGCGTGCGCGGCCGGGCGCGCGCCGTCCGGCGCACTGGCCGTCGGCGGCCCCAGCACGGTGGTGCGGGTGCGCCGGCTGGGCGGGCGGGGCAACAGCCTGCTGCTGGCGACGGCCGCCTACGCGACCGCCGCGGCCGTCTTCGTCATCCCCACCGTCGCGCTGGCCGTGCCGTGGCTGACCGAGCTGCGGCGCCTGTTCAACCTCTGACGCGCGAGTCCACCCCGGATGGAGGACGATTAGTCCGCCGGTAATCCCTGTGCCACAGTGTGGTCGGATTGCTCTGGCAGGCTTCCTTCACCGTTCTCCAGACTCAGAGAGGCGTCACCATGGGTTCGTCGAATTCCACCACCGGCACCGCGCAGATCGGCGTGACCGGCCTGGCCGTCATGGGTTCGAACATCGCCCGCAACTTCGCCCACCACGGCTACACGGTGGCGCTGCACAACCGGTCGGTCGCCAAGACCGACGCCCTGCTCAAAGAGCACGGCGACGAGGGCAACTTCGTGCGCTCGGAGTCCATCGCCGAGTTCCTCGACGCGCTCGAAAAGCCGCGCCGGGTGCTGATCATGGTCAAGGCCGGCGACCCCACGGACGCCGTCATCAACGAGCTCGCCGACGCCATGGAGGAAGGCGACATCATCATCGACGGCGGCAACGCGCTCTACACCGACACGATCCGTCGCGAGAAGGCCATGCGGGAGCGGGGCCTGCACTTCGTCGGCGCCGGCATCTCCGGCGGCGAGGAGGGCGCGCTCAACGGCCCCTCGATCATGCCCGGCGGGCCGGCCGAGTCCTACACGTCGCTCGGCCCGCTGCTCGAGGAGATCTCCGCGCACGTCGACGGGGTGCCGTGCTGCACCCACATCGGCCCCGACGGCGCCGGGCACTTCGTCAAGATGGTGCACAACGGCATCGAGTACTCCGACATGCAGCTCATCGGCGAGGCCTACCAGCTGCTGCGCGACGGCCTGGGCAAGACCGCCGGGGAGATCGCCGACGTGTTCGACGAGTGGAACAAGGGCGACCTGGACAGCTTCTTGGTGGAGATCACCGCGAAGGTGTTGCGCCAGAACGACGCCAAGACGGGCAAGCCGCTGGTGGACGTCATCCTCGACGAGGCAGAGCAGAAGGGCACGGGCCGCTGGACGGTGAAGTCGGCGCTGGACCTCGGGGTCCCGGTCACCGGCATCGCGGAGGCCGTCTTCGCCCGCGCCCTGTCCGGTTCGGTGACCCAGCGCAAGGCCACCACCGGCCTGGCCTCGGGTCAACTCGGCGAGAAGCCAACCGACGCAACACAATTCATCGAGGACGTCCGCCAGGCCCTGTACGCGTCGAAGATCATCGCCTACGCGCAGGGCTTCAACCAGATCCAGGCCGGCAGCGCCGAGTACGACTGGGGCATCACCCCCGGCGACCTCGCCACCATCTGGCGCGGCGGCTGCATCATCCGCGCGAAGTTCCTCAACCGCATCAAGGAGGCGTTCGACGAGGACGCCGACCTGCCCACGCTGATCGTCGCGCCGTACTTCCGCGCCGCGATCGAGGCCGCGATCGACGGCTGGCGCCGCGTGGTGGTGACGGCGACGCAGCTGGGCATCCCGATCCCCGGGTTCTCCTCGGCGCTGTCCTACTACGACGCGCTGCGCACCGAGCGGCTGCCCGCCGCGCTCACCCAGGGCCTGCGGGACTTCTTCGGCGCCCACACCTACGGGCGCATCGACGACGACCCGGACAAGCGCTTCCACACCCTGTGGAGCGGTGACCGCAGCGAAGTGCCCGCGTAGGCATAACGGGGTACACGCACTGCGATGAGATTTCTGGACGGGCATCGGCCCGCGCATGACCTGACCTACAACGACGTCTTCGTCATGCCCAACCGGTCGGACGTCGCCTCCCGCTTCGACGTCGACCTGGCCACCACCGACGGCTCGGGAACCACGATCCCGGTGGTGGTCGCCAACATGACGGCGGTGGCCGGACGGCGGATGGCCGAGACCGTGGCACGGCGCGGCGGGATCGTCATTCTGCCGCAGGACCTGCCGATCACGGCGGTGCAGCAGACGGTCGAGTTCGTCAAGAGCCGCGATCTGGTGCTCGACACCCCGGTGGTGCTGGGGCCCGACGACTCGGTGTCCGACGCCACGGCGCTGATCCACAAGCGCGCCCACGGGCACGCCGTCGTGGCCTTCGAGGGCCGCCCGATCGGGCTGGTGAGCGAGGCGGCCTGCCAGGGGGTCGACCGCTTCACCCGGGTGCGCGACGTCGCCGTGACCGACTTCGTGACGGCCCCCGCGGGCGCGGAGCCGCGCAAGATCTTCGACCTGCTCGAGCACGCCCACATCGGGGTCGCGGTGGTGACCCACGCCGACGGCACGCTGGCCGGGGTGCTGACCCGCACCGGCGCCATCCGGGCGGGGCTGTACACCCCGGCCACCGACGCGCGCGGCCGGCTGCGCATCGGCGCGGCCGTCGGCATCAACGGCGGCGTCGGCGCGCGGGCCCGGTCGCTGGCCGAGGCCGGAGCCGACGTGCTGGTCATCGACACCGCCCACGGGCACCAGGAGAAGACGCTGGACGCGATCCGGGCCGTGGCGTCCCTGGACCTCGGTGTGCCGCTGGTGGCGGGCAACGTGGTCTCGGCCGAGGGCACCCGCGACCTGCTGGGCGCCGGGGCCGACATCGTCAAGGTCGGCGTTGGCCCGGGCGCGATGTGCACCACCCGAATGATGACCGGCGTGGGCCGCCCGCAGTTCTCCGCCGTCCTCGAATGCGCGACGGCCGCAAGGGAACTCGGCGGGCACGTGTGGGCCGACGGCGGAGTCCGGCACCCGCGCGACGTGGCGCTGGCCCTGGCCGCCGGGGCGTCGAACGTGATGATCGGCTCGTGGTTCGCCGGCACCTACGAGTCGCCCGGGGACCTGATGCGCGACCGCGACAACCGGCCGTTCAAGGAGAGCTACGGCATGGCGTCCAAGCGGGCCGTCGTCGCCCGCGCGGGCGCCGAGACCGCATTCGACCGCGCCCGCAAGGCGCTGTTCGAGGAGGGCATCTCGACGTCGCGGATGGACCTGGACCCCGACCGTGGCGGCGTCGAGGACCTGCTCGACCACATCACCGCGGGCGTGCGCAGCACGTGCACCTACGTCGGCGCCTCCACGCTGTCCGAGCTGCACGAGCGCGCCGTCGTCGGCGTGCAGTCTCCGGCCGGCTTCGCCGAGGGCCACCCGCTGCCCCTGGGCTGGTGAGGCGCGCAGCGCCGGTGACCGTACCGGCCGCACCGCCGGCGTTGGCTAGCATGTGAATTCATGCGCAGCAAAGCGCTGCGCGGCATCGAGGGAAAGGGCTGACGTGCCGCAGGCACGCGTCGAGGCCGCCATGCCGTCCGGCGTCTTCCGCACCGCGCGGCCACCCGCGTGTCCCGGGCCGCCGGGCCCCTCATGAACATGACCGTGACCGTGGCGAGCGTCATCGCCATCGCCGTGCTCATCTTCGGCAACGGCGTGTTCGTCGCGGCCGAGTTCTCGCTGACCGCGGCGGACCGCGGCATCGTGGACGCCAACGCCCGCAAGGGCGGCCGCCGCGATCGCCTGGTCCAGCGCGCGCAGCAGCGGCTGTCGTTCCAGCTGTCGGGCGCCCAGCTCGGCATCTCGACGACGACGCTGGCCACCGGCTACCTCACCGACCCGATGGTGGCCGACCTGCCGCACCCCTGGCTGGACGCCATCGGCGTGCCCGACAGCGTGGCCGACGGCATCATGGCGTTCCTGGTGCTGCTGGTGGTGACCTCGGTGTCGATGGTGTTCGGCGAGCTGGTCCCGAAGTACCTCGCGGTGGCGCGTCCCGTGTCGACCGCGCGGGCGGTGGCCGGCTTCCAGCTGTTGTTCTCGCTGCTGCTCACCCCGGCGATCCGCCTGACCAACGGCGTGGCGAACTGGATCGTCCGGGAGCTGGGCATCGAACCGGCCGAAGAGCTGCGGTCGGCCCGCTCGCCGCAGGAACTGCTTTCGCTGGTGCGCTACTCGGCCCGCAGCGGGGCGCTGGACGCCGCCACCGCCGCGCTGGTGCGGCGCTCGCTGCAGTTCGGTGACCTGACGGCCGAAGAGCTGATGACCCCGCGGTCCAAGATCGTGGCGCTGCAGACCGACGACACGGTGGCCGACCTGGTGGCCGCGGCCGCCGAGTCGGGCTTCTCCCGCTTCCCCGTCGTCGACGGCGATCTCGACGAGACCGTCGGCATCGTGCACGTCAAGCAGGTGTTCACGATCCCGCGCGCCGAGCGGGCGCGCACGCGGCTCACCACGGTCGCGCAGCCGGTTCCCGTCGTGCCCTCCACGCTGGACGGCGACGCGGTCATGGCCGAGATCCGCGCCAACCCGCTGCAGACCGCGATGGTCGTCGACGAGTACGGCGGCACGGCCGGCATGGTGACCGTCGAGGACCTGATCGAGGAGATCGTCGGCGACGTCCGCGACGAGCACGACGACGCCACCCCCGACGTGGTCGTCGCCGGCGGCGGCTGGCGGGTCTCGGGCCTGCTGCGCATCGACGAGGTGGCCGCCGCCACCGGCTACCGGGCGCCGGAGGGGCCGTACGAGACGATCGGCGGGCTGGTGCTGCGCGAGATCGGCCACATCCCGGCGGCCGGCGAGACCGTGCGGCTGCCCGCGCTGGACTCCGACGGCCTGCTGGACACCTCGCTGCACTGGCAGGCGCGGGTGGTGAAGATGGACGGCCGCCGGATCGACCTGCTGCAGCTGACCGAGCTCGACGGCGGGGGCCAGCCCGACCACGCGCCCGCGGCACCGGAAAGCCCCGCATGAACCAAGCCCTCGGAATCCTGCTCGCCCTCGCGCTGATCGGCGTCAACGCGTTCTTCGTCGGCGCCGAGTTCTCCCTGATCTCGGCCAGGCGCGACCGCCTCGAGGCGCTGGCCGAGCAGGGCAAGGCCCGGGCCGTCACCGTGATCCGCGCCGGCGAGCAGCTGCCGTCCATGCTGGCCGGCTCGCAACTGGGCGTCACCGTCGCCTCGCTGCTGCTCGGGCGCGTCGGCGAGGCCGCGGTCGCCGACGCCCTGCGCTCGGCGCTGGGCCTGACCGGCATCCCCACGGCGCTGCTGCACACGCTGTCGTTCGCGATCGCGCTGGCGATCGTGGTGACGCTGCACGTGCTGCTGGGCGAGATGGTGCCGAAGAACATCGCGCTGGCCGGCCCGGAACGCACGGCCATGCTGCTGGTCCCGCCCTACCTGGTCTACGTGCGCGCCGCCCGGCCCTTCATCGTCTTCTACAACAAGTGCGCCAGCCTCGTGCTGCGCGCGGTGGGCGTCGAGCCCAAGGACGAGCTGGACATCACCGTCTCGGCCGCCGAGCTGAGCCAGATGATCGCCGAATCCCGGTCCGAGGGTCTGCTGGACCCGGAGGAGCACAGCCGGCTCACCCGGGCGCTGCAGCTGCGGACCCGCGTGGTCGGCGACGTGGCGGTGCCCCTCGCCGACGTCCACGCGATCCCCGTGGCCGCGCCCGGGTCCGGGCCGACGGTCGCGGCCGTCGAGCAGGCCCTCGCCCAGACCGGCTACTCCCGATTCCCGGTGGCCGACGTCGACGGCCGGTTCGTCGGCTATCTGCACATCAAGGACGTGCTGACGCTGGTCGACGACCCGCGGACGGTGCTCGACCCGGCGCTGGTGCGCCCGCTGCCCCGGGTTCCCGCATCGCTGCCGCTCGCCGACGCCCTCTCCCGGATGCGGCGCAGCAACAGCCACCTCGCCCTGGTGACCGACGGCGCGGGATCCGGCGCGGTCGTGGCCATGGTGGCGATGGAGGATCTGGTCGAGGACCTCGTCGGCACCATGCGCGAGGCGCAGTAGGCGGCGCGCGACCGCCATCCGGCGTGCAGGCCGTATGATTCCCGACGGCTCCCGGTCGAGAATGGGCCGGGACCCGATGCCTGCGCTGGAACGCCGTCTGACCTGCCCTTGCGGTGCGGCCGGATGACGATCGCCGGGTTGCCGGTCGGTAGGCTGACGACGATGCCCGTGAACGGGCTCTTGGAAGGTCTTAGGAAGGCCTTGAAAGGCGGAGCCGTGCTGCCCGGCCCACGTGGAGGACAGCGGCCCATGTTGGAGGAGAAAGATGACTGATCGCGTGTCGGTGGGGAACTTGCGGGTCGCCCGGGTGCTCTACGACTTCGTGAACAACGAGGCCCTGCCCGGCACCGACATCGACCCCGACAGCTTCTGGTCGGGCGTCGACAAAGTCGTCGCCGACCTCACGCCCAAGAACCAGGAACTGCTGGCGCGCCGCGACGAGCTGCAGGCGCAGATCGACAAGTGGCACCGCCAGCGGGTGATCGAGCCGATCGACGCCGAGGCCTACCGGCAATTCCTCACCGAGATCGGGTACCTGCTCCCCGAGCCCGACGACTTCACGATCACCACGTCCGGCGTCGATCCCGAGATCACCACGACGGCCGGCCCGCAGCTCGTGGTGCCGGTGACCAACGCGCGGTTCGCGCTCAACGCGGCCAACGCCCGCTGGGGTTCGCTGTACGACGCGCTGTACGGCACCGACGTCATCCCGGAGACCGACGGCGCCGAGCAGGGCGACAGCTACAACAAGGTCCGCGGCGACAAGGTGATCGCCTACGCCCGCGCGTTCCTGGACGAGGCGGTGCCGCTGGAGTCCGGCTCGTGGGCCGACGCCACCGGGCTCAGCCTCGAGGAGGGCCAACTGCGGGTCGCGACCGGCGACGGGTCGGTGGGGCTGGCCAGCCCGGAGAAGTTCGTCGGCTACACCGGGGAGCTGGGCTCGCCGAGCTGGTCGGTGCTGCTGATCAACAACGGCCTGCACGTCGAGATCCTCGTCGACCCGGAGTCGCCGATCGGCAAGACCGACCGCGCCGGCATCAAGGACGTCGTCCTGGAGTCCGCGGTCACCACGATCATCGACTTCGAGGACGCGGTGGCCGCCCTCGACGCCGACGACAAGACCGCCGCCTACCGCAACTGGCTGGGCCTGATGCGGGGCGACCTCGCCGCCGAGGTCGACAAGGACGGCAAGACGTTCACCCGCGTGCCCAACCAGGACCGCCGCTACACCACCCCCGATGGCGGCGAGTTGGTGCTGCCCGGACGCGCGCTGCTGTTCGTGCGCAACGTCGGGCACCTCATGACGAACGACGCCATCGTCGACGCCGACGGCAACGAGGTCTTCGAGGGCATCATGGACGCGCTGTTCACGGGCGTCTGCGCGATCCACGGGCTCAAGGAGTCCGACGCCAACGGACCCCTGGCCAACAGCCGCACAGGGTCCATCTACATCGTCAAGCCGAAGATGCACGGCCCCGACGAGGTCGCCTTCACCACCGAGCTGTTCAGCCGCGTCGAGGACGTCCTCGGCCTGCCGCAGACCACCCTCAAGGTCGGCGTCATGGACGAGGAGCGGCGCACGACGGTCAACCTCAAGGCGTGCGTCAAGGCCGCCGCCGACCGGATCGTCTTCATCAACACCGGGTTCCTGGACCGCACGGGCGACGAGATCCACACCTCGATGGAGGCCGGCCCGATGGTGCGCAAGGGCACGATGAAGAGCCAGCCGTGGATTCTGGCCTACGAGGACAACAACGTCGACGTCGGGCTGGCCACCGGCTTCGCCGGTCATGCCCAGATCGGCAAGGGCATGTGGGCGATGACCGACCTGATGGCCGACATGGTCGAGCAGAAGATCGGCCAGCCGAAGGCCGGGGCCAGCACCGCGTGGGTGCCGTCCCCGACCGCCGCGACCCTGCACGCGATGCACTACCACAAGGTCGACGTCTTCGAGGTGCAGAAGGGGCTGGCCGGCAAGCGGCGGGCCAGCATCGAGCAACTCCTGACCATCCCGCTGGCCAAGGAGCTGGCCTGGGCGCCGGAGGAGATCCGCGAGGAGGTCGACAACAACTGCCAGTCGATCCTCGGTTACGTGGTGCGCTGGATCGACCAGGGCGTCGGCTCCTCCAAGGTGCCCGACATCCACGACGTCGCGCTGATGGAGGACCGCGCCACCCTGCGGATCTCCAGCCAGCTGCTGGCGAACTGGCTGAAGCACGGGGTGATCACCGAGGAGGACGTGCGGGCGAGTCTGCGGCGGATGGCTCCCAAGGTCGACCAGCAGAATGCCGGCGACGCGAAGTACCGGCCGATGGCCCCGGACTTCGACGACAACGTCGCCTTCCAGGCGGCCCAGGAGCTGATCCTGTCCGGTGGGCAGCAGCCCAACGGCTACACCGAGCCGATCCTGCATCGGCGCCGCCGCGAGTTCAAGGCACGCGCCGGCGGCGGTGCCTGACCGGCACCACCTGCGGTGATGCGCCGGTGACTAGAATCAGCGCCGGGTTTGGGGACGAACGCGTGAGGGATCGACGGAAAGGCGGCGGGCACCACTATGGGTAGGCACAGTTTGCCCGACCCTGAGGACTCCACCAACCGACCCCACGAGCCCGCCGAGGAACCCGCGGAGACGGGCAGCGCGGAAGACGCCGGCCACGACGTCGACGACGCCGGCCGGGAACCCGACGAGGACCGCTACCCCGCCGACGCCTTCGCGAGTGACACGGCCGACGACTACCCCGAGTTTCCCCCGCGGGCGGCGGGGGACGCGGCCGCCGAACCGCCGACGTCCCCGCCGTCGCTGTTCCGCCGTGCCGGGCACCGGGGGCTCGCCGACTGGCGGGGCGGTCACCGCAGCGAGGGCGGCCGTCGCGGCGTGAGCATCGGCGTGATCGTCGCCCTCGTCGCCGTCGTCGTGGTGGTCGGTGCCGTGATCCTGTGGAGCTTCTTCGGCGACGCGCTGTCGCACCGCTCCCACCAGGCGGCGGAGCGGTGCGCCGGGGGCAAGGAGCCGGTCGCCGTCGTCGCCGCCCCGTCGATCGCCGGGCCGGTGCAGCAGCTGGCCGAGAGCTTCAATTCGTCGGAGGGCCCGGTCGGCGACCACTGCATGGTGGTCGGGGTCAAGCCGGCCGGTTCCGACGCGGTCCTGGGCGGCTTCATCGGCAAGTGGCCCGCCGACCTCGGCGGCCAGCCGGCCCTGTGGATCCCGGGCAGCTCGATCTCCGCGGCGCGGCTCTCGGCCGCGTCCGGCCAGAAGACCATCACCGACAGCCGGTCGCTGGTGAGCTCGCCGGTGGTGCTCGCGGTCCGGCCCGAGCTGCGGCAGGCCCTGGGCAACCAGAACTGGGCCGCGCTGCCGGGCCTGCAGACGAACCCGACCGCCCTGGCGCCGCTGAACCTGCCGACCTGGGGCTCCCTGCGGCTGGCCGTGCCGATGGCGGGCAACGGCGACGCGGCGCTGCTCGCCGGCGAGGCGGTCGCGTCCGCCTCGGTGCCCGCGGGCGCGCCCCCGACGCAGGGCGTCGGCGCGGTGCGGACGCTGCTCGGCGCGCAGCCGAAGCTGGCGGACGGCTCGCTCAACGAGGCCATGAACGCGCTCCTCAAACCCGGTGACCCGGCCGCCGCGCCGGTGCACGCGGTGGTCACCACCGAGCAGCAGCTGTTCCAGCGGGGTCAGTCGGTGCCGGACGCGAAGTCCGCGCTGGCTTCCTGGCTGCCGGCGGGGCCGGCGCCCGTCGCCGACTACCCGACCGTGCTGCTCGCCGGCTCGTGGCTGACGCCGGAGCAGACGTCGGCGGCCAGCGAGTTCGCGCGGTTCCTGCGCAAGCCCGAACAGCTCGACAAGCTGGCCAAGGCGGGCTTCCGGGTGAACGGGTTGCAGCCGCCCAGCAGCCCCGTCACCAACTTCCCGGCGCTGCCCGCCACGCTGTCGGTGGGCGACGACGCGACGCGCGCGACCCTGGCCGAGGCGATGTCCGCCCCGGCGAGCGGGTTGGCCGCGACGATCATGCTCGACCAGTCGATGCCGGGCGACGACGGCGGCAAGACGCGGCTCGCGAACGTCATTGCCGCGCTTCAGGACAAGATCAAGGCCCTGCCCCCCACCGCGATCGTCGGGCTGTGGACGTTCGACGGGCACGAGGGCCGCTCGGAGGTCCCCGGCGGCCCGCTGGCCGACCCGGTCGGTCCCGCCGGCGGCCCGCCGCGGTCGGCCGCGCTGGCGACCGCGCTCGACAAACAGTACTCGTCGGCCGGCGGGGCCGTTTCGTTCACCACGCTGCGCCTGCTCTACCAGGATGTGCAGACGAATTATCGTGCGGGTCAGACGAACTCGATCCTGGTGATAACCGCCGGGCCGCACACCGACCAGACCCTGGACGGGCCGGGGCTGCAGGACTTCATCCGCAAGAGCGCCGACCCGGGCAAGCCGATCGCCGTCAACGTCATCGACTTCGGCGCCGACCCCGACCGGGCGACGTGGGAGGCCGTCGCGCAGCTCAGCGGCGGCGGATACCAGAACCTCGCCACGTCGGCCTCCCCCGAGCTCGCCGCGGCGATCAACACCTACCTGAGCTGAGAGGTCAGCCGTCATGCGGATCGACTTCACCCCGGACCCGGCGCTGTACCCGTTCGAGTCCCGCTGGTTCGACAGCTCGCGGGGACGCATCCACTACGTCGACGAGGGTGACGGTCCGCCGCTGCTGCTCTATCACGGGAACCCGACGTGGAGCTTCCTGTACCGCAACATCATCCTGGCGCTGCGCGACCGGTTCCGTTGCATCGCAATGGATTACCTGGGGTTCGGGCTGTCGGACCGGCCGTCGGGATTCGGCTACACGATCGAGGAGCACGCGCGCGTGGTCGGCGAATTCGTCGACCACCTGGGGGTCGACGAATTCCTGACCATGGGGCAGGACTGGGGTGGCCCCATCAGCATGGCGGTCGCGGTTCAGCGCGCCGACCGCGTGCGCGGCGTCGTGCTGGGCAACACCTGGTTCTGGCCGACCGACGTGCTCAGCACCAAGATGTTCAGCTGGGTGATGTCCAGCCCGCCACTGCAATACGCGATCCTGCACCGGAACTTCTTCGTCGAGCGGCTGGTGCCCGCGGGCACCGCCCGCCGGCCCAGCCCCGAGGTGATGGAGCACTACCGGGCCGTGCAGCCCAGCGCCGAGGCCCGCAAGGGCGTCGCGGAGATGCCCAAGCAGATCATGGCCGCCCACCCGCTGCTGGCCCGGCTGGCCGACGAGGTGCCGGCGCGGCTCGGGGCCAAGCCGGCGCTGTTCGTCTGGGGCATGAAGGATTTCGCGTTCCGGCCGGGCCCGACGCTGCCGCACATGCGCGCGGCCTTCCCCGACCACGTCGTGGTCGAACTGCCCGGCGCGAAGCACTTCATCCAGGAGGACGCGCCGGACGAGATCGCCGGCGCCATCGCCGAGCGCTTCGGCTAGGCGAACGCCTCCACCGGCGGGCACGAGCACACCAGGTGCCGGTCGCCGTACGCGCCGTCGATGCGGCGCACGGGCGGCCACACCTTGGGGCGGAAGCCCTTGCCCAGCGGGTAGGCCGCCTCCTCGCGGGTGTACGGGTGATCCCAGTCCGCGACGAGCAGGCAGTCGGCCGTGTGGGGCGCGCCCCGCAGCGGGTTGTCCTCGACCGGCCACTCCCCCGCGCCGACGCGGTCGATCTCGCGCCGGATTGCGATCATGGCCTCGCAGAACGCGTCGACCTCGGTCAGGGTTTCGCTCTCGGTCGGCTCGACCATGAGCGTCCCGGCCACCGGGAAGCTCATCGTCGGCGCGTGAAAACCGAAGTCCGCCAACCTCTTTGCCACGTCGTCGACGGTCACCCCGGTCGCCTTGGTGATGCCCCGCAGGTCCAGGATGCACTCGTGGGCGACCATGCCGTTCTCGCCGGTGTAGAGCACGGGGAAGTATTCGTCGAGGCGCCGGGCGATGTAGTTGGCCGAGGCGATCGCCGTCAGCGACGCCGCCCGGAGCCCGTCCGCGCCCATCATCCGGATGTAGGCCCAGCTGATCGGCAGGATCGACGCCGACCCGTACGGCGCCGACGACACCGGGTGCCCCGTCGGCAACTCCGGCGCGTGCGGGTGGCCGGGCAGGAACGGCGCCAGATGCGAACGCACCGCCACCGGCCCGACGCCCGGGCCCCCGCCGCCGTGCGGGATGCAGAACGTCTTGTGCAGGTTGAGGTGGCTGACGTCGCCGCCGAACTTCCCGGGGCGGGCCAGCCCGACGAGCGCGTTCAGGTTGGCGCCGTCGACGTACACCTGGCCGCCGGCGTCGTGCACGGCCGCGCAGATCTCGGCGATGTCGTGCTCGTACACGCCGTGCGTGGACGGGTAGGTGATCATCAGCGTCGACAGCCGCTCGCCGTGCTCGGTCACCTTGGCGCGCAGGTCGTCGAGGTCGACGTCGCCGTTCTCGTGGCAGGCCACCACGACCACCCGCATGCCGGCCAGTGCGGCCGACGCCGCGTTGGTGCCGTGCGCGCTGGACGGGATCAGGCAGATGTCGCGGTGCGGCTCGCCCCGGCTGGCGTGGTAGTCGTGGATGGCCAACAGCCCGGCGTACTCTCCCTGCGATCCGGCGTTGGGTTGCAGCGAGACCGCGTCATAGCCGGTGATGTCGACCAGCCAGCGCTCCAGGTCGGCGATCAGCCGGCGCAGGCCCGGGGTGTCGGACGCCGGCGCGAACGGGTGCTGCCGCCCGAATTCCGGCCAGGTGATCGGCTCCATCTCGGCGGCGGCGTTGAGCTTCATCGTGCACGAGCCGAGCGGAATCATGCTGCGGTCCAACGCCACATCCTTGTCCGCCAACGTCCGCAGGTAGCGCATCATCGCGGTCTCGGTGCGGTACTGCGTGAACGCGGGATGGGTCAGGAACTCCGACGTGCGCGTGGCGATGTCGACGGTCGCCCGATCCGTGGCCGTGACCCCGAACGCGTCGAGCACGATTGCGACGTGGGCGTCGGTGGTGACCTCGTCGCACGCCACCGACACGTGGTCGGCGTCGACGCGCCAGACGTTGACCCCCTGCGCCTTGGCCGCCGCGACGATCTCGTCGGCCCGGCCCGGGACGCGAGCCAGCACGGTGTCGAAGAAGGTGTCGTGCACCAGCGCGTCGCCCAGCGCGCCCGCGATGGTTTCGGCGTGCCCGTGGACGCGGCGGGCGATCCCCGTCAGCCCCTCGGCGCCGTGGTAGCTGGCGTACATGGCGGCCATCACCGCCAGCAGCACCTGCGCGGTGCAGATGTTGCTGGTCGCCTTGTCGCGGCGGATGTGCTGCTCACGGGTCTGCAGCGCCAGCCGGTAGGCGGGTGAGCCGTCGGCGTCCATCGAGACCCCGACGAGCCGGCCCGGCAGCTGACGCGCGTGCTTGGCGTGCACCGCGAGGTAACCCGCGTGGGGTCCGCCGAATCCCATTGGGACACCGAACCTCTGGGTGGTGCCGAACGCGACGTCCGCGCCGATCTCGCCGGGCGGGGTGACCAGTGTCAGCGCCAGCAGGTCGGCGCCGACGGCCACCAGCGCGCCGCGGTCGTGAGCCTGCGTTACCAGTCCGGCCCAGTCGGTGATCCGGCCGCTGGCCCCCGGCAGCTGGGTGATCACCCCGAAGAAGTCGCCCTCGGGCAGGCCCTCGCGCAGGTCGGCGGTGACGATCTCGATGCCGAGCGGCTCCGCGCGCGTCGCCAGCACCGCCGCCGTCTGGGCGAACACGTCGGCGTCGACGGCCAGCCGGTTGGAGTTCCCCTTGGCCGCGCGATGCATCAGCGTCATCGCCTCGGCGGCCGCGGTGCCCTCGTCGAGCATCGACGCGTTGGCGACCTCGAGCCCCGTCAGGTCGGACACCATGGTCTGGAAGTTCAGCAGCGCCTCCAGCCGGCCCTGGCTGATCTCCGGCTGGTAGGGCGTGTAGGCGGTGTACCAGGCCGGGTTCTCCAGGATGTTGCGCAGCAGCACCGGCGGGGTGAGCGTGTCGTAGTAGCCCTGCCCGATCATCGACACCGCAACGGTGTTCGCGTCGGCCAGCGCCCGCAGCTCGGCCAGCGCCTCGGCCTCGGTGGCGGCCGCGGGCAGGCGGTCGAGGCCCGGCGCGGCGCCCGTGTCGGTGAGCCTGTCGAGGATGCCGTGGGGAAGCGCCTTGGCCGCGAGCTCGTCGAGCGAGTCGACGCCGATGACGGCGAGCATGGCGGCGACGGCCTGGGCGTCCGGGCCGAT
Source organism: Mycobacterium sp. Marseille-P9652 (assembly GCF_902652685.1). Lineage (GTDB taxonomy): Bacteria > Actinomycetota > Actinomycetes > Mycobacteriales > Mycobacteriaceae > Mycobacterium. Next base: position 21,561 of record NZ_CACRUY010000067.1, read on the forward strand.
GTGGCGCGCTGCGAAGGTAGGTTGGTCGGGCACGGGGCGGGCTCCTGGTGTCGACGGCAAAGGCAGAGGACTAAGCGGCCCTCTCCCTCTGTCTTCACCCGGGCCCGGGCGCCTGAGAGATTCGGCGCGAACGCCTTTCCCCATCGGCGGGTGTGTCACCACCGCTTTCCAGAGGCGTCGTTAACCCGCGCGGTCCGGGTGCCTGAGAGGTTGACGGAGAGGTGTTGCTCCTTCGGCGCCCGTGACTGGCAGCCACGGGACTCTCCCGCCCGAGTGCGACGCGGACCCGAGTCTACCCTGGCGCGAGCGTGCGTTGCTCCTATGTCAAGGAGCAGGTTTAGGCAGCTGTTTGCAGTGCGGGGTGGGGGTGGTGGTCGGCTCGCAGTCGGGTGAAGACGACGCGCGCCAGGCGGCGTTTGAGGCAGCGC